>OY969917.1:3080000-3190000 GCA_963704565.1 uncultured Pseudomonadota bacterium
TTGCCGGCGATGCCCCAAGCGGTTTCGGTCTGCCACCAATGGTCGATGACCGGGACGTTGAGCACCTGTTCCGCCCAGGCGACGGTCTCCGGGTCGGCGCGTTCGCCGGCGAGGAACAGGGTGCGGAAGCTCTTCAGATTGTATTTCTTCACATGTTCGGCGTTCGGATCTTCCTTGCGCACGGCGCGGAAGGCGGTCGGCGCGGTGAACAGCGCCGAGATCTTGTATTCCTCGATCATCCGCCAGAAGGCGCCGGCGTCGGGCGTGCCGACCGGCTTGCCCTCATAGACCACGGTGGTCGCGCCATGGAGCAGCTGGGCGTAGATGATATAGGAATGGCCGACCACCCAGCCGACGTCGGAGGCCGCCCAAAACACCTCGCCCGGCTTGATGTCGTAAAGGTATTTCATCGTCCAGCACATGGCCACCGCATGGCCGCCATTGTCGCGCACCACGCCCTTGGGAATGCCGGTGGTGCCGGACGTATAGAGGATATAGAGCGGATCGGTCGCCGCCATTTCCACCGGCTCGACGGTGCGGCGCTCGGCCAGCGCCGCGACGACCAGGTCTCCCCAGTCGAAGTCGCGGCCGCCGATCATCGCGGCCTTTTCCTGCGGACGCTGGAGCAGCAAGACCTTTTCCGGCTTGACTGCGGCCATGTCGATCGCTTCGTCGAGCAAGGGCTTGTATTTGACGACGCGGTTGGGCTCGACGCCGCAGGAGGCGGTGAGGATGACCTTGGGCTCGGAATCGTTAATGCGGGTCGCGAGTTCTTTCGAGGCGAAGCCGCCGAAGACCACGGAATGAATGGCGCCGATGCGGGCGCAGGCCAGCACGCCGATCACGGCCTCGGGGATCATCGGCATATAGGCCAGCACGCGGTCGCCCTTGGTCACGCCGAAATCCTTGAGCACCGAGGCGACCGCGTTCACCTCGGCGAGCAATTGCGCGTAGGTGTAGGTCCGCTTCATGCCGGTGACCGGGCTGTCGTAGATCAGCGCGGCCTGTTCGCCGCAGCCGTTCTTCACATGGCGGTCGAGCGCGTTGTAGCAGGTGTTGAGCGTCCCATCGGGGAACCAGCGGCCATAGACGCCCATGTCGGGGTCGAAGACCTTCTGCGGCGGCTTGATCCAGTCGACGGCCTTGGCCGCCTCGGCCCAGAAGGCGAGCGGATCCTTTTGCCAGGACTGATAGACTTCGTGATAGCGGCTCGCCATGTTTCCCCCTCGTTGTCGTTCTTGCCCGCGACGCGCGGCGAATTTTGGCGAAAGTGCGCCGGAACGGGCGGAGAGTCCATAATCGGGCGGTCAATCCTTCGACTAATGCCCCGCCGTTTCGACCCTGCGCATTTTGTCGCGGGCGTCATTTTTCGGGAACGGCAACGTCTTTTTAAGCAAGTTGGGCGAGCTTGCGGCAGTCCCGCGCGCCGGATTTCGTTTCCGGCGAAAGCGGGCTAAAGTCAGCGCCGAACGCGCTTTCTTCCCTGTCTGATTCGCCATTTGGAACCCGCCCATGAACATTCTCGCGCTCGATTCGCTCGATCTCGCCGCTCTCGTGGCTTCGCGCGTGTGCCATGACGTCATCAGCCCGGTGGGCGCCATCGTCAACGGGCTTGAGGTGCTGGAGGAGGACAAGGACGAGGGCATGCGCGAATTCGCGCTCGACCTGATCCGCAAAAGCGCCAAGGCGGCCTCGGCCCGGTTGCAGTTCTGCCGCCTCGCTTTCGGCGCCGCCGGCTCGGCGGGCGCGGCGATCGACACCGGCGACGCGGAAAAGGTCGCGCGCGGCCTGTTCGCCGACGACCGCACGCAATTGAACTGGACCGCGCCGCGCGTTTTCATGGCGAAAAACAAGGTCAAGCTGGCTCTGAACCTGTGCCTGATCGCCGCCGCCTGCATTCCGCGCGGCGGGGTGATGAATGTCACGATCGACGGCGAGGGTGACGACGCCCGCATGAGCGTGTCGGTGAAAGGCCCCAATCTCAAGCTCGCCAGCCATGTCGCCGACCTGCTCGAAGGCCGCTCGGAAAGCGGCACGGTGGACGCCCACGGCATCCAGCCTTTCTTCACCGGCATGGTCGCGCGCTCCTGCGGCATGGCGGTGCAGGTGACGGCGACCAGCGAGGAAGTGATCCTGACGGCGGCGCCCGAGGCCAATGCGAAAGAGGTCGCGTGAAACTTTCACAAAAGCCGGCCGCCGCGCCTTGCTTTGGCGATCCAGCCGGCTATAAAGGCGCCTGATTTCGCCCGGCGCCAGGACTCTGAGACTGCGCCGGGACGACGGAGGGGTGGCCGAGTGGTTGAAGGCGCACGCCTGGAAAGTGTGTATACGGGAAACCGTATCGCGGGTTCGAATCCCGCTCCCTCCGCCATATAGGTCATACGCCGAAAATATACATTGAATCAGCGGCTTATGAAGGAGCGTTCGGCGTGACGCCCTTCACGCGGCGTAAGTGCGCTATTACGCCTTGAACGATCAGGTCGCCATGGTGGCCTGATTTAAACGAAAACGCCTTCGGCAAACCCGGTGCGGTTCAAATTTCGCGCAAGGCGCGGCGCAAGATTTTTCCGACATTGGTTTTTGGCAGCTCGCGACGGAATTCGACGTGGCGCGGAATCTTGTAGCCGACGAGATGCAGACGGCAATGGGCGATCAGTTCTTTCTCCGTCAGCGTCTCGTCCTTCCTGACCACCACGATCTTCACCGCCTCGCCCGAGGCGCGATCGGGCACGCCGATCGCTCCGACCTCGAGGACGCTCGCATGCATCGCGACGACCTCCTCGATTTCATTGGGATAGACGTTGAATCCCGAGACGATGATGACGTCCTTCTTGCGATCGACGATGCGCACGAAGCCTTTCTCGTCGACGACGGCGATGTCGCCGGTGCGCAGGAAGCCGTCCGGCGTGAGGACTTCGGCCGTTTCATCGGGCCGGCGCCAATAGCCGCGCATCACCTGCGGGCCCTTGATGCACAATTCCCCCTCCGCGCCGATCGGCAATTCCTCTCCGTCGTCGTCTCGGATCGAAATATCGGTTTGCGGCATCGGCAGGCCAATGGCGCCGTTATAGGCGTCGAGATCGAGCGGGTTGAGGATCGCGCCGGGCGAAGTCTCGGTCAGTCCATAGCCCTCGACCAAAGTTCTGCCGGTGACTTCGCGCCATTTCGCGGCAACGGCCTTATGCAGCGCCATGCCGCCGGCAACGCAAACCTTCAACCCGCTGAAATCGAGGCGCCGGAAATCAGCGTTGTTCAGAAGGGCGTTAAACAGGGTGTTGACGCCGATGATCACGGAAAACCTTTGTTTCGACAGCGCCTTGACGAAATTCGGAATGTCGCGCGGGTTGGCGATCAGGAGATTGGCCGCGCCGATCCGCACGAACAGCAGGCAGCTCACCGTCAACGCGAAAATATGATAGAGCGGCAAGGCGGTGACGATGGTTTCGCGCCCGTCGTCGAGGAACGGGTGGACCCAGGCATAGCCCTGCTGGACATTGGCGACCATGTTGCCGTGGGTCAGCTCGACGCCTTTGGGAACGCCCGTCGTGCCGCCGGTATATTGCAGGAAGGCGAGGTCGTCGGGCCCCAGATCAACCCGCTGCAAAGGAGACGTCGCGCCGAGGCGCAGGGCGTGATTGAAGCCAATCGCGCCGGGAATGTCGCAGCGGGGCGCGAGTTTCTTCACGTAGCGGATCACCAAATTCGCCAGCGCGCCGCGCGTGTGGCCAAGCAAGTCGCCGACCCGCGCCACGATGACCTGACGCAGGGATGTCCTCGGCGCGACCTGCGCGACCGTCGCGGCGAAATTTTCCAGCACGACGATCGCTTCGGCTCCCGAATCCTTCAGCTGTTGTTCGAGTTCGCGCGGCGTGTAGAGCGGGTTGCAATTGACGATGACATAGCCGGCGCGCAGGGCGCCGAACAAGGCGACCGGATATTGAAGCAGGTTGGGCAGCATCAGCGCGACGCGCGCGCCGCGCGGCAGCCGCGCCACATTTTGCAGATAGGAGCCGAAGCGCCCGGCGAGCGCGTCGAGCCGCGCATAAGTCACGTGCGCGCCCATGCTGATGAAGGCCGTTTCATTGCCGAAGCGGGCGACGGCGTCCTCGAACACATCGACGAGCGAGGGAAAGGCGCGGACGTCCACATTGGCGTCGACGCCCTCAGGATATTGCGAGAGCCAGATCCTCTCCATGCCAAGCCTCCCATTTCTTGTTTCTTGTCATTGCGTTCTTATAACCGGCATTTTTCACACGGGGCCGTCCTGCGCCAGCTCAAGGCGCCGACAGGGCAGGAGAAGGACGCAGGCCGATGCGGCGCGTCACAGGTAAAGCCCCTTCATGATCTGGGTGAAAGCGATCTGGTCCGCAGTCGGCGCCTCAAGGTTTTCCTTTTTGCCGACGGCCGTGGCGCTGTCGGGGAACATGCGGAAGGCGGTGTTCATCACGATCCGAGCGAAGCGCGGGGCGATCGCATTGACGAGTTCGCCGAACACGCCGAGCGGCGTCGCAATGCGCGAGGGACGCTTGACGATGGCCTCGACGACGAGTTCCGCGGCCTCTTCCGGCGTCAGCGTGGGGGCGTGGTCGTAGAGCCTGGTCGGCGCGATCATCGCCGTGCGCACCAGCGGCATGTTGATCGTGGTGAAATGCACGTCCCGGTCGAGATATTCGGACGCCGCGCAACGGGTCCAGGCCTCCATCGCGGCCTTGGACGCGACATAGGCCGAAAAGCGCGGCGCGTTGGTCAGCACGCCGATCGAGGAAATATTGATGACATGGCCGCTGTGGCGCTGAGCCATGGCGGGCAGGAATCCGAGCGTCAGCCTCAAGCCCCCGAAATAATTGACCTGCATCGCGCGCTCGAAATCGTGGAAGCGATCGTAGGAATGTTCGATCCCGCGCCGCATCGACCGGCCGGCGTTGTTGATCAGTATTTCGACGCCGCCATGGTCCTCCGCGATCTTCGCGATCAAGGCGTCGCATTGGGCGCCGTCGGCGATGTCGGTGGAGTAGGGGAGAAGCGTCAGGCCGCATTCGGCGGCCTCGCGCGCCGTCGCGTCGAGCTTTTCGCGGTCACGGCCGACGATCAAGGTGGTCGCCCCGGCTTCCGCCAGACGCATTGCCGTGGCCTTGCCGATGCCCGCCGAGCCGCCGGTCACCAGCACGACCTTGCCCTGGACCCGGCCGCGCAGGCTGCGGTCGATGAACAGGTCGGGGTCGAGATGGCGCTCCCAATAATCCCACAGCCGCCAGGCGTAATCCTCGATCGGCGGAACCTTGATCCCGGCCGGGTCGAGGACCGCCTGCGCCTCGCGGCTGTCGAAACGGGTCGGATAATTGAAGAAGGAGAGTATTCCCTCCGGCAGGCCGAGATCCTTCATCACGGCCTTGCGGATGCGCCGCACCGGAGTCAGGGACTTCAGCGCCTGAACGACCGGGCGCGGCAGCAGGCTGAACAGGGCCGCATTGACGCGCATCGAAACGCGCGGCGCATGGGCGGCGGCCGCGAAAAGGGCGAAAATGTCGCCGACGCGGCGCGGCTGCGGATCGACCAGATGGAAGCAGCGCCCGTCGAGGCCGTCAGTGTGGGCGAGACAGTCGAGCGCCGCGACGACGAAATCGACCGGCACGAGATTGATCCGCCCGCCTTCGAGGCCGATCATCGGCGCCCAGGGCGGCAGCAGGCGGCGGAGCTTCTGGATCAGCTTGAAGAAATAATAGGGGCCGTCGATCTTGTCCATTTCGCCGGTGCGGGAATCGCCGACGACGATGCCGGGGCGGTAGATCCGGAACGGCGTTTTCGCCTCGCGCCGGACGACTTTTTCCGCCTCGTGCTTGCTGGCGTAATAGGGATGGTCGAGGTTTTCGGCTTCCTCGAACATGTCCTCGCGGAATACGCCTTCATAAAGGCCAGCCGCCGCGATCGAGCTCATGAGGTGGAAACGGCGCGCGCCAAGGGCCTCGGCCAGCGCAAGTGCGTTGCGCGTTCCCTCGATATTGACCTGCATCTCCTGTTGCGGGTCGGCGTCGAGGTCATAGATCGCGCCCAGATGGAAGACATGATCGACATGGCCGCGCAGGGCTGCGATGGCGCCGGCGTCAACGCCGCACAGGGGCAAGGTGAGATCGCCCGGCAGAGCCACGGCCCGACTTTCGTCCGCACCCCAGAAGGCGCGCAGGCGTTCGACACGCTCCGGCGTCGCGTTGCGGATGAGGAAATAAACCTTCGCGTCGGGCCGGGAGAGCAATTGACGGGCCAGGCGCTTGCCGATGAAGCCGCTGGCGCCGGTGATGACGTAGATCATGGCCGTTTCCCACTTCTAGCCTAGACTACCTTTTAGGATTAGAGTCTGCCGCCTAGGAGAATAGGGCGAAAAACCTAAAAACCGCGACTATTTTTCCAGCATGAGGCCGCAAGATGAATCCGGGCGGCGGGCGGAGGGAGAGTAAAATGGTCAAGAAACTCAAAGTTCTTGCCGAGGGCAAGAGTGATAGCGAACTGGCGGCGCTGATCAAGAATTCCGCCAATCAGATCTGGCTCGCCGGCCTTGGGGCATTTGCCGTGGCCCAAGAGGAAGGCGTCAAGACCTTCGAAAATCTCGTCAAGCATGGCGAGGCGATTCAGGGGCGGGCCAAAAAGGTCGCCGACGAGAAGTTTACAGACGTGAAGGCCCAGGCGACCGGGCAATGGGACAAGCTGGAGCAGGTGTTCGAGGAGCGCGTGGGGCGCGCCCTGCATGCGTTGAACGTGCCGACCAAGAAAGACATCGAGCACTTGAGCCGCCGGGTGACCGAGCTGACCCAAGAGGTCAAGAAGCTCGAAGCCGAAGTCGAGCCGCACAAGGCGACGGCGAAGGCCGCCAAGTAAGCTGATCGGCGCGCGCCGCTTTGGGGGTCGGTTGTTGGCGGGTCCGCCCGGAAGGGCGGCTCCGCCTTTGCTCATGATTTCCAGGGGCATGACTTCGAGGGGGAGGCGTCCGTGGCTCACGATCTGAAGGGCGTCGCGCTGGCGGGCGGCGGCCCCCTCGGCGCCATCTACGAAATCGGCGCGCTGGCGGCGCTTGATGAGGCGTTGAAGGGGTTCAATTTCGTCGACTGCGACATTTTCGTCGGCGTCAGCTCCGGCGCCTTCATGGCGGCGGGGCTCGCCAATGGCTTGTCCCCGCGCGACATGCATCGCAGCTTCATCGAGAGCGAGGAGGCTGACGATCCTTTTGAGCCGGACGTCCTGCTGCGCCCCGCGCTCGGCGAATATGCGCGTCGGCTCGCCGGACTCCCAGGCCTCGCGGCCGCGGCGGCCCAGGCCTATCTGGACCATCCGTTTTCTCGCGGGCTGGTCGAATCCATTCAGAAGCTCGGCAGCGCCCTGCCGGCCGGCCTTCTCGACAACGAGGGCGTCGGCGCCTATCTGACCCAGCTCTTTTCCGCGCAGGGACGGACCAATGATTTCCGCGAACTGAAGCGGAAACTGTTCGTTGTCGCGACCGATCTCGACTGCTGCACAGCCGTGCCTTTCGGCGCCGCCGGCTGGGACGACGTGCCGATTTCGCGCGCGGTGCAAGCCAGCGCCGCCTTGCCCGGCCTTTACCCGCCCGTCGAAATCGCGGGCCGCCACTATGTCGACGGCGCGCTGATGAAGACTCTGCACGCCTCGGTCGCCCTGCGCGAAGGCGCGAAGCTGCTCATTTGCATCAATCCGCTGGTTCCGTTCGACGCCGATGCGGCGGCGCGGCGCAACCGCAAAAAGCGCGTCTCGCTGGCGGAGCGCGGCTTGCCGACCGTCATGTCGCAGACCTTCCGCGCCATCATCCATTCGCGCATGCGGGTCGGCATGGAACGCTATGCGCGGCTCTATCCCGACGCCGACGTGGTTCTGTTCGAGCCCGCGCGCGACGACGCCGAAATGTTTTTCGCCAACATATTTTCCTACTCGGATCGCCGACGCCTCTGCGAACACGCCTACCAGCGCACGCGCGAGGAATTGCGCCGTCGCGCCGGGGAGTTCGAGCCCATCCTCGCGCGTCACGGCGTGTCGATCGACCGCGACGTTCTGGCGGACAATTCGCGCAGCTTGCTGAGACACAAGAGAAAGAGCAAGGTCGCGCAACGTCACGCGCCCAGGCTGCATTTCGCCACGACGCAGCTCAGCGAAACGCTCGACGTCCTGGAACGCAAGCTCGGGGACGCGCCATCAAGCTGACAGGACTGGCGTCGGGGGGCCAGGTCATGGAAAAAAAGCCGAAAAGGCGGACGCGTGAGAGGATTCTGGAGACGGCCCTGCGGCTCTTCAACGAATATGGCGAACCGGGCGTGACCACCACGTCCATCGCCGACGAAATGAACATCAGCCCGGGCAATCTCTATTATCATTATCATTCCAAGGACAAGATCGTCGAAGCTTTGTTCGCCGTCTTTCGCGACGAGATCGAAAATACGCTCGCGGCGCCCGAAAGCCGCCCGGTCCATGCCGAGGACGCCTGGCTGTTCCTGCATCTGGTTTTCGAGGCGATCTACAAATATCGCTTCCTCTATCGCGACATCAACGAACTCGTGTCGCGCCACCGGATGCTGGAGACCCAGTTCAAGCGCATTCTCGCGCACAAGACGCGAACGGCGGTCGCCATTCTCGAAGGCCTGGTCCGGGCGGGCGAGATGAAGGCGAGCGCGCTGGATGTGGAGGTCCTGGCGGTGAACATGACCGTGCTGGCGACCTATTGGCTGTCCTACGAATTCGCCCGGAACCCGCGCGCCAAGGAAGAGAGCCGGGCGCTGGCGCGCGGGGCTTTCCATGTGATCTCGCTCGCCGCGCCCTATCTGGCGCCGCGCGAGCGAGCTCTTTTCGATGAATTGGCGCAACGTTATTTGAGCTAGAGCATATTCCCAAAAAGTTGCAGACTTTTTGGACAAGAATATGCGTTAAAACAATGAATTAGAGACTTCTTCCGATTCCGAAGGAACGGAAAAGGCTCTAGATGTGAGGCCGAGATGTCCAAATCGAAATGGAAAGCCTTCCCTCACGCCGACAAGGCCTATGATTATGCCGGCGCCGCCTTGGAGAAGAACTGGGACCGGCTGCACGCCGGCGATCGCGAGCCGTTCCCGAGCGTTGCTTATGTGAAGACGCAGATCGCCGCGCACCCCAAACTGAAGACCCGCCAGGATCTGGCGGCTTGCGCCGAAGCCTTGCAGAACGCCTGGCGCGCCTATCATCGTGGCGATTTCGGCGGGGCCGTGGAAGGCGCCGACGCGCTCGGCCTGATCGGCGCCAATGTTGCGGCCAAGGCGATCAATATTTACGCGACTTATCTCGTCGATGATCTCGCGGAAAAAACCCGGCTGTTCGAGGACGCCGCCGATCGCGCGGAAAGCCTGCAGAAGGCGGCGCCGGACAACGCCAACGCCTTCTATCTTCACGCCCAGGCGCTCGGCCGCTACAGCCAGGGCGTCTCCGTGGTCAAGGCGCTCGCCGAGGGGCTCGGCGGCAAGATCCGCCACAGTCTCGAGACCGCCCTGAAACACGAGCCGCGCCATGCCGACGCCCATATTGCTTTGGGAACCTATCATGCGGAAATCGTCGACAAGATCGGCGGCATGATCGCCAGCCTGACCTATGGCGCCAGCAAGGACGCGGCGGTCAAGCAGTTTGAGGCGGCGCTGAAGCTCAACCCCGGCTCGGCGATCGCGCGCATGGAATACGCCAACGCCCTGGCGATGCTGTTCGGCTCGGCGAAACTGAAACAGGCGACCGCGCTTTATCAGGAGGCGGCCAAAGCCAAGCCGATGGACGCCATGGAGCGGTTCGACGTCGAGGCCGCCAAGGCTGAACTGGAAGAGTGAAGACTATTGCAGTCTGTCGGCTGCGCGGTCGCCGAAAAGATTGCGCACGAAGGGACTTTTCGCGACCGTCTTCGGCGCCGGGCGCGTCCCGTAGAGGTAGTCGAACGTCGGGTTGGAGACGCCGAACCAAGATTTCTCGCTGATGAAATGATGGCGCAGGTGATAGCGCTTGATGTAGCGCCCCCAGGCCGTGTGCGGCTGGTAGGGAATATGGGCGACGTAATGGGTCCACTCGTAATGAAGAATGGCGAGTCCGACGCCGAACACGAGCGAGGCGACGGCGTAAGCGCCAAAAACAAGCCAGAACAGAGCGGCGCTTGCGGCGAGCAGGGCGGCCAGGAACCAGATCGGCAAGAACAACAGGTCGAGGCGGTTCGGCTCGGCGTGATGGTCAAAATGCAGACGGCGCTGGAGGCGCAGCGCCGAGGGCCCGGGCGCTGGCGGTGCGTGAAAGGCGAAGCGACGCCAGACATATTCGCTGGCGTGGAACAGGACGGCGCCCAAGACGATCCAGAACATGCCGATCCAGAACATGCCGAGCGCCGGGCCGCCCAGCATCGGCCAGAAAGCCAGCGCGGCCAGGAGGGCGATCAGCGCGCCATTCGAGCCGTGCCGCAGGAAGGCGAGCGCCAAAGCCGCGCCCTCACGCCGAGCCGCGTGTCTTGGTGCGTGTCTTGGCGCGTGTCTTGGCGCGTATCTTGGCGCGCGGACGGAGGCGCGGCCGCGCCGAGACCGGCTGGGCGGGCGCAGCCAAATCTTGATGCCGGGCGGGCGCAGGCTTGCGCGGACGTTTCGGCGTCGTGACCGGCGCCGCGGCTTCCGTTTCGGCCTTGGGCGCGACGGCCGGCTTGCGTCGCGTCTTGCGGACGGCTTTCGTTTGAACCTCGTTTGGCGTGGCGGGTTTGTGGCCCTCCCATTCATCGAGCAGGACGTGATAGAGCAGCTTTTCGAACTCCGGCTGGAAGTGTTTGATGATTTCGTCGGGCTCGGGCGTGAGCGCAGTGTCGGTGATCAGGCCGAGCTGCACGTGGTTGTTGAAGGAAAGTAGCGAGACGCCCATGCCGATGGCGCCGGATTGCGGCACCCAGAACATCATCTGGTCGATCTCGGCGCCGCCGAGATAGAGCGGGCGCTGCGGCCCGGGAACATTGGTCATCACCACCGTCGCACGGCTGAGAAGGAGGTCGAACAGCCGGTCCTGCAAAATTTTCGGGCCATAGCCGAGCGCTTCGAAGAGACCGAGCGTGACCACGGGTTCATAGGATTTCTTCAAGGCTCGCATCCGGCGGCGCACCTCGCTAAGCCGAGAGAGCGGGTTTCTGATTCCGACCGGCAGCTCGACCGCGACAATGCCGAAACGATTGCCCAGCTCGCGCGCGCGTCCCGGAGGCCGGAGGTCGATGGGAACGAGGGCGCGCACTTCGACGCCATGAGTTAGATCGCCCTTTTCCGTGAGATAGGCGTTAATCGCTCCGGCGAAGGAGGCGAGCAGCATGTCGTTGACCGTGCAGCCCAGCGCGTGGCCGACCGCCTTGACTTCCGGCAGGGGGATGCGGGGGCTCCAGGCGACCTTCTTGTCTCCGCGCAGTGGGCCCTTGAGCCGCGTTGGACTGTCCATCGGCATCAGAAGAAGATAAGCCAGCTCCGCCGCGACATTGACGCCGTCGCGCATGAGGTTCAGCGCCCTGGCCGGGCGGAGGGCCAAGCCCAAGGCCGACCCCACTGCGCCCGCCGACGCCCGCACGCCGCTCTCGACGGCTTCGATCAGCGGCGCCAGCGCCTCCCACGGCGGGCTGTAGGGGTCGTCCCGTTCCTCATAGACCTGCTCGACGCCATGCATTGGCGCGTTCGGCTCGTCGTCGGTCAGGTCGAGCAGCACATGCATGAGCGCTACGCCGTCGCCGATGGCGTGATGAATGCGCAGCAAGATGGCGACGCCTTCGTCGTAGCGCTCCACGATATGGGCCTGCCAGAGCGGATGCGCCGGATCGAACGGCCGCACCGCGAGATCGGCGACGAATTGCTGAAGTTCGGCCTTGCCGGCCGCGCCGGGCAGGCGGGCGCGGCGGATGTGACGCCCGATGTCGAAACGCTCGTCGTCGCGCCACCAGAACCCGCCTGCGGCATTCTCCACCTTCTGGCGAAAGCGGTCATGCGCCAGAAAGCGCGCGGCCAAAGTCCGCTCGACGCGGTCGAGATCGACCGGCTCGCGCAGGATGATCACGCCGACAATGACCATGCGATTGTTGGGCCGATCCATCCTGAGCCAGGTGGTGTCGACCGGCGTCATGCGCCTGCCCTCGGACATTGCGCGTCTCCCCCTTATTTGGCTTCGATCATATCCCTTTTGTTCCGACACGGAAGCGCCGGAACGCATTTTAGGGGGCTTTGCCTAACGTCGCGTGTTACGCTTCATCAATGAGCGAAAAGGACTCGGCCGGGGATTTTGCGATGCGGCGTCTTGAGGCGCAGCTGGATCGGCTCGCCCAGGTTCGGGAAGTCGTGGAAGACGATCCGGCCGTCGAACGGGCGCGCATCGAACTGCGGGAATGGCAGGCGGCGCGGCTGGCGCGCACCCATGCCGATCTTCTCGCCAGCCCCAAATTCGGCGCGGGGGCCGAATTTTTCCTGGGCGATCTCTATGGCCCGCAGGAGCTGGGCCATCGCGAAGAGGCGGTGCGGCGGGTGGCGCCGCTGATCAACAAGACCTTGCCGGCGTCGGCGATCGACGTGATCGCCGACGCCATGGAACTCGACGCTCTGTCGGAATCGCTCGACCTCGACATGGCGGCGGCGTTGCGAGAAAAGTCCGGCGCGATCGACGCCGCCGCCTATGGCGACGCTTATCGCAAGGTCGGCCGGCGCGCGGACCGGATCCGCCAGATCGAGCTCATCAGCCATCTCGGCCACTCGCTGGAACAGCTCACCAAGGCGCGCTTCGTTGGCGCGGCTTTGTCGGTGATGCGCAAGCCTGCCCAGATGGCTGGACTCGGCGACCTGCAGGCCTTTCTCGAACGCGGCTACGCCGCCTTCCGGCAGATGGGCGGCGCGCGTGAATTCCTCGATACGGTGACGGCGCGCGAGGCGGCGATCAGCGCGACCTTGTTCGCTGGCGATGATCGCCCGCTCCAGGGCTGATTGGGAGAGCGCGATGGATCGCTTCGATTATGTCATTGTGGGCGGAGGTTCGGCGGGCGCGACGCTCGCCTCGCGCCTGAGCGAGAATCCCGCCGTTTCAGTCTGCCTGCTCGAAGCGGGTGGTCGGGGCGACAGCCTTTTCGTCCGCGTTCCCGCCGGCACGGTGGCGATGATTTCGGGCCGGCCCAAAATCAACAATTGGGCGTTATGGACGACGCCGCAGCCCGGCTTGAAGGGGCGCCGGGGCTTTCAGCCGCGCGGCAAGGCGCTCGGCGGGTCGTCCGCCATCAACGCCATGCTTTATGTGCGCGGCCATCGCGCCGACTATGATCATTGGGCTGAACTCGGCTGCGACGGCTGGTCGTGGGACGAGGTTCTGCCCTATTTCCGCAAGGCGGAAAACAATGTCTGGGGCGCGGACGATTTCCATGGCGGCTCCGGCCCGCTGCAGGTTTCCGACCAGCAGAGTCCTCGGTCGATCACGCAGGCCTTCATCGAGTCGGCGGCGCAAAGACGATACCGCGTTCGCCGCGATTTCAACGACGGCGACAACGAGGGCGTCGGCCTTTATCAGGTGACGCAATTTCATGACGCCGCACGGCGCGGCGAACGTTGTTCGGCCGCTGCGGCCTATCTTCATCCGGTGATGGGAAAGCGGCCGAATTTGTCGGTTCTGACCCGCGCCCGCGCCGTCAGGATCCGCTTCGAAGGCAAACGCGCCGTCGGCGTCGAATTCCTGCAAGACGGATCGAAGCAATTCGCCGCCGCGCGGCGCGAGGTCGTTGTCAGCGGCGGCGCGTTCGGGACGCCCCAATTGCTGCAATTGTCCGGCGTCGGCCGGCCCGAGGACATTCGGCCCCATGGCGTCGAAATGGTCCATGAATCGCCCGGCGTGGGGCAGAACCTCCAGGACCATCTGGATTTCATTCTGGCGTGGAAGACCCGCGACACCGACAATTTCGGCATAGGGCCCGTGGCGGCGGCGAAGCTGCTCAAACAGGCCATGGCCTGGCGGCGCGACGGCAGCGGCATGCTTGCGACGCCCTTCGCCGAGGGCGCGGGCTTTCTCAAGACCCTGCCGGGCCTCGAGCGCCCGGACGCGCAATTGCATTTTGTCATTGGCGTCGTCGACAATCACGCCCGCAAGCTGCATGCGGGCCATGGCTTCTGCCTGCATGCCTGCGCGCTTTATCCCCATTCGCGCGGGCGGGTTTTCCTTGAAAGCGCCGACCCGACCGCGCCGCCGGGGATCGATCCCTGTTTCCTCGCGGACCGCCGCGATCTCGAAACCTTGATCCGCGCCGCCAAGCTTGCGCGCGAGATCGTGCTGACCCTGCCTTTGGCCGCTTATTGCGACAAGGAATTGTTCGGCGTCAGGGACGACATGACGGACGCCGAATGGGAAGACCATATCCGCTCGCGCGCGGATACGATCTATCATCCGGTCGGAACTTGCCGGATGGGCGCGGACGAAATGGCCGTCGTCGACCCGCAACTCCGCGTTCGCGGACTGGACGGCCTGAGGGTCGTCGACGCCTCCATCATGCCCACGCTGATCGGCGGCAACACCAATGCGCCAACCGTTATGATCGCCGAAAAAGCCGCGGATCTGATTGGCGGCGCGGAAACGGCCAGCGCCGCAGCCCGATGATTTCTCATCCTTGAGACGGACGAAAAATTTACGCGGCGAATGGCTGTGGAGGAATGACGGCTTTGCATGGCGATTCGGCCGCTCGTCTATTTGTCGCGAGGGGCCGGAATGGTTCGGAGGACTAAACCGCTTTCGCGGTAGGGGCGGCGAGAAGCGGCGAGATTCGTGATCGTGCAATTCCTGAGGCGACGCGGCTGACCTGTCTCAAAATCGTGGGGTTCAACCCCATGCGAGACAGGAGCTTTCGCGATGATCGACAAGCCAAACAGCCCATTGCGCCAGCGCATGACCGAGGACATGACGGCGCGCCGCTTCACCGAGAAGGTCCAGAAGGACTACATCCGCCACGTGCGGAACTTCGCGGTCTTTCTCCGCCGTTCGCCGGACGCCGCCACGGCCGAGGACGTTCGGCTCTTCCAGCTGCATATGGCCAATCGGCAGATCGGCGCGCCGACCATCAACGCCGCCGTCGCCGCGCTGCGGTTCTTCTTCAACGTCACGCTCGAACGGCCTGAACTCGCCCGCCATCTCGCTGGCGTGCATAAGCCGCGCAGGGCGCCGGTGGTGCTGAACCAGGAGGAGGTGGCCCGCCTCCTCGAAGCCGCGCCCGGCCTCAAGTACAAGGCCGCCTTCGGCGTCGCCTATGGCGCGGGATTGCGCGTCTCCGAGGTCGTGGCGCTCAAGGTGTCGGACATCGACAGCAAGCGCATGACCTTGCGGGTCGAGCAGGGCAAGGGTCAGCGCGACCGCTATGTCATGCTCTCGCCGCAACTGCTCGAATGGCTGCGCGACTGGTGGCGGGCGGCGCGGCCCCAGGCCTGGCTGTTTCCCGGGCAGAACCCGGTCAACCCGATGTCGGCGCGCCAGTTGAGCCGCGTTGTGCGCGAAACGGCGCGGACAGCTGGCATCGCCAAGCGCGTGTCGCCCCACACCCTGCGGCACAGCTTCGCCACCCATCTGCTCGAACAGAACGTCGACATCCGCGTCATCCAGGTCCTGCTCGGACACGCCAAGCTGGAGACGACGGCGCTTTACACCCGCGTCGCCGTCAACACGATCCGCGACGTCACCAGCCCGCTGGAAAAGCTCACCGCGAACCTCACCGGGCGCGCGCCGCCCGTTTGACGCACGCCGCATGCCGCGGCCTCATCTTGAAGTCGCCGACATTTTTCACGCCCATGGCGCGGACTGGCGCAAGGCCAACGCCGGTCATGTCAGCCTCGCCCAATTGAAGGCGATGTCGGCGATCGAAAACTGCCGCACCTCCGCGCTCGGCGGTCATGTCGAGCGCTGCGAGGACTGCGCGCATACGCGCATCTCCTATAACTCCTGCCGCAACCGCCATTGTCCCAAGTGTCAGGCCGCCGCCGCCCGACAATGGCTGGCAGAACGAGAAGCCGAACTGCTGCCGGCTCCCTATTTCCACGTCGTCTTCACCGTGCCGGCCGCGGTCGCGGCGATCGCTTTCCAGAACAAGGCCGTCGTCTACGATCTGCTGTTCAAGGCGGCGGCCGAGACCCTGACCACCATCGCCGCCGATCCCAAACATCTCGGCGCCCGCATCGGCCTCACCGCCGTCCTGCACACATGGGGCTCGGCGCTGACCCATCATCCCCATGTCCACATCATCGTTCCCGGCGGCGGCCTGTCGCCGGACGGATCGCGCTGGATCGCCTGCAAGCCGGGCTTTTTCCTGTCGGTGCGCGTGCTCTCGCGCTTGTTCCGGCGGCTGTTCCTCGAAGGTCTCGCCACGCTGAACGCCGCCGGCCGCCTCACCTTCTTCGGCGATCTGGCGCCGCTCGCCGACAGAGAGGCTTTCGCCGCAGCCCTCGCGCCTTTGCGTCGCTCCGAATGGGTCGTTTACGCCAAGCGGCCCTTCGCCGGTCCAAAGGCTGTGCTCGCCTATTTGTCGCGCTATACCCATCGGGTCGCCATCTCGAACTCCCGGCTCATCGCGCTCGACGACGCGGGCGTCACCTTCAAATGGAAAGATTATCGGATCAAGGAAGGCGACCAGCTCAAGACCATGACGCTCGACGGGCCTGAGTTCATCCGCCGGTTTCTCATGCACGTGCTGCCAAGCGGCTTCCACCGCATCCGCCACTACGGCCTGTTCGCCAGCGCGGCGCGAGCCCGCAACATCGAGCGCGCCCGCGCGTTACTGGCCGTCGCCGAGACCCCGCCGCAACAACAGCCCGAGACGGATGGCGACGCCGATCCCGTTGACGGCGCGCACAAATGCCCCTGCTGCGGCGGCCGGATGATCATCATCGAAACGTTTGAAGGCGTGCGCCCCGCGCCGCCGGCCTCGCCCTGTCGGATCAGGATCGACACCTCATGACCATGACCCCACTTCCCGCTCCCCAGTTCTGCTTGCCTTCGCCGCCGACCTCGTTCTGGCCCGGGCGCGCCGCGCCCGAAACGCCCGCCCAAAGCTGCTTCAGCCCCATGACCTTCGGAAAAATCTACGCGCGGATCGCCCAAATCGCCTCCTCGCCGCACGTCACACCGTCAAATACCGGCGCCAAAGCGCAAAACAGACGCCCCGTTGCCCTGACCGCCGTCTTCAAATCCCCATAGCGAGCCTCGCGGCAACGGAGCCTTTCCGGCCCGCGGTTTCCTCCTTCGGAGGCTTTCGGTCGCCGGCCCCGCGCCGACCCGATCACGCGTGTGGGGGCCGGCGACCGAAACCCTTCACAAAACCAGAATCCGGGCCAATCAGCCGCAAACTTTCCCTCGTGGCGCATGCTTAACCCTTGCGCTTTCGACTGCCCATGCTCAGGAACCCGTCCTTCGGTCCAGGACCGCTTCCCGCCGATGGACTAAACCGCTTTCGCGGTAGGGGCGGCGAGAAGCGGCGAGATTCGTGATCGTGCAATTCCTGAGGCGACGCGGCTGACCTGTCTCAAAATCGTGGGGTTCAACCCCATGCGAGACAGGAGCTTTCGCGATGATCGACAAGCCAAACAGCCCATTGCGCCAGCGCATGACCGAGGACATGACGGCGCGCCGCTTCACCGAGAAGGTCCAGAAGGACTACATCCGCCACGTGCGGAACTTCGCGGTCTTTCTCCGCCGTTCGCCGGACGCCGCCACGGCCGAGGACGTTCGGCTCTTCCAGCTGCATATGGCCAATCGGCAGATCGGCGCGCCGACCATCAACGCCGCCGTCGCCGCGCTGCGGTTCTTCTTCAACGTCACGCTCGAACGGCCTGAACTCGCCCGCCATCTCGCTGGCGTGCATAAGCCGCGCAGGGCGCCGGTGGTGCTGAACCAGGAGGAGGTGGCCCGCCTCCTCGAAGCCGCGCCCGGCCTCAAGTACAAGGCCGCCTTCGGCGTCGCCTATGGCGCGGGATTGCGCGTCTCCGAGGTCGTGGCGCTCAAGGTGTCGGACATCGACAGCAAGCGCATGACCTTGCGGGTCGAGCAGGGCAAGGGTCAGCGCGACCGCTATGTCATGCTCTCGCCGCAACTGCTCGAATGGCTGCGCGACTGGTGGCGGGCGGCGCGGCCCCAGGCCTGGCTGTTTCCCGGGCAGAACCCGGTCAACCCGATGTCGGCGCGCCAGTTGAGCCGCGTTGTGCGCGAAACGGCGCGGACAGCTGGCATCGCCAAGCGCGTGTCGCCCCACACCCTGCGGCACAGCTTCGCCACCCATCTGCTCGAACAGAACGTCGACATCCGCGTCATCCAGGTCCTGCTCGGACACGCCAAGCTGGAGACGACGGCGCTTTACACCCGCGTCGCCGTCAACACGATCCGCGACGTCACCAGCCCGCTGGAAAAGCTCACCGCGAACCTCACCGGGCGCGCGCCGCCCGTTTGACGCACGCCGCATGCCGCGGCCTCATCTTGAAGTCGCCGACATTTTTCACGCCCATGGCGCGGACTGGCGCAAGGCCAACGCCGGTCATGTCAGCCTCGCCCAATTGAAGGCGATGTCGGCGATCGAAAACTGCCGCACCTCCGCGCTCGGCGGTCATGTCGAGCGCTGCGAGGACTGCGCGCATACGCGCATCTCCTATAACTCCTGCCGCAACCGCCATTGTCCCAAGTGTCAGGCCGCCGCCGCCCGACAATGGCTGGCAGAACGAGAAGCCGAACTGCTGCCGGCTCCCTATTTCCACGTCGTCTTCACCGTGCCGGCCGCGGTCGCGGCGATCGCTTTCCAGAACAAGGCCGTCGTCTACGATCTGCTGTTCAAGGCGGCGGCCGAGACCCTGACCACCATCGCCGCCGATCCCAAACATCTCGGCGCCCGCATCGGCCTCACCGCCGTCCTGCACACATGGGGCTCGGCGCTGACCCATCATCCCCATGTCCACATCATCGTTCCCGGCGGCGGCCTGTCGCCGGACGGATCGCGCTGGATCGCCTGCAAGCCGGGCTTTTTCCTGTCGGTGCGCGTGCTCTCGCGCTTGTTCCGGCGGCTGTTCCTCGAAGGTCTCGCCACGCTGAACGCCGCCGGCCGCCTCACCTTCTTCGGCGATCTGGCGCCGCTCGCCGACAGAGAGGCTTTCGCCGCAGCCCTCGCGCCTTTGCGTCGCTCCGAATGGGTCGTTTACGCCAAGCGGCCCTTCGCCGGTCCAAAGGCTGTGCTCGCCTATTTGTCGCGCTATACCCATCGGGTCGCCATCTCGAACTCCCGGCTCATCGCGCTCGACGACGCGGGCGTCACCTTCAAATGGAAAGATTATCGGATCAAGGAAGGCGACCAGCTCAAGACCATGACGCTCGACGGGCCTGAGTTCATCCGCCGGTTTCTCATGCACGTGCTGCCAAGCGGCTTCCACCGCATCCGCCACTACGGCCTGTTCGCCAGCGCGGCGCGAGCCCGCAACATCGAGCGCGCCCGCGCGTTACTGGCCGTCGCCGAGACCCCGCCGCAACAACAGCCCGAGACGGATGGCGACGCCGATCCCGTTGACGGCGCGCACAAATGCCCCTGCTGCGGCGGCCGGATGATCATCATCGAAACGTTTGAAGGCGTGCGCCCCGCGCCGCCGGCCTCGCCCTGTCGGATCAGGATCGACACCTCATGACCATGACCCCACTTCCCGCTCCCCAGTTCTGCTTGCCTTCGCCGCCGACCTCGTTCTGGCCCGGGCGCGCCGCGCCCGAAACGCCCGCCCAAAGCTGCTTCAGCCCCATGACCTTCGGAAAAATCTACGCGCGGATCGCCCAAATCGCCTCCTCGCCGCACGTCACACCGTCAAATACCGGCGCCAAAGCGCAAAACAGACGCCCCGTTGCCCTGACCGCCGTCTTCAAATCCCCATAGCGAGCCTCGCGGCAACGGAGCCTTTCCGGCCCGCGGTTTCCTCCTTCGGAGGCTTTCGGTCGCCGGCCCCGCGCCGACCCGATCACGCGTGTGGGGGCCGGCGACCGAAACCCTTCACAATCAGAGCCTGTGGCCTTGAACTTTTGGGCCAAGCTCCGCCGGTAACGGTCGATAGGTTTAGGGGCGACACCGTTGGCGTCAATCCTATTTTGAGATATCCGCGGTGGTGCAGCGTCAGAAATGGGGCGACTTCGTCGCTCGGGTTGAAACGAGGGTCAACAAAGCGCATATCAATCAATACACTGATAAATAAGAATAAAATTAATCAGCGATGCGGACGCTCTCTCCGCCAGATCGTCCTGTAAACCTTAATTAATTCAAATCGTTGCGCCGTGGTCGCGCGGGCGCGGCTGAAATTGTTCCTACCTTGTGTTGAGCGGCGCCGGGCTTCGGGTATTGTCGAAGCCTTACAGGAGCGCGTCCATGCAGAATCATCTCGTTCTTACCGTCATCGGCCGCGACCGGCCGGGCCTGGTGAGCGCGGTTTCGGAGACCGTCCTGGCGGGCGGCGGCAATTGGCTCGACACCCGCATGGCGAGCCTGTCCGGCCAATTCGCCGGCATGCTGCTGGTCGCCATCGCGCCGGAAAAAGCCGACGCGCTGGTCGCATCCTTGCGCAAGCTGGAAGCGCAAGGGTTGCATTTCGTCATCGAAAAGAGCGAGGCGCCGCCGCCGGTCGGCGGCCGCGCGCTGCGGCTCGAACTGGTCGGCCTCGACCGGCCCGGCATCATTCGCGACATATCGCATGTCCTGGCCGAGCAGAATGTCAGCATCGCCGAACTCGAAAGCGAATGCGTGAGCGGGTCGTTCTCGGGCGAAGCCATGTTCAAGGCCAAGGCGCTGCTGACTCTGCCCGACGACCTTCATGTCGAAGACTTGCGCGAGTCGCTTGAGGCAATCGCCCATGAACTGATGGTCGATCTCACGCTCGACGACAATCCGGCGCGCGTTCACGCGCTTTAGGCTCCCGCCATGGCGCCCGCCCCTTCATCGACGCGCCTTCCCGCGAAGTCTTTCACCACGGCTCAGGGAGCGCGGGAATGAGCGCGGCTTCCGCCTGTCTCGTTTTGCGCGCGCGATTGCGCGCGGGCGCCGTCGAAAAGGTCGAGATCGTTTCGCCGCGCGTCGATCCCTCGCCGGTTTTCATCGGCCTCGCGCCCGAAGAGGCGGCGGTCCTGGCGGGGCGGCTGTTTTCGCTCTGCCCCGTGTCGCAATCGCTTGCCGCGCGGGCGGCGGGCGAGGCGGCGCGGGGCGTCGAGATCGACGCGGCGACGCGGCGCGGGCGGGCGCTGGGGCTTCTGTGCGAACGGCTGGGCGAAATGTCGCGGGCCAGTCTGCTCGACTGGCCGGGCGCGGCGCCCGCGCCGGAGGATATTTTACGCCTGCGCGAGGCGCTCAAGCTTTTACGCGCCTTGCCGGAGACGGGCGCGGCGGTCCTGCGCGATTTGCGCGCGGCGATGGAAGGTTTCGGGCTCGGCGCCGCGCGTGAAAAGGGTTTTTTCGCCCGCCAGATCGCCGAGGCGCGCGACGACGAGAAGAATTGGGACATGATTCCGCCGGCGGCTGATTTTCTCCGTGGCGCGGACGATGCCGAGGTTTTCCGCGCCATGACCGCCGATCGCGCCTTTTCGCGCGCCCCGCACTTGCCAGGCCGCTGTCCGGAAACGGGGGCCTCGGCGCGCCGGGGCGCCGCCGGAAGCCTCGCCGAAAGGCTTGAGGCGCGGCGCGACGACATGGCGGCGGCGCTGACCAGGATTGACGAATTGCTCAAGGGCGGCGAGCCGCCGAAAGACGCGCTCACCGCCCTGGGCGGAGCAGGGCGGGGCTTTGCGGCGGTCGATTCCGCGCGCGGGCGGCTTTATCATTCTTTACAACTGGACGCGGCGGGGCGGGTGGCGGATTATCGGATCGTCGCGCCGACGGAATGGAATTTCCATCCCGACGGACCTTTCGCGCGGGCCCTGCGCGGCGCGAGCATCGGCGCGGGCGCCGAGGCGCAGAGGAGGATCGAGCGGCTGGCCTTCGTCTTCGACCCCTGCATCCGCGCCGTCGCCGAAATCGTGGTTGAAGCCGATGCATGAGATGTCGCTGACCGAGAGCGTGGTGGAAATTCTTGCCGAGGAGGGCCGTCGGCAGGGTTTTGCGCGGGTGAAGAAGGTCTGGCTGGAGATCGGGGCCTTGTCGGTTGTCGAGCCGGAGGCGATGATCTTCTGCTTCGACGTGGTCGCGCGCGGCACTTTGGCGGAAGGCGCCGTTTTGGAGATCGTCCGCACGCCGGGGCGGGGCTGGTGTCTGGCCTGTGAGAAGGATGTGGCGCTGACCAAGCGTTTCGGCGCCTGCCCGGAATGCGGCGGGGGGCGGGTGCAGATGACGGCGGGCGACGAGATGCGGGTCAAGGAACTGGAGGTCGAGTGATGTGCACTTTTTGCGGCTGCGGAACGGCGACGCAGGAAAATGAAAAGACCACAGGCGAGAAAGGCAAGGGCGAAACGCACGCTCATCCGCATGATGACGCCCATGCGCATCATCACCACAATGACCATCCGCACGATCATTCGCATGACCACCATCATGCGCACGATCATCATCACGACCACGACCACAGCCATGAGTCGGGCGGCGAAAGGCTCGATTATGGCGTTGGCGTTGCGGGCGTTCATGTTCCCGGCCTGAGCCAGGAGCGCATTGTCCAGATCGAGCGCGACATTCTGGCGAAAAACCGCTCGTTCGCCGAAGAGAACCGGGGCTTTTTCGCGCGCAAGGGCGTGCTGGCTCTGAACCTCGTCTCCAGCCCCGGATCGGGCAAGACCTCGCTGCTGGCGCGCGCAATTCTCGACCTCAAGGACAAGCACGCGATCGCGGTGATCGAGGGCGACCAGCAGACGTCCTACGACGCCGAGCGCATCCGCGCCACCGGCGCGCACGCGATCCAGGTCAATACCGGAAAGGGCTGCCACCTCGACGCCCATATGGTCGGCCACGCCGTGGAGACGCTGGATGTGGCCGACAATTCGCTGCTGTTCATCGAGAATGTCGGCAATCTGGTCTGCCCGGCGGCTTTCGATCTCGGCGAGGCGCATAAGGTGGTGGTGCTTTCGGTGACCGAGGGCGAGGACAAGCCGGCCAAATATCCCGACATGTTCGCCGCCGCCGACCTGATGCTGCTCAACAAATCCGACCTGCTGCCGCATCTCGATTTCGATGTCGGGGCCTGCATCGCCCATGCCTTGCGGGTCAATCCCAACCTGCAAACCCTGGTGGTTTCGGCGAAAACCGGCGAGGGCCTCACGGCCTTTTACGCCTGGATCGAGGCGCGGGCCGAATTGGCGAAAAACCAGGCGCGGGAGCGAAAGGCCGGCTGATGGAGGCTGCGGCGCGCGAGGCCAAAGAAGAGACGACGCGGCTGCGTCTGCGGCTGCGCGGCGCGGTGCAGGGCGTCGGCTTCCGGCCCTTCGCTTACGGCCTGGCGGCGCGCTTTGCGCTCGGCGGCTTCGTGCGCAACGACGCCCAGGGCGTGACCGTGGAAGTCGAAGGGGAACTGGCCAAGGAATTCGTCGCGGCCTTGCACGCCGAACTGCCGCCGCTGGCGCGGCTCGACGGCGTCGAGATCGCAAAAATCGCACCACGCGGCGAGCGCGCTTTCGTGATCGAAAAAACGCATCAGGGCGTGGCGCGCACCCGCATTCCCGCCGACGCGGCGACCTGCGAAAAATGCCTCGACGATCTTTTCGACCCAAGGAGCCGTTTTCATCTCTATCCCTTCGTCAATTGCACCCATTGCGGCCCGCGCTACACCCTCACCCGGCGCCTGCCCTATGATCGCGCCCAGACCTCGATGGCGCGTTTTGCGATGTGCGCCGATTGCGCGCGCGACTATGCCGATCCCATGAACCGCCGCTTCCACGCCGAGCCGATCGCCTGCCCGGCCTGCGGCCCGCGCCTGTCGCATGAACCGCAAGAAATCGTCGCCGCCCTGCGCGCCGGAAAAATCGTCGCCCTGAAAGGAATCGGCGGCTTTCATCTGCTGTGCGACGCGGCCGACGCCGCAGCGATAGCGCGATTGCGCTTGCGGAAAAACCGCGAGGCCAAACCTTTCGCGATCATGGTCGCCAATGAGCCTTCCGTTTCGCTTTTCGCAAGGCCGCGCCCCGAAGAACGCGCGCTGCTGCGCGGCGCCGCCCATCCGATCGTGCTGGTGGAGAGCCTGAAAAACCTGCCCGAGGCAATTGCGCCGGACATGGCGCGGCTGGGCGTCATGCTGGCCTATGCGCCGGTTCATCATCTGCTGTTCCATGCGGCGGGCGGCGCGCGCGATCAGGCGCAGAATTTCGTTCTGGTCGCGACCTCGGCCAATCCCGGCGGCGCGCCGCTGGTCACCGACAATGAGGACGCCCGGCAAAAGCTCGCAAAGATCGCCGATCTGATCGTCACCCATGACCGCGACATTGTCGTGCGCGCCGACGACAGCGTGATGCAGATCGTCGATGGCGCGCCGGCCTTTTTGCGCCGCGCGCGCGGTTTTGTTCCCGAGCCGATCGACCTCGGCGAAGACGGCCCTAGCGTTCTCGCCTGCGGCGGCCATCTCAAGGCGACGCTCGCTTTTACGCGCGGTCGCGAAGCTTTCGTGTGCCAGCATGTCGGCGATCTCTCCAACGCCGAGACCTTCCGCTTTTACCGCGAAAGCGCCGCCCATCTGTCGCGCCTGCTCGACGTGCGTCCTGAGGCCTACGCCTGCGACCTCCATCCCGATTATCTCTCGACCCGCTTTGCCGAGGAAAGCGGCGCGCCGGTTTTGCGCTTTCAGCATCACGCCGCCCATGTCGCGGCGATCGGCGCGGAGCATGACGCATGCGGCGCCCTGTTCGGCGCGGCGCTCGACGGCCATGGCCTGGGCCAGGATGAATTCGGCAAGCCCGGCGGCAACTGGGGCGGCGAAGCCTTGCGGCTCGACGGGCGCGGCGGATTCTTGCGCACGGGCCATGTCGCGCCCCTGGCCTTGCTCGGCGGCGACCGCGCCGCGCGCGAGCCTCTGCGCATGGGGCTCGCGGCTTTCGCGGCGCTGGGCCGGCTGGACGAGGCGGCCGGCTTTTTCGCCGCTCACCGCGAAGCGGCGGAGCTCGCCAAAGTGCTTTCCGTGCGGCCGACGCCGGTCACGACCAGCCTCGGACGGCTGTTCGACGCAGCCTCCGCTTTGCTGGGCTTCGCGCGAGGCCAAGATTTCGAGGGGCAGGCGGCGATGCGGCTCGAAGCCCTCGTCCGCACCCCGCGCGCGCTGGAAAACGGCTTCGTGCTGCGCGACGGCGTGGTGGATTTCCTGCCGCTGCTGGCGCATTTCATCGATGAAAAACCCGATCCGCGCGCGGGTGCCGAACTGCTGCATGGAACCTTGATCGCGGGCCTTGGTGCCTGGCTGTCGACGTTGGCCCGGCCCGGCGAAAGGATCGCGCTCGGCGGCGGCTGCATGATGAACAAGGTTCTCGCCGAAGGCCTTGCCGGCCATCTGCGCGAGAAAGGTTTCGCGCCGCTGCTGACGCGAAAAATCCCGCCCAATGACGGCGGGCTGTCGCTTGGCCAGGCGGTCCTGGCGCGGGCGGTGTTGAAACAGGAGTAAGACGCAATGTGTCTCGCGATCCCCGTACAGGTGACGGAATTGCTCGACGGCGACATGGCGCGGGTGACGCTCGATGGCGTGAAGAAGGAAATCTCGCTCGCCCTGGTCGATGACGTGAAGCCCGGCGATTATGTCATCCTGCATGTCGGCTATGCGCTGAACAGGATCGATCCGGAAGAGGCGGAAAAGACTCTCGCGCTTCTGGCGGAAGCCGGCCAGCTGTCGGAGTTCAGCGCATGAAATATGTCGACGAATATCGCGACGGCAAGCTGGCGAAACAGATCGCGCAAAAAATTCGCGCCGAAGCGAAGCCCGACAAAGACTATCGCTTCATGGAATTCTGCGGCGGCCACACCCACGCCATCGCGCGCTATGGGCTGGAGGATCTATTGCCGGCCAATGTGCGGATGATCCACGGCCCCGGCTGCCCGGTCTGCGTGCTGCCGGTGGGCCGGATGGACGACGCCATCAAGCTCGCGCGCCGGCCGGACGTCACTTTGTGCACCTATGCCGACCTGATGCGGGTTCCGTCTTCCGACGGCATGAGCCTGCTGAAGGCCAAGGCGGCGGGGGCGGACATCCGCATGGTCTATTCGACCCTCGACGCCTTGCGCATCGCGCGTGAGGAGCCGCAGCGCAAGGTGGTGTTCTTCGCCATCGGCTTCGAGACCACCACGCCGCCGACCGCGATGGCCGTTCTGAATGCGGAAAAAGAAGGGCTGAAGAACTTTTTCGTCTTCTGCAATCACGTGCTGACGCCCGCCGCGATCTCGGCCCTGGTCGGCGATCCGAAGGCGGCGGCCTCGGTGCCGCTCGACGGCTTTGTCGGCCCGGCCCATGTCTCGACGGTGATCGGCACCAAGCCTTACGCCGAATTCGCGGAAGAATACGGCAAGGCGGTGGTGATCGCCGGTTTCGAGCCGCTCGACGTGATGCAGGCGATCCTGATGCTGGTGCGCCAGGTCAATCAGGGGCGCGCCGAGGTCGAGAACGAATATATCCGCGCCGTGACGCCAGAGGGGAACGTCAAGGCTCAAGGTGTCGTCGCCAAGGTCTTCGAATTGCGCGACACTTTCGAATGGCGCGGCCTCGGCGCCGTGCCGTTCAGCGCGCTGAAATTGCGCGACGAATTCGCCGCTTTCGACGCGGAGAGGATTTTCGACATCCACACCATTGCGGCGCCCGACAATCCGGCCTGCGAATGCGGCGCCATCCTGCGCGGCGAGAAAAGGCCGGTCGATTGCAAATTGTTCGGGACGGTCTGCACGCCCGACAATCCGATGGGTTCGTGCATGGTGTCGTCGGAAGGCTCCTGCGCCGCTCATTGGACCTATGGGCGGTTCCGGGACTCGAAAAAAGAAAGGCGAGCCTCATGAACGCGCCGCGCCTGAGAACGCGCAAGCTCGATGTGAAGAACGGGCGGGTCGATCTCTCCCATGGCTCGGGCGGCCGGGCCATGGCGCAATTGATCGGCGAGATTTTCCGCGTGGCGTTCGACAACGATCTTCTGGCCCAGGGCAACGATCAGGCGGTGTTCGAGTGTCCGGCCGGGCGGCTCGCCATGACCACCGACGGCTATGTCGTCTCGCCCCTGTTTTTCCCCGGCGGCGACATCGGCTCGCTTGCCGTCCACGGCACGGTCAACGATCTCGCCATGGCCGGGGCGCGGCCGTTGCATCTTTCCGCGAGTTTTTTCCTGGAGGAAGGTTTTCCGCTCGCCGATCTCCAGCGCATCGCCCGCAGCATGGGCGAGGCCGCGCGCGAGGCGGGGGTAAAGATCGTCACCGGCGACACCAAGGTGGTCGAGCGCGGCAAGGCGGACGGGGTGTTCATCTCGACCGCAGGCATCGGAATCGTGCCCGAAGGGCTCAATCTCTCGGGCGATCGGGCGCGGCCGGGCGATGCGATCCTGGTTTCCGGCTCGCTCGGCGACCATGGCGTCGCCATCATGTCGAGCCGCGAGAACCTGCAATTCGAGACGCAGATTCTGTCGGACTCGGCCGCGCTGCATGGTCTGGTCGCGGCCATGGTCGCGGCCTGCGGGCCGTCCTTGCGGCTGATGCGCGATCCGACGCGCGGCGGGCTGGCGGCGACGCTCAACGAGATCGCGCATCAATCGGGCGTCGGCATCCGCATCGAGGAGGACGCGCTGCCGATCAAAAAGCAAGTGGCGGCGGCCTGCGAACTCCTCGGCCTCGATCCGCTTTTTGTCGCCAACGAGGGCAAGCTGGTCGCCTTCGTCGCGCCGGAATCCGCCGAAAAACTTCTCGCCGCGATGCGCGCCCATGAGCTTGGCCGCGACGCCGCGATCATCGGCCATGTCGTGGAAGACGTGAACCATTTCGTGCAGATGGCCACAAGCTTCGGCGGCGACCGCATCGTCGATTGGCTGTCAGGCGAACAATTGCCAAGAATCTGCTGAGGGCAAGAATCTGCTGAGGGAAAGCGATCAATCCTCTCCGGCCCGGTCACTTGGCGGCGGTTTGCCCGAAGCGAGCCTCTTTGGCCTGCGCCATGACCGGATAGGCGCTTTCCCATCCCCCGCCGAGCGCCTTGAACAATTGCACCAGATCGAGTCCGAGATCGGTCGTGCTCTGGCTGAGCCTCTGCTCGGCGAGGAGCTGGGTGCGTTGGGCGTTCAGCACATTGATATATTCCTCGACGCCCTGCCGGTAGCGGCTTCGGGCGATATCCAGCGCCAGTCGGGCGTGCTCGACCTGGGCGCTGAGCCGGGCGTGGGTCTCCTGCCCAAGCCTGTGCGCTGTCAGGGCATTGACGACATCGTGCCAGGCCTGCAGCACGGTGCGGTGATAGGTCAGCGCGGCCTCGCGCTGCTGGGCGGTGCGCAACTCGACCGTACTCTGGAGCTTGCCGGCGTTGAAGATCGGCAGCTGGATGCTCGGACCGAAAGCATATTGCAGCGAATTCGCCTGCCATAATTTGGGCAGGGTGAGCGCATCGAAGCCCGACACCGCGTTGAGCTGGATGGTGGGATAGAAGGCCGCGACCGCGACGCCGATATCGGCGGTCGCCGCGTGCAATTGCGCCTCCGCCGCGCGAATGTCGGGGCGCCGCCGCGCCAGTTCGGAAGGCACGCCGATCGGGGCCGCCGGCGGCGTCACGGGCATGGCGCGCGGCGCGGCGAGTTTCGGACGCAAGGCGCCGGGCGGCTCGTCGAGCAGGAAGGACAGAGCGTTGATCATCTCCGATTCCTTCTGTTCCAGGCCCGGCAGTTCGGCCTTCACCGATTCGATCTGTCCTTCGGCGTTTTCGGTGTCGAGCGCATTTTGCAGGCCGGAGCGCTGGCGCTCGCGCGCCACTTGCAGCACGTCCGCGCCGATCTTGAGATTGTCGCGGGCGATGGCGAGCTGGGCCTGCGCCCCGCGCAGCGAAATATAATCGCGCGCCACCTCGGCAAGGGCCGAAACCAAAGCCCCGCGCCGCTGCTCGGCGCTCGCCTCGACATTGGCGTTGGCGGCCTCGACCTGGCGCCGGACATGGCCCCACAGGTCCAGCTCCCACGAGGCGTCGAAGCCGGTGTAATAATCGGTGATCGCCGGGACAGCGAAAGTCTGTCCCGGCGGGACCAGCGCCGACATCAGGCTGACGATGCCGTTCTGGCTATAGAGTTCGTGATTGGCCTTGGCGTCGGCGCCGATGGTCGGCAATTGCTGCGAAGCCGTGACATTGCGCTCATACCGGCTTTCGGCCAGCCTGACGGTCGCCGCGCGCACGTCGAGATTGGCGGCGGCGACCTGCTGTTCGAGACCGGTCAGAACGGGATCGCGGAAAATCGCCCACCAGTCGGGATTGGGCGGCTCAGTCATGGCTCCGCTGGCGCCCGGCGCGGCGAAAGGCTTCGACGGCAGGCCATTTTGCGGCGGCGTGAAATCGGGGCCGACGGAACAGCCCGACAGCAGCGCGAGCCCCGCCACAGCGGCCAGCCGGCGCATATCCCGCCTGATCTTGCGCCGTTTCGTCAATGCGCCGCTCCCGGTTTGCCGTCGGATTTGCGCGTGGTCATGAGGAAAGCGAAGGGCGCGACCATGAAGGCGACCAGAGCGCAGGCGACATAAGTGTCGCTATAGGCCATGATCGCGGCTTGCGTGCCGATCAGGGCGTAAATTTTCCCCAAGGCCATGCCCTGGGCGGCCGCGGCGGAATGGCCCATCGCCATCAACGAATGGGCGTATGTCGCGACCAGCTCCCTGAAAGGTTGACGGAAGGGCGTCGCCAGATCGGCGAGCGTGGTTTGATGCGCCTGGGCGCGCCGCGCGACGAAGGAGGTCGAAAGCGCGATGCCGATCGAGCCCGCGACATTGCGGAACATCGAGAACAGGGCGACGCCGTCGGGATTGAGATCGCGCGGCAAGGTCATATAGGCGACGGTGCTGATCGGCACGAAGAGGAAGGCGAGCGCGGCCGTCTGGAACAGGCGCATCGACACCAGCAGGCCGAAATCGATATTGGCGGCGAGATGGCTCGAATAGAGCATGGCGAAGCCCATGATGGCGAAGCCCGCCGCGATGAGATTGCGCGCCGGCGTGATTTTCAGCAGCCGTCCGACGATCGGGATGAGAATGATCACCATCACGCCGCCCGGCGACAGGATCAGCCCCGCCCAGGTCGCGTTGTAATTCAGGTACTCCTGCGCCATCTGTGGGATCATCACCGCGCTGGCGTAAAGGATGCCGCCGGTCGCCGCGATCATCAGGCAGCCGGTGGCGAAATTGCGGTCCTTGAAGACCGCGAGATGGACGATGGGACGGCGCGCCACCGAAAGCCACAGGATCGCGCCGACGATCCCGACAAAGGCCGCCACGGCCATCAAGCGGATGAAAAGCGAGCCGAACCAGTCGGCCTCCTGGCCCCGGTCGAGCATGACTTCAAGCGAGCCAAGGCCGATGGCGATGAGGGAAAGCCCGATGAAATCCATGCCGCGGCTCTTGCGCTCGCGGACCCAGGGCGGGTCGTCGACCAGGGCCGCGACCAGAAAGACCGCGATGATCCCGACCGGAATGTTGAGGAAGAAAATCCAGCGCCATGAAGACTGGTCGGTGATGAAGCCGCCGAGCGTCGGCCCCACAACCGGCGCGACAATGGTCGCCATGGCCGCGACGCCGAAAGCCGCGCCGCGCCGGGCCGGCGGAAAGGTGTCGAGAATGATCGACTGCTGGTTGGGCTGCATACCGCCGCCGAAAAAGCCCTGGGCGAGGCGGAAGACGATCAGTTGGGTCAGGCTCTGCGCCGAGCCGCACAGGAAGGAGAAAACGGTGAACATGGCGATGCAGATGACGAAATAGCGCTTGCGCCCGAGCAGGTCGCCGAGCCAGCCGGAAATCGTCAGCACGATGCCATTGGCCACGAGATAGGAGGTCAGAACCCAGGTCGCCTCGTCCGTGCTCGCCGAAAGGCTGCCGGCGATATGGGGCAAAGCGACATTGACGATGGTGGTGTCGAGCACCTCCATGAAGGTCGCGATGGTGACCGCCACGGCGATCAACCAGGGATTGCCTGCCGGCTTCCAGCCGGCGTGTGGGTCGGCGGCGGCTTCGCTCATTTCAGCGACACCGTGGGGACGACCGACATGCCGAGCGGCAGGGGCTCGTCCTGTTTAAGGCCGCTGTCGATGTCGATCTTGACCGGCACGCGCTGCACGATCTTGACGAAATTGCCGGTGGCGTTTTCCGGCGGGAAGGCGGTGAATTTCGCGCCCGTGCCCTGCTGGATGGAATCCACATGGCCTTCCAGCTTGAGGTCGGGATAGGCGTCCACCTCGATCCTGACCTTCTGGCCAGGGCGCATGCGGGTCAGCTGGGTTTCCTTGAAATTGGCGGTCACCCAGCGTTCCGGCGCGACGATGGCGAAAGTTTGCTGGCCGGGGGCGACATAATCGCCCATTTCGACATTGCGCTTGGTGATCCAGCCGTCCTGCGGCGCCTTGACCTCGGTCCAGGACAGATTGAGCGCGGCTTGATCCAGGCGGGCTTGCGCCTGTTCGACCTGGCCCTGCAACTGGCCGACCTGTTTTTCTACCTCCGCAACCCGCTGAGGCACGGGGGAGGCCTGGAGCACCTGCGCCTCGGCGAGCGCGACCTGCGCCTTGGCCGTCTCCAGCGCGGCCTTCGCGGCGTCCACATCCTGCGCCGAAGTGGCGATTTTGCTCAGCGAGCGCTGGCGGTTGTAATCCGCCTGCGCCTTGTCAAAAGCGGCGTTGGCGGAGGCGAGCTGCGCCTGGGCCTGCGCCAGCAGCGCCGGGAAATTCTTCTGCGCGACCTCGAAGCCATATTGCTGGGCCGCGAGCTGGGCTTTCGCGGTCGCCAGCGCGCCATCGGCGAGGTCGCGTTCATATTGATATTGGCGCGGGTCGATCCGCAGCAGCACCTGACCGGCGTGGACGAACTGGTTGTCGGCCACATCGAGCGAAACCACATTGCCGGCGACGCGCGGGGAAATGACCACCGAACGGCCGTCGATGAAAGCGTCGTTGGTGTCCTCGATATTGCGGTTGGAAAACCAGTAGTAAAATCCGCCCAGCGCCATCGCGGCCAGAACCAAAGCGCCCATGGGCTTGATTCGCGCGGCGCGGCGCGCGCGCGCCTGTTCTTGCGGATCGGCCGCTGCGGGCGCCCGCTCCGCCAATTCCAAGTCAGTCACTTCAGCCACTCCAATCGGCTCGCGGTTCCCGCATAAACCAAAAGCGCGGCTTTGTCTCGGGTCCGAAAGAATCGATGAGCCGAAAGGCGGGTTTGCAGCGCCGCAACCTGAATAGAGGCTGGAAAGGAGGCCTATGCCGGCCGGGATCCAGATTTTTCGGTGGGCGCCCGGGCTTCCAAAGGCTGCTTGAGGCCGAGCAGTTCGGCAGTATGGGCGGCGATCATCCGCTCTTCGTCGGTTTTCAAGATCAGCGCGACGGTCGGCGAACCCTTGGCCGAAATGACACGCTGGTTTCGCGCGTTGGCTTCTTCGTCGATCTCGACGCCGAACCATTCCATGTCCTTGAGAATGGCGTGGCGGATTTTTTGCGCGTTCTCGCCGATGCCGCCGGTGAGCACGATGCAGTCGAGGCCGCCGAGCACCGCCGAAAGGCCGCCGATCTCGCGCCGCACGCGCGACACGAAATAATCGATCGCGTCCCTGGCCGATGGTTCGGTCGAGGCTTCGAGCTCGCGCATGTCGTTGGAAATTCCCGACATGCCCTTGAGGCCGGAATTCTTGTAGAGCAGGTCGGTGATCTCATCGGCCGACATTTTCTTCTCGCCCATCAGATAAAGCACGACGCCCGGATCGAGCTGGCCGCAGCGCGTGCCCATCGGCACGCCGTCCAGCGCGGTGAAGCCCATGGTCGAGGCCACCGACTTGCCCGATTTGATCGCGCAGAGCGAGGCGCCGTTGCCGAGATGGGCGACGATGACTTTTCCGCGCGCCAGCACCGGCTCTTCATGGCGCAGAATTCGGGTAATGAACTCGTAGGACAGGCCGTGAAAGCCGTAACGCCGCACGCCTTCGTCGTAATATTTGCGCGGCAAGGCGAACGTGTCGGCGATGAACGGATGCTTGCGGTGGAAGGCCGTGTCGAAACAGGCGACCTGCGCGGCGTCGGGAAAGGCCTGGATCGCCGCCTCGACTCCCGCGAGATTGAATGGCTGATGCAGCGGCGCCAGAGGCACGAAGGCCCGCAACTGGCGCAGGACCGCCGCGTCCAGGCGCACGGGCTCGGCAAAGACCGGTCCGCCATGGACGATGCGATGGCCGACGCCCACAACCCTGCCGTCGAGATTTTCTCCCTCCAGCCAGTCGAGCACCGCTGTCAGGGCCAAGGCGTGATCGATGGCGTGGCGGCTTTGATCGAGCGCGAAATGGGCCTTTTCGCCGCCGCTTTTCGTCGCAGTGAAGGTCGCCTCGCTTCCGATGCCGTCGATCTGTCCCAAAGCGAGCGGCGTCAGCTTGCCCTCGGCGATCCGCTGCGCCGAAAATTTAACCGATGACGAGCCGGCGTTGATGGTCAGGATGATGTCGGCCATGGCGGTCAGGACTCACTCGGCGGCGAGATTCTTTGCCGGCGCGGCGCCGGTGAACGGCCGTCCGTTCTTGCGCCAATAAGCATAGAGCTGGGCCAGGGCGCAGGAGACGAGGCGGGCGTTCTCGTTGTCGGCCCGGCTGGTCAGGATGACCGGGGCCGAGGCGCCGACGACGAGGCCGGCGGCCTCGGCATGGGAGACGAAAGTCAGCTCCTTGGCGAGCAGATTGCCGGATTCGAGATTGGGCGCGATCAGGACATTGGCATGGCCGGCGACCAGCGACACGATGCCCTTGGTGCGCGCGGCGTCCATGTCGATGGCGTTGTCCATGGCCAGCGGGCCGTCCACCGCGCCGCCGCGAATCTGGCCGCGCTCCGCCATTTTCGAAAGGATGGCGGCGTCGAGGGTCGAGGCGATGGCCGGATTGATGACCTCGACGGCGGAGAGCACCCCGACCTTGGGCTCCATGCCGCAGGCCAGCGCCAGGTCGATGGCGTTCTGGACAATGTCGACCTTGGTCAGAAGGTCGGGCGCGATATTGATCGCGGCGTCGGAGACCAGCAAAAGGTCGTCGAGGGTGAGCGTGTCCAGCACGAAGACATGGCTGATGCGCCGCCCCGTTCGCAACCCGTCCTTGGCGACCACTGCGGCAAGCAGGTCGTCGGAATGGAGGTCGCCCTTCATCACCGCGCCGGCCTCTCCCGCGCGCACCATGGCGACCGCCCTGCCGGCGGCGGCGCGATGGTTCTTTTCGTCGATCACCCTGAACGCGGAAATATCGGCGTCGAGCGCATGGGCCGCGGCGGATATGCGCTCCAGGTCGCCGATGAAGATCGGCTCGATCAGGCCCTTGTCATAAGCCAGCAGCGGGCCGCCCAGAGAATTGTGGTCTTCGGGACAGACCACGACGGTTTTCAGGCGCGGCAATTGCGCCGCCAGCGCGATCAGATGCGGAAACTGCTCCTTTTCCTCCATGATCAGCGCCGGCAATTCACGCACCGGCGTCTCGATATTGCGCGTCGGCGCGTTGACGATCGCGAGGCCCTGGCAGACCGGCTCGCCCCCACCATTGACGATGGACGTGTCGAAAACGACGACGGGCTCGTCGCGCTTTTCCTTGCACGTCACGCTCACCTTGAGGCGGTCGCCGACATGGACCCGTTTGAAGAATTGCAGGTTCTGTTCGAGATAAAGCGTGCCGGGGCCGGGAAGAATATTGCCTAGCACGGCGGAAACCAGCGAGCCCACCCACATCGAGGGCGCGATCGGCGCCTCGGCGGGCTTTTCGCCTTCGACGCCGGGCAGCATCAGCGGATTGGTGTTGCCCGAAACATGCGCGAAAAGAAAGAGGTCGCGGTCCGCGCAAACCCGCTCGATCGAGGCGGAGTCGCCGACCCGAAGCTGCGCCCAGGTCTTGTTGGTGATCGTTGTCGGTTTTTTCATGGTTCGCCCCTTCCGGGAGCCCGTCCGCCGGCGCCGGTGCGCCCCTGTTGCATTGCAATATAATCTAGTCGAAATGACGGGCGCGTGAAATGGCCTTGCGTGGCGGCCCCGTGTAAGAAATGCGGGCTAGATCACCACCGTCAAATCCTTCGCCGCGCGGGTGACGGCGGTATAGAGCCAGCGCTCGCGATTTTCGCGAAAAGCCCAGCTCTCGTCGAACAGCACCACCTTGTCCCATTGCGAGCCCTGCGCCTTGTGCACGGTGAGGGCGTAGCCATAGTCGAATTCGTCTGACTCACGACGCTGCGCGAAGGAAATCGTCTCCTCCTCGCCGTTGAACAAAGCCGGCAGCACGCCGACGCGAATCGGCTTCCCGCCCGTCGCTTCTTCCGGCGTCAAGCCCATGCGATAGCGCGCCCGCCTGATGCCGGAAGCCCGGGCGACCCGGAAAATGGCGCCGTTGAGCAGGCCCTTGGCCTTGTCGTTGCGCAGGCAGACCAGTTTCTCGCCGACTTCCGGCAAAGGCTCCTTGAAGCCCAACAATTCGCGCAGCCGCCGGTTATAGGCGCGGCGGGTCTTGTTCAGCCCAACCAGAACCTGATCGGCGGCCTTGACCTGATCGGCGTCGATTTTTTCGCGCGGGATCACCCGCATCGCGCCGTGATCGCCCGGCGCCAGCCTTTCGCCGGCGCGCACCAGCATCGACAGACGCACGATCGGGTTGTCCGCCGCCTGGCGATGCACCTCGGTCAGCATCTCGTCCGGCGCCTGTTCGGTGAAAAAGCCGCCGCCCTTGACCGGGGGCAATTGCGCCGGATCGCCCAGCACCAGAACCTTCTTGCCGAAGGACAGCAGGTCGCGGCCCAGCTCCTCGTCCACCATCGAGCATTCGTCGATGACGATCAGGCTCGCCCTTGAGGCCGGGCTGTCCTCGTTGAGCACGAAGCTCGGCTCCTCGCTGTCGAGATCCTTGGGCCGGTAGATCAGCGAATGGATGGTGCGCGCCTCGCCGCAGCCCTTTTCGCGCAAGACCAGCGCCGCCTTGCCGGTGAAGGCGGCGAACTGCACCTCGCCATCGACGTTTTCCGCGACATGGCGCGCAAGCGTGGTCTTGCCGGTCCCGGCATAGCCGAACAGCCGGAAAAGCTGAGGCCCGCCGGGCTCGCCGATCCAGCGCGCGACGGCGGAAAGCGATTTATCCTGCTGCGCGGACCAATCCATTTTTGCCCGATCGAACGATTGCCGCGAGAACTTTTATAGAACATCGGCGCGAAAAGCGAGGGCGCCGCGCGTGAAAATTATCGGCGCGGCGCAACCAAATGGCCGCGCCGAAGGTTAAAAAAAGCGCGTTTCCGCACCCGAGGGAGAGCAAGATGACCGCATATGACATCAAAGTCCTGGAACATGCCGTGGCCCACAACACTGGCGGGCGCAATGGCCATTCCGCAACCGAGGACGGCTCGGTCAGCGTCGATCTCTCGGTGCGCAAGGGCATGGGCGGCCCCGGCCTGCCCGGCACGACCACGCCCGAACATCTGTTCGCCGCCGGCTATGCCGCCTGTTTCGGCGGCGCGGTCGATTTCGTCGCCTCGCAGCACAAGGTGAAGATTCCCGACGCGAAAGTCACCTGCAAGGTCTCGGTCGGCCCGCGCAACGGCGGCGGCTTCGGCATAGCGGTCGAGATGAAAGTGACCGCGAAAAGCCTTCCCACCGCCGAATTGAAAAAACTGGTGGAAGAAGCCCATGAAATGGTCTGCCCCTACAGCCATGCGACCCGGGGCAATATTCCGTTCCATCTGGAGGTCGAGGGGGCTTAGAGCATATTCCCAAAAAGTTGCAGACTTTTTGGACAAGAATATGCGTTAAAACAATGAATTAGAGACTTATTCCGATTCCGACGGAACGGAAAAGGCTCTAATCCAGCTCCGCCGCCAGCCTTGCCCGCGCCCGCAGCTTTTCCGTCTCGCTCTTGAGCTGGCCGCAGGCGGCGAGAATGTCGCGGCCGCGCGGGGTGCGCACCGGGCTGGCGTAGCCGGCGGCAAAAACGATGTCGGAGAATTTTTCGATCACGCTCCAGTCCGAGCATTCATAAGGCGCGCCCGGCCAGGGATTGAACGGGATGAGATTGATCTTGGCAGGAATTCCCTTGAGTAGCCGCACCAGTTCGCGCGCCTCGGCCGGGAAATCGTTGACGCCTTTCAGCATCACATATTCGAAGGTGATGCGCCGGGCATTGGAGGCGCCGGGATAGTCGCGGCAGGCCTGCAACAGCTCCTTGATCGGATATTTCTTGTTGAGCGGCACCAGTTTGTCGCGCAACTCGTCGCGCACGGCATGGAGCGAAATCGCCAGGGCCGCGCCGGATTCGGCGCCGAGCCTTTCGATCTGCGGCACGACGCCGGAGGTCGAAACGGTGATCCGCCGCTTGGAAAGGGAAAGCCCGTCGCCGTCGGAAAGAATTTCGACGGCGTCGCGGACATTCTCGAAATTATAGAGCGGCTCGCCCATGCCCATGAAGACGATATTGGACACGGCGCGCACGCCCTCGCCCGAGGGGATCAGGCCGTTGTCGGGGGGCGTGAGTCCGGGGAAATCGCCCAGCCTTTCCCGCGCCACGATGAGCTGCGCCACGATTTCCTGATTGGTCAGGTTGCGCACCAGCCTTTGCGTGCCGGTATGGCAGAAGGTGCAATTGAGGGTGCAGCCGACCTGGCTTGAGACGCAGAGCGTGCCGCGATCGGCCTCGGGAATATAGACGCATTCCACTTCCGCGCCCTTATCCAGGGCGTCGACCGGCGCCATGCGGATCAGCCATTTGCGCGTGCCGTCGGCGGAAACCTGCTCCTCGACGACTTCGGGGCGCGTCAGCGAGAAATGCGCGTCGAGCTTCTGGCGCATGACCTTGGAGACATTGAGCATGGCGGAAAAATCGCGCGCGCCCTGGAAATAGATCCAGTGCCAGAGCTGCGCCACGCGCATGCGAATTTCCCGCTCCGGCGTCCCGATTTTTTCGCGCAGAGCCTCGGCCAGCCCCGCCCGGGTCAGCCCGACCAGCGAAGGTTTTGAGGAAAGCGAAATATTTTCAGGCGCGGCTCGCGCTGCCAGGGTCATGGGCTTTCAGCTTTATGGGAAGGGGCAACGGCCTTCATAGCACGGATCCCGCGCCGGGAAAACGGCCCGCTCTTTTCGGGTAACGTCGCCATTTGAAATTCGGTTGCGGGGGGAGGCGCAAGGTCTGGGTCGGGCCGCGGAACGGACCAAGACGCGACGGCAAGCTTGCAGCAGAAGCTGTGGTCCGTCGTATATTCAAGAATTTTGCACGGCGGTTTTTTGGCTAAAATTGAGGGAGTTTTGAGAAAACCGCGGGTTTTGAGAGATGCGATCACACGCGCAGCGCGGTGTGGCGCGATTTGACGGAATGGAGCATATACAGCACGCATCCGCGAGCGGCAGGCAGAAAGACATCAGGAGCGCAACGTGCATCTCATTCTCGACATCGGGTCAGTTATTTTTGCCATCCTTGCCGCGTTATTTTGGCTTATGTCAGCGCGTGTCAGGCTCCCAAACGTTCCGCCCGAGTGGTCAAAAACTTGGGCAAATGCGCACTCCGTTGACTTCTTTCGAGAGCTATTTCCAGCTCTTGCGCAACAGTCCAAGATGAGCGCGACCGCAGCCATATTTGCCGCGGCTTCCGCAGGCATCCAAGGGCTCCTTGTTTTCAAATATTAAGACTTTCGTTCGGCGGACAAAAAGGCGCGTTTCGAAATTCACGAATTTCGATAATCACCGCACGACGCGGAGACCGCTTTCGACCAATCTGTAAAGTTCAGACGGTCCGCTTTTAGGCACCCTGATCCAGCTTATGGCCGATGGCGGCCTAGTCGATTTGGATTACGGATCTACGAGAGCGGACTCAGGCTATCTTTTGTTCCGGCTCAGAGAGGACCCGTTCTCCTAGCCTTCCTCGGCCTCGCGAGGTGTTCCGATGCTGGCGTCCTACAGGCGCAGAGTCAGAGCTTCCCCTTGAAGCGATGTGTTTCTGCTCCAGTCTCGTCGACAATCACGATATCATCGTAGTCCAACAGAAAATCTCCGTGGTCATCCGGGACGCGCTTTGCCGCCAACTGACCGTCTAGATGTTGCAGCTCTTTGACGATGTCGATGGCCCTGAAGGTGTCGCTTATTTGTGTGCCACCGAGGGTGACCCCAGGCCCGGCTAGATACACGCTCCCTTCCAGAGTGGTGTTCTCGGCATAGGAGTTCATCAAGCCGCTGATCGTTCCATCGTCGAAACTGTCGTGATCATCTATGGTGAGGAAAAGAGCTCGATCCGGCAGGACGCCTACGAACAGAAGCTCTCCCGTGCGATCTGCGACACCTCCACTTCGTGGCCCCATGTGAAGGTGGTGAACATCGTACAGCACGCGGGCGCGGTCTTTCCCTCTCCATCCCCAGCGCACCTTTTCGTCGCTTGTTAGATTCGGCGGAGGCGTCGTCTGTGCCTTGAACCCTTTCCAATGGACCTGATTAGACAATCTCGGGTTCATATTGTCCCCGTCCTCAAACTCCTTTGCGATCTCGGCAATAGCTGCGGCGTAAGTGGAATAGTGCGGGGCCGCTTTCACCTCTGGCCAAATCGTCACTGACCTTTTCCTGACGCGAATGAGGCGGGCCCTCCACGTCAGGTAGTTGATGACGAGTGTCGTCAACGGCTGGCCAAGCAGCGCAGTGCGGTCTGCTGGCTTATCGCATGGTATGGTGTTGGCGACAGCGATGCGCAGGCGCTCTAACCGCAGTGAAAGAGGGGGTGGTGCCATGTCGCTTCTGCCTCAATCCTTGCTGGCCATAACTCGGGGCTTCATTATCACAGGAGGAAAGTTCGGCGGCAACGGATACCTACAGGTCTGCGGGAAAAGCTCGTTTCGGAAGGCCCGCTCAGGACAAGCGCAGTTTTGTGGAATGCCGAGATGGTCGCAGTGCCAAATGTCTGGCTTACGAGGCCCCGCTGAATTCCGCTCCCCACCCTTAACGGTCGAGCGCCGTCTGTCTCAGGCCGTCGTTCTGTAGATTGCGGCGGGGCTGACGCCATAGGAACGGGCTAGATCGGCGACGGATTCGCCGTCTTTCCGTCTGCGCCGCGCTTCCTGTTTCTGCGCTGCCGTCATTTTCGCCGGTCGCCCCATGTGCTGGCCGCGCAATTTGGCGCGGGCGCGGGCGCGGCCTTCGCCGGCGCCTGTGCGGATTAAATCGCGCTCCACGTCCGCCAGCCCGCCAAGCACGGCAATCATCAGCCTGCCGATGCTGGTCGATTTGTCCGCCCGCGGTTCGGCAACGCTGAGAAATTGGCCGCCCGCGTCGATGATCTTTTTGACGATGGCGAAAAGCTCGAACACGGATCGCGACTCCTTCTCCCGTGAAACGGGAGAAGGTGGCCCGCGAAGCGGGTCGGATGAGGGCGTTGGGCCTGCTTCGATCCTCGCCGCTAAACCGCCGGCTTTCGTGTTCAATGCCGAATGCAAACGCCTTCCTCGCTGCCCTCATCCGGCCTGTCGGCCACCTTCTCCCGCAAGCGGGAGAAGGGCGCGCGCGCAGGCAAGTTTACGCGGCCAGCGTAGACTTGGCTGCGAAACGGGTCGGATGAGGGCACCGCCGCACGCGCATTGATGAAAATCCAGCGCTATTTCGCCGCCAGAGCATCTCGAATGAGCCCGAGCGCAATGTCGCAACCGCCGATCACGGTGTCATTGGGAATCCGAAGCACGTGATATCCTTGCGAACGCAGCCAAATGGTCCGGCGCGCATCGTGAATTTGCTGGTCCAATTGATCATGCGGTGCGCCGTCGAGTTCGACAATCAGTTTCTCCTCGACGCAAAGAAAGTCGGCGATGTATTTGCCGACAGGGACTTGCCGTCTGAATTTTCGGCCTTCGAAACGCGATCCGCGCAGGGCGCGCCACAGAATCGTTTCAGCCGAAGTCATGCGCTTGCGCAGCGTCCGTGCAAACGGCAATGTCGGTGCTGTCGGGCGGCGCGGCATGGCGCATTCTGCGAGCGGAGGGTAAAGGCGTCAAGGCGGGTTCCGGTCGCGGCGCCCCCTCATCCGGCCTGTCGGCCACCTTCTCCCGCTCGCGGGAGAAGGGACGCGCGCCCAACATTCGCGCGCCGCTCATTCGGAGATATCTTTCGTGAAGCGCAAACCCTTGCGCTACAAGGGTCAACGAAAATTCCCAAAAGTCTTGATTTCTGTAAGGCGCGCTCGGGGCTTAGGGTCACGAGCGCTGGTTCATTTCGCTGGCGGAGCGACCGCTCGGCACGCGATAGCCGCCCGCCGAACTTTCATGGAATGTGAGCGCAACGGTTCGAAAAACCGAAATTCAAACTGAGACATGACTTTATTTTGCCGCCGCCGCCTTCGTCGCCCTGCGTCGCGGCTGGCCGCCCTTGCGGGCGGGCGCAGGCGGCGTCACCGCGCCGCTGGCCAAAGCAGCGCGGTATTTGTCGAGCATGGCGGCGAAATCTTTTCGCAAAGCCGTCTCGATCTCCGGCCTTTTTTCCAGCCGCGACAAGGCGAGCCCCGCAGCCTCCAGGGTCGAGAGCGCCTCGCGGCGGGGTTCGCGGCGAAGGGCGCCGTAGAGCGAGGGCTTCTTGGGGTTGAGCGCCAGTCTTTTGGCCTTGAGCACCCAGGGGTTGCGCCACCACAAAGTCTTGGCCTGGGCCCAGGAGCCGTCGAAAATCACGATTCCCCTCAGCCCTGTCAGCGCCCTGTCCTGATCGGGCAAGGGCTCGCCCTTCTTGTCGAGCACGATGACTTCGCGCTCGCCCGGCAAATCCTTGGCGTGGGTGGCGCCGAGATGCAAGACCGCCCATTGCGACGGGTCGGCCTCGCGCCCCAAAACCTTGGCGAGGCTCGGCCAGGACAGGCCGATTTTCAAGTCCGCGTTTTTCAGCGCGTGTTTGGTCAGGCGCGCGGTGCCGAGCAGGCGGTCCTGCTCCTGCGGATGCTGGAGGATCAGCAGCGCAACCCTATTGTCGATCGGCTCGACCGCGTCGCAGACGCACAGAAAATCCGGCTTGGCGCAATGCGGGCAGAGCGGGGGCGCGTCGGAATCTGTCATGCAGCCCCCTTAAAAAGCTCAGGCGAGCGAAGCGACCAAGGCGTCATAGGCCGCCTTGTCGAGCAGGGCGGTCAATTCGGCCGGATCGGCGAGCTTGATCTTGAAGAACCAGCCGTCGCCCTGCGGGTCTTCATTGACCAGGGCCGGATGGTCGGCGAGATCGGAATTGACTTCGACCACTTCGCCCGAGACCGGCGCAAAAACCTCGCTCGCCGCCTTGACGCTCTCGACCACGCCGGTTTCCTCGCCCTGCTTGCGCTTCGCGCCAATCTCCGGAAGCTCGATGAAAACCACGTCGCCAAGCTGGCCTTGGGCGAAGCGGCTGATGCCGACCCGGCCAATTCCATCCTCGACGACGATATATTCGTGATCCTTGGTAAAAAACATGTCGGCCATGGAAAGCTCCGGAAATCAGCCTTTTGCGGGGCGGTGATAGCGGTTGGGAACGAAGGGCAGGGGAACGACCCGCGCCGGCAAGGCTTTGCCGCGCACGATCAAATTGACGGCGGTTCCCTCGCGCGCGAATTCGGGCGGGACATAGCCCATGGCGACGGGCCGGCCGAGCGAGGGCGAAAAGCCGCCCGATGTGACCTTGCCGACGACCGCGCCGTCGGGGCTGGCGATTTCCGCGCCCTCGCGCGCCGGCGCCTTGCCCTCCGGGGCGATGCCGACGCGCCGGCGGGTCACGCCCTCGGCCAGTTCCTTCTGGATGCGCGCGGCGCCGGGAAAGCCGCCTTGCTCGCGCCGGCGCTTCGAAATCGACCAGACGAGGCCCGCTTCGATCGGGCTGGTGGTCGTGTCGATGTCGTGGCCATAGAGGCAGAGGCCCGCTTCGAGCCGCAGCGAATCTCGGGCGCCGAGGCCGATCGGCTGGACATCGTCCTCCAGCAGCAAAAGGTCGGCGAGCGGACGCGCGGCGTCCGCGGCCAGGGAAATCTCGAAACCGTCCTCGCCGGTATAGCCAGAGCGGGAAATGGCGAGTTCCGCGCCGCGCCAGGTGAAAGCGCGTTGCGTCATGAAGTCGAGCCCGGAGGCGCCGGGAACATGGCGCTCCAGCGCCGCCGCCGCCGCCGGCCCCTGCAGGGCGAGCAGCGCCTGGTCCTCCAGAACCTCAAGCCGCGAATCCGGCAGTTTTTCGCGCAGATGGGCGAAATCAGCCTGTTTGCAGGCGGCGTTGACGATCAGGAAAAGCCTTTCGCCCGCAGCGTCGGGCGCAAGTTTCGTCACCATCAGATCGTCGAGTATCCCGCCCGCGTCATTGGTGAACTGGGTGTAGCGGATGCGCCCCGGCGCCAGCGCCTGAATGTCGCCGGGGACCAGGCTTTCCAGCCGGCGCGCGGCGTCCGGCCCGGAGAGAAAGGCCTGTCCCATATGGGAAACGTCGAACAGGCCGGCCTTTTCGCGGGTGAAAAGATGTTCGGCGAGGACGCCCTTGCTGTAATTCACTGGCAAGGCGTAACCGGCGAAATCGACCATCCGCCCGCCCAGCGCGATATGGCGGGCGTAGAGCGGGGTGCGGGCCGGAGCCTGTTCCAATTCCGTCACGATGCGCCCTCCAGTGGCCGCCGGGCAAAAACCCGGTCAGGGCAGTTTGGCAAAACCGTCCTTGAATCCGTTGAGGCTCAGGGGAATGCCGACGCCTTCCTCCGGCGTCTGGAATATGATGAAGGTCGCGGTGGTTCCGGCGCCGAGTTGCTGAACCAGCTTGTCCTCCATCACCACTTCGGCGATGCAGCCCGAGGGCAGGCAGCGCACGAAGCCGACATGGCCGATGTCGGTCTTGTCTATGGTGAGGCCGAGGCCGGAGGGCAGCAGCACGCCGAGTGGCGCGATGACGCGCAACAGCCGGCTCTTGCCGTCGGCGGTTTTCAGCACGATCACCACGAGATTGACATTGGGCTTGTCCTCGGCGGCGACGCTTTGCATCAAGGCGCATTGCTCGCGGGCCGCGCCGGGCGGGTTTTCGCAGCGCATGTCCCAGTCGCCAAATTTGCCCTTGGTCACGCCCTGCGCCCGGGCCGAAGCCCCCAGGCCGAAGCTCAGGACCATGGCGACAAGAATCGCGTGAAAAAACAGGCCGACCCAGCGGGAGCCGATGCGGTTGAACGCCATATTTCCTCTCAATCGCCGCGGCGCGGTCGAAAAACCAAGGGCCGGGACAGGCCTATCAAACGAGCCGCGCCTGTCAAGCGCCGTCGGTTCGAGTCATTTTCCGGCGAGGAAAATCTCGAAGGCTTCCAGCGTCTTTTCGCTGACGTGATGTTCGATGCCCTCGGCGTCCTTGCGCGCGGTGTCGGGATCGACGCCAAGCCGCAGCAGCAGGGATTCGACGATTTCATGCCGGCGCCGGGTGGCCGCCGCCAGGCTTTGACCCTGCTCGGTCAGGAAAACGCCGCGATAGGGGCGCTGCGTCACCAGATTTTCCTCGGCGAGGCGCTTGAGCATTTTGGCCACGGTCGGCTGGGTGACGCCGAGCCGCCGCGCGATGTCGGTCTGTCGCGCCTCGCCCTCCTGCGCGATCAATTCGGCGATCAGCTCGACATAATCTTCCCTCAGCTCGAACCGGCGGTCGTCGCGGCTTTTCTGAAAAGCCTCGGCGCGCGATTCGGGATCGGTCGGGGCAAGGCGTTTCTGGCTGAAGGCGGAGGATTTCACCGGCGTTTCGCTTTCACGAATCGGAACGACGGCAAAAATATATAGACCAGTCTATAATTCGCGCCAGCGCGAAAATCTTCCGCCCCGATCAGACGGCGGCAAGGCCGGGGATCGGGACATTGAAAGTTTGCAGCAGCAGGATCGCGTTCAGCGCCAGAACCGCCAATGTCCCGGCGATGGCGGCTGCGTCGGTCAGCCTTCCATTGGCGAATTCGCGCATCACGGCGCGGTCGCGGGTGAACAGCACCAGCGCGATGATCGGAACCGGCAAGGCGAAGGACAGCACGACCTGGCTGTATACCAGAGCGTCGGTGGCGTTGACGCCCATCGCCACCACGACGAAGGCCGGCAGCATCGTCACGAGGCGGCGCAGCCAGATCGGGATGCGAAAGCCGACGAAACCCTGCATGATCATCTGCCCGGCCATGGTCCCGACGGCAGAGGAGGAAATGCCCGAGGCCAGCAGCGAGACCAGGAACACGCTGGCCGCCGCGCCGCCCAGCAGCGGGGTCAGGCTGTGATAAGCGGTTCCGATTTCGGCGACATCGGCATGGCCGGCATGGAAGGCGGCGGCGGCCATGATCACCATGGCGATATTGACCGCGCCGGCGACCGTCAGCGCGACGATGGTTTCCCAGGTCGAAAAGGCCAGCAGCTTGCGGCGCTCGACATCGTTGCGCGCCGGGGCGCGATTCTGGGTCAGGCCGGAATGGAGATAGATGGCGTGCGGCATGACGGTCGCGCCGACGATCCCGACCGCGATGGTCAGGGCCCTAGCGTCGGGCAGCGACGGTGCGGCCAGGGCGCGGCCGGCCTGCCCCCAATCGACCGGCGCGATGAACATTTCGGCCAGATAGCAAAAGCCGATGATCGCGACAAAGCCGCCGATGATCAGCTCCATCGGCCGGAAGCCGCGCCCTTCGAACATCAGGATTCCATAGGTGGCGACCGCCGTCGCCACCATGCCGGCGAGCAGAGGCAGATGCAGCAGCAAAGACAGGCCGATGGCGCCGCCCAGGAATTCGGCGAGATCGGTGGCCATGGCCGCGATTTCGCTGGCCGCCCACATGCTGTAGCGCACCGGCGCGGAAAAGCGCTCGCGGCACATTTCGGCGAGATTGCGCCCGGTGACGATTCCCAGCTTGGCCGAGAGCGCCTGGAACAGCATGGCGATCAGATTGGCCAGAACCACAACCCACAGCAAAGCGTAGCCATAGCCGGCGCCGGCCTGGATATTGGTGGCGAAATTGCCGGGATCGACATAGGCGATGGAGGCGATCACCGCCGGCCCGGCGAACAGCAGCGCCGAGCGCAAGGCGCCGCGCTGGCCGGCCAGAACCTCGCGAATCCGGTCGGTCGTGCTGTCGGTCAGATTTCGCGTCGCCACATAATGGGTCATGGCCTGTCCTCGTGACAGCCTGGAATATAGCAATAGCTATATTAATTGCAAGTCACCATATTAGGAAGCAAATGCATTGTTCTTTTGCAAAGACGGCTTGCGGAGGGGACAAGGCCGCCGCCGGCCAAAGCCGGCGACGGGGCAGGCGGTCAGATCGCCTTCAGCGCCTGATCGAGATCGGCGAGAATGTCGTCGATATGCTCCAGGCCGACCGAGAGCCGGACATAGCCGGGCGAAACGCCTGTGGCGAGCTGCGCCTCCTCGGCGAGCTGCGAATGGGTCGTCGAGGCCGGATGGATGGCGAGGCTGCGGGCGTCGCCGATATTGGCGACATGGTAGAACAGCTTGAGCGCGTCGATGAATTTCTTGCCCGCCGTCGCGCCGCCGGCGAGTTCGAAGCCGAGCAGCGCGCCATAGCCGCCCTTGAGGTATTTGTCGGCCCGCGCCCGGGTCTCGCCGCTCTGCTGCGAGGGATGGATGACCTTGACGATCTCCGGCCTTTTCGCCAGCCAATGGACGACGGCGGTCGCGTTCTGGCAATGGCGCTCCATGCGCAACGGCAAGGTTTCCAGGCCCTGCAAGGTCAGGAAGGAATTGAAGGGCGACGGCGCGGCGCCGAGGTCGCGCAGCAAGGTGGTGCGGATCTTGATGATATAGGCGACCGGGCCGATCGGCTTCACGGCCTGGGTCCAGATGGCGCCATGATAGGACGGGTCGGGCGTGTTGAGCGCGGGCTGGCGCTCGGCGAATTTCTCCCAGTCGAAATTGCCGCCGTCGATGATCGCGCCGCCGATCGACGTCCCATGACCGCCAATGAATTTGGTGGTGGAATAGACCACCACCGCCGCGCCATGGTCGAGCGGCCGCGCCAGGATCGGCGCGGCGGTATTGTCCATGATCAACGGCACGCCGATCTCGCGGCCGATCGCCGCCACTTCGGCGATGGGGAAGACCGCGAGCTTGGGATTGGGCAGGGTCTCGGCAAAAAAAGCGCGGGTGCGGGAATCGGTGGCGCGGCGAAAATTCTCGGGGTCCGACGGATCGACGAAGCGGACCTCGATCCCCTGATCCTTCAGCGTATTGGCGAAAAGGTTCCAGGTGCCGCCATAGAGATCGGTCGAGGAGACGATATTGTCGCCGACTCGCGCGAGATTCTGCACGGCGAAGGCCGAGGCCGCCTGACCGGACGAGACGCAGAGCGCGGCGGCGCCGCCTTCGAGCGCGGCGAGGCGCTGTTCGAGAATGTCGGTGGTGGGATTGCCCAGCCTTGTGTAAATATTGCCCAGTTCCTTCAGCGCGAAGAGATTGGCGGCGTGCTCGGTGTCGCGGAACTGATAGCTGGTGGTCTGGTAGATCGGCGGCGCCACCGCGCCGGTGGCCGGATCGGCCCGCCAGCCGGCGTGAAGGACAATGGTCTCGGGCCTCTTGGTTTCGACGGCCATGGCGTTTCCTCGAATTTGTCGTTGGGCCGTTGCGGCCGGGGCCGACAAGATTGCGACGCCAAGGGCCTGTCGGGCAAGATGCGAGCGAAATTAAATCGGGAGGCGCGCTTCGTCCTTTGGTCGGAAGCCTATTTGCCCAGTTCCGACGCGCCGGCGATGGCCTGCATGATCTGTTCGGAAAAATTCTGCACCGCGCCCGGCGAATGGGAGACGAACAAAGTATTGGTCTTGCCCTGTTCGCCGATCGATTTGAGCGTGTCGAAATATTGGGTCACCAGCACCAGCTGCATGACTTCCCTGGCGCTGGCGTCGCCGATCGACTTCTGGAAATCCTCGATCGAGCCGCGCAGGCCTTCGATGATCGCCTTGCGCTGATTGGCGATGCCCTGGCCCTGCAAGGCCTTGCTCTCGGCCTCGGCTTCCGCCCTCTTGACCACCAGGATTTTTTCCGCCTCGCCGCGCGCCGCCGCCGCGACCTGCTCGCGCTGGGCGGCGTTGATGTCGTTCATCGCCGATTTGACCTTGGGGTCGGGGATGATGTCGGTCACCAGCACATTGACGATCTCATAGCCGAAGGCCGCCATATCGACATCGAGCTCCTGCTTGACCGCCGCCGCTATGCTCGACTGGCTGGCGAAAACCTCGTCGAGCGACATGCCCGGCACGTGGCCGAGCACCACCTGTTCGACATAGGCCTGGATCTGCGCCCGAGGGTCGGACAGGCTGTAATAGGCCGCATAGGCTTTCTCCGGCCGCACGCGGGTCTGCACCGAAATCGGGATGGTGACGAAGACATTGTCCTTGGTCTTGGTCTCCATGGTCAGGGAAATCTGATCGACGCGCAGGCTCATCCGCCCATCGACCCGGTCGATGAAGGGAACTTTCCAGTTCAACCCCGCCTGGGCGACGCGGAGATAACGGTTGAAGCGGGTGATGACCGCGACCTGCGCGGTTTGCACCGTGAAAAAGCTGCCGATAATCGTCATCAGCAGCACGAAGACCGCGACGGCGACAAGAAAGGAGAAAAAAATCTGCACGGCGCGACCCCGACGTTTCCGGTGGAAAGATTGAACCGCCGAAGATTCTAAAGTCCAAAGTTTTCACGCGCGTTACACGGTGGGGCGCCGCCCGGCTTTTTTCGCCACGCCTTGAACGATTTCATCATCCGGGCGGCGCCTCAGCGCCGCACGACCATGACCTCGTAGCCGCCCGGCCCGATCGACCAGGACACCACCCAGCTCACCACACTGACCACCAGCGAAGCCAGGATCGCCGCGCCGAGGCCCTCGACGAAGAATCCGTTGAGCAGATGAGCGACCAGCTCGATCATCAGGCCGTTGACCACCAGAAGGAACAGCCCGAGCGTCAGCACGGTGATCGGCAGGGTCAAGATGACCAGGACCGGCCGCACGATGGCGTTGGCGATCCCAAGCAGCACCGCCGCGACGAGCAATGTCTCGGTCGAATTGAACCCGACGCCGGGAACGATGCGCGAAGCCACCCAAAGTCCGAGCGCGACTATGGCGGCGCGAAGCAGAAATCCGATCATGAAAGCCTCCGGTCGCCCTTAAGATAGCGCGCCAGCGCGCAAAGAAAAGCGCCGCCGGCGATTTTTCGCGGGCGGCGCCGGTTGCTTTACAATATCGCGACCGCTTCTATCGGCCCGCGCCCGCGCTTGGCGAAAATCTTGTTCAGCGCCGAAATATAGGCGCGCGCCGAAGCGACCAGAGTGTCCGGGTCGGCGCCGCGTCCCGAGACGACATTGCCGTCTTCCGACAGGCGCACGGTGACTTCGGCTTGCGCGTCGGTGCCCTCGGTCACCGCATGGACCTGATAGAGCTCCAGCCGGGCGTCGTGCGGCGCCAGGGCGTGGATGGCGTTGAAGATCGCGTCCACCGGGCCGTTGCCGGTCGACTGATGGGTCTTCTGCTCGCCGTCGATCTCCAGCGTCAAGGCCGCCTTTTGCGGCCCCTTGGTGCCGGCGACCACGGTCAGTTCGACCACCTTGATCCGCTCATGGGCGTTGGCGATTTCGTCATCGACCAAGGCGACGATGTCGTCGTCATAGACGATCTTCTTGCGGTCGGCCAAATCCTTGAAGCGGGCGAAGGCGACCTCCAGGGCGTTGTCGCTCAAATTGTAGCCCAGTTCCTTGAGCTTCTCCTTGAAGGCGTGCCGGCCGGAATGCTTGCCCATCACCAGCGAGGTCTTCTGCACGCCGACCGATTCCGGCGTCATGATCTCGTATGTATGGGCGTTCTTCAGCATGCCGTCCTGATGGATGCCGCTCTCATGGGCGAAGGCGTTCCGCCCGACGATCGCCTTGTTGTACTGCACCGGGAAGGAGGTCACCGCCGAGATCAGCTTTGACGCGCGAGTCAGCAGTCTGGCGTCGATATTGTTGGTGAAGGGCAAAGCGTCGGCGCGGGTGCGCATCGCCATGACGATCTCTTCCAGCGCCGCATTGCCGGCGCGCTCGCCGATGCCGTTGATCGTGCATTCGATCTGGCGCGCGCCGCCCTTGACGCCGGCGATGGAATTGGCGACCGCCAGGCCCAGATCGTTGTGGCAATGAACCGAAAAGATCGCCTTGTCGGCATTGGGCACGCGCGAACGCAGCATTTCGAACAAAGCGCGATATTCGTCCGGCGTGGTGTAGCCGACGGTGTCGGGGATGTTGACGGTCGTGGCCCCGGCGTTGATCGCGATCTCGACGGCGCGGCACAGAAAGTCAGGCTCGGTGCGGGTGCCGTCCTCCGCCGACCATTCGACGAATTCGACATGGTTGCGCGCCCTCGTGACCGAGGAGGCGATCATTTCCAGCACCTTTTCCGGCTCCATCTGCAATTTGTATTTCATATGGACCGGCGAGGTCGAAATGAAGGTGTGGATGCGCGGAATGCGGGCGTGGCGCACCGCTTCGGCGCAGCGGTCGATGTCTTTCGATGAAGCCCGCGCCAGGCCGCAGACGGAGGCGTTTTTCACCCGGCGCGCGATTTCGGCAACCGACTCGAAATCGCCCTGCGAGGCGATCGGGAAGCCGGCCTCCATCACATCGACGCCCAAAGCGTCGAGAATATCGGCGACTTCCAGCTTTTCCTCGAAAGTCATCGAGGCGCCGGGGCATTGCTCGCCGTCGCGCAGGGTGGTGTCGAAAATGACGACGCGGTCGGCGTTGGTGGAAGAATGAGGTTCGGTCATGGCATGGTCCTGATGATGGGCGCCCTGGCGCTTCCGCATCGTCCTGATCAACTCGGCTGAAGGACATGCGGGGCCGGGGCCGGAAAAGGCTGCGGCTCGAATTCCCCTGAGCGCCCAGGCATGGCCCGGCCGGCCCTCAGGGGTCGATAAGGAGAAGGAGCGTCCGGCCGACAGCGAGCGCGCGCGCCGACGCCGCCGGGCGCAAAAGGCCGGCTTTCGTCGTCAGCATCTGGTCAGCGTTAAAGGACACGGGCGGCTCGATCGAGGGGGCGAATTTTGACGCCATGAATATTCATAGCGGATTTTCGTCGCTTCTGGCAAGAGCTTCGCGCCTTTGGCCGGCTTGCGCCCTCGCCTTTGGTGACGCATCTTTCTGCAAAGAAGCTGGGAGCCCGCGCCATGCGCGTATTGATCGTCGATGACCATCCGGTGGTCGTCTCCGGCTGCAAGGCGCTGCTGGCGGCCGAGCCGGACATAGAAGTCTTCGACGCCCATGACGCCGAATCCGGCCTTGCCGCTTATGGCGCCAAGGCCCCCGACGTGGCGGTCATCGACATCAATCTGCCCGGCGTCTCGGGTTTCGAACTCGCCGCAAGGGTGCTGGCGCGGGATCCGGCGGCGCGCATCGTCATTTTCAGCATGAACGACGATCCGGCCTTCGCCGCCCGCGCCATTTCGGTGGGCGCCAAGGGCTATATCGCCAAGAACGACGATCCGGCGCTCTTCGCCTCGGCCCTGCGGCAGGTGTTCGAGGGCGGAACCTGGCTGCCCGCCGCGATGGCGCGGAAAATGGCCTTCGCCCGGTTCGACGCCAAACTGGCGCAGCTTTCCCAGCGCGAGCTGGAGATCGTCCGCCTGCTGGCGGCGGGCGAGACCATGGGCGCGATCGCCGTCAAGCTCGGCGTCTCCTACAAGACCATCGCCAATAATTGCACCGTCCTGAAAAGCAAGCTCGGCGCGCGCACCTCGATGGATCTCATGCGCGCGGCGCTTGAAGCGTTGAAACCCTGAACCGCCGCCGGACGGGCCAAATCCATAAGACGGGTTTCGCAAAGGCCGCCGATAGGCTATTCGCCCTTGCGCGACGAGGAGTCAGCCTGTCGAGGAACGGATTTTGGACGAGATCGAAGTCATCATTCCCAATCTCAGCTATCGCTATTCGGGCGGAACGGCGGTCAACCGCACCATCGCGCCGCTGATCGCCAAAAAACGCGACGCGGTCTGGTTCGGCCCCGACGCGCCGGAGGGAATCGCGCGGCTGTCGATCTTGAGCCTTCTGGCCCTGCGCTTCCGCGCGCCCAGGCGCCACAAGGTCCGCATCTGGCACGCCCGCCGCAATATCGAAATGATGGTCGGCCTGCTGCTCAAATGGCTGGGCTGGCGCTTCGCCTTGATTTTCAATTCCGCCGGCCAGCGCCGCCACACCGCCTTCACCCGTTTCCTGATCGCGCGGATGGACGAAATCATCGCCACCAGCGAAATCTCCGCTTCCTTTCTGGAGCGCGAGGCGACGGTGATCCATCACGGCATCGACCTTGAAACCTACAAGCCGCCGCAGGATCGAGCGGCGGCCTTCGCCGCGACCGGGCTGCCGGGCAAATATGGGATCGGGGTATTCGGCCGGGTGCGCCAGCAGAAGGGCATCGACCTTTTCGTCGCCGCCATGCTGCGGCTCCTGCCCAGATATCCCGATTTCACCGCCGTCATCGTCGGCCTGATCACCCCGGACAACGCAACTTTCGTCAACCGGCTCAAGAGCGAAATCACCGCCGCCGGCCTCTCGGACCGGATTCGTTTTCTGGGCGAATTGCCGATCGAGGAAGTGCCGCTGTGGTATCGGCGCATTTCGATCTATGTCTTCGCCTCGCGCGTCGAGGGCTTCGGCCTGACCATGCTGGAGGCGATGGCGGCGGGCAACGCCGTGGTGGCGAGCCGCGCCGGCGCGGCGGAACTGGTGATCGAGGACGGCGCGACCGGCGTCCTGGCGGCGACCGGCGATGTCGAGGAGCTTGCCGCCGCGATCGAGCCGCTGATGCGCGCGCCCGAAAAAATCGACGCCATCGGCGAAAAAGCGCGGGCGCGGGTGATGGACGCCTTCAACCGCGACCGCGAAGTCGAGGAAATCATAGGCGTCTATGAAAAGATCTGGCGGGATTCATAATCCACTGGGGAGAAAATCCGCGCGACCAGGGACGGCGCCAACTCCCTCCCCCTTGTGGGGAGGGCTGGGGTGGGGGTGAAAAATCCGTACGTTTCAGTATGTTGCCTCCCCCACCCTGACCCTCCCCACGAGGGGGAGGGAAACTTTCAGGCGTAGGGCTGTTCCGGCGTCTTGCCGAACAGGCGTTTGACCGTCGCCGAAAGATGGTGGCGCAGCATGGCGACGCGGCGGTCGCCTTCGGAGGTCACCCAGTTGAACTGGATCACCCGGCGCTCGCCGTCGAAGGGCTTGTGGCCGTGCCAGGAATTGTCGGAGCGCTTGAAGGCCAGCAAGGCGCCGGCGGCGGGCGGAACCTCCATGATCGGATCGTCGAGGCTGGCGTCGGATTTCAGCAGCCGCAGCCGCCCGCCCGAATGTTCCCATTCCGGGTTCATATAGATCAGCAGCGTCAGGATCTTGCTCTTGGTGTCGGTGTGGATGCGCCCGTCCTTGGGGCTGCACCGACCGCGCACGGTGATGGTGTGCGGCCGCCCGGTCAGATCGACATTGAATTTTTCGGCGAAGGCGGCGCGAAACTCCTCGCTCGCCATCTCGTCGAGCAGATTCTGGAAGGCCGGGCCGAAGGACAGATGCGCGACCGGGAAGCTGCCGCTCTCGCCGATCTTCGGGTAATCGCGGTTGATCGCGGCGCAGGCTTCAGGATTCAGGAAATTGGGAACCGTGAGATATTCGAACGGTTCGCGGGTCAGGGGCGTCGCCCGGAAGGCGTCCAGATTCATCGTGCGCAAGGTCATGGGAAACAGCTCCGTTTGCGCCACGGCGCAAGGCCGCGAAGACCGGGTTATAGCGCGGGCGGGGAGGCTGTCAAAATCAAGGGGTGGCCGGATAGAAAGCCGGCCAGCGGCGCGAAAGCGTCATTGGCCGGGCGACGGCCCGCCGCGCCCGCGTGCGAGAGCGAGCAGGCCCTTGAGGAACTGCGTCGGCGTCGGCGGGCAGCCGGGGATGTGCAAAGCGACGGGAACGACCTCGCCGACGCCGCCGACGATGGCCGCGCCACCTGCGAAAACCCCGCCGTTCAGGGCGCAATCGCCCGCCGCCACCACCCATTTGGGCGCCGGCGTCGCGTCATAGGTCCGCTGCAGCGCCTCGCGCATGTTGCACGTCACCGGCCCGGTGACCAGCAGCACGTCGGCATGGCGCGGCGAAGCGACGAATTTCAGCCCGAAACGCTCCAGGTCGTAAAAGGGATTGCTGAGGGCGTGGATTTCCAGCTCGCAGCCATTGCACGATCCCGCGTCCACCATGCGGATCGACAGGCTGCCGCCGAACAAGGCGCCGATATGCGCCTTCAGCTCCAGCCCAAGCGCGCGCAATTCGGGATCGTCGTCCGCCGGCGCCGGCTCGGTCAGCGGCGCTTTCCACAGGGTCTCGAACAGAATCCGCCGCATCGGCGCGCCTCAGAGGTCGTGCCCCGAATAGGAGCAGTTGAAGGATTTGTTGCAGAGCGGGAAATCGGCGACGATATTGCCCTCGATCGCGGCTTCCAGCAGCGGCCATTGCAGCCAGGACGGGTCGCGCAAATGGCAGCGTCGCACCGAACCGCCGTCGAGGCGGACCCAGGCGAGAATGTCGCCGCGAAAGCCCTCGACAATCGCCAAACCTTCGCCCGAGCCTTCGTTTGCCGTCACCCGGACATCCCCGTTCGGCAGGCGCATGAGAATCTGCTCGATCAGGCCGAGGCTCTGCTCGACTTCCTTGATTCTGACCCAGATTCGCGCATTGACGTCGCCGTCCTCCAGGACCGGCGTGGTGAAAGCCAGCCGGTCGTAGGGCGTGTAGGGCAGATCGCGGCGCGCGTCGAAGTCCCGCCCCGAGGCGCGGCCGATAAAGCCGCCGCAACCGAATTGTCGCGCCAAGGCCGGATCGAGCCGGCCCGTGGTCACCGTCCGGTCCTGAAGCGACGCGGTGTTGTCGTAAAGCTCGACCAGTCGGGGAAACTTCCTTTTGATGGCGACGACAAGCGCGCGCAGGATATGCGCCGATCCGGCGGGGAGATCGGCGGCGACCCCGCCGGGCAGAATCGCGTCCATCATCAGGCGATGGCCGAAACAGGCGGCGCAGGCGCGCAGAACCTTTTCGCGCAAGACAGAACAATGGGCCAGCATGAGGGCGAAAGCGGCGTCGTTGCAGATCGCGCCGATGTCGCCGAGATGATTGGCGATCCGCTCCAATTCCGCCATCAGGGCGCGCAGCCAGACCGCCCGTTCGGGGATTTCGACCCCCAGCGCGGCCTCGACGGCGCGGGCGAAGGCGAGCGAATAAGCGACCGTGCTGTCGCCCGAAACCCGCGCCGCCAGCTTTTGCGCCCGGGCGAGCGGCGCCCCGGCCATCAGGGCCTCGACGCCCTTGTGGACATAGCCGAGCCGCTCCTCCAGCCGCACGATCGTCTCGCCATTGGCGGTGAAGCGGAAATGGCCCGGCTCGATGATCCCGGCATGGACCGGGCCGACCGGAATCTGATGCAGGCCCTCGCCGACGCTTGGCAGAAAGGAATAGGGTTCGCCGGCGCGGGCCGGGCTGTCGGGCCAGCGCCCGTGGTCGAGCCAGGGCCGCTCATCCGGCGCGCCGAGAGGCCGGCAGCCGAAAAGGTCGCGGATCGCGCGCTCGAATCGCGCGGCGGGCGGATGAAGCGCGGCGACCGAGGGAAAGCCGCCCTCCGCGCAGGCAAGGCTGGCGACGGCGACGCCCGACGCGCCGCCGAGCAAGGCCATATGCACGAATCCGGCGTCGCCCCACAGGCCGAGCAAAGTCCGTTCGCCGGCCGCGAGACTTTCCGCCAGCGCCCGCCACATTCGCGCATCGACGATGCGCCGGGGCCAGGGCTCTTGGCCCGGAACCGGCGGCAGCGCTTCGAAAGCATCGGTCATGGCCATCGGACTTCCCCGATCAATGCAGCAGGACCGCGATATGCTGGAACCAGGCGACCAGCGGCGGCGGCAGAAAGACGCCGGCGACCAGAACCGGCGCGAGATGAAGGACCATCGGCAGATAGGACGAATTGGCCGGCTGGAACGAACCCTCGGGCTCGCCGAACGCCATGCCATGCAGCCGCAGCATCAACGCGCCGAAGGCGACTGCGAGGCCGAAAACCAGCAGGGCCGCCAAAGCCGGCGCCTTGGCGACGGCGGAAGTGACGATCAGGAACTCGCTCATGAACATGCCGCCCGGCGGCATGCCGATAATGGCGACAACCCCCACCACCAGCGCCCAGCCGAGGAAGGGATGGCTCGCGGTGAGGCCGCGAATTTCGGCGATCCGCTGCGTGCCCTTGACCTGCGCGACCTGGCCGACCGCGAAAAAGATCGCCGATTTGGTCAGACTGTGCATCGCCATGTGCAGAAGCCCGGCGAAATTGGCCATGGCGCCGCCCATGCCGAAGGCGAAGACGATAATGCCCATATGTTCGATCGAGGAATAAGCGAACAACCGTTTGATGTCGCCGCGCCGGTAGAGCATGAAAGCGGCGAAGACCAGCGACAGCAGGCCAAGCGTCATCATCAGCGGCCCCGGCGCGATCGCGCCCGGATTGGCCGCCATCAGCAGCTTGAAGCGCAGCACGGCGTAGAGCGCGACATTGAGCAAAAGTCCGGACAGCACCGCCGAGATCGGCGTCGGGCCTTCGGCGTGGGCGTCGGGCAGCCAGGCGTGGAGCGGCGCGAGCCCGACCTTGGTGCCATAGCCGAGCATCAGGAAGATGAAGGCGAGATTGAGCATGGCCGGGTCGAAACGGGCGACATGGTCGATCAGCACGGTCCAGGTCATGCCCCTCATGCCCTCGCCGACCACCGGCCGCGCCGCCATATAGATCAGGATCGTGCCGAACAAAGCGAGGGCGATGCCGACGCTGCCGAGAATGAAATATTTCCACGCCGCTTCCAGCGCCGCCGGCGTGCGGTAGATGCCGACCATGACCACGGTGGTGAGAGTCGCGACCTCGACCGCCACCCACATCAGGCCGATGTTGTTGGCGATCAGCGCCAGATTCATCGCGCAGAGCAGCAATTGATACATGGCGTGATAGAAGCGCAGATGGCCGCGCTTCAGCCGATGCGAGCCCAGCTCGTGCGCGATGTAGCTGGCGCTGTAGGCGCTGGTGGTGAAGGCGACGAAAGTGTTGAGGACGATGAAGGTGATATTGAGATCGTCGACCAGAATATAGCGCCCGGAGGGCGGGCGAAAGGCCAGCAGCGAGAGCGCCGCGAGGAAGGTCAAAAAAGCCGAGGCGACGTTCAGCCGCGCGGAAAGGCGATAGGATTTGAGCGCCGCCAGCGCGACGGCCGTCGCCAGCGGCAGGAACAAAACGATCTGGACATTATGAGCGGCGAGAAAATTCATCGGCGCTCGCCCCTGAAATCGTCGAACGCCTGGAGATCGACGGTGTCGAAGCGCTCGCGGATGCGGAACAGGAAAATGCCGATCACGATCAGGGCGATCAGGACCGAAAAGGCGACGCTGATCTCGACCACCAGCGGCATGCCCCTGGCGGCGGCGGCGGCGAGGATCAAGCCGTTTTCGAGCGACATGAAGCCGACCACCTGACTGACCGCGTTGCTGCGCGTGACCATCATCAGCAGGCCGAGCAGAATCACCGAAAGCGCGAAGGCGAGATCCTCGCGCGCCAGCGGATCGGCGCCCTCGGTGACGCGCAGCATGATCACCATGGACAGCGCCACCAGCCCCATGCCCGCCAGCATGGTCGGCACCAGGCTGACCACGGATTCGACCTCGCGATGGACGCCGAGTTGCGCCACCATGCGATGCAAGGCGATGGGGATGACCAAAGCCTTGAAGATCACGGCGATGGCGGCGGTGATGTAGAGATGCGGCGCGTGCTGGATATGGGCCTGCCAGCCGACAGCGCAGGCCAGGGTCAGCGCCTGCAGGGCGTAAGTATTGAGCAGGGCGTAGAGCCGGTCCTGATAGAGCAGCATGAAACTGGTCAGCACCAGCCCGCCGGCCAGCAGATGGGCGATGTCGAAGGAGAGGCGGTCCATCTCACATCTCCCGCGAAACGAAGCGCAGCAAAGTGGCGAGCAGGCCGAGCATCAGCGCCACGCCGATGAAATCGGGGGCGCGGAACACCCGCATCTTGGCGACCGAGGTTTCGAACAGAGCGAGCAGCGCGCCGGCGCCCGCCAGCTTGACGAAATAAGCCGCGGCGCCGATCAGCAGCGCGCGCGGGATGGCGCCGGGCGGCGCGAGGCCGAAGGGAACGAAAATGCAGGCGATCATCGAAACGTAAAGCACGAGCTTGAGCTGCGCCGACAATTCGATCATCGCCAGATGACGGCCGGAATATTCCAGCACCATCGCCTCGTGAACCATGGTGAGCTCGAGATGGGTCGCGGGATTGTCCACCGGAATGCGCGCGTTCTCGGCTATGGCGACGATCACCAGCCCGACCATGGCGAGCCCGAGCGAAACGCGCACGCCGACCGCCGGCGACAGCATGAAGGCGGCGACGGTGGACAATTGGGTCGAGCCGGCGACCAGCGCGAGGGAAAAGACGATCATCAGCATCGCCGGCTCGGCGAGCGTGGCGAACATCATTTCGCGGCTCGCGCCGATGCCGCCGAAGCTGGTTCCGACCTCCATGCCCGCGAGCGCGAGGAAGAAGCGGGCGCTGCCGAGCAGCGCGGTGATCGCGATCATGTCGGCCGACCAGCTGAACATCAGGCCGGCGCCGAAGGTCGGGATCAGGGACGCGGCGACCCAGGTCGCGGCGAAGACGAGATAGGGAATGGCGCGGAACAGCCAGGAGGCGCTTTCGGCGACCACCGCCTCTTTTTTCGTCAGCTTGACCATGTCGCGATAAGGCTGGAGCAAGGGCGGGCCGCGTTTGCCCAGCAGGCGCGCCTTGACCTTGCGCACGAAGCCGGTCAGCAGCGGCGCCACCGCGAGCACGACGAGCATTTCGACGATCTGGATGGCGAGGGATTCGAGCGTCGCCATGGGCTCACGTCCAGATCGCGAGAGCGAGCAGGAGAAGGACCAGCGCCGCGAAGACGAGGCTGAGATATTGCCGGATCGTCAGGAACTGCAATCCGTTCAACGCGTCCGCCCCGGCCTGGACGCCGCGCGCGACGGGGCGATAGACCAGATCCCACACCAGGTCCTGCACGGCGAGGTCAAAGCGGGCCGGACGCGGGTCGCCCGGCGCCGGCATGTCCACCTGTTCGCGGGCGCGGAAGACGAAACCCGCGAAGACGCGTCGGATCGGCTGGGCGAAACTTTCCGGCGTATATTGGGTCGCCGGACCGGAATCGGGAAAGCCGCAATCCCAGGCCGGCGCGATTCGCATGGCGTTGGAGGCGAGGCGGTGGATGACCACCGCCGCGAGCAGCGCCGAATTGGCGATGAACAGAAAGACCAGCATGCCGTCGTAGGAGCTGCGGCTTTCGGCGACGGGCGCGATCGCGAACCAGGCGAGGTCCGACTGCGGGGCCATGTGCGCGCCGACGAGCTGGCGGACGATCGGCGACAAAGCGTCGATCGCATATCCCGGCAGGACGCCCGCGGCCAGACACAGCGCGGCCAGCGCGCCCATGGCGACAAGCGAGAAGCGATCGACCTCTTTCGCCGCGCGCGCCGCCTCGCCGCGCGGCCGGCCCAGAAAACTGACGCCGAACAGGCGCACGAAACAGGCGCCGGCCAAAGCGGCGGCGAGGGCCAGCAGGGCGCCGACGGCGGGGATCTCCAGCTTGAGCGTCCAGGACGGCAGCGAGGGGCTGAGCAGGATCGCCTGGAAGATCAGCCATTCCGAGGCGAAGCCGTTCAGCGGCGGCAGGGCCGATATGGCGGCGGCGCCGACCAGCATGAACAGGCCGGTCGCCGGCATCCGGTTGAGCAGGCCGCCGAGCCGTCCCATGTCGCGTTCGCCGGTGGCGGTCAGCACCGCGCCGGAGCCAAAAAACAGCAGGCTCTTGAACAGGGAATGATTGAGGATGTGGAAGAGAGCGGCGGTCATCGCCAGAGCGGCGGCCGTGCTCCGTCCATTGGTCTCGAAGGCCAGCGAAAGGCCGAGCGCGACGAAGATCACCCCGATATTCTCGATCGTGCTATAGGCCAGCACGCGCTTGAGATCGTTGTGCAGCAGCGCGAACAGCACGCCGACCACCGCCGTCGCCGCGCCGGTCGCCATCATCGGCACGCCCCACCACCAGGATGCGGGTCCGACGAGGTCGAAGACGATGCGCAGGAAACCGTAGATCGCCACCTTGGTCATCACCCCGCTCATCAGCGCCGAGACATGACTCGGCGCGGCGGGATGGGCGAGCGGCAGCCAGACATGGAGCGGCGTCAGCCCCGCCTTGGAGCCGGCGCCGATCAGGGCCAGAGCGAGGACCGCCCCGGCGACCGCGGGCGCGGGCGCATGTCCGCGCATGGCGCCGAAAGCCATATCGCCGTCGGCGCCGCCGAGCAGGCCGAAGGCGAGCAGAAGCGCGAAGGTTCCGAGCGTCGCCATGAGGATATAGACATAGCCGGCGCGCGCATTGTCGCCTTCGCCGTGATGGGCCATGACCAAAGCCCAGGAGGCAAGCGACATCAGCTCCCAGGACAACAAAAAGACATAGGCGTCGTCGGCGAGGACGACGAGATTCATCGCCGCCACGAAGACCGGGAAGAAGGGCAGCACGCGGCCTTGCGCCTTTTCGTGGCGGCCATAGCCGAGCGCGTAGAAGCTGGCGGCGGCGGCGCCGAAATCGACGATGGCGAGGAAAAAAGCCGACAAGGCGTCGATGCGGAAATGGGCGCCGAGCCAGGGCAGGCCGAGCGGCAGCGTCAAGGCCTGAGGCTCCGCGCCGGCGAACAGGCGCTGGAGCGCCCCGCCCGACAGCAGGACGCCGATCAGAAAGACGCCGCCATAAACCACATAGGGCAGAGCGCGAACGCGCGGGAGCGCGAGCGCGAACGGCCCCAGCGCCAGCAAGGCGCCGATGGCGAGAAGATCGCCTGCGAGCGTCACGCGCGCCCTCGCCACGGCGCGGCGTCGAACGCCAAGGTCAGCGCTTTGTCAGAACCCTTCATAGTCATGTTTCAGACATCAACACTGATGGCAAATCACCAAGTGTTGGAGCCTACGCCCTTTATCTTCACGGTCAATATGGTAGATTTAAAAAATTGGCGCTTGTCGGGGACAGGCGTGGAATGAGCGGAACGCGAAAAATGAAGGGCTTGATTTTTCGCCGCGCCCGTTTCGTTTGGGCCGCCCTCTTGGCCGCAAGGACGAATTGCGGCGCCGAATCGCGGAGCGACTGCGCTTGATCACCGCCTCCCAGCTCAGAGCCGCTCGCGCCCTGCTCGGCGTCGATCAGCGCCAGCTCGCCGAAATGTCGGGCGTGTCCCTGCCGACCATCCAGCGCATGGAGGCGAGCGAGGGCAATGTCCGGGGCGTGGTGGACACGCTGACCAAGGTGATCGAGGCGCTGGATCGCGCCGGCGTCGAGCTGATCGGCGAAAACGCCGTCAGCCACGGCGGCGGGCGCGGCGTGCGCTTCAAACCGACGAAAGCCGAAGCCGGCTGAATTGCCTTTTCATACGGTTTCCGCAAGATTGCTTCGCAATCCGCGGAAACGCCACGGCGCGAAAATCCTCTATGTCGCGGGCGGATTTTAGCGCCAGCGGAATACCAATTCCGAATGATTCATTCGGAATTGGTATCACCGCTCCATCAACGTCGTCACAAGCTTGTCCAGCTCCGGCGCGATTTCGGCGGCGCGGCCATGGATCGCATGGTCGAAATCGTCGTCGCGCGGGCTTTCGGCGGGTTGGAGATTGGACAATATCGTGGTCGCGGGGCTGCGGCGGGCGACCTGGCCGATCGGCAACACCATGCCCGACGTGCCGATGACCGCCAGCACGTCGTTCGCGGTCAGGTTGCCGAGGCTGCGCCACATTTCGCCATAGCGCGGCGCCGGCTCGTTGAAGAAGACGACATTGGGCTTCACGCTGTCCAGCCCCCCGCATTTGGGGCAGCGGTCGGTTTCCGGTGAAAAGCGCCGGTAGCCGATCAGCCATTGCGCGCCGCAGGACGTGCAGCGCAAGGCGGGCAGAAAGCCATGGACATGCATGACATAGCGGGCGCCGGCTCGTTCGAACAGGTCGTCCACGTTCTGGGTGATCAGCTCGGCGCCGAAGCGCTTTTCCCAATCGACCGCGAGGATATGCGCGGCGTTGGGTTCGGCCTTGCCCAGCTCCTCGCGTCGGCGCGAATAGAATTCATGGACGAGGGGAAAATTTTTCTCCCAGCAGTCGAAATTGCAGACGACCTGCGGGTCATATCGCGCCCAAAGACTGGCGCCGCCGGAGGTTCGGAACGTGTCCAGGCCGGAATCGGCGGAAATGCCGCTTCCGGAGAAGACGACAAGTCGGCGTTGAGGCGTTCCGGTCATGACGGCCCGTCTGGTTCAAGGCAGGCCGCAGTTAATCATGGGCCGTCTCGCGCGGCAAACCCCGCTCAGCGCCAGAACGGCCGGATGGCCTTGAAACGTTTCCACTCCCTGGCGAGTCCACGGTCGGCGATGACCGCGCCGCGGGCGTACCAGCCGGAGACGATCCCGGCGGCGCGCGCGGCTTCCTCGGCGTGGGACGCGCTGAGGAAATGGTCGGCGCTGGCCGCGTCGTTATGGGCGCCAAGCAGGCCCTGGAGATTGGCGGCGGCGCGCAGAAAAGGCGCCGGGTCGCGCCGATCGGCGAAACAGGCGGCGAAGAATTCGCCGGCGTAACGCAAATTCTTCAGGGCGATGCGCACCTGATGGCGCTGCTCGTCGGGGAGGGTGACGAGTTTCTTGCCGCGCTTGAGCGCCCTTTTATAGAGCCGCTCCAGCGCCTGCGCCGCGAAAATCGCGATCGGTTCGGTCAAGGTCGCCAGATCGAGGCCTTGGACGGCGTTGCGCCAGCCGCGCCGGGCGACGAAGGCGGAAAGACGCAATACGAAAAGGGTCGGGCGCGGCGATTCGATCAGGGCGCGGGATTCTTCATAGGCGGCGGCGCGGCGCTTTTCGAGCGCGTCGAGCAGCGGCGCGAAATCCTTTCTTTCGCCGAAATGGCCCATCGGCCCCTGCTCGATCAATTCGCGCAAGGCGTCGCTGTCGCGGGCCGCGCCGAACGCGCTGGCGAGGGCTTTGGCCTCTTCGCGAAAGGCCTCGAACTCCAGGCAGGGAATGGTTCTTTTCAGCATGCCGAGCGCGGCGCGCAGGCGGCGCAGGGCGACGCGCATCTGGTGGATGGATTCGGGATCGTCGCTGGCGCGCAGCGACGCCCAGTTGACCAGAAAATGCTCGATGGTTCCCAAAATGATCCTCGCCGTCGCCTCGTCGAGATTGGCCTCGGCGGGCAGATCGGCGGGCTTGGACCTGACCGGCTTTGGCGCGGTTCCCTGGCAAAAATGCGTGGCGCGCTCAGCCTTGCTGACATTGTCGAGCCGCAGCGGGAGATTTTCGGCGAGCAGGGCGGCGAAATCGAAAAAATCCTGCGCGGGGCCGGATTTCAGCTCCAGCTCGACCTCGCGCAAAGGCAATTCCCGCGCGCCGGAATGGATGGCGCCCTCGTCCACGGCGGCCTCGATGCGCGCCGCGCCATGGGCGATCAGCCGGGCGGTCCGATTGACGCGGGTCTCATATTTCGCTTCGAGCGGCGCTTCGCCCAGAATTTCGCGCAGACTTGCGGCCATGTCGGGATCGAACAGGGAAATGTCCGGCTCCATGGTCCGCGCGCGGACTTCGGCCTCGCCGCGCACGAAAACGTCGCCGGCCGCCTCCGCCGGCCATTTCAGCGTCATGACCGGCGCGGCGCGCCCGCTGCGGCGGACACGCAGGGCCATTTTGCGTTTTTTCAGCGCCCAGTCCGGCGTGTCGAAATAGATCGAGACCAGCTTGCGCGCCCGCCCTGGCTTCTCGACGCGCAGCAGCGGCGAGGCGAGCGCGGCGGCAAGGCCGGCGGCGTCGGTCGCGAATTTGATTTCCACTTCCTGCTGGGCGCGTTCGGCCAGCGCTAGTGGGGCCGGCGCGGATTCCGGCGGGGACTCGGCCGCCGCCTCGGTCTGGATTTGCGGCGGGGTTTCGCTCTCGATCACGACACGCTCGATTGGGCACGCATTCTCCGGCGCGCGAGGGCGGCGCCGCTGCGCGATCATCCTAAAACGTTTCGGCGAAAATTGGCGCCGCTTTTTTTCGTTCCTCTTTGAACTAAATCTGAAAAGCACGCTTCCTCAGCGGGTTAAACCGGGATGTCGAGAATGCCCGCGCGGCCGCTTTTGGCGCCGAACGCCAGCCGGGCGCCGTCCGCATTGAAGGCGAGCGCCGAAATGGCGTCGCGCGGCGCCTCCGTCTCCGTGCGGCGAACCAGGATTTCCGCGCCGTCGGTCAGGCGCACCAGCAGGATCCAGCCGTCGTCATAGCCGATGGCGACGACCAGCGCCTGGGGATGGAAGGCCACGGCGGTGGTCACGACATCGGGACGAACGCCGCATTCGCGCGGCGGCTGCCCCATCGGGCCGTCCTTGCCAGAAAAGGGCCAGACGATGCAGCCGTCGGCGCCGGAGGTGGCGAGCCACAGCCCGTCATGCGACCACGAGAACGACCGCGTCTTGGCGGGATAGCCGGTCATGCGCATGTCCTTGCGGTCGGAAAGCCGCCAGCCGTGCAAGGCGTTTTCCTGCATCGAGGTGACGACGTAACGGGCGTCGGGCGACACGGTGACGTCGAGATGCGAGCCTTTCCAGGCGAGCGACTCCGGCTCGGCGGCGGCATTGGGGAACCACAGGCTCGCGCCATTGTAATGGGCGACCGCGAGGCGATAGCCTTTGGGGAAAAAGGCGAGGCCGCGCACGGTGGACGGCGCGCCGAAAGCCTTGATTTCGCCCTTGGGATCGCGGGCGTGGACGTTCTTGCCGCTGGACCAGGCCAGCGCCCCGTCCGCCCGGCAGGCCAAGGCGTCGATCCAGCCTTTTTCGCGCGCGAGAATTTCGGTGGCGCCGCCGGCGCCGGTCGCGGCGATAATTCCGTCGTCGCCGCCGGTATAGAATTTCCTGCCGTCGCAGGCGGCGACCAGAACGGCGCCGTCGGCATGGGCCTTGATGCGGCGCTCCTCGCCGATCTCGGCCAGCAGAACGGTCCCGTCGGCCAGGGCGAAAGCGGGCAGGCGGCCGAGGAAGGCGGCGCCGACGACTTCGGCGCCGGCCTCGATCGGGGTCACGCGATCGGTGAGAGAACTCAGGCCCATTTATTCATCCATTTTTAGCCGACGCGGTCGCAGGCGCCGGCGCGGTCGTCGAAAGCTTCGTTCATCGTCCGGGCGCGGGCGAGATTTTCGTCGCCAAGCGCGGCGCCGGTCGGTCCCCAGGCGATCTTCTCGCGCGCCAGCAGCAGGCACTCCGGGAAATGGGCGCGGACGAGGTCGAAATCGTGCAGGACGGCGACGACGGTGCGCCCTTCCTTGTGCCACAGCGCGATCAACTCGATCAGGTCGTCGACCGTGCGCTCGTCGATCGCGGCGAAAGGCTCGTCGAGCAGCAGCAGGGAGGCGTCCTGCAGCAAGAGCCGCGCGAACAGCAGGCGCTGGGTCTGGCCGCCGGACAAGGCGCCGATCGGCCGGCGCTCGAAGCCGGCGAGCCCGACGGCGGCGAGCGCGTCATGCACTCTTTCCTCTTCGGCGCGGCTCAGCCCCCCGAACAGGCCGATGCGCCGCCACAGGCCCATGGCGGCGAGGTCGAAAACGTCGATCGGGAAACTCAGGTCGAGCTGCGCCGCCTGGGGCAGATAGCCGATGTCGCGCGGACGCGCGCCGCCGAGGTCGATCGAGCCGCCCATTGGTTTGAGATTGCCGGTCAGGGCCTTGAACAGGGTCGATTTGCCCGCGCCGTTCGGCCCGCAGACGGCGAGCAGCGCGCCCGGCGCGATTTCGCCTTCGAGATGATGCACGGCGGGATGCCGGTCGTAGCCCAGGGTCAGATCATGCAGCCGGATCAAGGGAGCGGTCATGACAGAGCCCAATGCACGCCGCCCCACAGCAAGACCAGCGCCACCGCGACAATGCCGAGGCGCTGGAGGGCGGAAAGCCGCAGCAGCGAGAAACCCGCCGCACGAGGCGCCGGACCATGGCGGTGATCGTGCGCATGATCGTGCGTGTGCTGCTCCATGCCGGCCATGATCCTCATGTTCCGAGGGAATGCAAGCCCTTGACGACGATGGCGATCAGCGCCGGAAGGGCTCGTGGGCGACCGCCGCGCGCATGAAATAATAGAGCCCGACGAAGCCGAGGGCGATGAAGATCAGCTCGAAGGCGCGGGCGTAGCCCGGTCCGAGCTGGAAGATGCCGCCCAAAGCCCAGCCGGCCGCCCAGGAGGCGCCGACCAGCTCGGTGCCGACGAGAATGGCCAAAGCGATCAGGGTGCGCGCATTGGTCCAGTTGACGGGTTTCTTCTCGGACATTCTCAAGACCTCTCCTTATCCCCTCTAAACCAGACTTCATCCGCCGGCAATGTCGCGACGCTTGTGGCCGCCGGCTTTTTCGGGCAGAAAGGCGCGCCTGCCCGCCGCCCGCTGTCCGGCCAACTTTTGGCGCGTCTCCATGGAGCAAGAAAACACGATGGCTCGTTTCCATTCCCCCCTCGCCGATTTCCGCAACGCCGCGCTCGCCTTTTCGCTCTGCGCCGCCCTGACCCCGGCCCTCGCCCAGACCCCCGCCGGCAATCCGAACCAGGCGCTGGCCACGGTGAATGGCGAGAATGTCACGGCCAATGACCTCGCCCAGGCGCAGGAGGATGTCGGCTCGACCCTGCCGCATCAGATGAACGACGCCGCCCGGCGCAAGGCGCTGCTGGATTATCTCGTCGATCTCAAGCTGGTCACCCAGAAGGCGGTCGCCGACAAGATGGACCAGACGCCGGATTTCGCGGAGAAAATGGCCTATTACCGCGAAAAGCTGCTGATGGAAGGCTATCTCGGCAAGATCGCCAAGGACAGCGTCACCGACGCGGCGATCAAGGCGACCTATGACGAAGCCGCCAAGGCGCAGAAGCCGGAAGAGGAAATCCACGCCCTGCACATTCTCGTGCCGACCGAGAAAGAGGCCGAGGATGTCGAGAAGCGCGTGAAGGCGGGCGAGGATTTCGGCAAGCTCGCCGACCTTTTGTCGAAGGATCCCGGCTCCAAGGGCGGCGACCTGGGCTGGTTCACCAAGGACCGCATGGTGCCGGAATTCGCCGAGGTCGCCTTCGCCCTCCAGCCCGGTCAGGTCTCGCAGCCGGTCAAGACCCAATTCGGCTGGCATGTCATCAAGGTGCTGGAAAAGCGCACGAAGCCCTTCCCGCCGTTGGATCAGGTCCGCGACCAGCTCGACCGTTTCATCGCCCAGCGCGCCCAGAGCCAGGCGATCATGAAGCTGCGCGAGGGCGCCAAGATCACCCGCGCCGACGAGCCCGCGGGGGACGCCGCCAAGCCGGACGCGACGAAAAAGTAAGGCGTTTCGGCGTCGCGACGAACCCCGCTTCGGCGGGGTTTTTCGTGCAGCGTCATGCGGTCGCCGCATGACGGCCGCAAGGAAACGGTCATGCGGCGCCCAAACGGACTTGACGCCTTCCCTCAAGCCGACGACTAATCCGCGCGAACCAGATCGAAGAGTTCAGCCCATGGCCGCCGCAAAAGTTTCGCCTCTCGCGCCCAAAACCCTCGCCGAATTGCCGCCGATCGAGGGCGTGCGCCTCGCCGCCGGCGCCGCCGGCATCCGTTACACCGGCCGCACCGACGTGATGCTGGCGGTTTTCGACCAAGCCGCGACGGTCGCGGGCGTCTTCACCACCTCCAAATGCCCGTCGGCGCCGGTGGACTGGTGCCGCGACAAGCTGCGCCACGGCCGCGCCCGCGCTTTGGTGGTCAATTCCGGCAACGCCAACGCCTTTACCGGCAAGGCCGGGCGCGAGGCGGCCGAGCGCACGGCGAAATTGGCGGCCAAGGCCGTCGGCGCCGACGAAGACGAAATCTTTCTGGCTTCGACCGGCGTGATCGGCGAACCGCTCGACGCATCGAAATTTGAAGGCGCGCTCGACCGTCTGGCGGCGGACGCCCGCGCCGACGGCTGGCTCGACGCCGCGCGCGCCATCATGACCACCGACACTTTCCCCAAAGTGGCGACGGCCAAGGCGACGATCGGCGGCGTGGAGGTGACGATCAACGGCATGGCCAAGGGCGCCGGCATGATCGCGCCCGATATGGCGACCATGCTGTCCTATGTCTTCACCGACGCCGCGATCTCGGCGGAAGCCTTGCAGAAACTGCTGGCAAAAGGCGTGAAAGACACGTTCAATGCGGTGACGGTGGACAGCGACACCTCGACCTCCGACACATTGATGCTGTTCGCCACCGGCGCCGCCGAAAAGCGCGGCCAGAAAAAGGCGAAAAAGGCCGACGGCAAAAGCCTGAGGGATTTCGCCGAAAAGCTGGACGCCGTGCTGCTCGACCTCGCCCAGCAGGTGGCGCGCGACGGCGAGGGGGCGCGCAAATTCATCGAAGTGCGGGTGACAGGCGCCGAAAGCGACAAGGCGGCCAAGAAGATCGCCTTTTCCATCGCCAATTCGCCCTTGGTCAAGACGGCGGCCGCCGGCGAGGACGCCAATTGGGGCCGGGTGGTGATGGCGGTGGGCAAGGCCGGCGAGAAAGCCGAGCGCGATCTGCTGTCGATCTGGTTCGGCGACATCCGCGTCGCCCATGAGGGCCGCCGCGATCCCGATTACGACGAGGCGGCGGCGAGCGCCGCGATGAAGCAGGACAAGATCGTTATTCGCGCCGATATCGGCCTCGGCAAGGGCGAGGCGACGGTCTGGACCTGCGACCTGACCAAGGACTATGTCGCGATCAACGGCGATTACCGTTCGTGACCAGACTTCTCCTTGTGGTCGCGGTCGCGCTGATCGACGCCGATCATCGGGTGCTGGTGGCGCAAAGGCCTCAAGGCAAGCAGCTCGCCGGGCTGTGGGAGTTTCCCGGCGGCAAGGTCGATGTCGGCGAGCGGCCGGAGCAGGCGCTGATTCGCGAATTGCGCGAGGAACTGGGCATTGCGGTCAAGGCGCCCTGCCTCGCGCCCTTGACCTTCGCCAGTCACGCCTATGACGATTTCCATTTGCTGATGCCGCTTTACGCCTGCCGGCGCTGGGAGGGGACGGTCATTTCGCGCGAGGGCCAGGCGCTGAAATGGCTCGATCCCCGGCGATTGCGCGAGCTACCCATGCCGCCGGCCGACGCGCCGCTGATTCCCGCCCTGATCGACCTGCTCGCCTGACCGGCGCATTCAGCTTTCATTCAGGTATTCGGGATTAGGAATGTTGCGTCGCAGCATCACACCGGCGCGATCTGGGGCCGGAAGTGGTGCGTAATTAGCCGTTAACCATCTGGTTTATATAACTATTAATGCAAATTTGGTGAAAGGCGCCTAAAGTTAGGACTTGAATTTTCTGTTGCAACGCAGCATATAAGCCCAAAGAAATGGGGAACGCGCTCCGAGGGTCGGAGCAACGGCGGCCTTTGGCCGCGAAAGGACAGGAATACCCTATGGAACAGATGATGATCCATGGCGGCGTCATACGCAGATTGTGGCCAGCCGACCTTCCGGCGTTTCGGGACCATCTTTTGCGCCTGGACGCCAAGAGCCGTTACGACCGCTTTGCAATGGCGGTCAACGACGAGTTTCTGATCCGTTATGCGGAACGCTGCTTTGGCATCGACGACGTGATCTACGGATTTTACGTCGATGGCGGCTTGCGCGGCGCCGGCGAATTGCGGGCGGTCGGCAACAAGATCATTGGCGGCTCGGTCGAAGCCGCCTTCAGCGTCGAGAGAGAATGGCGCCGTCGCGGCGTCGGCACGGAGCTGATGTCGCGCATCGTGCGCGCCGCGCGCAACCGTCGCGCCGACGCGCTCTATATGTCCTGCCTCGCCAGCAATACGGCGATGCAGGGTCTGGCGCGCAAATTCTCGGCGGATTTGCGCTTCGAGACCGACGACATGACCGGAAAGCTGGTCGCGCGCGCGCCGAGCCCGGCCTCGGTCTGGGGCGAATTCGCCGACAATGCGACGAGCTTCGCCACCGCCATGCTCGATCTGCAAACCCGCGTGTTCTCGCTGCAGCCGCGGGCCTGAGCGAAACCGGAATGAAAAAGAAGGCGCGTCCTCACGGGCGCGCCTTTTTTGTTCGAAAGCCGTCAATAGGAAATCTAGCGCCGGGAGCGCTCTGCCGTCATTGCGAGCGGAGCGAAGCAATCCATGCAATCTTTCAACAGGTTGAGAGGTGGATTGCTTCGCTCCGCTCGCAATGACGAACGACTGCCTGCGTCACCGCTGCCGGATCACGCCTGCCGGTCGATCAGCATGTTCTTGATTTCGGCGATCGCCTTGGCCGGGTTCAGGCCCTTGGGGCAGGCGCGGGCGCAGTTCAGGATGGTGTGGCAGCGATAGAGCCGGAACGGATCGTCGAGGAAGTCGAGCCTTTCACCGGTCGCCTCGTCGCGCGAATCGATCAGCCAGCGATAGGCCTGCAACAAAGCCGCGGGGCCGAGATAGCGCTCGCCGTTCCACCAGTAGGACGGGCAGGAGGTCGAGCAGCAGGCGCAGAGAATGCACTCGTAAAGGCCGTCGAGCTTGGAGCGATCCTCGGGCGATTGCAGCCATTCCTTTTCCGGCGCCGGGCTTTCGGTGTGGAGCCAGGGCTCGATCGAGGCGTGCTGGGCGTAAAAGACGGTGAGGTCGGGCACGAGATCCTTGACCACCGGCATATGCGGCAGCGGATTGATCTTGACCGGCGCCTTCACGTCGTCGATCGCCTTGGTGCAGGCGAGCGTGTTCTCGCCGTCGATATTCATCGAGCAGGAGCCGCAAATGCCTTCGCGGCAGGAGCGGCGCAAAGTCAGCGTCGGGTCGATCTTGTTCTTGATATAGAGCAAAGCGTCGAGCACCATCGGCCCGCAATCGTCGCGGTCGACATAATAAGTGTCGATCGTGGGATTGCGGCCGTCGTCCGGATTCCAGCGATAGACGCGGAATTCGGTCAGGCGCTTGGCGCTCGGCGGCTTTGGCCAGACTTTTCCGGACCCGACTACGGAATTTTTGGGCAGCGTGAATTCAACCATCGGAATTGCTCGATCTCAGTACACCCGGGCTTTCGGCTCGATATAGGCGATCTCGTCGGTCATCGTGTAGCTATGCACCGGACGGTAGTCGATCTTCACGGCCTTGGCCGCGTCGTCGATGGTCGCCAGAGTATGTTTCATCCAGTTGGCGTCGTCGCGGCTGGAAAAATCCTCGCGGGCATGGGCGCCGCGCGATTCCTTGCGGTTCTCGGCGCCGACCATGGTGACCGCCGCCTGGACGATCAGATTGTCGAATTCCAGCGTTTCGATCAGGTCGGAGTTCCAGACCAGCGAGCGGTCGGAGACGCGCAGATCGTCGCGCGCCTTCCACACGTCGTGGATGAGCTTGACGCCCTCCTCCAGCACTTCGCCGGTGCGATAGACGGTGCAATGGCTCTGCATCGCCTTCTGCATGTTGAGGCGCAATTCGGCGGTCGGCGTGCCGCCATTGGCGTTGCGGCAGCGATCGAGGCGTGACAAAGCGCGGTCGGCCGAATCCTCCGGCAGGGCCTCCTGCGTGGCGCCGTGCTTGACGATTTCGGCGGCGCGCAAACCGGCGGCGCGGCCAAAGACGACCAGGTCGATCAGCGAATTGGAGCCGAGGCGATTGGCGCCGTGCACCGAGACGCAGGCCGCTTCGCCGATCGCCATCAGGCCGGGAACCACCACATCCGCGTCGTCGCCTTTCCTGGTCAGCGCTTCGCCGTGAAAATTGGTCGGGATGCCGCCCATGTTGTAATGGGCGGTCGGCAGGACCGGGATCGGCTCGCGGGTCACGTCCACGCCGGCGAAAATCTTGGCGCTTTCGGAAATGCCGGGCAGGCGCTCGTGCAGGATTTTCGGGTCGAGATGGTCGAGATGCAGGAAGATGTGGTCCTTGTTGCGGCCCACGCCCCGGCCTTCGCGGATTTCCATGGTCATGGCGCGCGAGACCATGTCGCGCGGCGCGAGATCCTTCACCGACGGCGCATAGCGCTCCATGAAGCGCTCGCCGGCCGAATTGGTGAGATAGCCGCCCTCGCCGCGCGCGCCCTCGGTGATCAGGCAGCCGGCGCCGTAGATGCCGGTCGGGTGGAACTGCACGAACTCCAGGTCCTGCAACGGCAGTCCGGCGCGTAAGACCATGCCGCCGCCGTCGCCGGTGCAGGTATGGGCGGAAGTGGCGGAGAAATAGGCGCGGCCATAGCCCCCCGTGGCCAGCATGACGAGCTGGGCGCGGAAACGGTGGATGGTTCCGTCGTCCATCTTCAGGCAGACCACGCCGCGGCACTTGCCTTCGGCGTCCATGATCAGGTCGATGGCGAAATATTCGATGAAGAATTCGGTCGAATGTTTCAGGGCCTGGCCATAGAGCGTGTGCAGCATGGCGTGGCCGGTGCGGTCGGCGGCGGCGCAGGTGCGCTGGGCCGGCGGACCCTTGCCGAAATCGGTGGTCATGCCGCCGAAGGGACGCTGGTAAATCTTGCCGTCGATGGTGCGGGAAAAGGGCACGCCCCAATGTTCGAGCTCATAGACCGCTTCGGGGGCGTTGCGGCACAAATATTCGATCGCGTCCTGGTCTCCGAGCCAGTCGGAGCCCTTGACGGTGTCGTACATGTGCCATTTCCAATTGTCCGGCCCCATATTGCCGAGCGAGGCTGCGACGCCGCCCTGGGCCGCGACCGTGTGCGAACGGGTGGGGAAGACCTTGGTCACGCAGGCGGTGCGCAGGCCGGCCTGGGCGCAGCCGACCGTGGCGCGCAGACCCGCGCCGCCGGCGCCGACGACGACCACGTCGAACGTATGGTCCACGATCGGGTAAGCCTTGCCGCCGAGAGCCGTTCTGGCCGGGGCGTCGTTGGAAGCCATGGAAGAAACCTTCAGTCGGGAATTGCAAAAGGCCGGGCGCCGTGCGCCCGGGCGACAATCAGGTGAAGCTCAGGCGCATCACCGCATAGATCAGGGCCGCGCCGATCAGCAGGCCGAACAGGATATTGGCCGTCAAGACGAGGGGTTTGATCCGTTCGCCGTGAACATAATCCTCGATGATGACCTGCATGCCCTGGGTCATGTGATAGACGCCGACGCCGACGAACAACAGCATGAAAATCGCGACCGGCGGCGAACCGAGGAAGATGCGGGCGCTCTGGAAATCGCGGCCGGTGAGCGACAGCACGATCAGGACGAAAGCGCAGGTGAGCGGCAGAAGCGCGAAAGTGCTGAGCCGCATCATCCAGGCGTGATGGGCGCCGGAGTGCGACGAGCCGAGATATTTTACCCGCGCGGCGGGCGTGCGGAAGGTGGGTTTCTGGGTCATCGGGCGCGCCTCTAACGGATCACGAAGGAGACAATCCACAGCACAACGGTGAGTGCCGCCGCGCCGGCGAAGGAGCCGACGGAGAGCCGGTCGCGCGCCTTCGCTTCGAATCCCTTGCCCGCGTCCCAGATGGCGTGGCGCAACCCGCCCATCACATGCAGCATCAGCACGAAAGTGTAGCCGAACAGAATGAGCTGGCCGAGCCAGGAGCTGAAAAGGGCCGAGGCGAAATGGAAGCTCCGGGCGTCGCCCGCCGCCGCGAAAAGATAGAAGGCCAGCAACAGCGTGCCGGCGTAAAGCGCGGCGCCGGTGGCGCGATGGGCGATGGAGGCCGCCATGGTTGGCGACCATTTGTAGATTTGCAGATGCGGCGAGAGCGGGCGGCGCTGCTCCAGCGGAGTCGGGCTGGGATTGGCCATCGAGTCACCCTTTCTGTTCGGACCGGCGGGGTTTGCGCGGCGTTGCGGCAAAGTGTGGAACGCAAATAAACCCGAGGGTTGACGACAATCACTAATGGAATCGCGTGCACCGCGCAATTGAATTGGCCTCAACCCTTCGAAGTAGGCGCGAAGGCGCCGCGCCCGACCGCCCCGCGCCGGGCGTTCCGAGTTCGGCGTGGATAACCCGCGAATTTGCGCCATTGCCGGACGCCTGTCTTGCTTTCACAATGCAAAGCGGCCAAAGCTAGCGCGGTTGGAGGCGAATTCATGTTGTCATTCGGCATCAAGGCGCGCGCCGGTGTGGCTATGTCTCGCGAATCGGCGCGGCCGCCGTTTCGCTGGCGCATCCCGGGTTTCGCCGCCGCTTTGGCCGGTGTGATCGCCTTCGGCCTGGGCGCATGTCTTCTGCCAGCTTCGGCTTCGGCGGCGGCGCGCCTGTACATGAAATCGGGCGGCGTGAACCGGTCGGCGGCCATCGTCGAACATGAAGCGCTGAAATTGCGCCGCCGGCCGCTGGTCATCGTGCTGCGCGCGCGCGGCGCGGCCGCGAAACGCCATCGCCTCGCCTTTCAGGAGATCGTCGAATCCCGCAAGCCGGTCTTCATCTATCCCGAGCCGCTGGCCGCCGGCTGGCCGGTCGCCGCCGGGCCGGCCGCCGACCGCGAAACCACCTTCCTGCGCGATCTGATCAACCGTTTCGTCGGCGAAGGGGTCGGCGACCCGCGCAAGATTTTCCTGGTCGGCGAATCGACCGGCGGCGTGTTCGCCTATCGCGCGGCTTGCGCCGGCCTCGAACATCCGCTCGCCGCAATCGCCACCTTGGGCGCCGCCCTGCCGGCCGATCTCGCGCCCTGCGGGTTCAATCCGATGGCTTTCATCGCCGTCAACAATATCGGCAATCCGAATGTTCCCTTCGCAGGCGGGCAGGCCAGGATCGGCGACGCGGTCTTCCAGGCGCTTCCGGCCGAAACCACTCTGTCGCTCTTCGCAAATCGGGCGGCTTGCGGCCCGAAGCGGGAGGAATGGCCGCTGATCGAACGCGATGCCCATGGCGTGAATCATGTCCGGGGCGCGGTTCTGTCCTATACGGGATGCAAGGCTCCGGTCGAGGAGGTGCGGCTTGGAATGGCCCCGCCGAACGGCGCCGGGCAGAAGCCGGCGCATCCCGCCGCCGCGCCGATCGAGGAAGGGCGCGATGTCGACGCCGCGCGCCGGGTCTGGAATTTCCTCCGACGCAATGGCGCCTGAGCGCGCCGGTTGAGGCGCCTTATTGAGTTGGATCCAGGTCATTGCAGAAGGCGCATAAGCTTTTCTGGCGAAGAACGAAATTTGCCTGACAGCGCTTTTTATCGTCGTAAATCCATAGTATTGTGGGCCCTGCGCGCCACGGCGCCGTGTGCGCGACATCGGGAAGATGCGCGCGCGTTAAGTCGTCGCATCGTTTGAATGCGCGACGTTTCGACCATTGTCAGTTTGGCCATAGGCCCAAAGAAAGAGAAAGAGGAAGTCATGAGCAGCGACTCTCATAATGCCGACGCTTCGGCCACCCACCATGCCAGGAATTCCGAAGAAGCCGCTGCTTTGAAAGGCTTCATCGCCATCGCGTTGCTGGTCGTCGTCGCCGGCGTCGGGCTGGCCGCTACCTATGGCATGGCCGGCGTCGGCGCCCTGGCCATCGCGCTCACCGGCGCTATGCTGCTCCTGATTGTCCTCGTGGCCTCCGGCGGCGAGTAGGCGGCGACTTTCAAGAATAAAAAAAAGCCTCCCGCGCTCGATGCGCGGGGGGCTTTTCATTTGCGCTCGTTCAGCGCGGAATCAGCGCCCAGTAATCGAGGTCGAGAATGACGCTCGGGTCGTAGCCCTCGTCCTGCTTGTGGGGATGGGCGGCGCAGGGCTGGTCCTTGGTCGCGATGGTGCGCAGGCGCAAGGCGCCGACATCGTCGCGGCCCTGGATTTCGGCGCGCTCCAGCACTTCCGTCCAGGCGAAGACGGTCAGGCCGGCGAAGAGCGGGCTGACATGGCGGCCGCCATTGATCGCCGCGATGTGGAAAGCGTTGCCGAGGCCGTTGAAGGTCAGGCCGCGGGCCAGCGAAATGACGTGGCCGCCATAGATCAGACGGCGGCCGAAACGGCCCTGGCCTTCGGTGAACTGGTTGAAATGGACCTTGGCGGTGTTCTGGTAAAGCCGGGTGGCGAGCTGATGCTCGGCCTCCTCGACCGTCATGCCGTCGACATGGTCGATCTTTTCGCCCGGCAGATAATCGCCCCAGCGATGGCGCGAACCGGCGAGCGCGAGATCGTATTTGCGCCGGTCGATCACCGGGCAGGCGTCGCCGAGCTGATCGGGGGCCAGCGCGCGCGGCAATTGCGGCGTGACTTCCGCCGGGGCGGGCGATTTGGGATCGCGTTTGCGCACCATGACCCAGCGCACATATTCGAGCACCGCGTCGCCATGCTGGTTGAAGCCGCGTGAACGGACATAGACCACGCCGGTCTGGCCGTTGGAATTTTCCTTGAGGCCGATGACTTCCGAAGTCGCGGACAAAGTGTCGCCGGGATAGACCGCAACCAGGAAGCGGCAATCGGCATAGCCAAGATTGGCCACGGCGTTGAGCGAAATATCGGGAACCGTCTTGCCGAAGACGATATGGAACACCAGCAGGTCGTCGACCGGGCTGCGGGGATAGCCGATCGCATGGGCGAAGGCGTCAGAGGACTGGACGGCGAAACGGCCGCCGCAAAGCGCGGTGTAAAGCGCGACGTCGCCGGTGGTGACGGTGCGCGGCGTCGCATGGACGATCACTTGGCCGAGCTGGAAATCCTCGAAAAAATTGCCGGAATTGGTCTTGCTCATTTCAGCCCCGCGTCTTTTTCAGAATGGGTCCGCCTTTCCAGCGGCCTCGGAACATCAGGCCTCGACGCTTCCCGCTCCCTCCCCCTCGTGGGGAGGGTAAGGGTGGGGGGGCGCCGTTCACATCCTCGCTCGCCAACCGCTCTAGGCCAAGGCCCCGCGCCTTGGCAATGCGCCCTACGGCCTATCATGCTTTGGCGTCGTCAGGGAAAAGCTCGGAGAGGCGCCGGACCAGAACCTCCGGGTCGCCTCCAATAAAAAACGTCTTCTGGCGCGCGGTCGCGCCCGAAGCGAGGCTGATGCGCGACGCCGGAATTTCAAGCTGTTTGGCGAGCAGCGCGATGAGAGCGGCATTGGCCTTGCCGTCCTCGGGGACGGCGCGCACCCGCGCCTTCAGCACGCAGGCGCCGTCGTCGCGAATCTCCGGCCCGTCGAGCGCCTCGCGCGAGGATTTGGGAGTCAGGCGGACATGAAGCTCGATTCCGCCGGCGCGCCGCTTGAAAAAGCCGGGCGCGCTCACATCAGGGACATGGCGATCGTGCGCGCCAACTGGTCCAGCTCCATCTCGATGAAGGACAGGAGCAGCAGCAGAACGATGGGGGAAATGTCCATGCCGCCGATCGGCGGCAGGAAGCGGCGAATCGGCCGAAGCGCCGGCTCGGTCAAGGCGTTGACGCCGTTCCACACCGAGCGCACCAGCTCGTTGCGCATGTTGATCACGTCGAAGGCGAGCAGCCAGGACATCACGGCCATGACGATGATGACCCACCAATAAAGACTTAGGGCCATATCGACGATCCGGAACACGGGAAGGAGAAAAGCTGCGGCGGACATTGCAACTCCAGGCCAAAGGGACGAACCGGCGGGAATGCCGCCTTTTAGGCCTTTGCGCGCGCCGGAACAAGTTTTCCGGCGAACCAGGCGCGTTGCGATTGACAGGACCGCGCGCGGGCCCTAAACACCCGCTCCGGAGCGGGGCTGTAGCTCAGATGGGAGAGCGCTGCAATCGCACTGCAGAGGTCAGGGGTTCGAATCCCCTCAGCTCCACCAAGTTCATCCGAAATATCAACACATTAGGCTGCCTGTTTCCGCGGTCGTCGGCGCTGTTCGCGCCGGATTGAACGCTGCATCGCGTTCATGGGCTTTGGAGGGCAGTTTCACCCGGCCCGCGCGGCGGAGCGCCCAGGGCTCTATGAGCGAGCTTGGGCGCGGGGCCGGGACTTTTCAGTGGTGTGAACTCCCCAGCAGCTTCATGATTTTCAAGTTGAGGACGATGAAGCGGATGAACTGCCATGGCGGGAACTTGCGCATGTAGCAGGTGAACCCTGTGGGTTTGGGCGGGTAATAAGCTTGCTGGTACGGTTCTTTGTTGGTTGCAGCCATGATCGGCTCCTCCGCAATTGTCGTTTAAGTGTTTTTGCTTAAGTTTTGTCGGCGCGGACCCCGATCAATCGGGCAGCAGCCACCAGCCCGGCAGCATCTTGGCCTGATAAAGGAAGGTGTAGTGAAGCATGGACTTCATCCAATGGCCGGCGAGGCCGATTTCGCCGAAGGTCAGATTGAGATCGCGCCCATATTCCGGATATTTCTCGTAGTCCGGCGCCACCGGAAAAACCGTCATGGTGGCGGCCGAACCGCGGAAGAAATGCCGTCCGGTCGACGCCACGCAGGCTGCGCCCATCTCGGCCATCGAGGCGGTATGCGTGGGTTTTTCGGCGCCCCTGAGCATGCCGCAGACGTTCTTCGCGACGGCGATGGCCATGGCGGCTGACGGCATGGCCGTCCGGCCCCAGGGCCTCGGTGGCGCCGAAGTTCAGCTTGGGGCCGGTGGCGTTGATCAGATAATCGTAGGCGAGCCTGTCCTGCTGGCCCGCGCGCTCGGACGACGTGTATTCGACGATGACATAAGGCGCGGGGTCGTTCGCGTCGCCTTCGGGATGAATCGAAACGGCTTTGGCCTGATGGAAGGCGACCCCGATCTTCTTATAGACTTCGGCCAGGTCGAAGGTGACCTGCTCCTCGGTCATTTGACCGACGCCAACCCAGATGTTGGAGGGAATCCAGTTCCATTTGGCGTTCGGGGAACCGACGACGATCTCATAGGGGCTGGGAGGATTTGCGCCGCCAACGGGTGAGGTAGCGCGCGGCGGTGCGCCCGGAAATGCCCGCTCCCAAGATCACGACCCGCGACATCTCGTCTCCTTTCCCTTATTCCAAAGCGCTTCGGCCTGGATTCGAGCGTGGACGATAGCAGACGACCGCCGGTATCGCTCCGGCGGCCGTCATTTCTATTTTATCGGGCTATAGCCTTTGACGGCTATTACCACCAGCCGCCGCGGCCGCCGCGGTTGTATCCGTTCCAGTCGTTGTCGCCCCGGCCGTTCATGTCGGTGTCGGCGTCGCCGCCGAAGGAGAAGTTGCCGTTCATGTGGCCGCGACCGTTGCCGTAGCCGCGACCGTAGCCGCGACCGTAGTCGTCATAGCCATAGCGCGGGCCGTAGCCGTCATAGCCATAGGGCGGGGGCGGGGGCGGAGCCCAACCCTGCGGGGCGGCGGGCGGGGCCGACGCGGTCTTGCCGTTGGCCGCCGGCTGCTCCTGATAATAGCCATAGGGCGGCGGGGGCGGGGGGGGCGGGCCCCAGTTCGGGTTTTGGGCCTGGGCCTGCGGGGCGGCGGGGGCGGCTTCGGCGGGCTGCTGCTGCGCGGCATAGGGGCCGGGCGGCGGCGGGGTCTGCTCGGCGTAAGCCGCGCCGGCCAGGCCGGCGGCGCCGAGGAATATTGCAAACGCCATTGCTGTTTTCATTTTACTCTCCCCTACTCAAAAGGCGGGTCGCGAAGGCTTCCCTACCAATAGGGCGGCTGAACGCCCGCGCGTTCGCGCCACCAGTTCCACGTTTGCGCATTGGACCAGGCCGACAGCGGCGTGCTCCAGGGCACGAACATGTAAGGCGTGCTCAGACCCGCGCTGTTGAACGGGTCCGTCGTCGAATTGACCTGCCCGAAGGTCCAGGTCTGAAGCCGGGCGTTCGGCAGGCCGCCGGCGGGGCCATTGGGCAGATAGGCCTGGGGCGGCGTCCAGCCGCCGGGCGGAACCTGGGCGGAAGCCGGCGCGTCGAGCGGGAGCGGAATGGCCCCCTGCGCGCCGAACATGTCCGGGGTCATCACCGGCTCGGGCGGCGGCGCCTCCCGCGCGCCGGCAAGCTCGCCGAAGGTCGCGCCCGAGGCGCCGGCGACCATCGTCCAAAGCGCGGCCAGCGCCGCGAGGCCGGTCAGTGGAATCCTGTCGCGTTTCATCCCTGATCTCCCGGATCGTAGGATATGTCCTTGAGGCGGATGCCGCGCGAGCCGCGCTCGCGCTTCGATGAGGCTTGAGGCCGCGCCTTGTCCGCCTCGGCTTCGGGCGCAGATTCGGGCGCCGGCGGCGCAGATTCGGCCGCCGGCGGCGCAGGTTCGGGCTGGGCCGCAGGCGCGGGCTCGGGCTGAGGCTCGGGCGCGGGCTGAGGCGCCGGTTCGGGCGCGGCGACGACGGGCGCGGGTTCGGCGACGGCCGGCTCCTCGGCCTGCCTCACCAGACGCGGCGGGCGTCCCGGGGCCCCCGGAGCAGGCTCCGCCGGCGCCGGCGCGGCGGCGGCCGGCTCCTCGGTCTTTCTCACCAGACGGGCCGGGCGCCCCGAGGCTTCCGGCGCCGGCGGCGCGGCTTGCGTTTCGCCGCCGCGCACCAGGCGGGCGGGGCGGCCGGAGGCGCCCGATGGGGCGCCCGATGGCGCAGGGGCCGGAGCCGGGCCAGAACCGGGACCAGAACCAGGACCACCTGGGCCATTGCCCTTGGGCGGCGCGCCATCGTCGTCGCCGTCGTCGTCCTCGATCTCGCGCCGCTTAAAATATTTGCGCGCCGAGATGCAGCCCAGCGGGATCACGATCAGGGTCAAAAAAGTCGCCACCAGCGAGCCGAACAGCAGCGACACCGCCATGCCCTGGAAGATTGGGTCGCTGAGCAAAACCATCGAGCCGATCACCAGCGCCAAAGCGGTGATCATGATCGGCCGCAGGCGCACCCGCCCGGCGGTGATCACCGCCTCGCGCACGTCCCAGCCCTCTTGCACCTTCTCGCGCGCGAACTCCACCAAAAGGATCGAGTTGCGCACGATGATGCCGGCCAGCGCGATGAAGCCGATCATCGAGGTCGCGGTGAAGTCCGCCCCCAGCAGCCAATGGCCGGGCACGATGCCGATCAGGGTCAGCGGGATCGGCGTCATCACCACCGCCGGCAGCATGAAGCTGCGGAACTCCGCCACCACCAGCATGTAGATCAGCACCAGAGCCGCGCCGAAGGCCAGGCCCATGTCGCGGAAGGTCACATAGGTGACCTGCCACTCGCCGTCCCATTTGAAGGCGCTGCGGTCGACGTTCTCCGGCCGGCTGAAGAAGTTGCCGGAAAGATGGACCCCGTCCGGCGTCCGATATTTCTTGAGGGCCGATTCGACGTCCAGCATGCCATAGAGCGGCGCCCCCAGCTTGCCGATCACGTCGGCGGTCACATATTCGACCGCCCGCAGATCCTTGTGATAGATCACCGCGTCGACCGGCCGCTTGACGAAGCGCCCCAGTTCGCCCAGCGGCACCATCGCCCCGGCCCGGCTGCGCACCGGCATCGCCAGCAGATTGCCGATATTGCCGCGCGTCGCCATCGGCGTCTGGATGACGATCGTCGCCTGTTCGAGATTGCGGATGCGCTGGAACGGCCCGGCTTCGAAGCCGCCGGTTGCCATCACCACCTCGCGGTTGATGTCCTCCACCGACACCCCGAACATCGCCGCGCGCAGACGGTCGACATCGAACTCGATATTGTCGTGCGGCGCTTCCATGAAAGTGTTGATGTCGGCCAGATGCGGCGTCTTGCGCAGAATGCCGAGAAGGTCGCGCGCCACCTGGCGGCGGATCTCCGCCGTCGGGCCGTAAAGCTCGATCACCACCGGCGCCAGCACCGGCGGCCCCGGCGGCGCCTCGGCCACCGTCAGCCGCGCGTCGGCGGCGGCCGCGATCGGCGCCAGGATCCGCCGCACGTAAAGCGCGATGTCGTGGCTCGAGCGGCTGCGCTTGTCCTTGTCGAGCAATTGCACCGCTATGTCGCCCTGCCACGGCTCCCCGCGCAGGAAGTAATGGCGCACCAGCCCGTTGAAGTTGAACGGCGACGATGTCCCGACATAGGTCTGGAAGGCCGTCACCTCGGGGATCTTGCTCAGCTCCGCCCCCAGTTGCCGGGCGAGATTGGCGGTCACGAACAGGTCCGTCCCCTCGGGCATGTCGATCACGACCTGCATCTCGGACTTGTTGTCATAAGGCAGCATCTTGAACGCCACCGCCTTGAACATGAACAGCGAGACGGCGCCGAGCATGGCGGCGAAGATCATGAACAGGGTGAGGTAGCCCACGATCTTGTTGTCCATGATCGGCGTGATCACCGAACCGTACCAGCGGCCGATGGCGGCGGCCTGACGGTGCTCGCGCTCGGCCGCGCTCTTCAGCGCCGACATGCTCGGCTTCACCCGCGCCGCCAGCCACGGCACGAAGACGAAGGCCGCGAACAGCGAAAAGATCATCGCCGCCGACGACAGCACCGGAATGGGCAGCATGTAGGGGCCCATCATGTCGCTGACGAAGCCCATCGGCAGCAGCGCCGCCACCACGGTGAAGGTCGCCAGAATGGTCGGATTGCCGACCTCGTCCACCGCCTCGACCGTGATCCGGTCGCTGGTGCGCCCCGACTCCAGCCAGCGCCGGTAGATGTTCTCCACCACCACGATGGCGTCGTCCACCAGAATGCCGATGGCGAACACCAAAGCGAACATCGACACCCGGTTGATGGTGAAGCGCAGCACATAGGCCACCGCGATCGACATCAGCAGAGTCGCCGGAATGGTGATCATCACGATCATCGCCGGCCGCCCGCCCATCGTCAGCAGCGCCAGGATCGTCACCAGCGCCGAAACGATGAACAGCTTCATGATCAGATGGGTGACCTTGTCCTGCGCCGTCTCGCCATAGTCGCGCGTCACCGTCACCGTCACCGAATCCGGGATCAGACGGCCCTTCATCGCCTCCAGCTCGCCGATCAGCTCCCTGGCCACCACAATGCCGTTGGAGCCGTGCTTCTTGGCCACCGCCACCGTCACCGCCGGCGCGCTCGCAAAGCCCCCCTCGGCGTCGCGCACATTGTTGTCCACGACGCTCTTGGTCTCGGATTCGCCATGGGTGATCGTGGCGACGTCGCGCAGGAACACCGGACGGTCCTTGTCCACCGCGATGACCAGATTCTCCACATCCGCCACATTGGCCAAAAAATCGCCGGTGTAGATGTTGAACCACTTGCCCCCGTCCACCACGTAGCCGCCGGGAATGCGCTGGTTGGCCGCCGCCACCGCCTGCGCGATCTGGCTCAGCGTCACCTTGTGCGAGGACATGCGCGGCAGGTCCACGTCGATGCGCACCTGCTCCCGGCTGCCGCCCGTGACAAAGCTCTGGCCGGTGTTGGGCAGCGCCTTGAAGCGCTGCAGCGCGTCAAGCCCGAGCTTGCGCAATTGCACCAGATTCAGCTTCGAGGAGCTCAGCGTCACCGTCACCACCGGCACGTCGTCGATGCTCTTGGGCTTGACCAAAGGCTGCATCACCCCCTTGGGGATCAGGTCCATGTTCGAATAGAGCTTGTTGTAAAGCTTGACCAGCGAGGGCTCCATCTGCTCGCCGACCTCGAAGCGCACCGTGACCATCGACAGGCCGTCGCGCGACATCGAATAGACATGCTTGACGCCCGGAAGCTCGGACATCAGCCGCTCCAGCGGCTCCGACACCAGATTGGCCACCTCGCTCGCCGCCGCCCCCGGATAGGCGACGAATATGTCCACCATCGGCACCGAGATCTGCGGGTCTTCCTCGCGCGGCGTGATCGCCATGCCCAGAAGGCCGATCAGGAAAAAGGAGATCAGCAGCAGCGGCGTCAGCGGCAATTCGACAAAGGCGCGCGCCACCCGCCCGGCAAAGCCCAGCTCGTGGCGCTTATGGCGCTCCCCATTGCGATGGGCGGCTTCGTGCGCGGCGGGTTCGGTCATTGGCAAAGCCTTTTCCGCCTCAGCGCCGCATGGTGAGGGGATCGCCGGACTTCAGGTCGGGAGCCGGATGCGCGATCACCTGTTCCCCGATCCGCAGCCCGGACAGAACCGCGACCCGGTCGCCCGCCGCCTCGCCCAGCCGAAGAATCCGCATCTCCGCCGTTCCGTCGGGACTGACCACGAAAGCCGCCGGCAGCGACCCGCGATAGACAATCGCCCCGCGCGGGATCCCAGGCGCCATGGCCTGCTCCCCGCCGCCGCCCGGCTCCGCGATCCACGCCAGGCCGTACATGCCCGGAGCCGCCGCCGTCCCCGGCGGCAAGGCCGCCTTGATCGTCACCGTGTGCTGGGCCTGATTGGCCCCAGGGAAGATCTGCGACACCACCGCCCACACATTGCCGCGGTCCAGGCTCACCGGCAGCTTGTCGCCGATCTTCAGATTGAGCGCCAGATCGGCCGGCGCCTCGATCTTCAGGTCGAGCTGGTCGGGATCGGCCAGATCGACCAGAGGCTGGCCCGGCTGGACCACGTCGCCCACCCGCACATGCCGCGCCATGATCACCGCCGAATAGGGCGCCACCGAGCGCCGGTCGCGCAGGCGCTGGTCCAGCGCGTCGATCCGCGACTGCGCCGCCACCAGCCCCGCCTGCTGGCGCTCGTAATCGGCCCGCGCGTTGTTGACCACCGAAGGCGAGGTTCCCGCCTGATCCTGCGTCATCATCGGCGGCGAGCCCATCGCCGGCGCGTTGGAGCCCATGAAGTTCTGGAACATGTTGTAGAACGGCGTCAGCGCCCGCTCATAGGCGTCATAGCCAGGCCCGCCCATCGTCGGCTGGCGGAAGCCGTAAAGCTTCTGGTAAAGCTGGGTCTGCGCGTTCTGCTGCGCCGCCATCTCGCCGCCCAGCGACGCCCAGGCCGTGCGATATTCCGGCTTCAGCGCGTCGTCGTCGAGCGAAACCACGATCGTCCCGGCCCCCACCCGGTCGCCTTCCCGCCCCGCGATGAAGGCCACCCGCCCCGGCTGCTGCGCCGTCAGACTCACCATCTCGCGCGCCTCGACCACCCCGCCCAGCTTGTAGCGCGACGCCGTCTCCATCGCCGTCGCCTCGACCATCGGCGCCGTCACCACCGGCGACGACGGATAGAACGTCCCGCCCGATCCCTCGTCGGACGGCGCGCGCCCGCCAATCCACGACGCGATCAGGCCGCCGAGAACGGCGGCAAACAATATCGGCAGGGTTCTCACCAGGAGGGAAAGCATCGCCGCGCCTGTCCTTACATTCAACGCGCGCCAAAACCGCCGCGGCCCGCCCGCGGCCGGTCAGGCCTCAGCCGCGCGGAACCTTGCCCATCGCTTCGAAGCTCTTGATGAACGGGCCGGCCATCGCCGGGTTCTTGATCATCGCGCCATAATCGCCGACCTTGAACTTGATCTTGCCCGACGTATAAGCCAGCCCAAGACCCATCATCCCGATGCCGTTCGAACACCACTTTTCCCAGTTCGCCGGGCTCGCCCGCAAATCCCAGTTCATCGCCTGGCCCTTGAACGCCCCGGCCTCGACAACATAGCCGTTCTCGACCTTGATCATCCCGCGCGGCTGATCCTCGTTGTCAAAACCATAGGCAATCGTCGAATTGAACCCAATCTTCGCCAAGGCGTCCCCAAGATCCGGATCGTCATTCCACGCATTGCCAAAATCAACCATCCAATCGTCCGAAAATAACGCCGCCATCACAGCCTCCCCCGGTTCGTTCCCGTTCGACACGCATAAAAATCCAACCGCGAAAACATCAAGCGCCAAACAGGCCAAAACCCGCCCACGGCCGCCCCAGCGTCCCCGCGTTCTTCAAGCTCAGGTCAATAAAGGAGCTGCGCCGCGAAACATCGAAGCCTCTCCGCGACACTAAAACGCCGCGATCCGATCTCGCCAGCCAATACGCCTGATCCGCCGATTATCCTCTCGGTCATGATCGACTCCCCCTTTTTTCGCCACGTCATTTGCGGGCGGGCAGCTTATTCTCTTAATGTTGGTATATTCATATATTCATTTATTCGTGTTGTCGATAGCGGTTGAGGCCGGCGAACGCCTTCGAGGAAAAAAAATTCGCGCGCCGAACAGGCGTCGCGCCGGACGAACGATATCATTTCGGCCCGGCCGATCGGGAGCGCGAGAGTCGAGGGCGTCTCAGCGCCCGATCGCCCGCCAGCCGATGTCGCGGCGGCAGAAGCCGTCAGGAAAACGAATCGCGTCCACGCCGCGATAGGCGAGGGCCTGGGCTTGCGCGACACTGTCGGCGAGCGCGACCACGTTGAGCACGCGGCCGCCATTGGCGACGAGCTGGCCGCCCTCCATTTTCGTGCCGGCGTGGATGACGCTGACGCCGGGGATTTTCTCCGCCTCGTCAATCGCGTCGATCCGCCCGCCCTTGAGCGGCGTTCCGGGATAGCCGCGCGCCGCCAGCACCACGGTCAAGGCGGTCTTGTCCGACAGACGCACATTCGGCGGCAGCCGCCCTTCGGCGCAGGCGAGCAGCAGGCCAAGCAGGTCGTCCTCGAGCCGCGCCATCATGACCTGACATTCCGGGTCGCCGAAACGGGTGTTGTATTCGATGAGCTTGGGGCCGTCCTTGCCGATCATCAGCCCGGCGAACAAGACCCCTTTGAACGGGCAGCCCTCGGCTTTCATCGCCGCGACGGTCGGCTCGACGATCTCGCGCATCACCCGCGCGCTCATTTCCGGCGTCATGACCGGGGCGGGGGAATAGGCGCCCATGCCGCCGGTGTTCGGCCCCCGGTCGCCGTCGCCGACGCGCTTGTGGTCCTGGGCGGAGGCGAAGGCGACCGCCTTTTCGCCGTCGCAAAGCGCGAAGAACGAGGCTTCCTCGCCGTCGAGACATTCCTCGACCACCGCTTCGGCGGCGCCCGCCGCGCCGAAAGCGCCGGAAAACAGCGATTCGACCGCCTGTTCGGCTTCTGCCGGCGTCATGGCGACGACCACGCCCTTGCCGGCGGCGAGGCCGTCCGCCTTGACCACGATCGGCGCGCCTTTTTCACGCACATAGGCGAGCGCCCGGTCCTTGTCGGCGAAGCGCCCATAGGCGGCGGTGGGGATGTGGTATTTGGCGCAGAGATCCTTGGTGAACCCCTTGGAGCCTTCGAGCCGCGCCGCCGCCTGGCTCGGCCCAAAAACTTTGAGCCCCGCCGCCTCCAGCGCGTCCGTCAGGCCATCGACCAGCGGCTGTTCCGGGCCGATCGCCACGAGGCCGATCGACTCTTCCCGGCAGAAAGCGATGACTTTGGCGAAATCGCCTGCGTCGAGCGCGACATTGTGCGCAATCCGCGCCGTGCCGGGATTGCCGGGGGCGACGAACAGGCGGTCGAGCAGCGGGCTTTTGACAAGCGCCAGGGCCAGCGCATGCTCGCGCCCGCCCGAGCCAATGAGGAGAACATTCATTAAGGGCCTCGTTTGCCGCCTGTTTAGGCGAGGGCGGACCGCCTTTCAACTCGCCGTCCCGGGTTGCCGGCGATTCCGCTTCAAATCTTCGAATTCTTGCGTACAAAGTACGCATAAAGTATATGTGTGGAACGTTCTCGCACCACGAGGCCGGGCGAGTCCTTTTGCGGCGTCCCCGGCTCCGCGCATTGGTTATTCGATTTTGTTGAACAGAATTTGGAAAAATGAACGATACGAAAAAGATTCTGGAGGGCCTGACCCACGAGCAATATCTGGCTCTTGCTCGCGATATCTACGTACGGCGGGCGAGAGGCGACAACGAGCCGGGACTGGTGTTTTTCGCCGACAACGCCACCTATCGCCTGATCGGTTCGCGCGACCTGATCCCTGCGGCGGGCGTGCGCGTGGGCAAGGACGAAATCCGCGAGGCCTGGCGCGCCTTCGACGTGGATTTCGAAATCGGCCAGTTCGAAATCGACGACCTTGTCGTCGAAATGCCCCGCATGGCCTATATTTCCTGGCGTATGAAGCTGAAGAACCGCGGCACCCACGCCGAAGTCGAACTCGAAGGCGTCGATCGCTTGCGCTGGGAAAATTACAGGATCGTCGACTGGACGCGCTATTTCGACACCGCCCTTGTGGTCGCTTTGCGCCAGGGCGACGACGGGAATTCCCATTGAGGCGGTTCGAGCGCGCTCAGCCGCCCTTCGCTCAGCCGCCCTTGCCGACGAGATTGGCGGGCGCGCCCGGCGCCGGGTCGTGGCTTTCGGTTTGGGTCGGGGCGTCGGGCAGGCCTTTTTCGATCTTGCTCAGGATGTTGGGCAAATCCTCGGGCTCGGGTTTGAGGTCGCGCGCGTGGTTCCACTGGAACTGGGCGTCGAGTTTGCGGCCCACGCGCCAATAGGCGTCGCCGAGATGGTCGTTGATGGTCGGATCGCCCGGCTTCAGATCGACGGCCCGCTCCAGATATTTGACCGCCTCGTCATAGCGGCCGAGCTTGTAATAGGCCCAGCCGAGCGAATCGACGATATAGCCGTCCTCCGGCTCCAGCTCGACGGCGCGGCGCAGCATCTTGAAGGCGTCGTCCAGATGCTTGCCCTGATCGACCCAGGAATAGCCGAGATAGTTCAGCACCATCGGCTGTTCGGGATAAAGGTTGAGCGCCTCCTTCAGATCGGGCTCGGCCTTGTCCCACTGTTTGGCGCGCTCGTAATCGACGCCGCGAAAATAATAGATCGCCCAACGGCTCTTGTCGTCGGGCGCGGTCAGCGCCAGAACCCGCGTATAGGCGTCCGCCGATTCCTGGAACTTCTTCTCGGTGCGCAGCACGTCGGCAAGCGCCGAAACCGCATCCTCATTGTCGGGATGGTCCTTGACGATCGCCTGCAATTGCCTGGTCGATTCGTCGGTCTTGCCCATGGCGGCGTAGAGCAGGGCGGCGCGGATTTCGCTGGTGGCGCGCAACGGGTCCGATTTCGGAACCTGATCGTAGATTTCGATCGCCGAATCATATTGCTTCAGCTTGCCATAGGCCTCGCCCAAAGTGTCGAGCGCCAAGGCGTTCTGGGGGCTGAGTTCGAGCGCCAGCCGCAGGAAAACGACCGCCGCCAGCGCGTCGCTGGGCCGGCTTCCGGCCGCGCCGAGGCCATAGGCGCCGAGACCGTAGAGCACTTCCGCCGCGCCGGCCCGGACGTCCTTGACCATGGGGTCGAGCTTCCGCCCCGCCGCGAGATCGGCGAGCGCGGCCTCGATGATGGGATTGTGCGGTTGAAGCGTGTTGAAATCGCCGAAAACCGTCTTCGCCTCGTCGATCTTGCCCCGGCGCGCCAGATTGCGGCCATAGGCGTCGACCAGACGCAGGGTGGACTTGTCGCCGTCATAGGCGGCCTTGAGGCGCGCGCCGGCTTCCTCGGCCTTGCCGGCGACATCGAGCATCAGCCCGGCGTGGAAATCGCGGAACACGGCGAAGGTCGGATCGCTCATGGAATCGACCATGGCGATCGCCTTTTTCACGTCGCCGGAGCCGATATAGCTCCAGGCGGTGAGCAGGATGGTGGTGAGGTCGCCCTTGCCGGCGCCTCCGGCGGCGAGTTGCGTCCGCGCCGCCGCATAGCTCCTGTTCTTGAAGTCGCGAACGGTCAGGGTCAGACGGGCGGAGGCGTTGTGCGGATCGCGCAGGAGCAGGGCGCGCGCCAGGGCCGAGGCGGCGTCCATGTCGCCATTGGCGAGCGTCGCGACAAAGGCGCCCTGAATCAGCTCCGGGTTGCGCGGGTCGGCGCGCAGAGCCTCGCGGAAGAAGGTCGAGGCCGCGAAAGTGTCATGTTCGGCTTCGGCGACCCGCGCCGAAAGATAATTGCCGGAAGGACTGTCGCCGACTTCGAAAGGCTCGGAAATCGCGGCCGTCTGGCGCGCCTGAGCGGCAAGCGGCAGGAACGCGAGGAAAAAAACCAGACCGCGAAGGGCGCTCTTGCGCGCGGAAACCAAGGTGGGATGCACGAAGCCGGACTTTCGATGACGCGCCGCGAGTCGCGCGCTCTTTCATGAGGAACCCTGAGAAGATGGCCTTTTTACGCTCCGAGGGCAAGGACGGCTCAACGGATTTCAATATCCAGGCCAAGGTCCAGCACCGGCGCGGAATGGGTGAGCGCGCCCGAGGAAATCAGGTCCACGCCGGTCTCGGCCACTTGCTTCAGGCCGCCCAGATGAATGCCCCCCGAAGCCTCGGCGACCATTTTTCCGCCGATCATCGCCACCGCCTCGCGCAATTGCGCCGGATTCATATTGTCGAGCAGCACGGCGTCCGCGCCTTCGGAAAGCGCCTCGCGCAACTGGTCGAGCGTATCGACCTCGATTTCGATTTTCACCAGATGGCCGACAAAGGCCTTTGCCGCGCGCAGAGCGGGGACAATTCCGCCGGCGACGGCGATATGATTGTCCTTGATCAGCACGGCGTCATCGAGGCCGAAACGGTGGTTGACGCCGCCGCCGCAGCGCACGGCGTATTTCTCGAAGGCGCGCAGGCCTGGCGTGGTCTTGCGGGTGCAGCAGATGCGCGCCTTGGTGTGGGCGACGGCCTCGGCGTAATGCGAGGTCAATGTCGCGACCCCGCACATCCGGCCGAGAAAATTCAGCGCGACCCGCTCGCCGGCGAGAATGCCTCGCGCCGAGCCGTCGATCCGCGCCAGGACGGCGCCGGGCGCGAAAGACTCGCCGTCGCGCGCGAACGGCTCGAAACGCAAGCTTGGATCGACCAGTTCGAAGGCCTTGCGGGCGAGTTCGAGGCCGGCGAGGACGCCGGCTTTTTTGCGCGCGGCAATCACTGCTTTGGCCTGGGCCGAGGCGGGAATGGTCGCCTGCGAGGTGATGTCGCCGGCGCGGCCGAGGTCTTCGGCCAGAGCGGCGCGCACGGCTTTTTCCACCAGATGAGGGCTGAGTTCGGGGAGGTTCATGCGGCTTCCGTGGCGACGGCGCCGTGCGCCGCGCGCAGGGCTTCGTCGAGGGTGATGAAGGAGCGGCGCGCCAGAGCCGGGTCGGCGGCGGGGGAATCCGTGCGGAAATGGCCACCCCGGCTTTCGCGGCGCAGATAAGCGCCGGCCGCGATCAAAAGAGCGGCTTCGGCGCGGTTGCGCAAATCGATCGAGCCTTCCGCAAGGGCGCGGTCGCGCAGGCGAATCAAGACGCGCAGGGCCTCGCGCAAGCCGGCCGCGTCGCGCAACACGCCGACATGGCGGGACATGATCTGGCGCAGCTCCGTCGCGGCTTCGGCGTCGGGCCGCGCCGGCCGGTCCGGGGCGGTCGCCGATTCGGGCGCGGGCAGGCGGGGAAGCGCGGCGGCGACGTCGCAGGCGACCCGGTCGCCGTAAACCACGGCTTCGAGCAGCGAATTGGAGGCGAGGCGGTTCGCGCCGTGCAGGCCGGTCGAGGCGACCTCGCCCGCCGCCCACAGGCCGGGCAGGGAGGTGCGGCCATGGCTGTCGGTCCACAGCCCGCCCATATGGTAATGTTCGGCGGGAGCGACCGGGATGGGCTGGCGCGCCGGGTCGATTCCCGCCGCAAGGCAGGCGGCGGCGACATTGGGAAACTTTTCGGCGAAAGCGGCGCCGACGGCTTCGGTCGCATCGAGAAAGGCGCCGCGTCCGGCGGCGATTTCGGCAAAGACGCCGCGCGCCACAATGTCGCGCGGGGCCAGTTCCGCGTCGGGGTGGAGCGCCGGCATGAAGCGGCGGCCTTTCGCGTCGATCAGGATCGCGCCCTCGCCGCGCAAGGCTTCGGTCGCCAGCGGGGCAGGGTCGCGGCCGATGTCGATGGCGGTCGGGTGGAATTGCACGAATTCGGCGTCGGCGACGCGGGCGCCGGCGCGCGCCGCGAAGGCGAGGGGCGCGCCGGCGGCCTCGGGCGGATTGGTGGTGACGGCGTAAAGCCCGCCGATTCCGCCGCTGGCCAGCACGGTCGCCCGCGCCGGGAAGGCGCGCAGGGCGCCGGAGGCGTCGCGGGCGTAAACGCCGGCCACGCGGCCGGACTGGACGATCAGGTCCTCGGCGACGACATTTTCATGGATGGTTATGGAAGGCGTCCGCCGAGCTTGAGCGATCAGCGCCTGCATGATGGCGGCGCCGGCGCCGTCGCCCTTGACCCGCACGATGCGCCGCGCCGAATGGGCGGCTTCGCGCGACGGCGTCAGCCGCCCTTCGGCGTCGCGATCGAAGGGCGCGCCGAAACGCAGCAGATCGTCGACCCGCGCCCCGGCCTCGCGCGCGACGGCGAGGGCGACCTCTTCATCGACAAGGCCGGCGCCGGCGACGATCGTGTCTTTGGCGTGAAGCTCGGGGCTGTCGTCTTCGCCCACGGCGGCGGCCACACCACCCTGCGCCCAGGCCGAGGACGAGCCTTCGCCGAGCGGCGCGGCGGCGAGCACGGCGACAGGCAGCGGCGCCAGTTTCAGCGCGCAGAACAGGCCGGCCAATCCGCCGCCGACGATGAGAATGTCAGGTTTCGCCATTGCACGGACTCCCCCTCTCCCCGGTCACGGGGAGAGGGCAGGGGTGAGGGGCTGGGGCGTCAGCTTCGCCATCGTCAGGAAATGCCCCGTTTCAGGCGCGACTGGCAAAGAGGCCAGTCCCCCGGCCCCTCACCCTCTCCCCGCCAAAGCGGGGAGAGGGGAAAGCGCCCTCACTTCAATTCGATCATGCGCTCGACCGAGCGGCGGGCGCGGGCGGCGAGGAGCGGGTCGACGACGACCTCCTCGCGCATATGGACCAGGCTCTCGAGGATTTTCGGCAGCGTGATGCGCTTCATGTGCGGGCAGAGATTGCAGGGACGCACGAAATCCACCCCCGGATTCTCTGCCGCCACATTGTCGGCCATCGAACATTCGGTGACCAGCAGCACCCGCTTGGGCTGGCGCGTCCTGACATAATCGATCATCGCCGCGGTCGAGCCGGAGAAGTCGCAGACTTCGACCACTTCCGGCGGGCATTCGGGATGGGCGATCAGCTTGATCGAGGGGTCGTCGGCGCGATAGCGCAGCAATTCTTCCGGCGTGAAGCGCTCATGCACCTCGCAGGCGCCATGCCAGGCGATGATCTTGACCTGGGTCTGGCGCGCGACATTGGCGGCGAGAAAACGGTCGGGAACCATGATGACCCGGTCGCTTCCCAGGCTTTCGACCACTTTCAGCGCATTGGCCGAAGTGCAGCAGATGTCCACCTCCGCCTTCACCTCGGCCGAGGTGTTGACATAGGCGACGATCGGAACGCCCGGATATTCGCGGCGCAGGGTGCGGACGTCGGCGCCCGTGATCGAGGCGGCGAGCGAGCAGCCGGCGCGGGAATCCGGGATCAACACGGTCTTGTCAGGGCTGAGAATCTTCGAGGTTTCGGCCATGAAATGAACGCCCCCCTGCACGATCACATCGGCGTCGGACTGGCTGGCGACGCGGGCGAGCTGGAGCGAGTCCCCGACCACGTCGGCGACGCAATTGTAGATTTCCGGCGTCTGGTAATTATGCGCCAGGATGACGGCGTTGCGCTCCCTTTTCAGGTCGTTGATCGCCTTCACATAGGGGGCGTGGAACGGCCATTCGATCGGCGGGATGACCGTCTTCACCTTTTCATAGAGATGCGCGGTCGCGCGGGCGACCTCCGGCGTCCACGCCAGATTGGGCATGGGGACGGCGCCATGGCGCAGGGCGGCGGAGCTGGGCTGGACCGGAGCCGCCGCAGGGGATTGAGTAGGCAGGACACACTGCATGACGCTCACCCTTTATTATGCTCACTTTGAGCATAACTAAAGCAAAACAAAGAGCCGAAAAGACACTCGCCCGCTTCGGCTCCCTTTCACATACCCTACATATACTCATAATGAGTATAAATGCAAGGGCGATTCGTTAACGGAGCGTTAGCGGCTGGCGGTCCTTCCGGCGCCGCGTCAAAACGTCAGGTGATGACGCTCGGGTGGTCGCGGCCGGTGTGGCGGCGGATCTCGGCGATCTTTTCGGCGCAGGCGATCAGATCGGCGAGCGCGTCCTGGGTTTCGAGATCGTGTTTGGCCGGGTCGGGTTCGTAACGCTCGATATAGACGCGCAGGGTCGCTCCCGCCGTGCCGGTGCCCGACAGGCGATAGACGATGCGCGAGCCGCCGGCGAAGAGAATGCGCAGGCCCTGATTTTTCGACACCGAGCCGTCCACCGGATCGACATAGGAAAAATCGTCGGCCGCCTCGACCTTCAGCGCCCCGAAAGTCTGGCCCGCCAGCGTCGGCAGTTTGGCGCGCAAATCGGCGAACAGGGCCTCTGCCCCCTCGCTCGCCACTTCCTCGTAATCGTGGCGCGAATAATAATTCCGGCCGAATTCCGCCCAATGGGCGCGCACGATCTCCCTCACGCTCTGCTGGCGGGCGGCCAGAATGTTGAGCCACATCAAAATGGCCCACAGGCCGTCCTTCTCGCGCACATGATTGGAGCCGGCGCCGGCGCTTTCCTCGCCGCAGATGGTGACCTTGCCGGCGTCGAGCAGATTGCCGAAGAATTTCCAGCCGGTCGGCGTCTCGTACATGCCGATTTTGAGCTTTTCCGCGACCCGGTCGGCGGCGAGGCTGGTCGGCATCGAGCGCGCGATCCCGGCTATGCCGTTTTTATAGCCCGGCGCCAGATGGGCGTTGGCGGCGATGATCGCCAGAGAATCCGACGGGGTGACGAACTGGCCGCGCCCGATGATCAGATTGCGGTCGCCGTCGCCGTCCGAAGCCGCGCAAAGGTCGGGCGAAGCGTCGGACATGGCGAGGTCGTAGAGATGTCTGGCGTGGACCAGATTGGGGTCGGGATGGTGATGGCCGAAATCCGGCAAGGGCTCGCCGTTCATCACGCTGCCCTTGGCCGCGCCGAGCGCCTCCTCGAAAATCGCCTTGGCGTAAGGCCCGGTGACCGCGCTCATCGCGTCGAACTTCAGCCGGAACCCGTGCTTGAACATCCGCGCGATGGCCGGGAAATCGAACAGGCTTTCCATCAGGGCCTGATAGATCGCGACCGGATCGATGATCCGCACCTTCGCGCCACCGACGCGGGTTTCACCCAGCGTGTCGAGATCGACGTCCGGCGCCTCGATGATCTTGTAGCTCTCGATCGTCGTGCTATGCGCAAAAATCGCCTCGGTGATCTTTTCCGGCGCCGGGCCGCCGTTGGAAATGTTGTATTTGATGCCGAAATCGGCGTCCGGCCCGCCGGGATTATGGCTGGCGGACAGCACGATGCCGCCGAAGGCCTTTTCGGCGCGGATCACCGCCGAGGCGGCGGGGGTGGAGAGAATGCCGCCACGCCCGACCAGGATTTCGTCGAAGCCATTGGCCGCCGCCATGCGGATGACGATCTGGATCGCCTCGCGATTGAAAAAACGCCCGTCGCCGCCGACCACCAAAGTCTTGCCCTCGAAACCTTCGAGCGAGGCGAAGATCGATTGCACGAAATTGGCCAGATAATGCGGCTGCTGGAAGATTTTGGTCTTCTTGCGCAGGCCGGACGTGCCGGGGCGCTGGTCGAGAAAGGGTTTTGTGGCGACGGTGTGGATTTCGGCGAGCAGCAGGCTCATCGGGCGGGCTCCGCAAATTATTTTATTCCTTATGCGTGAAACGGCGCCTTTTGTCATGCGGCTTCGGGCTGGCCCGACGCGGCGCTCTGTCGCGCCTGGACCCGCCAGACCGCGATACAGATCGCCGCGACTGGAATCCCGATGCAGGAGGTGGCGACGAAAAAGGCCGGATAGCCGATCGCCGCGACCGCATAGCCCGACAGGCCGCCGAGCAATTTGCCGGGCAAAGCGTAGAGCGACGAAAGAAGGGCGTATTGCGCGGCGGCGTAAAGCGGCGAAGTCAGCGACGACATGAAGGCGATCAGCGCGGTGCCGGCGAAGCCGCCGGCGAAATTCTCGACGCAGACCGAGACTGTCAGAAATCTGATGTCGGCGCCATGCGCGGCGAGCTCGGCGAGGGCGAGATGGGAGGCGCTGGCGGCGATTCCGCCGATCAGCAGCGAGGGCATCAGGCCAAAGCGGGTCACCGCCACGCCGCCGGCGAAAATGCCGCCAAGCCCAACCCAGAAGCCGAACAGCTTGGTCACATTGGCGATGTCGGCCTTGGTGAAGCCGAGGTCGATATAGAGCGGATTGGCCATCACGCCGGACAGAAAGTCCGGCAGGCGGTAGATCGAGAGCAGAGCCAGGAACAGCAGGGCGAAGCGGCCGTTGCGCTGCAAAAAATCCCTGAGCGGATCGCGATAGGCGGCGATGACATTGATGTGGCGCTCCGGCCCGACGACAATATGGGCGCGGGGCTCGGGCGCCATCAGGGTCGCGCCAAGGCCCACCGCCATCATGCAGGCCATGGCCAGATAGGCGGCGCGCCAGCTCACGAATTGCGCGAGATAGAGCGCGCCGGCGCCGGCGCAGAGAATGGCGAATTTATAGCCGATCTGACTCGCCGCCGACATTTCGCCCTGGTCTTCCGGCGGGGCGACGGCGATGCGCCAGCCGTCGATCATGATGTCCTGGGTCGCCGAGAAAAATCCGAGGCAGAAGGCGAAGACAATCGTCCAGGCCAGACGATGGGCGGGATCGCCGAAGGCCAGGCCCGCGAGGCAAAGAGCGACGCCGAACTGGGTCAAGGCCATCCAGCCGCGCCGCCGTCCCAAAAGAGGGCCGAGGAAAGGCGCGTCATAGCGGTCGAGCAGGGGCGCCCACAGGAATTTGAACGAATAGGCCAGAGCGACCCAGCTCATCAGGCCGATATGCTGGGTGGAGACGCCGGCCTCGCGCAACCAGGCGGACTGGGTGGAAAAGACCAGCAGGAAGGGCAGGCCGGAGGAAAAGCCCAGCGCCAGCATCAGCGCGAGCTTGGGATCCGTCAGGAATCTGAGCCAGGACTGGCGCTGCGATTCGGCTTGCATCGGCGCGGACTATGCCACGGATGACCGACAAAAGCGAAAGGCTAGCCCGGCGCCTACGCCTCCGGCAAAAGGCGGCGGGCGATCTTGCCGTTTTTGGTGCGCGGCAATTCGGTCACGAAGACATATTTCTTGGGGTTCTTGTAGGCGGCGAGATGTTCGGCGCAATGCCGTCGCAGCGCGGCTTCGTCCAAGGCCGCGCCCGGCGCCGGCACGATGCAGGCGCAAATGACCGAGACATCCTCGCGGACCTTGCGCTCGGCGACCGCGACATCGGCGACGCCCGGCGCGTGGCTTAAAATGGCTTCGACCTCGGCCGGCGAGACGCGATAGCCTGATGCGTTCATCAGGTCGTCGGCGCGGCCATGCATCCAGACATAGCCCTCGGCGTCGAATTCGGCGACATCGCCGCCGACGAACCATTGGCCGCGAAAGACCTCGTGTTCGGCCTCCGGCCGGCGCCAATAGCCGAGCATCAGGCCGGGGTCGGAACGATGGACGGCGATCAGCCCGCTTTTCCTCGGCGGCAGCGGTTCTTCGCCGCCGTCGAGCGGCAGGATCGCGACGCGCCGTCCCGGCTGGGGCTTGCCGGGCGAGCCGGGGCGGGTCGGAACAGTCGGGCCGCTCGAAATATAGGTCGAAATTTCGCTCATGCCGAGCGCCTCGTAAAGCGGCTTGCCGGTTCTTTCCCGCCATTGCGCCAGAAGCGCCGGCGCCAGCGCCTCGCCGGCCGTGACGGCATGGCGCAAGCTGGCGAGATTTTCCGCCGTGCAGCCGGGCTCGCGCAGCATCTGGCGAAAAACGCCGGGAACGGCGGCGAAAATCGTCGCGGAAAAACGGGCGATCAGTTTTGGCCAGACGCTGGCGTCGGCGCGGCCGTCGTAAAGGACAGCCGAGGCGCCCCTTGCAAAAGGGTCCATCAGCCCGACGCCGAGCGTATAGGTCCAGTTGATCGCGCCGGCGTGCAGCATGATGTCGGAATCTTGCAGGCCGAGCCAATGGTCGAGCATGGGCGCGCGTCCGCGAATCGCGCGCTGGGCGTGCAAAACCCCCTTGGGCCGGTCGGAGGTTCCCGACGTATAGATCAGATAAGCGGGATCGTCCGGCGCAGTGGCGGCGAAGGCGCGCGGCGCGAATGCGGCGAGGCGGGCGAGTTCGGCGTCGCCGATGATTCGCGTTCCCTTCACGGTCAGGCCGCCGGAGCAAATCGCCGCCGAGGCGCCCGAATCGGCGGCCAGGAAATCCGCCTCCTCCTGGATGAGCTGGGCCGAGGAGGGCAGGGCGACCAGCCCGGCGGCGATCAGCGCGAAAAAGCTCAGAACATAAGAGAGGTCATTGCCGCGCCGGATCATCACCCGCGCGCCGGGCGCGAGGCCCAGCGACGACAGGCCGGCGGCGAGGCGGCGCGCGGCGAGGTCGAATTCCGCATAGGTCAGGCGCGTATCGATCGTTCCGCCGGTCAGGGTGAGCGCCGTCTTTTCGGCGCGGCGGCGGGCGTTTTCGGCGAGGCAACAGCCGGCGAGATTGAAGCTCATGACGCGAAAAAATCAGACCTTCATTGTCCTGTCACCCGATTTTCATAGGCAGGCGGCATTCGCCAAGGACGGAAAGGAACGCCGATGTCCCAGACGACGCCCCAGACGACGCCCATTGCAAGCCTGAACGCCCGCCGGACCTATGAGCGCATCGCCTCGGTCTACGATCTTCTCGACGCGCCTTACGAGATCGGCTGGAAACGCGCGTTGCGCCGCGGCGTCTTCGAGGGCCTGAGCGGCGCCATTCTCGACGCCGGCTGCGGCACCGGGTGCAATTTCGTCGCTTATCCCGCCGGCGTGTCGGCTTCTGGCTGCGACGCCAGCGCCGCCATGCTGGAGCGGGCGCGGGCGCGGGCGGAAAAGCTCGGGCTGCTGGTGGAGTTGCGCCGCTCCGACCTCACCCGGCTCGACTGGCGGGACAATCGGTTCGACGCCATCGTCGCCACTTTTGTCTTCGCCTGTATCGAGGACCACGAGCAGGCGGCGGCCTTGTCCGAACTGCGCCGGGTGTGCAAGCCGGACGGCGAAATCAGGATCGTCGATTACCGCCTGTCGCCGCGCCCGCTGGTCCGCGCCCGCCAGAAGCTGATGTCGGCCTGGCTCAACGGGACTTTCGCCGCGACCTATACGCCGACGACCGAGAAATATTTCGACGCGGCGGGCCTTGAGGTGATCGAGGAAAAATTCATCCGCAGCGATGTGCTGAAAATGATCCGCCTGCGTCCGCGCAAGGCGAACTGAAGGCCTTTATCGAAATCGATCAGCCGACGGCCTGACGTCGGACGCTTTCGACCCGATTGCCGGCGTGACGGATGACGCTGCCGGGGTGTGTGTCGGGCGACGGCGTTTCCGCGTCGTGAACCGCGACGCGGTTGCGGCCGTCGCGCTTGGCGACATAAAGCGCGCTATCCGCGCGCCGCAGAAGGTCGTCGATCGTCGCGCCCGGTTCGGCGACGGCGACGCCGAAGCTGCAGGTTACGCGCAGGGGCGCGCCGTCGATGTCGATCTCGCATCCGGCGATCGCGGAACGCAGCTCCTCGGCCACGCGGCGCGCCGACGAAGCCCCGCTCGCCGGCAAAAGCAGGACGAATTCCTCGCCGCCGAGACGGGCCACGACCTCGGCGCGCCCGTCAAGACATTCGGCGACGGCTTTCAGGGCCTTGTCGCCCGCCGCATGGCCATATCTGTCGTTCACCGCCTTGAAATGATCGATATCGGCCATGATCGCGGCAAACGGCCGGGTGGCGACGCGGCAGATTTTCTCCGAGCGGCTGAAAAAGGCGGAGCGGTTGAGCAGGCCGGTCAGGGCGTCGCGCGTCGCCATTTTCACAAGTTGCATCTGCATCTGGTTCAGGCGCTCGGCCGAGCGCAGGCGCGCGTAAAGCTCGTCGGAGGACAAGGGCATTTGCAAGACGTCGTCGGCGCCGCAATCGAGCGCCTCGACCACAACTTGCGAGGGCATCGGCCGCGCCACCAGACCGATATAGATCGGGCGTTCGAAACTTGCCATCAGGCGCGCGTCCCAGCAGGTCTCAATCGCTTTTTCGATGTTGCCGCAATTGACGACAATGAAAGCGTTCGCCGCCTGGTCCGTTTCGAGCTTTCCCAGCGCGCGTTCCGGCTCGGAAAAGCGAAGGACGTCGTGGCGCCGCGCCTCGAGGAGCGCGCCGACCGCCTCCCCCGATTTGTATAGGGACGCCAGGAGCACTACGCGCATTCGACTTTCTCCTCCTTGAGCTTCAGGCGAGGCATGATCGCGGCGCCGGCAATGGCCGTCGCGACCGCCTGCAACTTAAGGTAGAAAGATGAGCGGCGCGTTAATGAATGGCCCCAGCTTCGCGCAAGGCAGGGCGGGCATTTTGACTCGGTAACGTGATCCTTGGAGAAGCACGATGGGTCTTTACGACGCCATGAACGCCAGCGTGACGGGCATGCAGGCGCAGTCGAATTATTTGACCAATATCGGCCAGAATATTTCGAACTCCAGCACCGTTGGCTACAAGCAGGCCAATACCGAATTTGCGACCATGGTCGATCAGGCGGCGGTTGGCCAGACCGCCGCCGGCGGCGTGATCGCCAGCACGCAGCTCGACATCGCCCAGCAGGGCACGCTTGAAAGCACCTCGTCCTCGACCGATCTGGCGATCAGCGGCAACGGCTTTTTCGTTGTCTCCAACTCCGGCGGACAGGAGTTTCTGACCCGCGCCGGCTCCTTCGTGCCCGACAAAAATGGCAATCTTGTCAATGCGGCGGGCTATTATCTCATGGGCTACAGCCTCGCCAACGGCACGCCGACCATGGCCTCGAACTCGCTGTCCGGCATGCAGGTCGTCAATGTCAATTCCTCCACTCTGTCGGCGAGTCCGACGACGACCGGAACCCTGACCGCCAACCTCCCCGCGACCAATTCGGTCATCGCCGCCGCCAACCTGCCCTCGGCCAACACGTCGACCTCGACCTATGACGAGAAAACGTCGATGATTATGTACGACAGCCTTGGCGCGCCGCATACGATCGACGTCTATTTCGCCCAGACCGGTTCGGGAGCCTGGCAGGTCTCCGCCTTCGACCATTCGACAGCGAGCGCGTCCGGCGGCTTCCCCTACAGCTCGCCGGCGCTGGCGACCACGACGCTCGATTTCAGCTCCAGCAACGGCTATCTGACCGCGGCCAGTGCCAACAGCCTGTCGATTCCCGTGCCCGGCGGCTCGACCATGGCGCTCAGCCTTTCCGGCATGACTCAGCTCGCGGGGAGTTTCGCGGTGTCGACCGCGCAGGTGAACGGCAACGCCGCCGCGTCGGTCAGCTCGGTGACGATCTCTTCCAGCGGGATCCTGTCCTACAGCCTCACCAATGGCGCGACCGTCTCGGCCTATCAGATCCCGCTCGCCGACGTGCCGAGCCCCGACAATCTCATCGCCTCGACCGGCAATGTCTATTCGCCGAACATTCTGTCCGGCCAGGCCTCGGTCGGCACGGCGGGCACGGGCCAGCTCGGAACGATCCAGTCGAGCGAGCTGGAGCAATCCACCGTCGATATCGCCACCGAACTGACCAATATGATCGTCGCCCAGCGCGATTATCAGGCCAATTCCCAGATGTTCAAGGCGGGCGCCGACCTGATGAACACCCTGCTCCAGCTGAACCTCGCGTAACAAAGAACCGCCGCGAAAAGGATCGCCAAAATGGGCCTGTCGAACGCCTGGGACGTCGCCACGACCTCGCTCGCCACCAACGCGGGCCTGACCTCGATCGTTTCGCGCAATATTTCCAATGCGCAGAATACGAGCGGCTATGTTTCGGTCAAGGTCGCCAATCTCGTCACCGGATCGAATGGCGCGGCGACCATCGCCTCGATCGGCGACCTGGCCAATGCGGCCCTGTTCAACTCCATGCTGTCGAGCGCCTCGGCCAACGCCTCGGCCCAGGCTTTGTCCAATGGCGTGACCCAGTTGCAGCAAACGGTGAGCGACGCGACGAGCACCAGCAGCTCGACCACGGCGGCGCAATCGCCGTCCACATTGTTGCAATCGCTGAACACGGCGCTTCAGACCTATTCCTCGTCGCCCGGCAGTTCGTCGGCCGCCGCCGCCGTGCTGTCGGCGGCGCAAAATCTCGGCGCGGGCCTCAATTCGGCGAGCGCGACCGTCCAGAACGTGCGCGAGACGGCGGATCAGGACATGGTCAATTCCGTCGCCACGATCAATTCGCTGCTGGCGCAGTTCCAGACCGTCAATAATGCGATCGTGAAAGGAACGGCGACCGGCGCCGACACCTCGGACCTGCTCGACCAGCGCGACACGATCCTGCAAAGCCTCTCGCAGCAGACCGGCGTCACCACGACGACAAGTTCGAACGGCGCGATGTCGATCTATACCGACAGCGGCGCGACCTTGTTCGACGTGACGCCGCGCGGCGTGACGATGACGCCGACCACGGCTTACACCGCTTCGACGACCGGGGCGGCGGTCTATGTCGACGGCGTGCCGGTGACCGGAGCGAACGCGGTCATGCCGATCCAGTCGGGCGCGCTGGCGGGGCTCGCCAATCTGCGCGACAATATCGCGCCGCAATATCAGGCGCAGCTCGACTCGATCGCCGGCGGCCTGGTCAACGCCTTCGCCGAAACCAACACGTCCACCGGCGCCCAGGCGCCGGGTCTGTTCACTTATTCCGGCGCGACGACGGTTCCGGGCTCGTCGCTCGTTCCAGGCCTCGCCGGCGAGATCGAAGTGTCGAGCGCCGTCAACCCGGCCGAGGGCGGCTCGCTCAGCCTGATCCAGAACGGCGGGATCAACGGCGCGGCCTATGCGCAGAACACGACCGGCGCCTCCGGCTACAACACGGTGATTCTGAATGACATCGCGGCGCTGAACGCGACGACGGCCTTTCCTTCCGCCGGCGGTCTCACAACCTCGACCAGCCTCGCCGATTACGCCGCCAATTCGGCGAGCTGGCTCGACGGCCAATATCAATCGGCGAGCAATCAGGCGACCTATCAATCGACCTTGCAAGCCCAAGCGTCCCAGGCCCTGTCCAACGCCACCGGCGTGAATATCGACCACCAGATGTCGCAAATGCTCAACCTCGAAAACTCCTATCAGGCCTCGGCGAAACTGATCACCACCATCAATACGATGTTCAGCTCCCTCTTGCAGGCGGTGGCGTGACATGAGCCTCAATGCGGTGTCCACGGCGACTTTGTCGTCGGTCCTGAGAAACAATGTTTCGCAGCTCCAGTCGCAACTCACGACTCTCGAGCAGGAAAATTCGACCGGCCAGCTCGCCGATATCGGCCTGACTTTGGGCGCCGAGTCCGGCCAGGATATCGCCCTGCATCAGCAGATGGCCGATCTGGCCGCGATCTCCAGCTCCAACGCCGTGGTCACCAGCCAGCTCACCGGCGCCTCAAGCGCCCTGACCAGCCTGCAAAGCACGGCTTCGACCCTGCTTTCGGCCTTTGTCGAGGGGCAGTCGGGAACGCCCGGAACCACCAGCGCGGCCGGGATCCAGCAGCAGGCTACGGGCGCCTTGCAGAGCTTCGCCTCGCTGATGAACACCGAGGTCGGCGGGGCTTATGTCTTCGGCGGAATCAACAGCGGCGTCGCGCCGATCGCGGCTTATGCCCAGACCCCGCCCGGCGCCGCGCAAAATGCGGTGGACGCGGCGTTCCAGAGCGCATTCGGCTTCCCCGTCACCTCCCCAAGCGTGAGCTCGATCACCGGGGCGCAGATGCAAAGCTTCCTGTCCAATCAATTCGCCGCCTTGTTCCGGTATTAGGTAGCAAGCTCACCAAGCCTGAATCGGGGAACAAGCTGTGAACCAGCTTGAATGTTACGGACGTAACATTCGGGGCGGAACGGGAACGAACCTATGGTTCGATTGTGCGACGCGAACCGACCAGATTTTGGGTCCAGAACGAATCGTTCAATCTCATGATTCGTATTTACTTGCGCGAATATTGCGACATTATTGGAGTTATAAACACCATATCATATTGATAATAAAAGATATTTCCAACATAGGAAAAATTTGACTCAACTCTTTCTACTGGGCGTTGCATTTTTTTCTTGCAATTCGCGCCCCGCCAAACAAACGGCCCAGCCGTTTGACCGACTGAGCCGAATTGTTGGGCCGGGCTTGGTGCGGGCGCTCCCCTATCCACGGTTGCTCCCGAGGGTTCAATTCCCTGCCGGTCCATCTTTTTTGTAACTGAAACGGTTGACTCCGTCCACACAAACCTTAGTGCGTCGTGCCTTTTTCAGGCTCGACGAAGGTGATTCCGTATGCCTTGGTCTGTTCGCCGTCATCGGCAAAAACAAATCCAATGCCCCGCGCCTCAAGATAGCTGCGCATTGCAGCTAGAGTTGCTGCTATTGGCGCCCGCTTGCCAATCTCAAAGTCCCGAACCGTCGAAACGCCGACGCTCGCGGCTTTCGCCAGGTCGTCTTGCGAAATTTGAAGCCATGCGCGAGCGGCGCGACATTGAGCAGGAGTCATGCCCTAAAAATAATGATGACGGCGTTTTTCGTCAAGGTCATATTTTTAAGTTGACGCCAACTCTAATATCATATATAAACGCTGACATAAACGGAAAACGCGGAACGTCAGCAAGCCATGTCGCAGCATTTCCTTCTTTCGAAACATGCAAGGAGCCTGAGCCTGGCTCGCGTCGCCCGCATGTCCGAGGACGAAGCCCGCGAAGCGTTCAAACAAATTCGCTGGTCCGAAACCGATGGCGAGCCGGTTTGCCCGCGTTGCGGCAGCGTCGCCTGCTATACCTACAAGACGCGCCAGCTTTTCAAATGCAAGGCCTGTGACCATCAATACAGCGTCACGTCCGGCACCATCTTCGCCAGCCGCAAGCTCCCGGTTTCAACCTATCTTCTCGCCATCGCGATTTTTGTGAATGAGGCGAAGGGCAAGTCTGCCTTGGCGCTCTCCCGCGATCTCGACGTCCAATATAAGACCGCCTACGTTATGGCCCACAAAATCCGCGAAGCCATGACGGCCGAAATGGAAGCCTTGCAGGCTTCCGGCACGGTCGAAGTGGACGGCGCTTATTTCGGCGGTTACGTGAAGCCATCCAATAATGTCGAGAAGCGGCGTGATCGCCGGCTTTTGATCAATCAAAGCGGAAAACGCCAAGTGGTCGTCATCATGCGGGAGCGTAATGGCCGCACGCTTCCTTTCGTTTTCAAGAGCGAAGCGGAATCCGTCTCGACGCTGGAAAGCCGGATCGCAGACGGCGCCACGGTTCACGCCGACGAAGCCTCCCATTGGGATCGGCTCCACGCCCGCTATCTGACCAAGCGCATCAATCACCAATGGTCATATTCGGACGATGGCGCTTGCACCAATCAGGCTGAGAGCTTTTTCTCGCGCGTTCGCCGCTCGGAAATCGGCATCCATCACCATATCGCCGGCCCGTATCTCTCGGCCTATAGCCGCGAAATGGCTTGGCGCGAGGATCACCGCCGCGTCAGCAATGGCGAGCAGTTCCTTATGATTGCCGCCGCTTCGCTGGCTCATCCTATTTCGCGGCAATGGAAGGGATATTGGCAGCGGAACCTAGGCTGACGGGCCTTGCGGTTTTGGAGGGATTCCAACGGCAGTGCTTCGCGCGGACCCCTCAAACACTTTTAGGTAGCGAGATGTCCGGCAGTCATGTTCATACATGCAGTGCAATAACCATATCTTCTTCCAAAGGGCATCATCGGCAGTTAGCTTTTCGATATTTAAACCAAGCGCTTTAGCTTCCGTATAGTCGATGGATGAACCGTGAGATGGATATGTGTCTCGCGATGATAGTTGTTTTACGACATTATCTATTTCAATCTCCGGATGACCACTCATCATTCCGTCTGTGAGAAGCTTTTTAGCAAGCGCTCTTGTGTGTTTAAGCGCATAAACTCCATACATATGTAGAGGAAAGTTTTGAGCCTTGATAATATCATCGGTAAGAATAGACGATGGAATATTATTAACTGATGGCTCAATAGGCCCAAGCTCGGACGGCGGCCCCATTAATATTGATTTGGCTAGCAAGGCAATTAACGTCCCATTACTTTTTGCTCCATTCGCAACGATAACGCGAAGGTCCGTCGTGAGATTCCTAAGAAGAGAAATTATACTGTCGGTAGCGTCTGTGTTGCCACCGTTTGTTTCAATCATCAGGTCTACGGCACCGCCGTTGACGTCTCCGAATATCTCTCCAAGCAAACCACAATCGCGCTGGTCAATATCTGATCCAGGCTCAAATCGATTACAAAAATAAACCAGCAACTTCCTGCCAGTTACCTCCTCAATATCCCGAATCAACAACTGGCGAAGGTAGCGGTCTTTTTGTTCAACCCAGAATAACGGCGATTGCGTTGGCAACTCGCTCGTTCTGGGGAATTTCTCTGACCTTTGTTCGTTCTGGCTTTTTGTCATCAGCCCCCGCAACGATTTTCCGCATCGCCTCAAAATCTGGCTCGGGCGATTTTTCGTAAGACACAACATGGACGTTGATTACTTCGCCCGCCCTTTTGGGGCGCAATGAATCGGACAGTTGCATTGCTGCTAGAATATCCATGGGGCACCTAATAGCTATTCCCAGCTAGCCTGGGGCTCCGATTCGCGATCTGAATCGTTTGTTGTAGGTCTGTCAAGACAAAAAACATATAAGTTATAGCTTGCCCGACGCTGGAATTCGAGTTGCTAAAAGGTCGAATTCCCAAAATTCCCGTAAGTCACAGCCTGTTGATAACTTTCCAGTTAACAAAATCCGACATTATGGCGCGCACGCGACAAACTCAAACCCGCCAAACCCGAACGCCATTTCGCTTCCCATCGCTGGCGATGGAACCGCGCTTTAGACGATTCCCCATGATCTGGACGATGTTGTAGGTGACGTTCCGGCACATGCTCAGTCTTGCGGCCCTAATGCCCAAACGCGACGACTACCGCGCTTCCCGGCGCTGGCGATCCGTCCATGCCTCTCCGCAGATCGCAGCACTTGGACGATCCTAAACGTGATCGACCTCACCAAAATCTTGTCGCTTTCGTCAAACTTCTTGGCCCGAACAACCCGCAAGGCAAGCTCCCTCGTGTCGAGCGGCCCTTCTTTCGCCAGGGCCATGCGGCACAGCCTAATCGTCTCGCCGCGCCGGAAGAGGTTTTTAATGTCGAAATATGGGCTGATGTCGCCTGTCGTTCCGTTCACCTCGAAAAGACGGAGCGTCGCGTTGACCACCGATAGATCGTAACGCGCTTCCTCAAGCCTCTTCTCATAGGATGCGATCACGCCCTCTATGTCGTCTCGTTTGCGGCGGAGAATGGTAAGGGCTTGGGAGTCGGCCATGGCCAGATCATACATGCTTTAGCCTAAATCAACGCCATTCCGGCCGTGATTCATTGGTGAGCTTGCTACCTAATACCGCGAAAGCCATATCAGCAAATTGCGCAAGAAGCTGCGTCATCGCCTTGGCTACGATCCGATCGATTCCAAACGCTATCTCGGCTATTGCCTGACGGTGAACTGACAAGATTCCGCGTGCATCGCGCGAGAGCCGTTCGAGAAGCCCGCCGCGCATCCCGCGCGGCGGGCTTCAATCTTCCATGGCGTAAAATTTTGTACGCAAGGCGGTTATCCGCCTGGGAGTCGCGGCGACGAACCGTCCGCGCCGCGCGCCGAGGAGCCGTCCGCTGCGCCACACGATTCGCGCGACATAAATCGCCTCGGCTTCCTCGTCGAAAAAATGGAAAACCTCCGGCGTCGCGACCTCGCGCGCGAGCCGCAGCCGCAACCCGCGGCACGAGCGGTCGATAATGGTCGCGTCGGTCAGAAAGCGATTGGCGCGATCGAGAATTTTTCCCGCGCGCAGCCGCGTGCGGCGCCGATCTTCCCGCCTTTTTTCGTCTTCGCGCAATTCAGGCGGCCCGTCATAGGTGACGATCGCCGGATCGCCGGGTTTCCGCCACAGCCGCGCCAGAAAAGACGACTCCGGCTCGGATGGGCGTCTTTGCGCGATGAAATTCCGTGTCTTCAAGAGCTGGTCCTTTTGCGGGCTTTCAGCGCCTCTGCTCGACACGGGCGAGGCCGGCGAGCGCGTCCTTGATCAAAGTCTTGCGCAATTGTTCGGCCGGCGCGTCCAATGCGCCGTCGCTCAGTTCGTCGCAGGTCTTCAGCTTGGCGACGACATCGGCGAAGGACAGGCAAGGCCGTTCGGCGATGGCGCGCCGCAAGGCGTCGATCAGCGACGCCGCGTGGCGGCGCGCGTCTTCGTCCATGGGACGCCGCGCCACGATTTTTGCCTCAAGCAGCTTGAGCCGGAGAATCGCCGGGCCGCCGCTGTCGCGATCCATGGAATGCGCGAGGGATGGAGGAAGCGAAAGCATGAATGAAAGGCCTTTCGACTGAGGCCGCCGGCCGAGGGGACCGACAATGACGGGTCCATTGAAGCGCGTCGGGCTTTTGCGAAACTTGCTGTTTCGCGTCCAGCTTCGCGACAGCTTCCGCGCGAAGGATGGGATATTGCTCATGGAGCCGATTCGATGCCGCACGAAATCTTGAAAGCCATGCGGGCGCTGCGCGAAGACCTGCGCCAGCGTCTCTTGCAGTCGCCGGAATATCGCGCCCTTCTCGCGCTCGATCGTTCGATCGATGAAATCGGGATGATCATGGGAACCCTTGCGCCGCATATCCCCGAGGCGACGATCGAGAGCGCGCCGGCGCCCGAGCCGATGGTCGAGACGCCGCAACAGGCCCCGGCCGCGCGCTCGAACGGCATCGCCTCCGTGTTCGCGGAAACGCTCGCCGCCAAAATGGACCAGCGTCACGTCGCCCGCCCTGCCTCCCGCGCCTTGGCGGGCTGATAATTTGAGCGAAAATTAACGTCGGCGCGAAATGGTTCGTCGGGACTAAACCCGACGAGCATCTCGATGGAGCGCGAAATCATCCGCCTGGAAAACTTGTGCCGGGCGACGCTCGAAGCGCCGGCGCCGACGGCGCGCGAACAATTGGTCGCGGCGACGCTTCTGGACTGCCTGCGTGAATTGCACGCCGCCGCCGCGCGCATGGCGCGAAAGCGCGACGGCGCAAAGGCGCCGCGTCTCCGCCGCTCCGACTGACCGCGCCCCGCCAGCCTCGCGCAAGCCCTCATCGCCAGAATTTTCCGGCGCGAGCGCGGCCGAGCCGAGGCGCGAGGAGGGGCGATGAGCACGTTCACCGATTACATGACGATCGCCACCAATCTGAGTCGTTATCAGACGATGACGGCCGACGATCCGACGGTCGCCCAGGCGACGAAATATTTTCAGGCGAATATCGGCTCGATCACGACGCCGGCGCAGCTGGTCAATAACACCCGTATCTTCAATTATGTGATGAACGCCTTCGGGCTCGGGAGCATGACCTATGCGAAGAGCCTGATCCAGAAAGTTCTCGAACAGGGAACGACAAGCCCCACGGCTCTGGCCAATACGCTCAACAATCCGAACATTCTCGCCCTGGCCCAGGCGTTCAACTTTCAGGCCAATGGCGCCGCGACCACCCAGGCGGCCGCCGCGACGACCAACGTGGTCAACCAATATGTCATGCAGACGCTGGAAACCAACGAAGGCCAGCAGAACCCCGGCGTTCAGCTCGCGCTCTATTTTCAGCAGAACGCATCCAAGATCACCGACGGCTATTCGATTCTCGCCGACAAGAACCTTCTGACTGTGGTTCAGACCACGCTGGGAATTTCGTCCTACACCTCGGCGGAAAATATCGATCTCCAGGCGCAGCAGCTCGACAAGCTGCTCAATTATTCGGATTTCCAGAACCCGACCAAGGTGCAGAATTTCCTCGAGCGCTTCACGGCGCAATACGACGTCAACAATCCTACCGCTTCCACTGGATCGGCGAGTTCGACCGTCACGACGCTGTTCGACGCCTCATCCAGTTCGGCGTTGGGGATCAGCGTCAGTCTGATCATGTCCATGCAGAATCTGAAACTGGGCGGCCTCTAAGTGCATGGCGTCCCGCATGACGCGGCGGCGGCGCGCGCTCTTCTCGACGCGGGCGTGCGCGCCCATGCGGCGGGGCGGATCGAGGAAGGGATCGCGGCGGTCGACGCCGCCCTGCGGATCGAACCCGATTTTCCGGAGGCGCTGAGCTTCGCCGGCTTCATCCTGCACCAGCGCGGCCATGGCGCCGGCGCCCTGC
>OY969917.1:3197500-3971082 GCA_963704565.1 uncultured Pseudomonadota bacterium
AAAAACACGAACAGCGGCCTATCAACCAGGCCGCTGTTCGCGCTTCCAACACAACCCTTCACCGCGGGGTGGAGCAGCCCGGTAGCTCGTCAGGCTCATAACCTGAAGGTCGCAGGTTCAAATCCTGCCCCCGCAACCACCGATAAGCCAAGGCCTGAATCCCACCCGGGGTCAGGCCTTTCGCCTTTCAAAGGCCCATCCGGCAAACGCGGCGCGGTTCAAACGCCAGGGCTACCCGCCCCACGGACTGCCGCCCATGGGGCTCCCCATCGGAGCGCCGCCCATTGGCCCGCCCCACGGACTGCCGCCCATGGGGCTTCCCATCGGAGCGCCGCCCATTGGCCCGCCCCACGGACTGCCGCCCATGGGGCTTCCCATCGGAGCGCCGCCCATTGGCCCGCCCCACGGATTGCCGCCCATGGGGCTTCCCATTGGAGCGCCGCCCATCGGCCCGCCCCACGGACTGCCGCCCATGGGGCTTCCCATCGGAGCGCCGCCCATCGGCCCGCCCCACGGACTGCCGCCCATGGGGCTTCCCATCGGAGCGCCGCCCATCGGCCCGCCCCACGGATTGCCGCCCATGGGGCTCCCCCATGGACCGCCCCCGGGGCCGCCGCCATAAGGCGTGTTCCACGGACCGCCCCAGGGGCCTCCGCCACCTGGGCGGTTCCAGCCATTGCCCCAGCCGTTGTTTCCCCAGCCATTGCCCCAGTTGTTGAAGCCCGTGGAGAAGTTCATGTTTCCGTTGCCCCAACCCCGGCCCCAGCCGTTGTTGTTCCAGCCGCCGCCATTGTAGGGATAACCCCATGGCCCGCCGCCCCCTGGAGCGCCGGCATAAGGCGCGCCCCCCGGCCACTGCGCTTGCGCGGCGGTCGATCCCAACAGCGCGGAGGCGACGGCGGCCACCGCGAGCCATTCTCTGACTCTTCGCATCGTTCACCTCTCGGCGGGAACCCGCCAGCAAGAAAAGGAAAAATATCGATGGCCGCCGGCGCTCGCCGCCGGCCATCGTGGTCTTGCCCGCCAGCCCTCGGGCCGGCGCCGGCGCGTCGAGGGGCGGTGGAGGGCCTTCGGCCGATCCTGCTTCAGCCACGCGGAACCCTTCCCATCGGTTCGAAGCTCTCGATGAAGGAACCGGCCGTGGCGGGAGTCTTGGGCTTGGCGCAAGTGTCGCCAAGCTTGAACTTGGTCCCGCCCGAAGCAGAGGCGAAGGCCGAGGCCCATCATGCCGATGCTGCTGGCGCGCCATTCTTCCCAGTTTGGGGGGCTCGCGCGCAGATCCCGGTTAAGGGTTTGGCCGCTGAAGGCGCCGGCCTCCACGACACAGCCGTTCTCGACCTTGATAGAGCCGCGCAGTTGGTCCTCGTTATCGAAACCATAAGCGATGACCGAGTTGAAGCCGATCTTGGCGAGGGCGTCGCCGAGTTCTTTTTCGCCATTCCGCGCGTTGCCGAAATCCGCCTTCCAGTCGTCGGAAAACAGGGTAGCCATACCAACCCCCCGGGCCTCGAAAAATCGCATTCGGCGTTGTTCTCTTCGCAAGCGGTCAGCGCCGAATAAGAACAAAGAACAACCGCGCGACGCGGATCACGCCTCGATCACAACGTTGCTGTCCGTCAAGTGCTAAAGATAAGCGAATCAGGATCAGAACCTGCTCGCAACATTTTGCCGTCAGCGCCGCATTTCGCAGAGATAGCGCCTAACCCGTCAATTTCCTCACGGCCATGAGACACATTCCCGCTCCGCCGGCTCGTTGACCAGCGGGTCGTCGTCTTGCTTGACGCTTCCTATTTTTATATTTTGTTTATACGATCCTATTGAGGGCGTCGCGGCGCTGTCAAGCGGAAAAACGCCGGGAAATTAGGATTGTAATCGCGCCGCAATCAGGGCATAAAAATTATAGTATAAATATAACATATTACTCACACCAACGTCTGAAGGCGCCTTCAGAATGGGATCAAGTCAAATCCGTCGTCCAATGGAATATTAAAAGCTGAGGCAGAGTAGGTCTTTCGACAGTTTACATCATGAACACATCGAGAAAGCGCGAAGCAAGCTGAGAGCATCGACGCGCGTCCAAGCTGTTGCGATAGCAATAGCATTGGGGATTATCGCGGCCTGACCGGAACCAATGGAATCCATTTTCGCGCTGCGTCGCTCCGGACATAGAGCTGCGCCCCCCGGAAATTAAGTGGGGTTCTACCGAGTTGCGCTGAACGCCGGGCTTACACCGCATTCGACGAATATCCGCTCGCCCCGGCGCGGATTATGATAGAGGCGTTGCCGGGAACCTTATTGGAGGCCGCCGGTGCAGCCCAAACACGATCCGCGCCTGGGCGACGTCGAAAGCGACGCCTCCAGCCCGAAGCAACATTCGCTGCTGAGGCTGGCCGGCTCGCTTCTGGTCGAGGTCAGCCTGCCGAAACTCCTTGCCGCCTGGCTGTTGCTGATCGGCCTGCCCGGCCTCCTGCTCGGCGCGGCGCCGATCGCGGCTTCGATCTGGCTGGGGGAAGTTTTCGGCAAGGTCATGGCCTTTCAGGCGGAGATCTGGTCCGTCGTCGTCCTGGCGGCGCTTGTCGCCGTGGCATTGTTCTCGTCGCGCCGGCTGTTCCGGTTGGCCGAGCACAGTTTCTGGTCGCTGAACGCGCTCGCCGTGCAGCCTGTTTATGCGGCCTGCCGGGAGGCGCTCCGGCAGTTGGTCGAGGGACGGGTCGCGCCGGGGAGCCGCAGCTTGCCCGTCCTGCGCTCGGCCGCGGCCGCGGTTGCGGGGCTGGCGATCTGCGGCGTCGCGCTGCTGGCGCTGGTCGAGGTCTGGCCGGCGACGCGCTTCGTGGGCGACCTTGTTTTGTTGCACGCGCCGCGCGGCTTGGCGCTGGCGGCGTTCGCCAACAGCGCCGCGCTGTTGAGCGCTTATGTCGCCGTCGCCTCCCTGGCCTGGGCGACCGCCGACGCGACGATGGACCAACCGCACGATCTCGCGAACTTCGACGCGCCGCCCGATGGCCCCGTGTGGCGCATCGTTCATCTGTCGGACATTCACGTCGTCGGCGAGCGCTATGGTTTCCGCATCGAAAGCGGAAGATCGGGCCCGCGCGGCAACGAACGGCTGCAGCGGGTTTTCGACGCGCTCGAAGCCCTGCACGCGAAAGAACCGCTGCACGCGATCCTGATCACCGGCGACGTGACCGACGCCGGCCTTTCCACCGAATGGGCGGAATTCTTCGATTTTCTCGCGCGCCATCCCGCGCTCGCCGATCTGGTCGCGATCGCGCCCGGCAATCACGATCTCAACATCGTCGATCGCGGCAATCCGGCGCGGCTCGACCTGCCGATGAGCCCGGTCAAGCGCCTGCGCAAATTGCGTGTCCTTGCCGCCCTCGACGCCGTTCAGGGCGAACGCGCGCGCGTGGTCGACCAGGCCGTCGGCCGTTTGGGCGCCAGCCTCGCATCCACGCTCGCGCCGCACGACGGCGCGATCACATCCTTCATGGATGCGGGAAGGCCGGTCTTCTCGAAGGAGCTGTCGGAACTCTGGACCAGGGTCTTTCCGCTGGCGCTGGCGCCGGAGCGCGACGACGGGCTCGGGGTCATTCTGTTGAATTCCAACGCCGAGACGCATTTCTCCTTCACCAATGCGCTGGGGATGATCTCATGGGAGCAATCCCGCGCCATCGACGCGATCATGGCGCACTATCCTGGGGCCTATTGGGTGGTCGGCCTGCATCACCATGTCGTCGAATACCTGCGGCGGGCGAAGGCGATTTCGGAGCGCATCGGCACAGCTTTGATCAACGGCACCTGGTTCGTGCGCCGGCTGCAATCGCTGGCGGGCCGCGTTGTCGTGATGCACGGGCATCGGCACATCGACTGGGTCGGCGAATGCGGCGGCCTTCGCATTGTCTCGGCGCCGTCGCCGGTGATGACGCGGCCGGACGGCGGCCCGCCGCATTTTTATGTCCAGCGGTTGGCCGTGGGCGCGGACCGCCGCCTCAAGCTGCTGGCGCCGGAGCGGGTCGAATTAGCCGTCCCGGTCTCCGCCTGACATCAGATCCGCGAGCCATTTCGATAAATCGTGCTCGGCGCAGACGGTGAGGATCGCGATCAGGATGGGCACGCCGATGAAGGCGCCCGCGACGCCCCACAAAAAACTCCAGAAAAACACCGCCAGCAGGACGATGAAGGGCGACAGCGACAATTGGGCGCCGGCGATGCGGGGCTCGAGATAGCTGCCGATGAAGAATTGTACGAAATTCAGGCAGGCGAAAACGAGGAAGGCGAGCGGCCACGATTCGAATTGCGCCAGCGCGAAGAGGGAAGGGAAGATGGTGGCGATCAACGGCCCGATGAAGGGGATGTAATTCAGCACGAAAGCGATCACGCCCCAGGCGGTCGCCAGTTCGATGCCCGCGGCGAGCGCGAAGACCCACACCACAGCGCCTGTCAGGGCGCTCATCGTGCTGCGGACCAGCATATATTTCTGGAATTTGACCGATATTTTCCGCGCGGGCGTCAGCGGCGACTGGCGCAGCCGCGGATTTTCCAGCCTGTCGATATTGGCTCGCGCGACATCGACCTCAAGCAGGCCAAGGACGGCGAAGGTGAAGGTGATGATCGCGAAAGAGAGCAGCCCATAGCCATGGCCGCCGACTCCGCGCAGGGCTCCCGTGATCCAGGCCGGGCTGAAGCTGGTCGCCATCAGCGACTTCACCGGAACGCCGTGACCGTCGAGCCAGGCGGCGGCTTGCAGATAAAGATCCTGGAAGCGCGCGGTGTTGCTCACCAGCCATTGCGCGACATGGCCGAAGGCCCAGACCGCCAGAAAGCCGAGGATAGAGACCGCCGCGAGGGTCGCGAGCAAGGTGACGACCAGCGCCAGCAGCTTCGGGACGCGGCGTTGCAGCGCGCCCTGCAATGGCCAGACCACGGCGATGGTGAAAAGCGCGAAGGTCATCGGGGCCAGGATCGGCCGCGTGAAATAAGCGGCGGCGAGGGTGATGAAAAGCGCGCTCAGAACGAGCGAGGCTTTCGCTGCGTGGTCCTGATCCATGACAAGGCTTCCCGGTTTGAAGCCCGGATCGCGGGCCAGGTCGAGTTAAGCCGCCTTTTCCGGCAAGCTCAATCATGCGCCGGAAAGTTGCGCGAAGCCGGCGTCGAGGCCCTCGTCCTTTGCGGCCCGAATTTGGTCCCGGGCGAAATCTGACGCCATTGGTGCGCCAATGCGCCGGAACCGGAGCGGATGGCCGAAGAAATCGCCGCCTGGCTGAAACAAGCCGAAACCTGGACGCTTCCGCCTTTCGCCGTGATCTCGCCCGAGACCGGGCGAGCGGTCGGCGTGTCCGGTTCTATGACGATCGACGTGGACAACGGCAGGCTCGAAATCGGTCCGACCCGGTGCGCGGCCTATCGCCAACGCACGGGCGTGAATGTCGAGAGCCGTCGCGCCATCGAAGGTCTGGCCATGGAACGCGATCGGATCCCCGCGCAACCGTCGCTGGACGCGAAATGGCGCGATCGGGGATAGGGTCCGTAGGGCGTCATCGCCCAGGAATTGCCCGCCGTTCGCGAAAATCTGCGTTATCGTCTGGAAAAACCGAAACAAAAACAACCCTCGGCGACTGCGGTCGCCGAGGCAATATGTTCAATAAACAAATTCGGGCCAGACGATTGGAGAAACATCGGGCCCGACCCGGTTTCAGGCGTCGTCAGGAGCCGGCTTCGCACTTTTTCATGAAGCTGGCTTTCGCCGCGCCCGCGAGCGGCTTCCCGTTGCTGCCGACCGCCTTGGCGCCGCAGGCGTCCGCCTTGCACTTCTTGACGAAGCTGGCCTTGGCCGCGCCCGCCAAAGGCTTGCCGTCCTTGCCCATCGCCTGGGCGTCGCACGTGGCTTGCGCGAAAGCGCCGCCCGCCGCGAACAAAAGCACCGTTGTCGCGATTATGATTCGTTTCATATGTCGGTCCTCCCTCGAGTCGCCAGATAGATAATAACGGCGCGCCGAAAAGTTTCAATTTGCCTCGCGCGCGGGCCAAGGCGGCGCCAGAGCGGAGTCTCTCGCCCTCATTTCTAAGGCACCGGCATGAAGGGCCCCGCGCCGGGCCAGGAATTGCCGCCGGCGCCGAAAGGCACCATATGGTTCATCGCGCCCATGGCGGGGCCGACGCTGGCGTCGAGATTGCGCACCGAATGCTGCATCAGCGCGACGCCGGTGGACATCTGCTGGGTGGTTGTGTCCATCGAAGCGATATGGCGGTTCATGTCCTGAATATTCGCGCGCATACCGCCGATATCGCCTTGCATGGCGCCGATGGTGACGTTGACGATCCGCATCTCCTCCGTCATGACTTCCATTTGCGCGGTCATGCGCTGGGTTTGCTTCGCCATGGTGGCGGCGTCGCCGGTCAGCAAATAGATCAGGAAAAAGCCATAGGCCGCCAGCAGAACGAAGCCGGCCAAACCGGCATAGACGACCAGCCTGAGCGTACTCAGCGCCAGGGTGGCTCTTTCGAGATAGGCGAGATATTCCGGCGGGCGCTCCGGCGGGTGCGGGAAGACCTGCTTGGGATAATCCTTGATGAATTCGCCCGAATGCGGGTCATGTGTCGAAGGCATTGCGCGCTCCCCTGTCAGGGCCGAGGCTAAAGGAAAGCCGCGACCGCGGCCGCGAGGTGTTCGAATTCCTCCGCCGCCTTGATTTGGCCCTTCATCTCGAAAACGCCAAGCCCTTCGCTCAGGCTGCGACAATATGCGATGCGGCGGCGAATGACCGAGGGCAGGACGGAGGCGTTTTCGCACATGCCGGCCATCGCCTTGAGGGCGGCCAGGGTCTCGCGGGTTTCGCGGGATGTTTCGATGGATTCGGCGCGGTTGACGAAAAAAACGATGCGGGCGCCGGGCTTGCGCCGCGTGAGCACCAGAATGAGATAGCGCTGGGTCGCCCAGACATCCGCCTGGCTCGGCAGAACCGGCACGAGGATCAGGTCGGCGTGTGGGATGACCTGCGCCATGCGCCCGAAGTCGGAGGCCCCGAAATCGACGAGAACGCGGCGTCCGTCAGGTAAGGGGGGCAGGGCGCCGCCGGGCGCCGCAACTGGCGGCGTCGCGCCGATATCCTCGCGGACCGAGACAAGATCGCTCAATGTTTTTTGCGGATCGAGATCGACCAACAGCGGCGTGTCCCCGGCTTTGGCCAGCCAGACCGCCAAGTTGAACGCGATCGTGCTCTTGCCGCAGCCGCCCTTGAGATTGCCGACCACCACCACTTTGCCGGCGGGGTCGAATTTATCTTTCGGCTTCACGCCGCCGCGCGTTTTCGATTTTCTGGCGATCGCCACGGGATCTCCGGTCCGCCGCAAGAGGGCGATTAGCTTTTCTTGTTCGAGGCCGTCGCGATACGACGCTCCAGATCGTCGGCCATGGCCGGATTGCCCTCACGCACCGCGCCGACCAAAGCTTTTGCGCCTGAGACATTGCCCGCGTCGAGGTTTTTCGTCGCGCATTCGAAAAACATTTGCGCGGCGTCCTGTTTGCGGCCCGCCGCGTAATAGACATTGCCCAGCTCGCCACGCGCGCCGATCGCTCCGGGATTTTGCTTGATATAGGCGCGATAGGCGCCGATCGCGGCGTCGATATCCTTGCGCGCGAAAGCTTCGCGGGCGCGAGCGAGAGCGTCGCCGGCGACGGCCGCTTCCGACGCAGGCGCGGTCGAAGCCTGGGGCGCCGTGGGAGCGGGAGCTTGCGTCGCATCCGCCGATTGAGCCGCGGGGGCGGCCGGCGCAGGCGCCGTTTCAGGCGCCGCGGCCTGAGTTGGGTTCGCCTCGTCCGAACCAGGCGCCGGCGTGACGTCGGCGGTGGATTGAGTCGAATAGGACTTCGAGAAATCCGGCGTCTTCAGCAAGCTGTCCGCCGTCCAGTCGCGCATTTTGTCGAAGCTCAGCTCGCCAACATGCGACGCGTGGTGCATCCACGTCCGGAAACCGGGGGACATCGACGCGGTCCACGCCCCGAGAAAGAAGAAGACGACGGCGTAGAAGATTCGGGTTGCGATCCAGGATAACATGGTCAAGCCTCAATAAACGAGAATTCCTCTAGTGGCGAAGACAACGCCGACGACCGAAGATCCGTCGGCGTCGCCGTCGTTAACGCCAGGGACCACCACCCCAGGGGGAGCCGCCCATTGGGCTTCCCATGGGTCCGCCACCCCAGGGGCTGCCGCCCATTGGGCTTCCCATGGGTCCGCCGCCCCAGGGGTTGCCGCCCATCGGGCTTCCCATCGGCGAGCCTCCCCACGGTCCGCCCCCGGGGCCGCCGGTATAGGGCGTGGAATAGGGGCTGCCGCCCCAGGGGCCGCCGCCATAGGGCGAGCTATAGGGGCTGCCGCCCCAAGGGCCGCCGCCATAAGGGCCGCCATAAGGGCCTCCGCCCCAGGGGCCGCCCCAAGGGCCTCCGGCCGAGGGGCCGCCCAAACCATTGTTCCAGCCATTGCCCCAACTGCTGAGGTTCCCGCCGCCGTTCAAACCGCCGCCGCCCCGGCCCCAGCCGTTGTTGTATCCATTGCCGTAGCTATAAGGATAACCCCAGGGGCCGCTGCCATTCGGACCGCCGGTGTAAGGCGTGCCAGCCCACCATTGGGCTTGCGCGGTCGTGGTTCCGGCGAGCGCGGAGGCGACGGCGGCCGCCGCGAGCCACATTCTGACTCTTCGCATAGTTCACCTCCTGGCGGAAAATCGCCCGCGAAATGGATCTTCGACGGCCGGCGATTTTCACTGCCGGCCATGGTTTTTTTGTGGGCTTATGGCCTGGGTGACTTTACCACCAGCCAGGTCCCCAGCCGCTGCGGCGGCCGCGATTGTATCCGTTCCAGTCGTTGTCGCCCCAGCCGTTCATGTCGGAGTCGGCGTTGCCGCCGAAGGAGAAGTTTCCGTTCATGTGGCCGCGACCGTTGCCGCGGCCGGAGCCGTAGCCGCGACCGTAGCCGCGACCATAGCCGCGATCGTAGTCGTCATAGCCATAGCGCGGGCCGTAGCCGTAATAGCCATAGGGCGGCGGGGGCGGGGGGGGCGGGCCCCAGTTCGGGTTTTGGGCCTGGGCCTGCGGGGCGGCGGGGGCGGCTTCGGCGGGCTGCTGCTGCGCGGCATAGGGGCCGGGCGGCGGCGGGGTCTGCTCGGCGTAAGCCGCGCCGGCCAGGCCGGCGGCGCCGAGGAATATTGCAAACGCCATTGCTGTTTTCATTTTACTCTCCCCTACTCAAAAGGCGGGTCGCGAAGGCTTCCCTACCAATAGGGCGGCTGAACGCCCGCGCGTTCGCGCCACCAGTTCCACGTTTGCGCATTGGACCAGGCCGACAGCGGCGTGCTCCAGGGCACGAACATGTAAGGCGTGCTCAGACCCGCGCTGTTGAACGGGTCCGTCGTCGAATTGACCTGCCCGAAGGTCCAGGTCTGAAGCCGGGCGTTCGGCAGGCCGCCGGCGGGGCCATTGGGCAGATAGGCCTGGGGCGGCGTCCAGCCGCCGGGCGGAACCTGGGCGGAAGCCGGCGCGTCGAGCGGGAGCGGAATGGCCCCCTGCGCGCCGAACATGTCCGGGGTCATCACCGGCTCGGGCGGCGGCGCCTCCCGCGCGCCGGCAAGCTCGCCGAAGGTCGCGCCCGAGGCGCCGGCGACCATCGTCCAAAGCGCGGCCAGCGCCGCGAGGCCGGTCAGTGGAATCCTGTCGCGTTTCATCCCTGATCTCCCGGATCGTAGGATATGTCCTTGAGGCGGATGCCGCGCGAGCCGCGCTCGCGCTTCGATGAGGCTTGAGGCCGCGCCTTGTCCGCCTCGGCTTCGGGCGCAGATTCGGGCGCCGGCGGCGCAGATTCGGCCGCCGGCGGCGCAGGTTCGGGCTGGGCCGCAGGCGCGGGCTCGGGCTGAGGCTCGGGCGCGGGCTGAGGCGCCGGTTCGGGCGCGGCGACGACGGGCGCGGGTTCGGCGACGGCCGGCTCCTCGGCCTGCCTCACCAGACGCGGCGGGCGTCCCGGGGCCCCCGGAGCAGGCTCCGCCGGCGCCGGCGCGGCGGCGGCCGGCTCCTCGGTCTTTCTCACCAGACGGGCCGGGCGCCCCGAGGCTTCCGGCGCCGGCGGCGCGGCTTGCGTTTCGCCGCCGCGCACCAGGCGGGCGGGGCGGCCGGAGGCGCCCGATGGGGCGCCCGATGGCGCAGGGGCCGGAGCCGGGCCAGAACCGGGACCAGAACCAGGACCACCTGGGCCATTGCCCTTGGGCGGCGCGCCATCGTCGTCGCCGTCGTCGTCCTCGATCTCGCGCCGCTTAAAATATTTGCGCGCCGAGATGCAGCCCAGCGGGATCACGATCAGGGTCAAAAAAGTCGCCACCAGCGAGCCGAACAGCAGCGACACCGCCATGCCCTGGAAGATTGGGTCGCTGAGCAAAACCATCGAGCCGATCACCAGCGCCAAAGCGGTGATCATGATCGGCCGCAGGCGCACCCGCCCGGCGGTGATCACCGCCTCGCGCACGTCCCAGCCCTCTTGCACCTTCTCGCGCGCGAACTCCACCAAAAGGATCGAGTTGCGCACGATGATGCCGGCCAGCGCGATGAAGCCGATCATCGAGGTCGCGGTGAAGTCCGCCCCCAGCAGCCAATGGCCGGGCACGATGCCGATCAGGGTCAGCGGGATCGGCGTCATCACCACCGCCGGCAGCATGAAGCTGCGGAACTCCGCCACCACCAGCATGTAGATCAGCACCAGAGCCGCGCCGAAGGCCAGGCCCATGTCGCGGAAGGTCACATAGGTGACCTGCCACTCGCCGTCCCATTTGAAGGCGCTGCGGTCGACGTTCTCCGGCCGGCTGAAGAAGTTGCCGGAAAGATGGACCCCGTCCGGCGTCCGATATTTCTTGAGGGCCAATTCGACGTCCAGCATGCCATAGAGCGGCGCCCCCAGCTTGCCGATCACGTCGGCGGTCACATATTCGACCGCCCGCAGATCCTTGTGATAGATCACCGCGTCGACCGGCCGCTTGACGAAGCGCCCCAGTTCGCCCAGCGGCACCATCGCCCCGGCCCGGCTGCGCACCGGCATCGCCAGCAGATTGCCGATATTGCCGCGCGTCGCCATCGGCGTCTGGATGACGATCGTCGCCTGTTCGAGATTGCGGATGCGCTGGAACGGCCCGGCTTCGAAGCCGCCGGTCGCCATCACCACCTCGCGGTTGATGTCCTCCACCGACACCCCGAACATCGCCGCGCGCAGACGGTCGACATCGAACTCGATATTGTCGTGCGGCGCTTCCATGAAAGTGTTGATGTCGGCCAGATGCGGCGTCTTGCGCAGAATGCCGAGAAGGTCGCGCGCCACCTGGCGGCGGATCTCCGCCGTCGGGCCGTAAAGCTCGATCACCACCGGCGCCAGCACCGGCGGCCCCGGCGGCGCCTCGGCCACCGTCAGCCGCGCGTCGGCGGCGGCCGCGATCGGCGCCAGGATCCGCCGCACGTAAAGCGCGATGTCGTGGCTCGAGCGGCTGCGCTTGTCCTTGTCGAGCAATTGCACCGCTATGTCGCCCTGCCACGGCTCCCCGCGCAGGAAGTAATGGCGCACCAGCCCGTTGAAGTTGAACGGCGACGATGTCCCGACATAGGTCTGGAAGGCCGTCACCTCGGGGATCTTGCTCAGCTCCGCCCCCAGTTGCCGGGCGAGATTGGCGGTCACGAACAGGTCCGTCCCCTCGGGCATGTCGATCACGACCTGCATCTCGGACTTGTTGTCATAAGGCAGCATCTTGAACGCCACCGCCTTGAACATGAACAGCGAGACGGCGCCGAGCATGGCGGCGAAGATCATGAACAGGGTGAGGTAGCCCACGATCTTGTTGTCCATGATCGGCGTGATCACCGAACCGTACCAGCGGCCGATGGCGGCGGCCTGACGGTGCTCGCGCTCGGCCGCGCTCTTCAGCGCCGACATGCTCGGCTTCACCCGCGCCGCCAGCCACGGCACGAAGACGAAGGCCGCGAACAGCGAAAAGATCATCGCCGCCGACGACAGCACCGGAATGGGCAGCATGTAGGGGCCCATCATGTCGCTGACGAAGCCCATCGGCAGCAGCGCCGCCACCACGGTGAAGGTCGCCAGAATGGTCGGATTGCCGACCTCGTCCACCGCCTCGACCGTGATCCGGTCGCTGGTGCGCCCCAACTCCAGCCAGCGCCGGTAGATGTTCTCCACCACCACGATGGCGTCGTCCACCAGAATGCCGATGGCGAACACCAAAGCGAACATCGACACCCGGTTGATGGTGAAGCGCAGCACATAGGCCACCGCGATCGACATCAGCAGAGTCGCCGGAATGGTGATCATCACGATCATCGCCGGCCGCCCGCCCATCGTCAGCAGCGCCAGGATCGTCACCAGCGCCGAAACGATGAACAGCTTCATGATCAGATGGGTGACCTTGTCCTGCGCCGTCTCGCCATAGTCGCGCGTCACCGTCACCGTCACCGAATCCGGGATCAGACGGCCCTTCATCGCCTCCAGCTCGCCGATCAGCTCCCTGGCCACCACAATGCCGTTGGAGCCGTGCTTCTTGGCCACCGCCACCGTCACCGCCGGCGCGCTCGCAAAGCCCCCCTCGGCGTCGCGCACATTGTTGTCCACGACGCTCTTGGTCTCGGATTCGCCATGGGTGATCGTGGCGACGTCGCGCAGGAACACCGGACGGTCCTTGTCCACCGCGATGACCAGATTCTCCACATCCGCCACATTGGCCAAAAAATCGCCGGTGTAGATGTTGAACCACTTGCCCCCGTCCACCACGTAGCCGCCGGGAATGCGCTGGTTGGCCGCCGCCACCGCCTGCGCGATCTGGCTCAGCGTCACCTTGTGCGAGGACATGCGCGGCAGGTCCACGTCGATGCGCACCTGCTCCCGGCTGCCGCCCGTGACAAAGCTCTGGCCGGTGTTGGGCAGCGCCTTGAAGCGCTGCAGCGCGTCAAGCCCGAGCTTGCGCAATTGCACCAGATTCAGCTTCGAGGAGCTCAGCGTCACCGTCACCACCGGCACGTCGTCGATGCTCTTGGGCTTGACCAAAGGCTGCATCACCCCCTTGGGGATCAGGTCCATGTTCGAATAGAGCTTGTTGTAAAGCTTGACCAGCGAGGGCTCCATCTGCTCGCCGACCTCGAAGCGCACCGTGACCATCGACAGGCCGTCGCGCGACATCGAATAGACATGCTTGACGCCCGGAAGCTCGGACATCAGCCGCTCCAGCGGCTCCGACACCAGATTGGCCACCTCGCTCGCCGCCGCCCCCGGATAGGCGACGAATATGTCCACCATCGGCACCGAGATCTGCGGGTCTTCCTCGCGCGGCGTGATCGCCATGCCCAGAAGGCCGATCAGGAAAAAGGAGATCAGCAGCAGCGGCGTCAGCGGCGATTCGACAAAGGCGCGCGCCACCCGCCCGGCAAAGCCCAGCTCGTGGCGCTTATGGCGCTCCCCATTGCAATGGGCGGCTTCGTGCGCGGCGGGTTCGGTCATTGGCAAAGCCTTTTCCGCCTCAGCGCCGCATGGTGAGGGGATCGCCGGACTTCAGGTCGGGAGCCGGATGCGCGATCACCTGTTCCCCGATCCGCAGCCCGGACAGAACCGCGACCCGGTCGCCCGCCGCCTCGCCCAGCCGAAGAATCCGCATCTCCGCCGTTCCGTCGGGACTGACCACGAAAGCCGCCGGCAGCGACCCGCGATAGACAATCGCCCCGCGCGGGATCCCAGGCGCCATGGCCTGCTCCCCGCCGCCGCCCGGCTCCGCGATCCACGCCAGGCCGTACATGCCCGGAGCCGCCGCCGTCCCCGGCGGCAAGGCCGCCTTGATCGTCACCGTGTGCTGGGCCTGATTGGCCCCAGGGAAGATCTGCGACACCACCGCCCACACATTGCCGCGGTCCAGGCTCACCGGCAGCTTGTCGCCGATCTTCAGATTGAGCGCCAGATCGGCCGGCGCCTCGATCTTCAGGTCGAGCTGGTCGGGATCGGCCAGATCGACCAGAGGCTGGCCCGGCTGGACCACGTCGCCCACCCGCACATGCCGCGCCATGATCACCGCCGAATAGGGCGCCACCGAGCGCCGGTCGCGCAGGCGCTGGTCCAGCGCGTCGATCCGCGACTGCGCCGCCACCAGCCCCGCCTGCTGGCGCTCGTAATCGGCCCGCGCGTTGTTGACCACCGAAGGCGAGGTTCCCGCCTGATCCTGCGTCATCATCGGCGGCGAGCCCATCGCCGGCGCGTTGGAGCCCATGAAGTTCTGGAACATGTTGTAGAACGGCGTCAGCGCCCGCTCATAGGCGTCATAGCCAGGCCCGCCCATCGTCGGCTGGCGGAAGCCGTAAAGCTTCTGGTAAAGCTGGGTCTGCGCGTTCTGCTGCGCCGCCATCTCGCCGCCCAGCGACGCCCAGGCCGTGCGATATTCCGGCTTCAGCGCGTCGTCGTCGAGCGAAACCACGATCGTCCCGGCCCCCACCCGGTCGCCTTCCCGCCCCGCGATGAAGGCCACCCGCCCCGGCTGCTGCGCCGTCAGACTCACCATCTCGCGCGCCTCGACCACCCCGCCCAGCTTGTAGCGCGACGCCGTCTCCATCGCCGTCGCCTCGACCATCGGCGCCGTCACCACCGGCGACGACGGATAGAACGTCCCGCCCGATCCCTCGTCGGACGGCGCGCGCCCGCCAATCCACGACGCGATCAGGCCGCCGAGAACGGCGGCAAACAATATCGGCAGGGTTCTCACCAGGAGGGAAAGCATCGCCGCGCCTGTCCTTACATTCAACGCGCGCCAAAACCGCCGCGGCCCGCCCGCGGCCGGTCAGGCCTCAGCCGCGCGGAACCTTGCCCATCGCTTCGAAGCTCTTGATGAACGGGCCGGCCATCGCCGGGTTCTTGATCATCGCGCCATAATCGCCGACCTTGAACTTGATCTTGCCCGACGTATAAGCCAGCCCAAGACCCATCATCCCGATGCCGTTCGAACACCACTTTTCCCAGTTCGCCGGGCTCGCCCGCAAATCCCAGTTCATCGCCTGGCCCTTGAACGCCCCGGCCTCGACAACATAGCCGTTCTCGACCTTGATCATCCCGCGCGGCTGATCCTCGTTGTCAAAACCATAGGCAATCGTCGAATTGAACCCAATCTTCGCCAAGGCGTCCCCAAGATCCGGATCGTCATTCCACGCATTGCCAAAATCAACCATCCAATCGTCCGAAAATAACGCCGCCATCACAGCCTCCCCCGGTTCGTTCCCGTTCGACACGCATAAAAATCCAACCGCGAAAACATCAAGCGCCAAACAGGCCAAAACCCGCCCACGGCCGCCCCAGCGTCCCCGCGTTCTTCAAGCTCAGGTCAATAAAGGAGCTGCGCCGCGAAACATCGAAGCCTCTCCGCGACACTAAAACGCCGCGATCCGATCTCGCCAGCCAATACGCCTGATCCGCCGATTATCCTCTCGGTCATGATCGACTCCCCCCCGTCGTCGGTCGGTTGACCGGCGACCACTAACATTGTTTAGATTAGTTCACATTCATATTTCATGTTTTTATGATGCTATTTGACGCAGAGCGGCGCTGTCAAGGTGAAAGCCTGATGAATTTGGCTAGCGGGCCTGCGCAATCCGGGCGCGGACCACGAATCGTAAAGCAGGGTAAAATTTACCGCGTGTGGCGCATAACTCTTTCATCTTACGCTATCGATATTTGGGCGAGCTGGTTGGGAAACATGGCGGTCCGAGCGCCGCGCCAGGTTTGTCTGGCCTGGTCGGCGGTGGGTTGCGATTGATTCTTTTCATCGGCGGCGTCGTCTGAGCGAGAAATCATGCGCGGTTTCAAGCGCCGTTTGACGCGCGCTTGGCGCCGTCCGATGATCCGAAGGAGATTCGGGCGCGGGGGAGGGCGTGAGCGGCGGAGCCAGCATTTACGATTTTTTCGTGATCGGCGGCGGCGTGAACGGCTGTGGCGTGGCGCGCGACGCCGCCGGGCGCGGCTATTCGGTGGCTCTCGCCGAAAAGGACGATCTCGCCGGCGGAACCTCGTCGAAATCGACCAAGCTCATCCATGGCGGGCTGCGCTATCTCGAAACGTTCGAGTTCCGCATGGTGCGGGAGGCTTTGCAGGAACGCGAAACACTGCTGGCTATCGCGCCCCACCTGGTCCAGCCGTTGCGCTTCATCCTGCCGGTCGCTCCGGGCGGGCGGCCGGCCTGGATGTTGCGGCTCGGCCTGTTCCTGTATGATCGTCTTGGTTACGATCATTTTGGCGCCCAAAGTACGCTGCCGGGCGCGGCGGCGGTCGATTTGCGCGCCGCGCCGGAAGGCGCGGACCTGCGCTCGAATTTTCGCCAAGCCTTCTCCTATTGGGACTGCCGCGTGGACGACGCGCGGTTGGTTGTGCTTAACGCCCGCGACGCCGCCGATCGGGGCGCCGATATTTTCACCCGCGCCGAGGTCGTGCGCGCCAAAACCGAGCAGGGCGTCTGGCGTCTCATTCTTCGCGACGCCGGCTCCGGCGTCGAACGCGAAGTCGCCGCGCGTCTGGTGGTCAACGCCGCCGGCCCTTGGGCGGAAACTTTTATGCGCGGCGCGATTGGGCAAAAGAATCCGCCACGCCTGCGGCTGGTGCGCGGCAGCCATATCGTGACGAAAAAACTGTTCGGCGGCGACGCGGCCTTTCTATTCCAGGCTGGCGACGGGCGCGTGGTCTTCGCGATTCCCTTTCAGGACGATTTCACGCTCATCGGCGCGACCGATGTCGATCAGGCGGAGGCGCCGGAAAAGGCGGCGATTTCGACCGAGGAAACCGACTATCTCTGCCGCGCGGCGAGCGCTTTTCTGGCGCGCGGCGTGACGCGCGCCGATGCGGTCTGGTCCTTTTCCGGGGTTCGGCCGCTCAAGGATGACGGGAGCGGCAAGGCCGCCAGGGCGAGCCGCGATTATGCGCTGGAGGAGGCGGATTTTGCGGGCGCGCCGCTGATCGCCATTCTTGGCGGCAAGCTGACGGCTTACCGGCGCGTCGCCGAACAGGTCGTGGATCGCGCCGCCGCGCGCCTCGGCCCGCGCGGCGGCGCCTGGACCGCATCGAAAAGCCTTCCCGGCGGCGATTTTCCCCGTGGCGATCTCGCAACTTTCGAGCGGGAATTGGCGGCGGCTTATCCCTTTCTTTCCGCCGCCGAGGCGCGGCGCATGGCGCGCGCTTACGGGACGCTGGCGCGAAAATTTCTGGGCGCGGCGCGCCGGTGCGAGAACCTTGGGCGCGACTTCGGCATCGGCCTGAGCGAGGCGGAGGTCGAATATCTGACCGGGCAGGAGTGGGCGCGCACGGCGGACGATATTTTGTGGCGGCGGAGCAAGCTCGGCCTGCGCGCGAGCGCCGCGCAGGCCGCCGCGCTCGAAGCTTTTCTGGCGGGGGAGGGGAAATGACAAAATATGTCGGGGCGATCGACCAGGGAACGACCAGCACCCGCTTCATCGTCTTCGACCGCGCCGGCCTTTTGGTCGCCAGCGCCCAAAAGGAACATCGTCAGATCTTTCCCCGGCCCGGATGGGTCGAGCACGACCCGGAGGAAATTTTTCGCGCTGTCTGCCAGGTGATTTCCGAGGCGCTGAACGGCGCGGATTTGCGCCCGTCCGACCTCGCCGCTGTGGGCATAACCAATCAGCGCGAGACCGCCGTGATCTGGGAACGCGACTCCGGGCGCCCGATTCACAACGCCATTGTGTGGATGGATGCGCGCACGGAAAATCTGGTCGCGGAAATGGCGCGACAGGGCGGGGCGGACCGTTTCCGCGCCAAGACCGGCCTGCCGCTGGCGACTTATTTTTCCGCATTGAAATGGCGCTGGCTGCTCGACCATCTGCCAAAGGCGCGCCGCCGCGCCGAAAAGGGCGAGCTTCTCTTCGGCACAATAGACAGCTGGCTCGCCTGGTGCCTGACCGGACGCCATGTCACCGACGTCACCAACGCCTCGCGCACCCAATTGATGAATCTGGCGACTTTGGACTGGGACGACGAATTGCTCGCCGCCTTCGACCTGCCGCGCGCGGCTTTGCCGGAAATTCGATCGTCCAGCGAAATTTTTGGCGCGGCGGGCGGCCCTCTGGCCGGCGTTCCGCTCGCCGGCCTGCTCGGCGACCAGCACGCGGCGCTGCTCGGCCAGGCCTGTCTGCGGCCCGGTCAGGCCAAGAATACTTATGGCACCGGCTGTTTCCTGCTGATGAATTCCGGCGAAAAGCCCTTTCCGTCGCAATCCGGCCTGCTGACCACGCTTGGCTACAAGCTTGGCGCGGAAAAGCCGGTCTATGCGCTGGAAGGATCGGTGGCGATCGCCGGCGCCCTGGTGCAATGGCTGCGCGACAATCTCGGCCTGATCGAATCGGCGGGCGAGATCGAAGCTTTGGCGGCGCGCGCGCCCGACAATGGCGATGTCTATTTCGTGCCGGCCTTTTCCGGCCTCTATGCGCCTTATTGGCGGGCGGACGCGCGCGGAATCGTCGCCGGCCTGACCCGTTTCGCCGACAAGCGCCACATCGCTCGCGCCGCGCTGGAAGCCACCGCCTACCAGACGCGCGACGTGCTCGACGCGATGGTCAGGGAATCGGGCGTGGCGATGAAGGAGCTGCGGGTCGATGGCGGCATGGTGGTCAACGAGCTGCTGATGCAGTTCCAGAGCGATATTTTGAATGCGCCGGTGGTGCGGCCGAAAATCATCGAGACCACGGCGCTTGGCGCGGCCTACGCTGCCGGACTCGCGATCGGTTTTTGGCGCTCGACCGCCGACATCGAGGAAAACTGGGCCGTGGACCGCCGCTGGTTTCCGGGAATGGATGACGGCTTGCGGGAAAAGCTGTACGCCTCCTGGGGCAAGGCGGTGCGGCGGTCGTTCGACTGGGTGGACTAGGCGGCCGTTCCTGCGAGCTTAAGCGCGCGCGAAGGAACTCGTCATCGAATTCTGACATTCGCCGCCGTCACACGGGGGTTCCGCGAGCCGCATGAGACCCGAAGGCGCCTTTCGAGCTTTCTTCCCAATGGCCGCGGCAATGCCGTCAACGGTCGTTCCGGGGGGCAATCGAACGCGTGCTCATGTGAAGGGTTTCGGTCGCCGGCCCCCACACGCGTGATCGGGTCGGCGCGGGGCCGGCGACCGAAAGCCTCCGAAGGAGGAAACCGCGGGCCGGAAAGGCTCCGTTGCCGCGAGGCTCGCTATGGGGATTTGAAGACGGCGGTCAGGGCAACGGGGCGTCTGTTTTGCGCTTTGGCGCCGGTATTTGACGGTGTGACGTGCGGCGAGGAGGCGATTTGGGCGATCCGCGCGTAGATTTTTCCGAAGGTCATGGGGCTGAAGCAGCTTTGGGCGGGCGTTTCGGGCGCGGCGCGCCCGGGCCAGAACGAGGTCGGCGGCGAAGGCAAGCAGAACTGGGGAGCGGGAAGTGGGGTCATGGTCATGAGGTGTCGATCCTGATCCGACAGGGCGAGGCCGGCGGCGCGGGGCGCACGCCTTCAAACGTTTCGATGATGATCATCCGGCCGCCGCAGCAGGGGCATTTGTGCGCGCCGTCAACGGGATCGGCGTCGCCATCCGTCTCGGGCTGTTGTTGCGGCGGGGTCTCGGCGACGGCCAGTAACGCGCGGGCGCGCTCGATGTTGCGGGCTCGCGCCGCGCTGGCGAACAGGCCGTAGTGGCGGATGCGGTGGAAGCCGCTTGGCAGCACGTGCATGAGAAACCGGCGGATGAACTCAGGCCCGTCGAGCGTCATGGTCTTGAGCTGGTCGCCTTCCTTGATCCGATAATCTTTCCATTTGAAGGTGACGCCCGCGTCGTCGAGCGCGATGAGCCGGGAGTTCGAGATGGCGACCCGATGGGTATAGCGCGACAAATAGGCGAGCACAGCCTTTGGACCGGCGAAGGGCCGCTTGGCGTAAACGACCCATTCGGAGCGACGCAAAGGCGCGAGGGCTGCGGCGAAAGCCTCTCTGTCGGCGAGCGGCGCCAGATCGCCGAAGAAGGTGAGGCGGCCGGCGGCGTTCAGCGTGGCGAGACCTTCGAGGAACAGCCGCCGGAACAAGCGCGAGAGCACGCGCACCGACAGGAAAAAGCCCGGCTTGCAGGCGATCCAGCGCGATCCGTCCGGCGACAGGCCGCCGCCGGGAACGATGATGTGGACATGGGGATGATGGGTCAGCGCCGAGCCCCATGTGTGCAGGACGGCGGTGAGGCCGATGCGGGCGCCGAGATGTTTGGGATCGGCGGCGATGGTGGTCAGGGTCTCGGCCGCCGCCTTGAACAGCAGATCGTAGACGACGGCCTTGTTCTGGAAAGCGATCGCCGCGACCGCGGCCGGCACGGTGAAGACGACGTGGAAATAGGGAGCCGGCAGCAGTTCGGCTTCTCGTTCTGCCAGCCATTGTCGGGCGGCGGCGGCCTGACACTTGGGACAATGGCGGTTGCGGCAGGAGTTATAGGAGATGCGCGTATGCGCGCAGTCCTCGCAGCGCTCGACATGACCGCCGAGCGCGGAGGTGCGGCAGTTTTCGATCGCCGACATCGCCTTCAATTGGGCGAGGCTGACATGACCGGCGTTGGCCTTGCGCCAGTCCGCGCCATGGGCGTGAAAAATGTCGGCGACTTCAAGATGAGGCCGCGGCATGCGGCGTGCGTCAAACGGGCGGCGCGCGCCCGGTGAGGTTCGCGGTGAGCTTTTCCAGCGGGCTGGTGACGTCGCGGATCGTGTTGACGGCGACGCGGGTGTAAAGCGCCGTCGTCTCCAGCTTGGCGTGTCCGAGCAGGACCTGGATGACGCGGATGTCGACGTTCTGTTCGAGCAGATGGGTGGCGAAGCTGTGCCGCAGGGTGTGGGGCGACACGCGCTTGGCGATGCCAGCTGTCCGCGCCGTTTCGCGCACAACGCGGCTCAACTGGCGCGCCGACATCGGGTTGACCGGGTTCTGCCCGGGAAACAGCCAGGCCTGGGGCCGCGCCGCCCGCCACCAGTCGCGCAGCCATTCGAGCAGTTGCGGCGAGAGCATGACATAGCGGTCGCGCTGACCCTTGCCCTGCTCGACCCGCAAGGTCATGCGCTTGCTGTCGATGTCCGACACCTTGAGCGCCACGACCTCGGAGACGCGCAATCCCGCGCCATAGGCGACGCCGAAGGCGGCCTTGTACTTGAGGCCGGGCGCGGCTTCGAGGAGGCGGGCCACCTCCTCCTGGTTCAGCACCACCGGCGCCCTGCGCGGCTTATGCACGCCAGCGAGATGGCGGGCGAGTTCAGGCCGTTCGAGCGTGACGTTGAAGAAGAACCGCAGCGCGGCGACGGCGGCGTTGATGGTCGGCGCGCCGATCTGCCGATTGGCCATATGCAGCTGGAAGAGCCGAACGTCCTCGGCCGTGGCGGCGTCCGGCGAACGGCGGAGAAAGACCGCGAAGTTCCGCACGTGGCGGATGTAGTCCTTCTGGACCTTCTCGGTGAAGCGGCGCGCCGTCATGTCCTCGGTCATGCGCTGGCGCAATGGGCTGTTTGGCTTGTCGATCATCGCGAAAGCTCCTGTCTCGCATGGGGTTGAACCCCACGATTTTGAGACAGGTCAGCCGCGTCGCCTCAGGAATTGCACGATCACGAATCTCGCCGCTTCTCGCCGCCCCTACCGCGAAAGCGGTTTAGTCCATTGACCCTGAGCTGTCGCTCGCCAAACTTCCCCTGCGCGTCGATGAATGGCTTAAAGGGGACCATCGGCGTTGACAGGAAAGGCCAAGCTCCCGCCGTTGCCGATCTCCATGGCATATTGCTGTTCATGCCAACGTTTGGATCGCAAACCAGCAGGACCACGGAACTCCGACCTTTTCCGCGTGGACATATTGAACCAATGGACGATTGCGATTGGTCGCCGGATCCCGATCGACACCGATCGGAATCCCTCGCCAAAATGACTTTCTCGATTTTCTTCAAGCTATTACTGCCTTCGCCCGAAGGGGATCCACTCCCGAGTTGACGCACGCCCCGCCTCGTTCGCTCATCCGACGGGATAGAACAGGACGCATCCGATCGTGGCCGCGAGCCAGAAGGCGATTTCCGCGGTTTCGGTCCAGGGCTGAATCTTGCGTATCGCGCCATCGATATGAACCGCGACCATGATCGCGCAGAGAATGCCCATGGCGCCGACGGCGACGGGCGCGATCGTGACGTTGCGGCTTCCCCGCCACAAGACATATTCGATCGCGACGGCCAGGGCGCCGAGACAGCGCCCGAAATAAAAGGCGAGGTCGGGGTCTTCAGGGAGCCGCCACTGAAAAATCCGCGCCCATGTCATCGGCGTCAAAGTCAGCGGAACCACGAAGACCGGGACCGTCAGGACCACAAACCAGAACAGAAAATCCTGCGCATGCGCGCCAAAAATTCCCAGCATTGCACACTCCGCGAAATTAGAAGATTCTGTCTTTATGATCTAGAGCCTTCCGCGACAGGACCGAATCGCGAACGTCCCTAAAGCCCTTGATTTGGCCGCGCTTTTGCGAAGAGCCGGCGTCCGCTGTTTCTCGCGTCGCTCTAGGAGTCGTTGAGCAGGCGGTCCTTGATCAGCGACGCCGCTGCTCGGCTCCAGGCATAGTCCGCTCCCAGCCGAAGATCGGTCGCCTTGCTGGCGATGACGGCGCCGGTCCGCGCGTCGCGAATCTGAAACCGGACCGTGAATTCCGTCCTGCTGATCCTTGTCACCACGCCAACAAAGGATTGATCGGCGCCAAGTTTTTGCGCTATGGCGGCTTCGCAGCCATTGCATTGGCGCAGCTCGCGCGCCGCCACGCTGTCGCCTTGGGCGCGGGCGACATCGACGAGACTATAGCGTCCCGATTCTGCAAGCAGACGCCGCGCCTGGCTCGTGGCTTGGTCCAAATGCTCCAGGTCGGCGGCGGCATTGCCCGCGATCCCGGCGCCTGCGCTAAAATCGTCGATCTCGAAATTGAAGACCGCGATTTTGATCGGCGACGGATCTCCGCTTGCGGCGAAAGCCAGGGACGCTCCGCCCCATGACAAGACGGCGACAGCGAGCAGCAGCCGGCGGCGAAAGAAGAATCTATTTTGCATTGGAGGCTCCATTTTGCATCTGCGATTGGAAGCGCCGGCAGCTCTTACGAAGGCGGCAGGGCGGTCACTTCCTGCACGATGAAGCGTTCGGCCCGGCGCCAGGCTTCATCCGTGTCACCGCGGAAGGTAAACAGCTTGCTGAACAAAACCCGCCCGCTCCTCACGTCGATCGCATTGACCCGCGCCCATTGCACGAGGGTGCTCATCTTGTGGACGCCTCCGACGAGCACGATGTCCGCGCCGGCGGCGCGCGCCGCGACCAGGAGACTGCCATCCCCCAGGGACGCGGGCTTGCATGGTTCGGCGCCGCAGATCGGCGTGACGACCCGAAATCTTGCGCGTTTCGCCAGATCGCTTCTGAGGGCGCTCATAAAGACGCCAAGCCGCGCCTCATGCTCCATGCGCTGATCCCGCTCCTCGCCTGAAGTGTCGCTATAGTCGAAATCGACCACCGCCACGGCGGCGCCTTGCGCCTTTGCGCCGCCGTCCTCGGCCTTGCCACAAGCCGGCGCCAGCCAAAGGCACGAAGTCAGCACTGGAAGTAGATATTGGCGCATGTGCAAATCCCCGTTGTTTCGCCGCCACATTGCGCGACAAGTCGGGCGCCCGGAAAGCGAGTTGGTCCCGGCCAGGGCCGGGCAAATTGCCCGATCCTCCGGCCAGCGCTTCCAACGGGCGGCATTTGCTTCTAAATTACACGTCGCTCGCGCCGTTGAATGCACTGCTTTCGCAAAGGTGTTCGCCCATGTTCGCGTCAGAAGCCTTTTCAAGCGAAGAGCAGCCGACTCGGATAAGCCTTTCCGCGTCAACAGCCCTGTTTCCCTTAAATCGAACAAGAAAGGCCTTTGGCCTCGATCTGAAATTTCGGCTCGGCCTGCGCATCGCCTTTCTGGCGGCTTTCTGTTTCCTCGCCGCCGCAGCTTACGTTCTGTTCGAGACCAATCGTTCCGCAGGGGCGCGAGCGGATTGGATCGCCGGAATAGTCGCCAGGGACATCGCGTTGCAGGAGGAGCAGATCAACTGGAACAGGAACGCTCCCGTTCGGCCCCCTGACTTGCAAAGGATCGCTCCGGCGGTCATGGCGCCAGGCATTTGCATTGCTTTTCGTGCGCCCACTGGCGAAATTCTTCAACGGCTGTGCGGCGGCGCGGCGCCCGGCGACGGCGACGCTCCGCCGCTCTTCGCCAAACTCTACCAGCGCTTTTTCAATACCGGCCGCGAATCCGCCAGTCCCGTGCTTTTCCGTGGCGAAGCGCGAGGCGAGGCCGTGGCGTCGATCGATCGCCAAAGCCTGATCGGACAAAGCTGGCGGGAGACGAGCCGTCTCGCCGCCATCATGGCCGTCGTTCTCTCCGGGCTTTGCCTGATGGTTTATGCGACGCTCGCCAATGCATTGCGGCCGACACGGGTGATCCGCGCCGGTCTTGAGCGTCTTGCCGCAGGCGACCTTTCGGCGCGTCTGCCGCGCTTCGATCTCGCCGAGCTTTCGGCGGTCGGCCGGGTCTTTAACGCTCTTGCCGGCGGCCTCGAGACGGCGCTCGCCGAGCGCAATGCGTTGACGCAGCAGCTGATCGCGGTGCAGGACGAGGAACGGCGCCATCTCGCGCGCGAGCTGCACGACGAATTCGGGCAGTGCCTTGCCGCGATCAGCGCCCTCGCGACGTCGGCGGGCCAGACCGCGCGGGAAAAATATCCGGCGCTGACCCCCGAGTGTCAAAGCATCGCCGGGACGGCCGCCCATATGATGGAGGTTTTGCGCGGCGCTTTATTGCGGCTGCGCCCGCCCGAAATCGAGGAGCTGGGCCTCGCCGCGAGCCTTGAAGGGCTTGTCGCCGGATGGAATGCGCGTAGCGGCGGCCGAACGCGTTTTTCCATCGAACTCTCCGGCGAAATCGACAAGCTTTCGCTGGATTTCGCGGCGAGCCTGTTCAGAATTGCGCAGGAAGCCATCACCAATGCCGCCAAACATGCGCAGGCGTCGCGGGTCACCCTTCGCCTTTGCCTGCACGAGCCGGGCGAGGCAAGCCAGCCGGCGAATATGGAGCTCACCGTCGATGACGACGGCAAAGCGGGGGCCGATTTTGCCGCCACCTCCGGTATGGGCCTGCTCGGCATGCGCGAGCGCATCGCCGCGCTCGGCGGAAATTTGAGCATTGAAGCCGCGCGCCCGAGCGGGCTCGTGCTCCGCGCCCAAATACCCGTCCCGCCTGTCCTGGCCGGCCCAGGCGAGACGGGAGCGTTTTCGAGCGGAGCAAAATCCGGTTCGCGTGAAGACAACGCGTCAAAACAAAAAAATAAAGACGCGGCGTGATGGACGCCGCAACGATCATGCTCGTCGACGATCATGTGATCGTGCGGGAAGGATTTCGTTCGCTATTGCAGAAACAGCAGCGACTGAAAATCGTCGCCGAGGCGAATGACGGAGCCGAGGCCTATCGCCTTTACAAGGAGACGCGTCCCGATCTCGTCATCATGGATCTGACCATGCCAGGCTTTGGCGGCATTGAAGCCATCAAGCGCATTCGGCAATGGGATCCCGTCGCGCGCATTCTGGTGTTCACCATGCACCAGAACGCCGCCTATGCCGTGCAGGCGATCCGCGCCGGGGCAAAGGGCTATGTCACGAAAAGCAGTCCCCCGGAAGCGCTGGCGCGGGCCGCCTTCGACGTATTGAGCGGCAGGATCGCGCTCAGCGCCGACATCGATCACGAGCTTGCGTTGAGCCGCGTCGCCGACACGCCGGCCGCAACGGACGTGCTGACGCCGCGGGAATTCGCGATTTTACGCCTGCTGCTGGCGGGAAAATCGACCGACGACATCGCCGAAATTCTTCACGTCAGCCCGAAAACGGTGGCGAACACGCGTTATCTCATCAAAGCCAAGCTTGGCGTCGCGTCCGACATCGAACTGGTTCTTGTCGCGCTGCGGCAGGGCATTCTGGGCGAATGCGAGGACGTGGAACTGAAGTCAGGCCGTCTCCGAGTTTGAATTTTCCGTCTGGGGACGGTCGGGCGCGCCACGCCAATATTCCCAACCCAACGCTGACGCTTTCTTCGCCCCTTCAACAGATGGCGCGTCACACTTTGTGGCCTCGCGCGCTATCGGCAGGACGCAGCAGTGGCGGGCTAAAGCGCCACGTCAGGGACCGCTGACCGCCGCGCTGGCGAGCATCCACGCGGTAGCGCCATATCCCACTGTCGTGGCGATGCAACTCACGGTCAGCATGGCTTTGAATAGAATGGGCGGCGCTTTCAAATAGGCCGGCTTCACGGCGCGCACGAGGAAGGCGAAGGGATTGAAAAACGAACCGAAACAGATTGTGACAATGACCCACCACGGAGGTGTCAACGACATGAACCTGAACAAACCATAGAAGACGAATAGAAATTGCGCCATCATCAGGTAATCTATGTGCGACCGCAGAAGATCTTTTCCGCCCGGAATAAGCTTCGCCACGGGGCCATCTTCGCTTGAGAAATGCGCAACAATAAGCCACGCCTCGATCAGGGCGATTGAAAGACAGACGCTACCGCCAACAGCCAAATAAGCCAAATGCATGTTTTCGCTCCCATCGCCGTTTATTCTCGGCTGGCTCTATCCGCGGCGTCCGAACGGACGCATGGACGATATTAAACGAGACGGAGAAGCCATTTTGTTTTTAGACGCGGAAAAGCTTGACCGCAGACGCGGTTTGCCGGCGTTCTGTCGAGAAAAATGCAAACGGGAGGGCTCTTGATGCCTCGGACAGACGTTTTTTTTGACAGCGCGTCGATTCCCGTAAGCCGAAGATTGCGGCATTGGCAGGATATGGTCGGAGACCATCTGGCTGGGGTCGAAATGCGACGGCCCAGCGATATCCCAGCGGAGCGCGCCTTTTCCGGCACCCTGTCCTTGCGAGCATACGAGGGCGTGACATTCGCCCAGGTGCGCAGCGCCAACCAGCATCTTTCCCGGACGCCGCAACGCATCCGCTGCGCGGACCGCGAAACCGCGCTGATCAACATCGTCCTGTCCGGCGAATGCCATGTAACTCAGGACGGCCGACACGCCGTGCTTCGCGCCGGCGATTTTTGCCTCTATGAGAGCGTGCGGCCATACGAAATCTTGACGCCGGGATCCTTCGAAGCGCTTGTCGTCATGGCTGATCGCCAAATGGTCGAGGCTTCACTCGGCAATCTTCGCACCCTGACGGCCATTCCGGTCCATGGCGCCGAGCCAGCTGGATTTATAGCTCAGCGGTTTTGGCAAGACCTTGCGCTCCGCGCCGGCGACTTGAAGGATTACACGATCAACCGGCTTGTTCGCAGCGGTTTCGACATTGCCGGCGCGGCGCTGACGCAAATTTCCACCGGCGCCGCCCCTTGCAGTCTGTCATCGGCCTTCGCCCTTCAACGCGCCAAAATCTTCCTGGGGGAGAATCTCCATCGCCCCGATCTTTCCATCGTCGAGGCCGCCCTGGCTGCTGGCCTGTCGGTACGGAGGCTGCAGGAATTGTTTCAGGTGGAAGGCCTGACCGTCAGCGGTTACCTGCGGGAGCTTCGCCTGAAAACTGCCGCACGCCACCTGGCGGAGGTCGCGCGCTCCCGCCAATCCATCGCGGAAATCATGCAAAGCGTGGGGTTTTCCGATCAGGCGCAATTTAGCCGGGCGTTCCGAAAAATGTATGGCGCAAGCCCACGAGCTTATAGGAGGGATAGGCGCCCTTGATCCATCATGACCCCACTTCGTGTTCAGTTTTTTGCAAAATGATCAAGTCTGGCTTTAGCGCCCTATCCGCGGAGGCGTCGAAGCAGACGAAAATATGCGGAATACGGACGAAGCGGCTTATCATCTCGACAGCGCCAATCCCGCTCCCGGGATACAATTTTGCATCGATCCGGCTTGATCCAGGATTGACGACGTTCCCCTCAGTGCCGCCGGTTAAGCTTCGAGTTGGATTATTCCGCGTCTTAGTCTTTTGAAGGTCCGCAAACCGTCGAAAAGACTGGGCTATTCAGTCGCCGCTGAATTTCCGGTCGTGGCGTTCCTTGCCCTTGCGCCTTCGATCGCTCATCCTCGGAAACCTGTCCTTCGGTCCAAGACCGCGTCCCGCCCGATAGCGTCACCGATCCGTGGAAGCCGGGCGTCGCTCTTCACCACGGGGACCGAACGCCGCTCGCTCGCGCGGCGCCTTGAGGAAAGCCGGGCTTTGGCTTATCTCCTGCGCAGATTCACCGCGCCCGTCCCGGAGACCCCATGTCGAACGAAATGTCGCCCCTTCACGCCAAAGTCGTCGTCATCGGCTCCGGCCCGGCCGGCTATACCGCCGCCATTTACGCCGCCCGCGCCATGCTCAATCCGATCCTGATCTCGGGCTTCGACGCCGGCGGGCAATTGATGATCACCACCGATGTCGAGAATTATCCCGGATTCGCCGAGCCGATTCAGGGCCCCTGGCTGATAGAGCAGATGCGCGCCCAGGCCGAACATGTCGGGGCGCATCTGGTCAGCGACCATATTGTCAAGGTCGAGCTGGGCCAGCGGCCGTTCCGCCTGACCGGCGATTCGGAGCAGGTCTACACCGCCGACGCGCTGATCGTCGCCACCGGCGCCAAGGCGCAATGGCTCGGCGAAGAGAGTGAGGAAAAGTTCAAGGGCTTTGGCGTCTCGGCCTGCGCGACCTGCGACGGATTCTTCTTCCGCGGCAAGAAGGTCGCGGTGGTCGGCGGCGGCAATTCGGCGGTCGAGGAGGCGCTTTACCTCTCCCATATCGCTTCGCACGTGACGCTCATCCATCGCCGCGATTCGCTGCGCTCGGAGCGCATCCTCCAGGAGCGCCTGTTCGCCCGGCATAATGTCGAAGTGCGCTGGGACTGCGTGATCGACGAGATCACCGGCAGCGAGAATCCGCGCTCGGTCGAGGGCGTGCGGGTCAAGAACGTGAGGACCGGCGCGCTGGACACGATTCCGGTGGACGGGGTCTTCATCGCCATCGGCCACAAGCCCCAGACGGAAATTTTCGCCGGCCAGCTCGAGCTGAAAAGCAACGGCTATATCAAGACCGCGCCCGATTCGACCGCCACCAATATCGAGGGCGTGTTCGCGGCGGGCGACGTCGCCGACGATAAATACCGGCAGGCGGTGACGGCGGCCGGGCTGGGCTGCATGGCCGCGCTGGAGGCCGAACGCTGGCTGGCGGGGCAAAAAGGCGCCTGACGTTCGGGAAGGGTCGGAATTTATTAGCTCTTTGTTCAGGGGCGGGCGGCATAATCCTGCCTCAGGCGTCGCGCTCTGTCTGTCGAGGCGGGTCTGAACAAGGGGCTCGGGGGAATTCCTATGAAACGGGGACTGGTCGTCGATAATTCGGCTGTGATCCGCATGGTGGCGGGCCGCATTCTCGGCATGTTGCGCTTCCAGAGCGAGGAGGTCGCTGGCCACGCCAAGGCGCTTGAACGCTGCGAGCGCTCGATGCCCGATGTGATCCTTGTCGATGCCGGGCGAACGAGGGTCGAAACCCTGGATTTCCTGCGCACGCTTCGCAACATGCCCGGCGGCAAGGAAACGAAGATCATCTATTGCGCGATGGAAAACGATGAAATGGCGATCGGGCGGGCGCTTCGCGCCGGCGCCGACGACGTGCTGTTGAAGCCATTCGACCGCAATTCGATGCAGGAAAAATTCGAGGACGTCGGCCTGTTCGCCTGATCGCCGTCGCATTCGGCCGCGCGCCAGCAAAAAACCCCGCTTCGCCAGCGGGGTTTTTCATGGGATCGATTCGCGGGATCAGGCGGTGATTCGCTGGTCGGCGTCGGAGGGCTCGCGCAGGACATAGCCGCGGCCCCAGACGGTTTCGATATAATTGCGGCCTTCGCTGGCGTTGGCGAGTTTCTTGCGCAGCTTGCAGATGAAGACGTCGATGATCTTCAGTTCGGGCTCGTCCATGCCGCCATAAAGGTGGTTGAGGAACATTTCCTTGGTGAGCGTGGTGCCCTTGCGCAGCGAGAGCAGCTCCAGCATCTGATATTCCTTGCCGGTCAGATGCACGCGGACGCCGCCGACCTCGACCGTCTTCTGGTCGAGATTGACGACCAGATCGCCGGTGGCGATGACCGATTGGGCATGGCCCTTGGAGCGGCGGACGATGGCGTGAATGCGGGCGACCAGCTCGTCCTTGTGGAAAGGCTTGGTGAGATAGTCGTCGGCGCCGAAGCCGAGGCCCTTGACCTTATCCTCGATGCCGGCGAGGCCGGACAGAATCAGGATCGGCGTCTTGACCTTGGCGACGCGGAGATGGCGCAGGACTTCATAGCCCGACATGTCCGGCAGGTTCAGGTCCAGCAGGATGATGTCGTAGTCGTAGAGCTTGCCGAGATCGATGCCCTCTTCGCCGAGATCGGTCGTATAGACGTTGAAACTCTCGGACTTGAGCATCAATTCGATGCTTTGCGCGGTGGCGCTGTCGTCTTCGATCAATAATACGCGCATGTGAAGTCCTCACCCGCCCCAAGGAGATGCGACGCGGATCTCAGGCGCGACCGGGATCACGGCCGGGCATCGACCCAAGACGAGCGCCCACGCAAATCATTTCCGAAAACGCTTAACGCCGAATGGTTAACAAAGTCTGATTCCCTCTGGCAAGGGGCTTCGGCGGCATTTTCGCAAGTTTGCGCAAGTTACTCGTTCGCAAGAAAAAAAACCGGTGGAAAAGCGTCCCGACGGTCCCAGCGCCGGCGGCGCGCTCCTCCGCTCCCCTTCGCGCCCGAAGGCGTCGGGAGGGGAGCCTGGAAAGGAGTGTTAATCATGGCGGTTAACGAAGTTTTAGCGCCAGGGGCGAAATCGGGCCGGATCGCAAGAATCTTGGCGAAATCGCGTTCAAGCGGGGCGCGGGTAACGAAAAGGCAACCTCCATCGGGCATTGTCGCCTCGTCTCGCGGAAAAAACTGTCTGGTGGTTGAAGGATTCTTTCAGCCTGCGTTCGTGGAGTTTGTCGTGATGAAGTCGCGGGATACGCTTGTCCGTTTAAAACGGTTCCAGGTGGAGGAGAAGCGCCGCCGCCTGTCGCAAATCGAAATGATGATCGCCGAATTCAATCGCATGGCTGCCGAGCTCGATCGCGAGATCGCCTCGGAGGAGCAGAAGTCGGGGATCAAGGACGTCGCTCATTACGCCTATTCGACCTATGCGAAGGCGGCCCGCGCGCGGCGCGATAATCTCATCCATTCCGCCGACGAGTTGAAGGGTCAGCTCGACGAGGCCAAGGCGCTCTATGATCAGGCCTGCGAGGAGCTGAACAAGGCGCAGGCCCTCGAAGGACGCGACAAGACCCCTTCGCCGGGCGAAATCGCGCGCGAGGTCTCCGCCTTCGGTGTTTTGCGCGGGGCGCGGGCCTGAGGGCCGCGTCCGCCCGCCGCCAATCCGGGCTTGCGCTCGGTCGCCGCCTGTAGCAAAGGAAAGCGCAGGCGGTCGCCTGAACGGGGCGTCGGCGTTCGAGCGTCGCAAGGGCCCGGATGGATTTCGTCAAGCGCAATCTCGACTATTTCTGGCCCGCTCTCGGCTTCGTCGCGGTTCTGGTGTCGTTCTGGCTGCTGTTTCGCGAGTTTCGCGGCCAATCTCTGGGCCCCGGTCTGATCGCCGCCTTCAAGGCGATCCCGCCCCATCGCTATTTTCTGGCTTTCGGGGCGACGGTCGTGGCCTATGTCGCCCTGGCCTATTACGACTGGATTGCTTTGCTGCATCTCGATGTGCGTCACATATCGTGGCGGTTCATCGCAGCCTGTTCCTTCACCACTTATGCTCTGTCCCATAATATCGGCGCGTCGGTGTTTTCAGGCGCGATGGTGCGCTATCGCGCCTATGCGACCAAGGGGCTGAGCGCCGCGCAGGTCGCGGTGCTCGTCGCCATTTGCTCGCTCACTTTCGTGCTGGGCGAATTGCTGGTCGGCGGCTATGCGCTGATGGCGCGGCCGAACGCGCTGGCCCAGCTCGACGATTTTCTGCCCGCCTTCCTCACCGATCCCTCGACCGGGCGAATCCTCGGCGTCGCCTGTCTTGGCGCGGTCGCGGTCTATGTCGCCGGCGCCTTGATCAAACTGCCGACGCTCTCCTTCTTCGGGGTGCAGATCTCCTATCCGCGACCGGGAATCGTCTTGCGGCAGTTGATCGCGGCGCCGGCGGAGATTCTCGGGGCCGCCGGCATCATCTTTTATGCCTTGCCGCAGACCGGCAATCCTGGCTTCCTGGTCGTCGTCGCGGTCTTCATCATATCCTTTTCCGCCGCTCTGGCCTCCAATGCGCCGGGCGGATTGGGCGTGTTCGAACTGGTCTTTCTCAAGAGCATGCCGGGCGCGCCGCATGACGGGGTTCTCGCTGCGCTGCTGCTGTTTCGCCTGCTCTATTTGCTCATCCCGCTGGGAATCGCGATTTTCATCGTTCTGGGTTTCGAGCGGCGGCAACTCGCGGAAGCCATCGAACATCATCACCACAAGGCCGGCGAAAAAGGCGACGCCAGGACGAGCGAAAAGCTGAAATAGCAACGCCGGCCCACAGGGCCGGCGCTTTCATATGATTTATGTATCGCTCGGTCTTACATGCGATATTGCTGGAGGCGGGTCGTGCGCAGGCCGGCGAGCCCGTGCTGATCGATCGACATCTGCCAGGACAGGAACTCGTCCACCGTCAGCGTATAGCGGCTACAGGCTTCCTCCAGCGAAAGCAGCCCGCCGCGCACGGCGGCGACGACTTCCGCCTTGCGTCGGATGACCCACCTTTTGGTCGAGGGCGGGGGAAGATCGGCGACAGTCAACGGACTGCCATCGGGCCCGATGACATATTTGACCCTCGGACGGTGGGGCTCGGACATGCTGAACACTCACTTACGCAAAGAACCCGGACTGGAGCGCCCCCACCCCTTGCCAGGCCTCCGAAGGCGGCTGCGGGGCGTTTCGCTCTGTGGGAAGACCTTAGCGCGACGGATTTAAGAAACGCCTAAGCTGAACGTTAGTAAATCGTTGTTTGGACGTTAGTTTCTTGCCAAAGTCTTAGCGGGACGGCTAAATTGTCCTGCTTCGAAACAGAACCCAAGACGGCGTTAACCATCTTGGCGCCGCCGGCGCGCCAATTCGCCGCCGAGCCAATCCGTCGCCGAGCCAATCCATCGCCGAGCATGGTCCTTGCCGAAGGCGGGATTCCGCTTCGGCGCCAATTTCATTGAAAAGCCGCAAGCGACGGCCTATTGAAGAAAGCTTGGCGCGCGGGTCGCCATGGCGCGCGGCGCGCCGAAGATGTTTCGCGGGATTCCGCTGTGATGAATGCTGGTTCCGAGCCTCTCAACAGTCTCGACCTGCCGGGAGCGCCGGAAGGCTGTCGCGTGGTCGTCGCCATGTCGGGCGGCGTCGATTCCTCGGTGGTCGCGGCCCTGCTCAAGGAGCAGGGCTATGACGTGATCGGCGTCACCATGCAGCTCTACGACCAGGGCGCGGCCGAGCACCGGCCGGGGTCCTGCTGCGCCGGCCAGGACATTTACGACGCCCGCCAGGCCGCCGCTCTGCTTGGCGTTCCCCATTATGTCCTCGATTACGAGACGCGGTTCCGCGACAAGGTCATCGACGCCTTCGCGCAATCCTATGCCGATGGCGAGACGCCGATCCCCTGCGTGACCTGCAATCAGGAACTGAAGTTCACCGACCTGTTCGATGTGGCGCGCGATCTCGGCGCCGACGCGCTGGCCACCGGACATTATATATCCTCGCGCCAGGACGGCGCCGGCCGCGCGCTGTTTCGCGCCCGCGATCCCGACCGCGACCAGAGCTATTTCCTGTTCGCCACCACGCCTGAGCAATTGAAGATGCTGCGCTTTCCGCTCGGCGAAATGACCAAGCCGGAGGTGCGCGAACACGCCCGCCGTTTCGGCCTGCCCAACGCCGACAAGCCGGACAGCCAGGACATCTGCTTCGTGCCGACCGGGCGCTATTCCGACATTGTCGAAAAGCTGGCGCCGCAGGCGGCCCAGCCCGGCGAGATCGTGCATGTGGACGGCCGCGTGCTGGGCCGCCACAATGGCGTGATGCATTTCACCATCGGCCAGCGGCGGGGCCTCGGCCTCGGCGCGGCGGCGGCGAGCGCCGGCGAGCCGCTTTACGTGGTGCGCATCGACGCGGCCAGGGCGCGGGTCACGGTGGGGCCGCGCTCGGCTTTGGCGACGCGACGCGTGGCGCTGCGCGACGTCAACTGGATCGGCCCCGGCGGGCTGGAGGAGGCGGCGCGTTCGGGCCGCGAGATTGCGGTGCGGGTGCGCTCGACCCGTCCGCCGGCGCCGGCGCTGCTGGAGCTGCGCGACGGCCGGATCTGGGTCGAATTCGTCGATGACGAAAGCGGCGTCGCCCCCGGCCAGGCCTGTGTTTTCTATGACAGCGTCGAACCGCGCGCCCGGGTGCTGGGCGGCGGCTTCATCCGCGCCGCCGAAACGGCGACCCCCGCGGCCCCCACACCGCGCGCCGCCGCCGGATGACCGAAATTCGCCGCGAAATCGCGCAGCTTGAGAATGCGCATGTCGAACAGGCCTATGCCCGCTGGGCGCCGGTCTACGATCTCGCTTTCACCGCAGTCATGGCGCCGGGGCGGCGCGCGGTGGTCGCGGCCGCGCAGAGGCGGGGCGGCCTGATCCTCGATGTCGGCGTCGGCACCGGGCTCGAACTGCCGATGTTCGACCCGCGCGTTTCGGTGGTCGGCGTCGATCTGTCCGAGCCGATGCTGCGGCGGGCGCAAGGACGCGCCGCGCGCGAAAGTCTGGTTCAGGTCGCAGGTCTTTGCGTGATGGACGCGACCCGGCTGGCTTTTCCCGCCGGCCATTTCGATGCGGCGGTCGCGCCTTATGTGCTGACGGTGGTTCCCGATCCGGCGGCGACGCTGGACGAGCTGGCGCGGGTGGTGAAGCCGGGCGGCGAGATCGTCCTGGTCAACCATGTCGGGGCCGAGAATGGGCCGATCGCCTGGATCGAATCCTGGCTCGGCAAGAAGTCGGCCTCGCTCGGCTGGAACCCGGAATTCCCCTGGGCGATCCTCGGCGACTGGATCGCCGGCCGCCCCGACATGCGCCTCGTCGAGCGCCGCCGGATCGCGCCGCTCGGCCTTTTCACCCTCGCGCGGATCGAACGGATTAAATAGCCGCGCTTTCTTGACAATCGACTTTCTTGACAATCGACTTGGCGGCGGACTATAGACCGCCCACTTGGAGCGCGGCCCGTCCACGCCTCAAGCACTTTGGGCGCGGCTTTGCCGCGCTTCAAGCACTTTGGGCGCGGCAAAGCCGCGCTTCGGGGGCGGAGTAGCTCAGCCGGCTAGAGCAGAGGAATCATAATCCTTGTGTCGGGGGTTCGAGTCCCTCCTCCGCTACCATTTAAAAATCAATAACTTAAGCCTCGAAACAGCCGCCAATAGGCGGCTTTTTCATGTTGCATCGTGTTGCGGCGACTTCCCTTGATTTCCAACGATTTCCAAAGAGGCGCGGCGACTCCACGCGACATGAACGCGACATGGAATCCTGATTTGTTCTTACGATTCGGGAAACGAAAAACCCCGCGTCGGTTCTCACCGTGCGGGGCCTGATCCATGGCGGCTGTACATCCGAGCGCGCCTTGGAATTGAACGAACGATAGCGGGCGCTTGTGTCAAACTGATGTCGCGCTAAAGCCCGTCTTCGGCTCGCGCTGTTCGGGCGTCGTGCAAAGTCGATGATTTCTATGGCGATCTTCAGCCTTTAGAATCGGATTTATCTAGACGATCTAATAAAGCTCTGTCTGAAGGCGACAAATTTGACTTTTTGGAACGCCGAAGAGTCTCCACATGGTCCGCTAAATTCATGCGAAGTGACCTCCTTCAGCGCCGCGCCGTCCATCTTCGGCTTTCCGGGTTGGCGCACTTTAGGAGCAGGGTCCGAACGCGCGCCTTCGTGTTGCAAATTCTTGCGATCATTGTTTTCTGGCGGCGGTTTTTTCATGTTTCCGTCCTTCCTCATTGTGTCTTTGCACCCTCGAAGTCGGTTTTCAATGGGGACTGGCGCATCCCTGGCCGGAACTCGACAAAGGTGCAGGGCTCATTCATCGGCCGCATCCCTTCCAGCAATGGCGTCCTCGATCAGCCGGTGCGGGTTGTAACTCTCGCTCATGTAATAGTCGCCGCACCCGTCCTCCGGGTTCGCTCCGGTTTGGGCGACGATAAAATCCCGGATCGAGTAGCACATGCGACTGATGGCTTGCCGCGCCTCAGTCCCGGCCTCTGCGCGCTCGGAATCCTCCGGTATCCAGCTTTGGATCACGTCGGCCATGGAATGGATCAGCGACAACTGGAACAAGGCGCCGGTCGCACTGTTCGCGGGAAAGAATGACGCCGCGCTTTCGATCCCGTCCAGCTTTTCACTCAAGACGCGCATCCGCATATCGAGGATGACGGAGGCGGTGCGGTCGGAAACCTTTTTCCTGTCCGCGATTGCGTGCGCCTTGATGAGGACGGCGGCCTCGCGCTGAAGCTGTTCGACGCGGCAAGATGCATCAGGCAAGCCGGTGGCGCTTGCCGAAACGGTGTTTTTCGACATGGGGTTGCTCCTTGGCAACAAACGTGCTATTTACACAATTAAAGTGCAACAATGCGCTTCGATTGTCAACATAAAAAGTGCAACATGCTCTGATGGCGATTTCAGACGCTCAAAGCCGGGCCGCCCGCGCCCTTATCGGATGGTCCCGCGAGACTCTGGCGAAGGCGGCGAATGTATCGCTGCGGACTATCGTCGATTTTGAAAGGGGAGCCCGCGAGCCCCACGCGGCCACGCTTGCGGCACTACGCCGTGCTCTTGAAGCCGCTGGCGTCGAGTTCATCCCCGAAAATGGCAGCGGCGCCGGGGTGAGGCTCAAGAAATCCGTGATAATGTAACCGCCTACCGACGCACAGGACTGCATATTGGCTCATCGTGACAAATTCGGGCGGCCGACGTTCGGACGCAAATGGGTTCGGAGAGACGATGCGGGCGAGCCCATGCCGAAATTGCCGATCACGCTCCCGCTGCAAATCCGGTTGTCTACTGAATCCTTCGCCATCGACGACGCCGCAGGCCGCAATGTCTCGTATATCTATTTCGAGAACGAGCTTTCCCGCCGCACTCAAACCCGCCGATTTTCGAAGGACGAGGCGCGCGCGATCGCCCAGATGATTGCGCGGCTGCTCACCGACGTTGAGAGCGACGATGATGTTTCCGCTGGCAAGACGATCCCGCTTGAGGATTTGAACGCGGAGAACGATGAGTGATTTCTGCACAGATGAGTTATCTAATGATCCCCGATTGGCTCACTGCTTGGGAAGGGCCCGTTTTATTCGTTCTCCGCTCGCTCGCAGCTGGCTCGCTCATTACCTTTTTGGTGACCTGGTTAGGGAGACGGTTTATTGAAGATTGGCTTTCCACAAAATTCAAAGAGCGTTTGCAAAACTTACAGTTTGAACAGTCCAAGGAAACAGAAAGACTAAAAGGTGAGATCAATCAAGAAATAGAACATTTAAAGGGGCGAATTAACGCGCAGGCGGATCGGCGCCTTCGACTACATCAATACGAGTTTGAAACACTTCCGCGCTTGTGGCAGTTGATCGACAAGGCCTTTCTTAAAACCAGCCAGGCTGTCGTAGGATTTGAGCAATTCCCCGATCTCAATGGCGCGCCTGTTGAGCGGATTCGGGCTTTCGCACATGAGCGGGGTTATAGTGATACAGAAGAAGCCTTTCTGATAGACGCGCAGGATAAAATTAAGGCTATAAGCCATATTAGCAAAGTTCGCCGTCATAATGCCGCAACTACTGCGATTTGGAAATTGCGCCGCTACAACGCGAGAAACGGAATTTTCTGGCAAGAATCAATACGTGGTGCGGTCGATGAATTATGCTCTGAAATGAATGAGGTTATGGTATTCAGCAAAGTTGAAGAACGGCGCGATCTAGATCCCGCAATGTCAAAGAAATATTATGATCTAATAGGTAAATTCACCAGCGGAGATCAGGCGAGGCTAACGCCGCTCCGCACCGTGATTACAAATCGGCTAAATGCTAACATCATAGCGCCAGATGATAGTAGTGGCGCGCCAAAGCTCGGACAACCACACAACTAAAGCGCGTTCGGCGCGGACCAGATCAAAGTGATGCTCCCAACTCGCCCCGCGCCTTCGCAAACAATCGTTTCGCCGAAGCTGTCGCCCGTTCCCGGACGATCTCCTCAAGGAACATCTCGTCCATGTCGTCGTCTTTCCACGAGGACGGCATGTTCACGACGCTGATCAAGTCGCCCTCGATCGCCGTCATGGTGCTGCGCTCCAAGGCGTCAACGTGCGCAAGGCGGTTGTCGGCGCCCTTCCTTCCCAGGCGGACGGTCTCCGCGAGGAGATAGGCGACAAGCAGATGAAGCGCGCGAATCTCGCCGGCGTGGTCAAGCTCTAACTCGATCTCCGGAGGACGCCACAGGATGCGCGCGATCCTCCTAACCCGTTCGATGAAGAGGCGCGCGCGCCAGATTCTTCCTCGTATGGCCGCCATCATTGCGCCGCGCCGTTGGTGTTGCGGATCAGATCGGCGAAGTTCCGATTGGTCTTCGCCAGACTGTTGGAAACTGCCGTCGCCGTCTCATGCGGATCGGAACCGCCATTGACGACGATGTGGTTATTCTGGCTGACGTGCTGCGAATTATTCATGACGCGGTTGTCGTTCGCAGGCGGCGCCGCCGGGCTTCCCCGGTTGAGGTCTTTCTTGACTGCGTTCGGGTCGATCTTTTGAGACGCGCCCAAGTTCCCGATGTGAGAATACCGCCTCATCCGATCGACATAGGCCGCCGCTTGATTAGCCGGCATTTCATAATATCGGACCAGCGCCGCGACCATTTCTTGCGGGCTGCCATTCCGCAATGCCGCCCACGCGATCGGGTAATATTTCTTCATCTCCCACATGGCGGCTTTGGTCTGTTCCGCAATGCTCATCTGTTGCGGCCATTTGCCGAATTGATTGAAAATCCTACGGCTGCGAATGCCATCCCATTGGACCATGCCATGCGCGACTTGTGGGCCATCTTGGTGGACATCGCCGGGGTTCGCAAGGCTCTCGCCTGAGATGTTGGCGACCCATGCGCGCGCCGCCTGCGGGCTAAGACCCTCCGCAATGGCGGAATCATAAGCGGATTTCTGATTTTCCGTCAGTTTACCCGGCGTGCCTTCGGATTTGCCGCCGCCAAGCCACGATGGCGCATGGCGACCCCACCAGCCCTTGATACCGCCCCAAGCGCCAGACGCCGCTTCCGCGCCTTTGCCATTGGTCCCGTTATACATGTCCGACGCCATGCCGCCGCCGGCCGTGTAATTAAGGAACTTGGTGATCCACCAGTCCTTCGATTCCTCATTGAATTTCGCAAGATAATCGAACAGATCGCGGATTTGCTTGATCCATTTCTCCGTCCATTCCGCCGCGCCCTTGATGCTGCTGGCGATGTCGGAAACCTGGCGATTGAACTTCGTTCCGTTGTCCTGCGTAATATAAAGCGCGAATTGCTTGATAAGCTCGACAAAGACGTTGACGATTTTCGTGATCCCATCGGCAATCTCTTTGCCGTGATCCATCAGGAACTTTTGAAACCCTTTGAGGCCTGTTTCCCCGTCGCCGAGGAAATTCGCCATAACCTTGTCAAGGATGGCATCGAGCGCGGTCGATATGTTGCGCCACGCATTCATGAAGCCACGGCTGTCCTTCGCCATCTGCTCCGGGTCTAAGCCCATTTTGGCGAGGATTGACTTCTGCTCCCCGAATCTGCGGCCAAATTCGCCGCTTTGCATCGCGCGCCAGGTGTTTTCGTCAATGCCGAACATCTCGGCATATTTCATCTGCACCGCGTAATTGTGCGACTTCGAAACCGTCTGGACGAGGCGCTGCAATACCTCGACCTTATCGCCCGAGGGATTGACGCCAAGGTTCTTGATGAAATTCAGTGCGCCGGGATTGAACCGGATGAACTTGCCGAAATTCTCAAGTGATTGCTGCGCGCCTTCGACCGTGCCGCCAAGCTGCGCCACCGCATTCGAGAACGACTTGATATTCCCGACTGAAGCCCCGATACGATCCGAGGCATAGAACAGTTGATCCATGCCCTTCGCCGCATTGGCGAGCATGTCAACAAAGGCTTTCGCCGCCTTCTCGACCGCCTTGGCGATAAGTTCGGCCTGGATGACGGCGGAACGGGTCGCGGCCTGAAAACGCTTCTCGGAATTGCCGTCAATCTTGTATGTCAGATTGACGAATAATTCTTTTAAAACCTCAGAATTGCTCATCTGAAACCCCTATCGATAAAAAGACCCTCGGCCGCCCGTCCCGGAGCCAGCCGAGGGTCTTGCCCGCCGCGAGAGTGTGCGGCTCTCCGCAGGCCGTCGCCGGCACCCAGGAAAAGAGCGGCGACGATCTCATTCATGCCAGCAATTCCCTCCAGCGAGAATCCCAACGGCTTTGCGCCGCCTTCCCGGCGCCACCACCGCCGCCCCGCAGTTCCCAGCCCTCCACGTCAATCCTTTGGGCCAGCGCCGCTTGCGCGCTCTCAGGGATGCGGACAGGGCGTTGGCGAGGAATTACGCCGTAGAGCGCCGGCACCGCGCCGTCGCCCGCCGTGCGGCTTGTCTGAATCCGTGAGATGCTTTGCAGATCGAGCCAGAGCTTTCGCGCGGTCGTGAGCGCCTCGTCGAATTTCGCAGCGATCTCGTCCGCCTCGGCGATCAGGACGACTTCGGCCGCCTGTTCAACCGCGAGCGACGCATCGCTTACCTTTTTCCGCTGCGCCTCAGCTTCCTTTTCCAGAGCGCCAAGAGCCAACTCAATGGCGCCAAGCCGTTCCGCGACCGCGTCCCGCGCATCGCGGCGATCCGCCAGGCGCTTGGGGAGCGCGTCGAGGACCGGAAGCCCGTCGCCCGCCGCCAGCGCTTCCCGAACCGCCGAGATGCGATGCTCATTGATCTCGACGTCGAGATCGTCATAACCGGCAAGATCGCGCTTGGTCGTGTCGAGCAAGTCGCGCGCGCGACCGAGCGCCGTAGCCGTCGCCTCGTAAATGAGGTTCTCAGCATTTCGCGCTGCAATCGCGGCTTGCAAAATTTCGCGCGCGTCGCTCATTTTTTGCCCCACAATTTGGCGGACTGCGCCTTCAGACGCTCGGCAAAGGCGGTCATGGTCGCTTCGTGCGCCCGGATTTTGATTTGCGCGTCCGCGACCTTCGCCCTGTCCATCGCGGCGCCGGTCGGAACCGGGTCGGAGGTCATAAGATACACATGCAACTCGTCGCCATCGCGCTCGGCCGCGTAAGCCGTGCCGGAAAACGTCGCGACAAGCTTTTTCTGCACGATCCCAGTATCGCGGACAGGCTTTGCGGGAACTTTCTTTCGGCTGTCAATCGTGTAGACCATGTTCATGCTCCATTGATCTGTTGGTTACGGTATTCGGCAAGCGCTGCATCGGGTCGATCGTGGTACGCGCGAATGTAACTCTCGATGAAGTCAGGCTGTCCCGCCGCGAGGACGAGAGCGCCCGCCGCCGCGTTAATCAGGTCGTCATGACCGCCAGGTGCGTGATCGATGCTGTCCCGCCCGCCTCTCGCGGTCTTGCGCTCCAAGGCGCACAACTGGGTCACAAGTTTCTGGTGATCGAGCAGTTCGATCCGCCGCGAATTGAGCAGCGGCAACAATTCCCGGTAAATGTCGCTCTTCGCCTTTTCGCTGATCTCGTAGGCGATGCCGCGGTCCTTAAATTGCTCTCTGACGAATTCGCCGCCCCAGCGGTCGCCCGTGACAGCCCCGAGGCCGTAGCGCATCAGGATTTCGACGAATTCGACGACGACCGCCGCAGGCGAGAAAGGCGGCGCGCGTTCGATCAGAAGATCGAGGACGCCGACATTTCCCTCGCGGTGAGCAATGGCAAGGGTCATGCTGTCGCTGCCCGAGCCGCCCGCCGCGTCCACGAAGGCGCGATATTCAAAGCCGCCGATGCGCGCGCTTTCAAACCGTCCGGGAATGACCGCAGCCTCGACCGCCTCGACGGCGATGAAAGTTTCAATATCGGTCCGGAATTCGGCGCCATATTCAGCCGACGCCGCAGCCGGATCGCGGATGTATGCGCGCTCGACAACCGAAGCGGGAAGGCTCGGATTCATGACACGCGATGCCGCCTTCGCAACCAAAATCTTCGGATCGCCAGCGGCGCCATAGTCCCGCTTGAAGGTGCTGAAAACCTCGCCCGTCCGCGCATACGGGCTTGAGATAACGGCGAGCATCCCGCCGGTCGTCGCCAGCATCGGACGCGCGCCGTTCAGAATTTCCGAGTCCGGGTTGCGTGTGTCGTCGGAGCGCCAAAACGCCGCCTCGTCGGCAATAATCGCAACGGCTGTTCCGCCGCGAATGGTGCGAAACGATGCCGGTCTGCATTCTATATCGACGCGGGTCGATAGGCTGATGGTGTCGGAGGTTTCGCCGATCTTCAGCTTCTTCAGAGCCGGGACCGTCGAGAAAATGCCGCTCAGATATTGGTGCGCCTTCCCGGCTTGCCAGAGCGACGCCGACACGATCGGCAGGGTGGCCCGCTCGCCAGGCGCTAGCACGTCGCTCCAATCGCAGAGCGCGGCGATATAAGCCGCCAAGACAGCAATGGCGCGGGTTTTGCCGCCGCGCCTGCCAACGATGGCCCAGAACTCTTCACAGCGCGTCTTAGGCTCATACTCCCGCCCGGTCAGTTGGCGGAAAATCTCGCGCTCCGGTTCCGTCAGCTCTTCGCCCATTGCCGCGATCAGGAGCACGCGCCAGGCGGACCAAGATTTGCCGGCAAGGACCGTCCCGAAAATTTCAGGATGTTCCAGAGCCGCGCGCATCGTCATGATCGTTTTCATGCGGCGGCCCCGTTGATGGAGGCGGCGATGTCGGCAATGGACGGGGTAACGTCCTTGACGCGGCTAGCAAGCCCGAGCGCGGTCAGGTCTTGGCGCATGCTGTTGAGCCACGCGAGCGCGTGATGGTCGCCGTCCTCGCCGATCTCCCCGCCTGCAAGGAGCTTTTCGGAAAGCAGATACAGGCGCGTCGCCTTCAGCGCGGCGGATTGGATAATCAGAGCCTCAGCCGGCGACGGACAGCCGCCGAGATGGCGCGTGAGGTCAGCAACCGTAGTCCGTAAGACGCGACCCGGTTTCGTGCGGCGGTCGAGCGTCGCGATATTGCGGTCCTTGCTGAAAGGTCCGACTTTGTACGATGACTTTGGAGCAGGCTTGCCGGCCATGACTTTCCCTGTTGATGGAAAGCCCGCTGCCTTTCGGCCCTCGGCAAGAATTTGCATTTAGCAGATATGAAATTATCCCACGATATAGGACGAATAGTCAAGGGGTATCCGGCAGAAACCGCCAAATAGATTGTGCTCGACTTTCCGGCGTGACTTTGCCACCCCGCGACTCAAGCATCTATCCTCTTCGCCAACCGCGAAAGCGTCGAACGAATTGGACGAGGTGGGGAGGTTATGTATGCCCCCTTAGCCCTTTACCATCGGGAAACCGTACAAAATCTTGTAGACCGCGCCGCGACTACAACCCATTGCGCCCGCGATCGCCGTCGCGCCAAGGCCATTCTTCGCAAGCTGGCGGACCTTCTCATGATCCAGCGTGACCGGCCGGCCCTTGTAAACGCCCTTCGCCTTCGCGGCCTCGATGCCTGTCCGCTGGCGCTCTTTGATGAAGCCGAGTTCCATTTCGGCCACCATGCCGAGGACGGTCAAAACCATCTTGCCCATAGGCCCATCCGTCGAGATCGCCGGTTCGAGCACTCGGAGCGCCGCGCCCTTCTGTTCAAGCTCATGAACAAGGTTGAGAACGTCTCGCGTCGAGCGGCCCAAGCGGTCGAGCTTCACAACGCAAAGCACGTCGCCAGGACGGATGAAGTCGAGGATGGTCGCCAGTTCGTCGCGCCCTTCGCGGCTCTTGCCGCTCACCTTTTCAGCGCGGATGACGGAACAACCCGCCGCCTTCAGCTTCTCAACCTGGGCGTCGTTCGATTGGTCGCCGGTGCTCACGCGGGCATAGCCGATAATGTTCTGCATGGCGTCACCTGTTCACTATGGGTTTTGACTATTTGGTTATATCGTTCATTAAATCCAAAAGCAATCCATAATGAACGCATATCGGCAGAGCGGTGAACGTCGCCTTAGGGTGTACCCAAAATTGACAAACGAGGAAGCCGGCTCGATCCAGTACGACGATAACATGGGCCGCGAAAGGAAAGCTCGACCAGGAGGAGACGGCGGCGACGTGCTGGAAGCATTGAGCGCGGCGGGTGGCGTTTTTCTTTCGCGGCCTTTCCCCACCCCTCCTTGTCCGCGATGAGGAAGGTGGATCGAACCTTGCCCCACCTGTGAAGGTTAGGCGCGGCAACGTGCGGCAAGTGCGGCAACAACCCTGCCGCACCCAACCTTCTATAGGGGTGCGGGGGTTGGGCGCGGCAAAATTCTGCCGTAGGCGTAAGTGCGGCAAATCATTTTCTTCGCGTCGGTCCAGACGATTCCGCTCTTTTCACTCATGCTTGATCCTCAATCGTTCGCCCAGGTTCCGACTTCGACGAAGTCGCGCAACTCTCGTTTGCTGTCTTTCTTCTCGACGACGGTCAGGGCGCCCGACGCCTTCCAAATCTTCAGAAGGCTGTTGATCCTCGCTTTATCGCGTTTGTTGGTGGCGTCGAGTTTCATTGCTTGGGCAACGGCTTTTCCTGCCCAATCCTTGGCTTGGACACTGTCCCGCCATTCTCCAGCGGCGATTATGTTCTGAACTGCGCGAAGGTCATGGACGGACACATTTTCGAGCGGGTCGGGCCATTTCCAAGAGGTCACGACGCCGACCTCGTCGCCATTGCCGAGATCGACCGAGGTCAGCCTGATCCAAGTCGCTTTGTCCGGCGGCTTCGCGAGATTGGATTTCGCGCCGTGATCGATCCGGACGTGTGATCGCCGGAACTCGACGCCGGCCTTCGCCGCCTCCTCCTCGGACATGACGTTGAGCGTACGACCGGATCGGACGGCTCCAGAAAGAGCCGAAGCGCCGCGTGCGTCCTCGATGCTTGTTTCGTTTCCGTTCGATTTCCGCGAGTGATGGACGAGTTCAATGGCGCAGTTAGTCACGCCGGCGATTTTGCCCCATGTCTTGGCGACGCGATCGATGGCCTGATTATCGTTTTCCGTAACTTGGTGCGATGACACAAATGGATCGATGCCCATCAAATCGATTCGGTTTTTCTGAATGGTCGAGATCACTTCATTGACGACAGGCTCGGCAATTTTGACGCCAGTGCGCAATTGCGTGGCGAGGATGATTTCCGTTTCGCGCCCTGAATTGGTGAAGAGATAGCCATCAAGGTCTTCTGGCGTTAGACCATAATGAAGGGCGGCCGCCATGACGCGACGGTCGATCTCATCCTGTGGATCCTCTCCGTTCCAGAGCCAAACCCTACAGCGGGTTGGCGGCTCGATCCCTAAAAGCGGCTTGCCGCTCGCCATCGCCAAGAATTCGACAATGGACAACGACGATTTTCCGACGCCGCCCGGCGCGACCGTCATCGAGACGAAGCCGCGAATGTAATGGCGGCCATAAAGCCATTGCCTAGGCGGAATCGTGGCGGGCTCGATCCAGCGGAAGGGCTTCGCGATGATGCGCGATTTCTGCGCAAGCGATGCATGCTCACCCGGCGCGACGTAGGTGTCGAAGACTGTCGGTGGCGCGGCCGGCGGCGCGATCGGTTCAATCGTTTCAAACCGAAATTTACCGGCAAGTTTTTCTGGAAGATTGTGCAACGGGTCATAGCTCATCACGCCACCTCCCGCCCAGCCAGCACATCATTTGCGTCACGGCCGATCTGAGGATGAGCGACGACGACGCGGCGCCCATCGGCGTGCCATCGGGCGGTGACCTCTTTGACCGCGTTCGCATTTGCGCCGCCGTCGATTTCCGCGAGGACGATCAATTCCTGCACGACATGCAGAAGCGGCAGTTTCCCGATGGCGCCGGCGCTTCCCAACGCCCAAACCGGTGCGAACCCCATCTGCCGCGCCGCCAAACACGTCTCGACGCCTTCGCCGACGACGAGCCGATCCATGATGTCGCCGTGCGCGTCGAGCATCACCGCCGCGCCGCCGACCGGACCGAGGAAGGCGCGGCTGAGTTTCTTGCCTTCGCGGCCGAGGTAGATGCGGGTGACCGCGCGGGGCGTCCAGTTGTGGACATCGCGGAACAAGCAGACGATGGCGCCGATGCTGGGATTCCAGCGAAGGAATTCGTCTTCGGGAATTTGATCCGGAAGGTACAGCCCGCGAGAGCGGAGATAGCGCTCGGCGAGGGTTCCGGAAGGCTCGACGCTTGCGCGCCAGATCGCCAGCGCCCCGGCCCGCGCGTGTGTGCGCCCGCACGCGCGGGCCGGGGCGCGGTCCTTGGTCTTCCATCCGTCCGCCGGCAATCCGAGTTTGGCGCGTACGTAGTCGCGGCAGGCGCGAAAATCGTCGCCGGCGTGGCTGAAGCACACAAATCCGTCTGGGGATGTTGCGGACGGCCGAACCGTCATGCTGCGATCGCGCGGGCTGTGGCCGGGGCCTGGCGCGATAACCTGGGCGCCGTTGATTTCGCCGCCGAGGGCGCGGGCGAGGGTGCGAAGGTCGAGCATCGTCAAGCCCCCCACGCGGGCAAATCGTCGTCAAAATCACGCCCGCGAGAGGGCGCGGCGGCGGCCTTGGTCGGGGAGTCATGTTTGGGTTTCGATGTCTTGCGCAGGACCATGACCTGGTCGGCGATGATCGACATCGACACGCGCGCCGCGCCGTTGCCAGGATCGTACAATTCAGCCTTAAGGCGCCCAGTGACGCTGATCGCCGCGCCGTCCTTGAGTCCGACCAGTTCCGCACGCACGCCGTCGCTGAAGGCGGTGACGCGGACAAAGGATGATTCCGTCCCGTCCGAGACCTTGATGGTCGCGGTCACGTAGGGTTTGCCCGCTTTGGAAATCTGCGATTTTGGATCGCGAAAGAGCGAGCCGCTGACGAGGGCGAAGATCGACATTAGATCGCCCCTTTCGCAGCACGATAAATCTCGTCGAGCAGCGCGATGAGGATCGGAATCTGTTCGACATTGGCGATCAAGGCGATCAGGGTGCCGCTCGCGCTCTTGGTCGGGACGAGCTCGCCGACGCCATTCTTGCGCTTCAGGCGAAGGTCGAAAACGGTCGCGCCGTCCTTGGCGGAGAAGGTTTCAGCCTGCCACACCTCATGCTGATTCTTGTATTTCGTGAAAATATTCACTGCCGCACCTCGCGCGGGCCTAATCCGGCGAGCGTCACGACGAGAGCCGCGAGGGTCGGTGTTAGGCCGAATTTTCGAGAAATCTGTTGAGCGGCGCGGCTGCTTGCGGTAGGCTCTGAAGCTATCGACGCCACATCGATGATCTTCAGAGCCTGGTTCGCGCTATCTCGCCGAGCCAGGCTTTTCATCTTCATACTCAGGCCGCCTTGCCTCGGGCGCGAGCCTGGAGCCCAGAGCGGATTTCCGATTTCAGGGCGCACCATTTGCGGCCGAGCTGAAAAACGCCGGGAAGCGTCCCTGAGGCGGCGGCGTGATAAGTTGTCCGTTCGGGCCAGCCGATAAAATCTGAGATCGCCTTGATGCCGTGCAGCATGTCGCCGCTGAGGCTGTTGGGTTGGTTTGCTTCGGTATGCTCCATCTTTCTCTCCATTAGGCACAACAACCGGTTACTGGTTATACGTTACAAAAAAAGTCATACGCTTGGGACCGAGTTCAGCCACGGGTTAAGAAAAACGACCTTACGATAGGAGTCGTCACGTCCACTTAGTGGAGCAATAATATGTTGGTAACTCTCGTCTTTCTCTGGATCGCAAAGAAGGACAAAATCGCGGCTACCACTATAAACGAGATAAACCTTCGCCTTGTTCGATATAGATTTCTCGATGTAAGAGCGTGGGCCTTTTTCCTTAAGATAGACATCTCGAAGTGCGGTTGAAGCGAATTTCAAACTATGAATCCCGGTTCCGCTGTTCGCCAATGCACGAAGGATGCAGGCAATGATAACCTCGTCCCGCGAGAACTTCCGATGAACGCCTCGACCGCCTCCGTGCGTATGTCCCTCTGGAATCAAAGCGCCGGTCTCGACCCAAAACTGAATCTCGCGCCGTTCACTATGCGCGATCTCAACGAGTTGAGAGAGGCCAACCGATTCCAATAGCACAGGCTCCGATCCAAAAAACATTGACTGGTTATTGTTTTCTCATATATGTTGTTCCCTTGTCAAGCGTCTTCCCGAAATTCCATTTGAATTCGGAACAAGTTCGGAGCTTCGCGCCATGTCCGTTAGAAAGAGACAGTGGACCACGCCGACGGGCGAGACCCGCGAGTCCTGGGTCGTGGACTATCTCGACCAAGCCGGTCGCCGACATATCAAGACGTTTCCCAAGAAAAAGGATGCTGACGCCTACCATGCGCAGGCGCGCGTCGAGGTCGCTCGCGGTGAGCATACGGCCGATAGTCAAAGCATAACGGTCGCCGAGGCTGCGCGCCGCTGGATTGAAACGTGCAAGGCGAGGGGGCTTGAACGCTCGACGGTCGAGGCGTACGAGCGCCAAATCAATTTCCACATCGTCCCGCTCATCGGGTCAGTGAAGCTGTCGCAGTTCTCGGCGCCGATGGTGAGGGATTTCGAAGATAGGCTGCGCCAAGGCGGCGAAGAGTCCGGTGCTCCGCGATCGTCGGCGATGTTGCGAAAGATTATCGGGAGCTTGGGCGCCTTGATCGCCGACGCGCAAGAGCGCGGCTTGATCAATCGGAACGTCGTGCGAGAAATACGCGGGCGCCGGCAACGTGGTGCCGAACGGCGAGCCGACAAGCGCCAGAAGGGCAAGCTACAGGTCGGCGTCGATATTCCAACCCGCGACGAAATCAGGAAGATCGTTGAGCATTTGACCGGACGCTGGCGCCCAATGCTCATCACCGCCGTCTTTGCTGGCTTGCGCTCATCAGAACTTCGTGGGCTGCGCTGGTCGGATGTCGACCTGAAGTCGGCAGAGGTTCACGTGCGCCAGAGAGTGGATCAATACCGCGAATTTGGGCCGCCTAAGTCCGAGGCTGGTGAGCGCACTATCCCGATTCCGCCCATGCTAGTGAACGTGCTTCGGGAATGGCGCCTGAAATGCCCGAAGGGCGATCTCGATCTTGTTTTCCCGACCGGGAAGGGAACGCCGGAGAGCCACGCCAACGTCATCAATCGCGGATTGATCCCCGCCCAGATAGCGGCAGGCGTGACGGTTGAATCGCTGACCGCGAAGAATGAGAGCGACAAGCCGGTGATCGTCGCAAAATATACCGGTCTCCATGCCCTCCGTCATTTTTACGCTTCATGGTGCATCAATTCGGTCGCGGATGGCGGCCTGGGGCTTTCCGCGAAGGCTGCGCAAGTTCGCCTCGGCCATTCGTCAATCGTCATGACCTTAGACGTGTACGGCCACTTGTTCCCGCGCGACGACACGGGCGCCGAGCTTGCCGCCGCCGAGCGCTCGCTTTTGGGTTGACGCGACATGGATGCGACATGAAATAAAAAATATGCTTTATTTCCGTAACTTACATCAGAAAAACACGGAATCATAATCCTTGTGTCGGGGGTTCGAGTCCCTCCTCCGCTACCACTAAAATCAAAGGTTTATGCATGAAAAACGCCGCCGGGAGGCGGCTTTTTCATGTCGCGCCGCATCCATCGGGATGGTTCCGGGCGCATGCGCCCGATCGTCGCATCGGCCATTTTCCTTGCACGGATAGCCCCGCCTCCCGCCGCCAAGACGGCGCTATTCGATTCGCGGGTTGTCGCGTCGGACGATCTGTCCTTTCGATCCATAAAATGCCACAATGCCGCGCGCGGTCGAGCGGTGATCTGATGACCAGGGATTCAAACGGTTTCGCGGGAAAATGGCTGCGGCGGCTGACCTCCTTCGCCCGGCCTGCCGCGAAACAGGCGGAGGCGGCGCCAGCACGCCAGGCGCCGCCAGCACGCCAGGCGCCGCCAGCACGCCAGGCGCCGCCAGCACGCCAGGCGCCGCCAGTAAGCCAAGAGCCGCCGCCGCTTCATGTCTCCGGCGCCATGCTTTCCGATGTCGGGCTGGTGCGTCAGACCAACGAGGACACGACGCTTTATGTCGCGCCGCGCGCCGACGCGCCGCAGGCGCGGGTCGGCTTTCTCGCTTTGGTCGCCGACGGCATGGGCGGCCATGCGGCGGGCGAAGTCGCCAGCGCCATGGCCGCCGAGACGGTCCGCGAGATGGTCTATGCCTCCGCCGAGCCGCCGCCGCGCGCCCTGGCCACGGCTTTTCTCGCGGCCAATGACGCGATCTTTCGCCATGGCCAGGCCTATCCCGAGACGCGGGGCATGGGCACCACCTGCACCGCCGTTCTGGTCCGCGACAGCCAGCTCTTTTTCGCCCATGTCGGCGACAGCCGCGCCTATCTGCTGCGGCGCGGCGAGATGTTCCAATTATCCGACGACCAGACCCTGCACGCCAAGCTGATCCGCGAAGGCCTGATGACGCCGGAAGAGGCGGCGGTCAGTCCCGGCGGCAATTTCATTCTTCAGGCCCTCGGCGCCCGCGAAAATGTCGAGCCGACGGTTTCGGAGCAAGGCCTGCCGCTGGAGCCGGGGGACCGGCTGCTGCTGTGCTCCGACGGCCTGCACGGCCTGGTTTCCGACGCCGAGATCGCCCGCGTCGCCTGGGCGGACGAGCCGGAAAAGGCCTGCCGGACCCTGATCGAACTGGCCAAGGCCGCCGGCGGGCACGATAATATTTCGGTCGGCGTTTTCATCTTTTCCGACGCGCCGCCCGAGGAGGCGGCGGAGGGCGCGGCGACCCGTCCCGACCTCAAGGCCCAACCCGGCTGAGGAAGCGCTTTTTCTCCAAACCAACTTGCCAGGACTGAATCCGTGACCAACGAACGCATGATCGGCCATTATCGCATCGTCGAATTGCTCGGCGGCGGCGCCATGGGAACCGTGCATATCGCGGTCGATACTTTCATCGACCGCGAGGTGGCTATCAAATCGCTGCGGCCGGAACTGACCCAAGACCCGGATTTCGTTTCGCGCTTCCGCGGAGAGGCCAAGAGCCTCGCGCTCCTCAGCCACCCCAATATCGCGACGCTTTTCGCCCCGATCGTCGAGGGCGCCGAACTGCACATGGTGATGGAGCTGGTGCGCGGCAAAGCGCTGGACGACATTTTGCGCGAGCGCGGCAAGCCGCTTGGGGTGCGCGAGAGCCTGGCGATCGTCGCCCAGGCCGCCGACGGGCTGTCCTACGCCCACGAAATGGGCGTGGTCCATCGCGACATCAAACCCGCCAATCTGATGATCTCCAACGACGGCCGCGTGAAGATCATGGATTTCGGCATAGCGCGGGTGCGGGGCAGCGTGCGGCTCACGCGCACCGGGACGGCGGTCGGAACGCCGCTTTACATGTCGCCCGAGCAATGCCGAGGCGGCGAGGGCGACGAGCGCAGCGACATCTATTCGCTGGCGATCGTGCTCTACGAAATGCTGAACGGCGCGCCGCCCTTCCAGTCCAACAATGAATATGACCTGATTCAGGCGCAGATTTCGCAAACGCCGGCGCCGCTGGTGCCGAAAGTCCCTGGCGTCAGCCCGGCGCTGGAATCGGCGATCATGAAGGCGCTGGCCAAAAATCCCGAGCAGCGCTATCCCTCGATGCGGGCCTTCAGCGACGCGCTGGGCGCGACGGCGCTCAGGCCCGACGCGACGGGCGTCATCCGCAGCGCGGCTCATCTCGTCGAGGCGCAGGAGGAGGACGCGGCCGCCGCGCCCAAGACCGGCGCGATGGATGTCGCCATGAGCCGGGCGATGCGGGTGTCGCGCGGCTGGGGCGCGCTCGCCCTGCCGGCCAAGGCGACGGTCGCGCTCGCGGGGGCGCTCGTCCTGGGCGGCGGGCTTTATCTCATGAAGGGGGCCGGATCGTCCGGCGGCAATGGACAGGTGTCGAGCGTCGAAGGCCTGCGCCTGGCGATCAAGGGCACGAGCGAGGGCCATGTCCGGGCGGCCGATTTCGATCTGGTCAGCAATGGCCTGAAGGAGCAGTTGCTGGCGCCGGCCGAGGCGCTGGCCGAAAGCGGCAATGCGGAAGCGCAGTTCGTCCTTGGCATGCTCTATTCGGAAACGCCGGGCCATGTCGATCGTCCGCGCGCCTTCGACGCTTTCAGCAAGGCGGCGGCGCAGGGCTACGCCGACGCGCAAGTCGATCTGGCGGTCTATTATCAGAACGGCTTGGCGCCGGGCGGGCGCGACCTGGGCAAGGCGGCGGAATGGTTCGAGCGCGCCGCCGAGAACGGCAACGGCAAGGCCGAGTACTGGCTTGGCTGCTATTATCAGTTCGGCTGGGGCGGCGCGCCGGTCGATCGGCAAAAGGCGATCTACAATTTCACCAAGGCCGTCGCGGCGCATTATCCGCGCGCGACCGAGGCTTTGCAGAGCATGGTGGAGAGAGGCGCGGGCGCCTCCCCGTGCAACCGATGATCCTGCCGCCGTTGCGAAGTCAGTGCAAATCGGCGGCGGCGGGACCGGTCGAGGCCGGCGCGGGCGCCGTCGGGCCGCCGCCGCTCGGCGGCGGAGGCGGAGCAGATGAACCGGCGCCGCCTTTGAGCCCGGGATTGGCGGGCGTCGCCGAGGCGACCGGTGTCGGCGGCGCGGCGCTATAGTTCGGCGCGGCGGGAGCGGCCGTGGGCGCCGCAGGCGTCGGCGAGGGCGCCGGAGCGCCGAGGCTTGGCCCCGGCGCCGGCGGCGTGGTCGCCACGGGCGCTGACGACAGCGCGTTGTCCGGCTCGTGGGAAGAAGGCTTCGAGGCCGTGTTTTCCTCGTGTCCGCGCCTTCTGTGGGCATGACGCGCTTCTTCGCGGGTTGCGTGATGGCGTGCGTAATGGGCGTGGCCGCGCCGGCCCATGGCGCCCAATAACATGGCCCCTCCCACGACCGCGGCCGCGCCGCCCCAACCCCAGCCGCGCGCTTCCGCGCGCTCGACCGGCAGGCTGAAGCAGAGACTCAAGGCCAAGAGACCGGCGACCGATCGGCGCAACGTCGGTGGGCTGCCCCGATCGGCTTGAAATTCCATGGCTTTCGCGCATTTGATCATGGCGGACCGCCTTTCAAACGCAATATCCGATCCCCACCCCTGCCCAGCGACAAGGCCCAAGCCGAGGCGGGATCAGTGCATCAATTCTACACCATATTTGATCGGAACGGCGCCCGAACTGCTGCCGAATCCCGATTTATACGCCATAGTGAAAATACCAATGACGTCGCCCACCGAATTGAAGACGGGACCGCCGCTGTTGCCCGGACCGGTGGAATTGATCGTGAGCTGGAGCATATTGCCTTGCGGGCCGTACATGGTGACGCCGTCCTTGGCCAGGATCTGGTTCGAGACGATCGCGATGATGCCTTCGGTGACATAGGGTTCCGGAACGAATGAATCCGTCGTCTTGAGTTGGGCGTCGACAAATTTTTCCGTCACGGCGAAGGTCTTGGCCGCAATGTCGGGATAGCCGAGAACGGTGACCTTCTCGCCGGCCTGCGGATCGGAATGTTCGGCGATCTTGACGACATTGATCTTGCTGGGCGTATCGACCTTGATCAGCGCGACGTCGTTTTCGTCGGAGACCCGGACCAGATTCGCCCCCATCCCGATGCGGCTGTTGGCGAATGTCACCTTCACGGTTTCGTTCTTGCCATAGAAACTATGCTGCTTGGTGTTGGTGTTGTCCGGCGTGTTGCCGCCGACGAAGGCATAGTCCTTGGCGTCGAACAGATACCATCCGGCTTCCGGAACCCATTTGCGAAGGTTGTCGAAGATCGTGTCGCTCAGTTTGACGATGCTGTTCGAGCATTTCTGCTTTTTGGTCTTGCCGTAGCAATCGATGAGCAGCACGTCCTGCGCGCCGTCTTCGGCGTAATAGGCTGTCTTCCAGGCGGCGGCCAGATGCCGGTTGGTCAGCAGGAAGCCCTGTTCCGACACGCCGAAGGCGGTGCCGGCTATGTCGCCGCCGATAAAGTAATTGGAGCGATTCTCGTCGTTGAGAGTCAGGATCGGCAGCACCGTCGTTCCGTCCGAAAAACGGACGAACAGCCGATAACGATTGCCATTCTCGTGTTTGATCGTCTTCTGGAAGATTTCGCGGCCGGTTTCCTGGTCGTAAAGGCGCCAGCGAACCTCGACCTGCGCGGTGGCCAGTCCATATTGGCGAACGATGTCGAGCGACGACATGCCCATCTGCCGGCGGATGCCTTCGACCGCCTCCTGCTGCTGCGTGGCGCTCTCCTGCTGGGCGTGGAGCGCGTCCAGGCGCGCCTGCTCGAGCGCGGCCTGCTCCACCTTGCGCTCCTTGTTCTGGCGCAGGAGCAGCAAGCCGCCGCCGGCCAGCGCCAGGACGAGGACGGCGGCCAGCGCCGCGAACCATTTCTGGCCGGCGGCCTTGCGTTCCTGCTCCGCCTCATCGCGCACCTTGCCGATCTCATGCAGCATGGTGTTGCGGCCGATGGTTTCCTTGCCGGGGGTCGCGCCGAGATTTTGGGTCGAACCGGCCGGGGCCTTGAGGTCGAAAGTGGTCGTCGTCGGAATGCCGGTCTCGGTCGCGCCGAGCACGCGCGTCGCCGCGACGGGGACGAGATCGATCACTTTGGTCCGCGCGACCAGATTTTCCGGACGCGGGGAGAGATCGAAGATGAAGCTTGGGCCGTTCGTTCCCAGAGTCAGAACGTCGTCGGGCAGGATTTCGGTCTTGCCTTCGATCTTGGCCTTGTTGAGAAAAGTTCCGTTGCGGCTGCCGAGATCCTCGACCGAGAACCCCGATTTGGCGTCCGGATCGGGCCGGATCACAGCATGGGCGCGGCTGACGACGTCGTCGCGCTGGGGATCGTAAGCGACATCGCAGGAGGGATCGCGGCCGAATCGCAATTCCTTGCGGCCCGTGACCGAAAATTCCTGGACGGAATTGGCCTTGGAGCCCGACGTATGCCGGATCAGGATCTTGACGTCGTCCTTGTCGCTCATGCCGATCCCCAACCAATTCAAGAAGAGACGACCGGCGTTATTGGCCCGCCGCCGACGATAAGCGCGTTGCGCGCCGCCACGGGCTTATCTTATTATGCAAGCGTGACCGGTCGCAATACGGATCGGCAAGGTTGGTCTCGTTTTGTCAATGCGTAGAGAGGCGTCGCCGGCGGCCTCTCCATCGGTGGACTGCTCATGGCGCGCGACGTCTTTATCAGTTACGAAAAGGGCGATTTGGCCACCGCCGAAGCCATCGCCCGGAAGCTTGAAAAAAGCGGCGTGAGCGTCTGGTACGCGCCGCGCGACCTTTTGCCCGGCGAAAACTGGGTGGACGCGCTGCCAAGGGCGCTCGGCGGATGCCGGCTGGTCGTGCTGATCTATTCGCCGCGCTCCGACGGCTCCGAATTCGTGGTGCGCGAGGTCAATTACGCCACCACGTTCAAAAAGCCGATCATTCCCTTCTGTCTTTCTCCCATCAACAAGAGCAGCGGCCTCGGCTTCATCGTTTCGACCTCGCAATGGCTCGACGCTTATCCGCCGCCGCTCGGCCCCCATTTCGACAAGCTGATCGCGACCGTTCGCGTCCGTCTCGCGCAGCGTCCGGCTTCCGCGCCGGCCGCAGGCGCCAAGGGCGCGCCCGCCGCGCGACAAACCGTCGCGCTGATGTCCGATGTCCGGTCCTCCGGCCCGCGCGCCATCGCCGAAGTTAAAAAAATGACGCCGGTCGTGGTGGCCCTCGCGCTGGTTCTCGTCGTCGCCGTCGTCGGCCTGACGGCGATCTTCGCGGGCGGAAGCAACAACACGGGCGGTTCTGGCTCGAATTCGACCAACGACGCGAATCAGGCCGCTTCGAACTCCGGCGACTGCCCGGCGGCCCAGGCGCTGCTCGCCCAGAACAACGGCGAGGACGGGAGCGCTCTGCCTGGCCACACTGACATTCCCGGGAAGCCCGAAATCATTTGCATGAATACTTTGGCGATCGGTCACAGGGTGATTCGGCTCGCCGGCGTCGGGGCCGAACGGGTCCACGAGACCGGAAGGCTGGCGACCTGGATCGAGGAAAACGGCGGCACCGTCGATTGCACGCCGGTCGATTATCCTCCGGGGCAATATCGCTGCTATGTCGGCAACGCCGACCAAAGCGACGTCGCGACCCATATTCTCCAGAAACAATGGGCCAGGCCGGCGAATTGAAGCGCCTATTGGGCGGTCGTTTCGGGGCCGCTCCCGCGCATTTTGTCCGCGCCGGCTTGCCCGACAGCCGGACCTGGCGTGGTCGGCTTCTGCTCCCGCAAGTCCATGCGGCGCCGGTCGAAGGCGCGGCGCGCGTGATCGATCGCCAGCGAAGAAATCGGCGCCTGACCGGGATCGCCGCCCTTGGTCGCGATCCGATTGACGTAATCGGTGACGGCGGCGTTGAAAGCCGCCTCCAGGCGATCGAGTTCGGCGGCGTCGGCGGTTCGCGCCGCATCGGCATAGACCAGCAACTGATAAATCTGCTTCTGGTCGTTCGCCATTTTTCGTCCCTGGACCTGACCGAAAAACACCGCACCCAGGGAGCCGAGGAAGCTCAAGGGTATGCCGATGACATAGAAATATTGCTGCAATGAATCGAGAAAGCTTTGATCGCCACTGTTGAAATAATTGGCCACGCCGCTATGCACCGGCAGAATGGGGCTGGGATTGTCGGTGTCGGGCGCCTCGATCTGGCTGACCATGGGCAAGGACGCCATCAGCTTGTCCTTGGTGTCGATGATCGACTTGCCGATCATGCCGGCGATGACGTCGAGCATGGTCTGCGGCACGACGATGCGATAAGTCACCGCGACGCTGGTGACGGTGTCGTCGGGAACTTCCGGCCGGCCTCGGAAAGCGCCGGCGGGAATGTCGATCGATTCGAAGCCGGGAAATCTTTTGGCGATGGCGTCGGCCTCGTCGAATTCAAGGATCTTCGGCGTTCCCCTGGTCGCCTTGGCGATGGAAGTCACGACATTGACCGCTTCGCCGGGCCCGATCGGCCCCACCGCCAGAACGGCGGCGGCATGTTTGCGCTGGATCGCGGCGCCGGTTTCGGCCACGGGCAGGAAAACCCGCTTCACCTTGTCCGGCGCTATGTCGAAATAGGCGAGAAGCTGGTCGAGCAGGCGCGAATTGTCGTCCTGCACCGGGGATTGCGGAATGGCGATGGTCTTGCCGATCAGATCGGCCGGCGATTTGACCCGCGATCCCGGCCCGACGACGAGGACGACGGCGTCGCGCCGCAGGATGGCGACGGTCGCGCCATTGCTCGGCGGGGCGATGTCGGTGCGCACGATGGCGATGTCGGCCTTGCCGTTCTCCAGAGCCTTGGAGCTTTCGGCATAGCTCTGGACCGGAACCAGGCTGACCTTGACCATGCGATAGCGGGCGGCCGCGCCGGCGACGAAGGCCTTGACGAATTTATCGGCGGCGGTTCCGGGAAAGCCGGAGGTCATCCGCAGCGAGGCCCGCGGCGACAGGAAATAAAAGCCGCTCAGAACGACGCCGAGAACCAGCATCATTACGGCGACGAAAGCGAATAAGCGTTGCGCGCCCCGACCGAACAACAACATGGCGACTTCTTTCTCGGCGATTTCAAGAAAAGAAGACCGAGCCGAAGACTTTGTGGCTGGCGCGCCCAGTCTGCCCCCGGCGGGTCGCGCAATCAAGCCATGGCCGGCGGAAAAGGTAAAGACGGTTTCGCGTCGAGGCCCCAACGCGCGCTCTGCGCGGTTGCTTTGCGCTGTTCGACGTTTCAAGATCGAGACAGCGCCAGGCCGTCCGGTTCGCTGTCGATCCGTCGCCGGCCCTGGTTTCCGGAGCGCGTCATGAGCGAAGGCTTTTCTCCGATCCCCCGCCCGATCCTGGCCTATCGTGTCGGCGTCACCGGCGCGCGCGATCTTTCCGCCGCTCCGCTCGGCCGGCTGCGCGAAAAAATCGCGGATTTGTTCCGCCTGATCGAGGACGAACTGGACAGGCTCGCAGGCGAGACGGCGCCTTATTACGCGTCCTGCGAAAGCGGAAGGAAATTCGCCCTGCGGCTGGTTTCGCCGCTCGCGGCGGGCGCCGACCGACTGGCGGCGGAAGAAGCGCTGAAATGCGGCGCCAGGCTCTACGCCCCGCTGCCTTTTCCGCAAAACGAATATGAAAAGGATTTCCCCGAAAGCGTCGAGGACTTCCGACGGCTGTCGCAAAATGCCGATATTCTCGAACTGGATGGCGCCCATGGCGCGGCCGCCGAAGAGTCCTATCTCGAAGTCGGCCGTTTCGTCGCCCGCAATTGCGACCTGCTGATCGCGCTGTGGGATGGCGAACCGGGGCGCGGGCGCGGCGGCACGGCCGATATCGTCCATTTCGCGGCGCGCTTCGGCCCGCCGATCTGGCTGATCGACCTGTTCGATCGCAGGGCGCCGCAATTCATCGCGCGTCCCGCGCATTTGCGCGCTCGCGACGAGGCGCCCTCGGGGGCGGGGGCCGAGGCCGCGCTCAAGGATTATTTGCGGCGGACCGTCGCGCCGCCCCTGCCGCCGGCGCCGCGCAAGGATGGCCTGTTCTGCTCCATCGCCCACATCCTGCGCCGTTTCACCGATGACGACGCCGCGCCGCTCCGCGATTTTTACGCCGAAAAGGTGCCGCGCTCCTGCCGGCTCTGGGGCGTTTTTGACGGATTGACGCGCCTGCTGGCGGGGCGGGCGGCGCTATCCGCCGCGCCGCCCGATCCGCTGCCGCCCGCGCCGGTGGAGAACTGGTGGCGCCGGTTCTATCGCCCGGCCGATATGGTCTCCGTCGCCTATCGCGACCGCTATCGCTCGTCCTATGTCTGGATCGCGTTTTGCGCGGTCATCGCCTTGACCCTGGCCGGATTCGCGGGAGAAGTTTCGCAGGCGTTGCGGAAGGTCTTCGTCGGCTTCGAGTTTCTCGCCTTCGTCGCGATCGGCGCGCTGATCGTCGCCAACCATCGCCATCGCTGGCATGAGCGATGGATTTCCTACCGGCTGCTTGCCGAGCTCTGCCGCAAGCAATCCATGCTCGCAAATCTTGGCCGCGCCCTGCCCAATGTCGATGTGGCGAGTCTGGCGGCGGAATCGTCCGAATCCGACGATCCGCGCCGGCCGCCGCGCGAGGCCTGGGTCGCCTGGTATTTTGCCGCCGCCATGCGCGGCGCGCCGCCGCTCGTCGGCTCTTTCGCGACCCTGAAGCCGCATGCGCTGGCTTGCGCCCGCGCCCTGATCGCGGCGCAAAGGGATTATCATGAACAGCGCGGCGACCGGAACCGCCGCACCGATCGAGGGCTGGAGCGGCTGGGCGAGTTATTTTTCGTTCTCAGCCTGCTGATCGTGGTTGGTCAGCTTGCGATCGTCGGTCTCGATCTGAAACCGGAGGCCTACCGGATCGGACTGCTGAGCGCGGCGGTCGGGGCCGTGGCCTCGACTTCGGCGGCCTTCGTCGCGATCAGGGCCTATGCGGAATTTCCCCTCGTGGCCAGGCAGTCGGCCCATATGCTGCGCATTCTCGATCAGGCGGAAGAGCGGCTCGACGATTTCGTCGTCGCCGAGCCCCTCGCCGGGCGCGAACTTGGACGTGTGCTCGTCGCTTTGGCGATGGCGATGATGCAGGACGTCGCCGGCTGGGCGCAGCTCTTCCGTCTCAAGATCGTGGGCGCGGGTTAGAGCATATTCCCAAAAAGTTGCAGACTTTTTTGACAAAAATATGCGTTAAAACAACTACTTATAGACTTCTTCCGATTCCGAAGGAACGGAAGAAGTCTCTAGGCCCTATTGAACGATGCGAACGGTCGGGGTCACCGGAATATCGCTGATCGCCGTGTTCAGGGCGATCAATTGCGTCAGCAGTCCCAGCACGCGCTTGGTGTTGACGGCGCGGTTCGGGATGCAATAGTCCTGCCCCTCATAATTCAGGGTGAGATAGCAGCCGCCCTCGACCGTCGCGCCCGACGACACGTTGACGACATCGAACAGGATTTCGTCGCGGAAGGACGCCCTGTCGACCGCTTCCGCGCTTTGCAGGTGGACTTGGCCTTTTTCGCCCATCGCCGTGATGCGCCCGAGATATTGGAAAATGCCGAAAGGCGAGCGCGGCAGGACCGACAATTTGACCAGCGGCCCCGCTCCATTCTGAAGGCGGAACTGCACGGTTCGCGCGTCCGGCGCATTGACCTTGCCGCCGCATTTTGGCGCGTTGCTGGCCTCGGGAAGATTTTTCTCGCGGTAGATGTCGCTGAAGCAAAGCTGCCAGTTTTCTGAATTTTCCGCGCCGCTCGTCTTTTCATTTGCCCCGCCCGAGGCCTGTTGGGCCTGATGCGGCTGCGGTTCGCTGGTGAGGCCGAATTTCATCGCCTCTTTAACGAAATGGACGAAACGGGGAAAATCGGGATCGAGCGGATCGTTGACATATTGGAATTTGCCGGCGGGCGTGGTCAAAATGATGCGGTCGGTGAAAAGATAAAACAGCAGTTCGCGCGCTATGCCCTGCTCGATGAATAATTGCAGGATTCGAGGGCTGACATTGCGCAGCAGGCCTTCGTAAAATTCCTTGGTTTCGACCGGCGTCACCTGAAATTGGGTCTGCACCGAAGCATTGACCGAATTGCCGACAAAACCATTTCCGCCGGCGACACTGCCGCCGAAAATGGTTTGCGCCTGCAGCGCGTGGTCAAGGGCGCTTTGCGCGGCGACATGCGGGCCGAAAACGACCGGCGGAAGACCCAATGTGGACTGCGCCGCGCCGCTGCCGTTGATCGTCCCGACCGAGACAAAGCTCAGCGGCTCGCTGTGGCTGGCCCGGATGACATTGGTCAGAATCATCACGTCGCGCGAGGTCGCCGCGACTTCGCCATAGGTTTCGGTGCGCCCGCCGAAATGATCGGTATAGGCGCAGCCCGCCAGCGACAAAGCGAGCGCCGCGCCGGCGAGGCCAAGAACAAGATTGCGCCGCAAAGTTTTCATGAGAGCCCCAACCCGTCAGCCCGGCCCGGCAAGGCGCTCCAATCAGCATCGCCCGCCAGGAACTTCATTCAATGTTCCGGTAAACATTTATCAAGAAGAGAGTCCGCAATACAGAAAGCTATTCACCGGGCTCACTTGCACGACGCCGACTGGCGACGCCCAGGAAAAAAAATTCCCGACGACCAGACGAGCGCATCGCGCGCAGCGGCGGAAAATGGTTAAAATTTGGTAAACGAGAAACAACCCCGGCTCAAGGCGCTCTCCTGCTTGCACCGAAAAAACAATGGTTTGTTGTAAAACGGCAACAGTGCTTGAGACATTGACAAATCCGGACAAAGGCTCTGGTAATAAGCGCCCCGAGAACGCCGCGCGCCATGCCCGACTGGTCTGCTTCCATGAGGATCGATTTCTCTATTCTCTGGCTCGCCGACACGGCCGACGAGGACGCCGAGAGCGTCGAAACAGTCCTTGGACTGGTCAAGGCCGGCGTCGCCCAGGCCTGCGCCAAATGGCCGGAAATTTTCGTGGCCTCGGCGCAAGGTTTCGTGCTGCGGCCCGCGGGCCTGGCCGCCTCGCCCATGCTGGCCCAGGCTGCGCAAAAATTAGATCTTGCTTTGTCGATCGTCGAGGCAAGCCCGGATTCGCTGGTGGGCGACAGCGATCTGGTGGCGCTTTCGCCCGGCGACGCGCTCATGGCGGCGGGGCGCAATCCGGCTCTCATCCTCCCGGGACGCGCCCAGGGCGCCGTGCTTTTTTCGGCTGGCGGCCCCGATCTCCTGTCGCCCGAACGACGCCGGCAGGAAGAAAGCCTGTCCGCCGCGAGCGCGGAAGCCGTCGCCGCCGCCTTCGCGCCGCCGCGCGATCCGACGGAAACGCGCAAACTCGCCGATTTCATCGCCGAGCAGGACAAGGCGCCGCGGGGGCGGCGCGCCTATAATCTCTTGCTGCGCATGATTGGCGAAAAGCCGGCGAAGGGGCAGGGCGCGGACAAGTCATGGGCGCAGGCGGAGCAAGTCGCGACGCGGGCCTGTCCCAGCGCCCGGCGGAGGATCGAGGCGCTCCACGCCGTTTACGCCCGCGCGGATTCGCTCGCTTTGGCTTACAGCGACTGCTGGCGCAGCATCCTGGTGTCGCGCTCGCTGCTTCTGCTGCTGGCCAACGCGGTTTCCGGCCTGGTCGGCGCCCTGGAGCCCTCCGTTTCCAGTTTGACCATGCCTATCCAGCTCGCGGCCACGGTCCTGACTTATTACGATCATTGGGTGGCGCGGCGCGGACGATGGCTGGAAAAATGGCTCGACTACCGCCGTCTCGCCGAGACCCTGCGCGTCGAGCGTTTTCTTGCCCTGGTCGGTGGCGCGGGCGAAGCCGGCTCCGCCGCCGATTGGACCGCCTGGCTGGCCCAGCGGGTCAGCCATGGTGCGCCGGCGCCGCGAACCCTGAGCGAAGACGCCGCGCCGGCCGTTCTCGACCATCTTCTCGGCGTCGAGATCGCCGATCAGATCGATTATCATCAGAGCGCTTCTGCGCGCTATGAGCGGCTTGACCGGCATTTGCGCCGCGCGGCGGTGGTCGCGCTCGGTCTTTTCGTCGCTTTGGGGGCGGCGCTGTCGATAATGGCTTTGACCGGCGAGTTCGCGCACCGGTTCAAATTCACCGCCGCCGTGGGTCTTGCATTTTCCGCCGCGCCGTCGATCTATGCCTCGCTCAACGGAGCGCGCCGCGACTTCGACGCGGCGCGGCAGGCGGCGCGCTCGCGCGCGCTGGCGGAAAATCTGCGACGTTTCGCGGAAGCTGTCGCCAAACTGCCGCCCACCGCCGCCAATGCGCGCGCGGCGGCGGCGCGGGCGGCGGAAATCATGCGCGACGACGTTGCGCGCTGGAAAAGCGTCATCGAAGTTCTATAGAGCGGCGTGCGAAAAAGTGGATGCCGGTTATTCGCTGACGCGGACCTTCGGTTCGCGAAAACGCCGCGAAAAAAAAGAATCTAGCGTCGATTGCGATTCAACAGAATCGCAATCGACGCTAGGCTGCAATCGGGGGCAAGACCATGAGCGACGCCGAATCTCCAGCTCCGACCCAGCCGCGCGACCGCCATCTGTTCGGTCCCGGCCGCAAGGCGATCCTGTCCATCGACGGCGGCGGCGTGCGCGGCGTCATCGCGCTCGGCTTTCTCGCCCGGCTCGAAAGCCTGCTGTCCGAGCGCGCCGGCGCGCCGTCGCGGCTGTGCGACTATTTCGACCTCGTCGGCGGCACTTCGACCGGCGCGATCGTGGCGACAGGAATCGCGCTCGGCATATCGGCGCGGGACATCCGCGATTTCTACATGCGGCTCGGCCCGCGCATCTTCCACCGTCCGTGGCTGCGCCTGCCGGGCTGGCAGGCCAAATTCGACGCCGAGGCCCTGCGCCAGGAAATCATTTCGGTTTTCGAAAACCGCGATCTGGACTCGCCCGATCTGCAAACCGGGCTCGGGGTCATGCTCAAACGCATCGACAAGGCCGGCGCCTGGATTCTGACCAACAATCCGCGCAGCAAATTCTGGGAGACGCCGCCGGATGGCGCCTTCATCGGCAACCGGCATTACAAGCTCACTAATCTGGTGCGCGCCTCGACCGCCGCGCCGAGCTATTTCGAGCCGCAGGAAATCGCCATTGTCGAGGGCGAACCACCGGCTTTGTTCGTCGATGGCGGGCTGACGCCACATAACGACCCTGCCCTCGCTTTGTTCCTGACCGCCGTCATTCCCGCCTATCATATCGTCTGGCCGATGGGCGTCGAAAATCTGAGTGTTTTTTCGGTCGGCACCGGCGGTTTCCGGCCGGCCACGACCCTGGCCGAATGCCAAAAGGGCGGGGCGATCGGCGTCGCGCTGCGCTCGCTGATGCAGCAAATCTACGAGAACCAGTCCCTGACCCTGAGCCTGATGTCGTGGCTCGGCAAGGGCGGCGCGGTCTGGCCGATCAATTCCGAGATCGGCGACCTCAAGGAGGTCAACGCGCCCTTCGGGCCGTTGTTCAATTATCGGCGCTACGATGTGAAGCTCGAAGCCGACTGGCTCAAAGACCAGCTTGGCGTCGCGCTGGCGCCCGACGACATCGCGCGCCTGCGCCGTTTCGACGATCCCAGCGTCATGCCGCTGCTCGACGAAATCGGCCAGAAAGCCGCCGAACGCCAGATGTCGGCGGCCGATATTGCAATTTTGTAAAAAGAGCCGGGCGCGTCTTTCCCTTTACGTGCTCTCGCGCCGCGCTTTAGATTAGGGTGGCCCATTTGGCGCGGAGGCGCGCGATGCAGATTTTTCGTTTATTCGTTTCTTCGCCCACCGATGCGGCGGTCGAGCGGCGGCGGGTGGAAAATGTCGTCAGCCGGCTCAATGGCGAATTCGCCGCCCTTCGCAAGGCCGGAATCAGCAATCCGCTGAAGGACGAAATCGAAGCCGATTTCGCCAAGCCGGCGAAGCCCGCCGCCGTCTCCGGTGATCCGCCTGAATCCAAGGCCCCCACGAAATGACCGCCGCCTATGACATCATCGGAGACGTCCACGGGCAGGCGAAAAAACTTGTCGCCTTGCTGAAAACCCTCGGCTATCGCGCCAGCGGCGGCGTCTGGCGCCATCCCGCGCGCAAGGCGGTTTTCGTCGGCGATCTGATCGACCGAGGGCCGCTTCAGCTTGAGACGCTCGAAATCGTTCGCCCGATGGTCGAAGGCGGCGTCGCGCATTGCGTGCTGGGCAATCATGAATTCAACGCCATCGCCTGGGCGACGCCGCATCCCCAAAAACCCGGCGATTTTCTGCGCAGCCGCCGGCGCGAAAGCAATCGCGCCCAGCATCGGGCTTTTTTGGCCGAGGTTGAGGACACGCCCGCGCATGACCAATGGATCGCCTGGTTCAAGACCCTGCCGCTGTGGCTCGATTTCGGGTCTTTTCGCGTCGTCCACGCCTGCTGGAACGACGATTATATGAACCGGCTCAGGCCGCATCTCGGCCCCGGCGCCATGCTCACCGACGAACTGACAATTCTGGCGAGCCGCGAGGGCCATTGGGCTTTTGCTGCGGTCGAGGCCCTGTGCAAGGGGCTGGAAGTCGATCTGCCCGATGGCGCCTTTTTTCACGACAAGGACGGCCACATCCGCCGCTCGGCGCGCATCAAATGGTGGGCGCCGGATTTTTCCTCCTTGCGCAATTCGACCCTTGCGCCGGCAAGCGTGCTGGCCGACATGCCCGACATTCCGCTGCCGCGCGATCCGCGCCTTGCGCCCTATGACGGGCCGCCGGTTTTCTTCGGCCATTACTGGCGCGGCGGCGCACCGAAAATCCTTGCCGAAAACGCCGCCTGCGTCGATTACAGCGCCGGCAAAGGCGGCCCGTTGGTCGCCTATCGCTGGAGCGGCGAGGCTGTTTTGCGCGACGGGAATTTCGTCGCCGCCGGTTGAGTCGGGGCGGCTTCAACCCGCCGCCGGCGGGTCCAAGCGCGCGATAATCTCTTCCAGCCGCTTCACATCCTCTCCCCCGGCCCGTCGCGCCTGCGCGATGTCGCGCAGGTTGGCGGCGGTCGTTTCGGGGCTCCAGCTGTCGAGCTTGTTCTTTTCGGCCAGGACGCGCGCCAGAACCTTCCTGGTCCTGTCGTCGTCGCGTTCCAGAATCGCCAGTTCGAGCAAAGTGGCGTAATCCCAGTAATTGCCGGCGCCGCGCGCGATCTTGCGCTCGGCGGCGTAACGCGCCACGGCGACAAGCTCCTTCACCGCCGGATCGCCGGGCTGGCGCAGTTCCATCAGGGTGCAGGCGTTGACGCCGGGAAAGGCGTCGCGCCAGTCGGCCTCGAAACCCTTGCGATAGGCTTCGATCGCCTGATCGAGAAAGCCTTCGGCCATCAGCTCGTCGCCCTGCTTTTTGGCGTCGCGCCAGCGGTCCTTGTAGACGCGCCCGAGCAGGCCGTACGTCTCGCTGGAGGGGCCGCGCTTCTCGATCAGTTCGGTGAGAACCTGTTCCGCCTCTTCGTCGCGCCGCGCCCGGTTGAGGGCGAAGGCATATTGCTCGCGCGCCATCAAAGTATTGGCCAGCACCGGGTCCATGCGCCGGTAAAGTTCGATCATCCGGTCCCAGGCCTTGATGTCGCGAAAGGCCAGAAACAGGTCGATCACCGCCTCGGCCTCTTCGGCGCGCAGGTCGCCGAGCGAAGCCGCAATGGCGTCGAGCTCTTCCTTCGCATGGCCGCCGCCGCGGGCCTCGCGCAGCTTCTGCTTGAGGCTGCGGGCCTTTTCCACCTGTTCGCGGAACAGATCGGTCTTTTCATGCGGAACCTGCGGCGGCGAAAAACCGTTGAGCAGGGCATAGAGCGGACTGTCCGGCCGGTCGCTGTCGCGCGCCGCAACGAGACGTTTCGTCAATTGGGCGCAATCCTCCTCGGGCCGCGCCGGCTCTCCCGACGGATCCAAAGCATAGGGCATGGCGTGGAGCTGGGCGACGTCGAAGGGCAGGCGGCTGGCGTCGGCGCAGAGCAAGGCGGTGGTCTGCGGCCGGGCGGCGTGGCGCACGCCCAGTTCGTAAAAGACATTGGCGTTGGCGATGGTGAGATCGGCGACCGCATAGTTCGACAGCACCAGACGCTCGAACATCGCCCGGTGAATGACGCCGGAGGTCAATTCCTGGTCGGCGCGCATCGGTTCGAATCCCGCCGCCCGCACCGCCGGCGCGATGATTCGGGCGTGGACCGCGTCGAAATCGATGTAACGCCCTCCCGCGTCCTGCTTGCGGCCGAAGGGCATGATGATGAAGCAGACGGTTTTCGGCATGGAGCCTCGCAAGGGAGGGCGCGAAAAATCGATCCTCGATTAGAGCCCCGTTCCGCGCCGCGCGCCAGACCTTTTCGACTCGCGGCCGGAGCCTTCCCCGGAATGCACGATCACGGCCGTCCGATGCTGGAATAGGAAAAGCCGAATCTTCTGGCGTCGGCGGGGCGGTAGATGTTGCGCAGGTCGATGAGATTGGCGGCGGCCATCAAGGATTTGATCCGCGGCAGGTCAAGGGCGCGGAATTCGTCCCATTCGGTGACGATGGCGAGCGCGTCGGCGCCGGTCACGCAGTCATAGGCGTCGTCGCAGAAGGTCACGCCGGGCATGATCCGCCGCGCCTGATCCATCGCCTTGGGGTCGTAGGCGCGCACATTGGCGCCGGCGTCGTCAAGCGCTGTCACGATGGAAATCGAGGGCGCGTCGCGCATGTCGTCGGTGTTGAGCTTGAAGGCGAGGCCGAGCAGCGCGACGGTCTTGCCGCGCACCGAGCCGCCGCAGGCGGCGATGATTCTTTTCGCCATGGCGCGCTTGCGCCGGTCGTTGACCGCCACCACCGCCTCGACGATGCGCAGCGGCGCGTCGTGATCCTGCGCGGTCTTGACCAGGGCCAGAGTATCCTTGGGGAAGCACGAGCCGCCGAAGCCTGGCCCCGCATGGAGAAATTTGGAGCCGATGCGATTGTCCATGCCCATGCCGCGCGCGACATCCTGCACATTGGCCCCGACCTTTTCGCACAGGTCGGCGATTTCGTTGATGAAAGTGACCTTGGTCGCCAGGAAGGAATTGGCGGCGTATTTGATCAGCTCCGCGCTGCGCCGGTCGACGAAATAGAGCGGCGGCTGGTTGAGGTTGAGCGGCCGGTAGACCTCGCTCATCACCTCGCGGGCGCGCGGATCGCTGACGCCGACGATAATGCGGTCAGGCCGCTTGAAATCGTCGATCGCCGCGCCTTCGCGCAAAAATTCGGGATTGGAGCAGACGGCGAATTCGGCGTCGGGGCGGGTTTCGGCGACAATTCGCTCGACCTCGTCGCCGGTTCCCACCGGCACGGTCGATTTGGTGACGACGACGGTATAGCCCTTGATCGCCTTGGCGATGTCGCGCGCGGCGGCGTAAATATAGGAGAGGTCGGCGAAACCGTCGCCACGCCGCGACGGCGTGCCGACGGCGATGAAGACGACTTCCGCCTCCGCGACCGCCTCGGCGAGGTCGGTGGTGAAGGAAAGGCGCCGGTTGCGCACATTATCCGCGACCAGGTCGTCGAGACCGGGTTCGAAAATCGGGATTTCGCCACGCAAAAGGGCGTCGATCCGCGCCGGATCCTTGTCCACGCAGACGACCTGATGGCCGAAATCGGCGAAACAGACGCCCGAGACCAAACCGACATAGCCCGAGCCGATCATGGCGATTTTCATGGATGCAGTTCTTTTCCCGGTAAGAGGGCAAGGGCGCCAGGCCGCGACGGCGCGCCGGGCGCCGTGTATCATGGCCGTGCGGAATTTGCAGCCCCGGACATGCCAGCGCCGCATGACGGTTTTGCGACCGCGCCACGCCGGGCGTTTCGCATTTGCCGCGCGGCTGTTGTAATACGAATACCGAATGAACCATTCGGTATTCGTATTCCGCTGGCGCGAAAACCCGCCCGCGACATAGAGGATTTTCGCGCCATGGCGTTTCCGCGGATTGCGCAGCAATCTTGCGGAAACCGTATAACAAGGCGGCAAGCGACGCGACGGACGACAAAGGGCAAGCATGGCTGAAGGCGCTGAAAATCTGGGCGATACGGGACGGTTCAGCCCCTGGCGGCTTTCGGTCGCACCGATGATGGAATGGACCGACCGCCATTACCGGGCGCTGGCGCGGCTTCATTCGCGCCAGACGCGGCTTTATACGGAAATGGTGACCTCCGCCGCCATCCTGCATGGCGACCGCGAGCGGCTGCTCGGTTTCGACGCGAGCGAACATAAGCTCGCGGTGCAGCTTGGCGGCTCCGACCCGCAAGAGCTGGCGCGGGCGGCGAAAATCTGCGCCGAATTCGCCTATGACGAGATCAACCTCAATGTCGGCTGCCCTTCGGACCGCGTGCAGAACGGGGCTTTCGGGGCCTGCCTGATGCGCGCCCCGGAGCTTGTCGCGCGCTGCGTCGCGGCGATGAAGGACGCGTCCGGCCTGCCGGTCACCGTCAAATGCCGGATCGGCGTCGACGACCAGGAGCCGCGCGCGGCCTTGTTCGCTATGGCCCGCGCATTGGTCGCCGCGGGGGCCGACGCCTTGATCGTCCATGCCCGGAAGGCCTGGCTCAAAGGGCTTTCGCCCAAGGAAAACCGCGAGATTCCGCCGCTGGATTACAGCCTGGTCCATGAGCTGAAACAGGCCATGCCGGAAGTTCCGATCGCGATCAACGGCGGAATCGCGACGCTCGACGCGGCGGCGGCTCAGCTTGAAAAGCTCGATGGCGTGATGATCGGCCGCGCCGCCTATCACGATCTGTCGATGCTGCTTGAGGCCGATCCGCTGCTGTTCGGCGTTCCGGCGCCTTTCGCCAGCAGCCGCGCGGCGGTCGAGGCCTTTTTGCCCTATATCGAGCGCAAGCTCGGCGAGGGCGCGCGACTGGCCGACATCACCCGGCACATGCTCGGGCTGTTCGCCGGCAGGCCGGGCGCGCGCGCCTTCCGCCGCCATCTCGCGACCCACGCCGTGCGCCGGGGCGCCGATGCGCGGGTGGTCGAGGACGCCCTCGGCCTGGTTGACCATTCCCGTTCCGCCCGGTCGGCGGAACGGCTCAGCGCCTGATCCGGCTCGACGCGATGACGACCCTGTGGCGCAGAACCAGCCTGGCCGCGGCGCTCGCCGCGGGCTTGAGCTTTTCGCAGGCGCCGGAATTCGCCCAGCAATATCGCCAGCGCCTGGGCGGGGCGATCGACGAATTGCGGGCCTCCGTCGCGGCTTTCGATTCCGACAGCCGCGCGTCGGGCCTGAGCCACGATTCAGGCGTGGCGCGCCTTGAAGATTCGTCCGACCCGTTGGTGCGCCAGCGCGGCGCCCGGATGAACCAGGAGACCGCGCGGCTGGCGCGGCTCAGCCGGCAGGCCGCCGATCTCAAGGACGGCCTGCCGCTGTCGAAAATTTTCGCCTTGGCCGTGGACGCCGACCCGCAGGTGGCGCGCGGCGCCTTCGACGATTTCGAACCGGCGCTGCCGCTCAGCGCCGATGGCGCGGCCAGCGCCGCCATCGGCTTTGTCGGAACGCTGCTGGCGCTGCGGCTCCTGCCCCTGCCTTTACGCCTCAGGAAGAAGCGGGCGGCGGAAGGCGAGACGCCTCATACGAATTCCGTATGATTCATTCGGAATTCGTATTCCGCTGGCGCGAAAATCCGCCCGCGACATAGAGGATTTTCGCGCCATGGCGTTTCCGCGGATTGCGAAGCAATCTTGCGGAAACCGTATCAGTCCGTGGCCGAATAGACGCGGAAGGCCTCGTTTTCCGCGAAGGGCTGCGCGGCGCCGAGAAAACGTCTATATAAAGGACATGCGTCGCGACCAGTTCGACCCCCCCCTTCCCGCCGCCCAGTCGCCGGCCTCGGCGCCGCTGGTCGATTCCCACGCCCGGCGTATCGACTACATCCGGCTCTCGGTCACCGACCGCTGCAATTACCGCTGCGTTTATTGCATGTCGGAGAACATGAATTTCCTGCCCAAGGCCGATCTGCTCACTTTGGAGGAGCTGGAGCGCCTGGCGTCGGCCTTTGTCGCGCGCGGCGTGCGCAAGATCAGGATCACCGGCGGCGAGCCGCTGGTGCGGCGCAATGTCATGAGCCTGTTCCGGGGCCTGTCGCGCCTGTTCGAGCGCGGCCTGAACGAGCTGACCCTGACCACCAATGGCGCGCTGCTCGCGCGTTTCGCTGAAGAACTGGCGGATTGCGGCGTGCGCCGGGTCAATGTCTCGCTCGACACGCTTGACGCGCAGAAATTCCGCGCCCTCACCCGCTGGGGCGATCTCGCCCAGGTTCTGGCGGGCGTCGAGGCGGCGCGCGCGGCGGGGCTCAAGGTCAAGATCAATTGCGTCGCGCTCAAGGGCGCCAATGAGGACGAGTTCCTTCCCCTCGTCGAATGGGCGCATGGGCTCGGCATGGACCTGACCTTCATCGAGGTCATGCCGCTCGGCGAGGACGCGGCGCATAATATCGAAAGTTTTCTGCCGCTCGACGCCGTCGCCGCCGCTTTGGCCGAAGGGCTGACGCTCTCGCCCTCGACCCATGCGAGCGGCGGCCCGGCGCAACATTTTGATGTCGCCGAGACCGGCGGCCGAGTCGGCTTCATCACCCCGCTCAGCCAGCATTTCTGCGACAGCTGCAACCGCGTCCGCGTCACCTGCACCGGCGCGCTTTATACCTGCCTCGGCCAGGAGGACCACATCGACCTGCGCGGCCCGCTGCGCGCCTCGCCCGACGACGCCGCCCTCCATGCGGCGATTGACGAGGCTTTGCGCCGCAAGCCGCGCGGCCATGATTTCGTCGCCCAGTGGTACGGCGCGATGGCGCCGTCGCGCCGCCCGATGAGCCTGACCGGCGGCTGATTTTTTTTTGTTCGGGCGTGTAATCTTTTTCCCCGTCCCACCGTATCCCCTTGCGCAGGCCAAAAAAGCTTGCGCGATGCGCCCGTATCCGGGCGCGATCTCAGGGAGTATGACAATGCAGATCAAGGTCGTTTCCGGCGCGAGCCTCGCCGCCGCCGCCATTGCGCTCGCCGTTTCCGGCGCCGCCCTCGCCCCCACCCAGGCGCAGGCCAAGAAGGCCATGGTTCATTGCATGGGCGTCAACGCCTGCAAGGGCAAGGGCGCCTGCAAATCCGCCAAGAACGCCTGCAAGGGCCAGAATGCGTGCAAGGGCATGGGCTGGCTGCCGGAAAAATCCACCTCGGCCTGCACCAAGGCCGGCGGCACGGTCGGCTGATCGCAAGCGACATTTCTTCCCGCGCGGAGTTTTTTCGCGCGGGAAATTCCTGCCGGCCGGGAGGTGGCGATGACGGCGAAGGATCCTCAAGGTTTCGGGCTTGGCCTGCGGCCCGTCTATTACCCGGAGATTCTCGAATCCGCGCAGCCGGTGGACTGGTTCGAGATCATTTCGGAAAATTACATGGTTCCCGGCGGGCGGCCCCTGGCCATGCTCGACCGCATCCGCGCCGATTATCCGATGCGCATGCATGGGGTGTCGCTGTCGCTGGCCTCGACCGATCCGCTCGACTTCGATTATCTGCGCGCGTTGAAAAGACTGATCGCGCGGGTCGAGCCGGAACTGGTGTCCGACCATCTCGCCTGGACCGGCGTCCATGGCCTGAACCTGCATGACCTGCTGCCGGCGCCGCTGACGCGCGAGTCGCTCGATCATTGCGTGGAGCGGGCCTGCCGCGCGCAGGATTTTCTCGGCCGCCGGATCGCGCTGGAAAATCCCTCCACCTATGTCGCCTTCGCCGGCGACGAGTTGAGCGAGGCCGATTTTCTGGCCGAGCTGGCGCGCCGCGCCGATTGCCTGCTGCTGCTCGACGTCAACAATGTCTATGTTTCGGCCTTCAACCACGGTTTCGACGCCCACGCCTATCTTGATCGCCTGCCGAAAGAGCGCGTCGCCCAGATCCACATCGCCGGCCATACCCATGCCGGCACGCATATTGTCGACACCCACGACCATCCGGTCTGCGACGATGTCTGGGCGCTGTTTTCCTATGTGTGGCGGACTTTCGGGCCGATCCCGGCGATGATCGAGCGGGACGACCTTTTCCCGCCCTTTTCCGAACTTCTCGACGAATTGCGCCATATGCGGGCGCTTGCCGAGACCGAGGAAAAGGCCTTCGCATGAAACTCGCCGAGGTGCAGAAGCTGTTTCAGGACAGCGTGCTGGGGGAGGAGCCGTCGCCGAGTCTGCTGACGCTTTTGCGCCCGCCCTTGCGCGCGGAAAATATCGCCGAGACCTTCGCCGTCTATCACGACGGTTTTCGCCTCCGCATGGCGGAATATCTCAGCAACGACTATCCGGCCCTGCGCGAGGCGATGGGCGACGAGGCTTTCGGCGCGCTGGTGGAGGCCTATGCCAAGGCGCGCCCCTCGACCTTCCGCAACGCCCGCTGGGTCGGCGCCGGCCTGCCGGCCTTTTTGCGCGCGACGCCGCCTCTCGCCGAGGATCGTTTCCTTTGCGGGCTGGCGGGGCTGGAGGCGGCGCTGGCGAAAAGTTTCGACGCGGCGGACGCCGACGAACTGCCGATCGATGCTCTCGGGCGGGCGCGCGAGGAAGACTGGCCGCGTCTGTGTTTCGGATTCCACCCAAGCGTTCTGACGGTGGCGGCGACGCTGGACGCGGTCGCCGCCTATGAGGCGGTTCAGGCGGGCGAGCCGGTCGCGGCGGCGCGGGACGGTGCGGATGTGACGCTGGCTTTGTGGCGCCGTGAACTCGACGTGAATTACCGGACCCTCGACGATCTGGAAAAGATCGCGCTGACCGAGGCGATGGCGGGCGCGGCCTTCGGCAATATCTGCGCCTCCCTGGCCTTCGCGCATCCCGGCCGCGACGAGGCGGAAATGGCGCAAATCGCCGGCGGCTTCCTCGCGCGCTGGTTCTCCGACGGCATGATCGTCGAAGCGGCGCCGGCGTGACGGGTTCAATTCAGCGGCAGGCCAGTTTTTCCGGAGCGCCGCAGCCGTCGCCGCTGCGCGGCCCCGCCTGATCGTAATAATCCTGCGCCCCCGGCGTTCGCGCCTCGACCACGGCGGGCGCATGGATCGCGCCCTCATGCGGCTCCGTCGCGGAGCCGGCCGGCGGCGCGTCGCCGCGCGGCAGGGGCAGGAGGCCGGCATGGGGCGCCGCCGCTGGCGCCTCTTGCGCGATGTCGGCCGGCGGCGGCAGGAATCCGGCCGGCGGCGGGGGCGGCGGCGTCCAGCCGGGATCGTCGAACATCACGAAAGGCCGTTGAAAAAGTTCATGATCGGTCGGCGGCGGCGGCGCGCCCAGATCCGCCACGGCGAAACCGGCCGCCGGCTCGCCGGACGCGCCGAGATCGGCGAGGCGGCGGCGGGCGTCATAAAGATGCGGGCCGCGCGGATAGAAATGGAGATAGGTCCAGAAGGCCTCCCGCTTGTTGCGCCGACAGGCGTTCCGCCACATCGTCGCTTCGCGCCGCGTCGCCAGAATGGCGCGCATGCGCGGCGAATAGGGCGCCTTGGGATAGACCGCGAGAAAGTCGCGATAGGCCTGGATCGTGTCGCGATCGAGCGTGGCGGTGAAGGCGTCGTCCACGGAATAGTCGCGGATCGGGCGGGCGCGCAACCAGGTCACGCTTTCCGCGGCGACGCGCGGAGCGCCCGGCGCGCGGGCGAACAGGGCGGGCGGCGCGATGAGTTTCGATCGGTCCCAGGGAATCGACGCGCCCCCGGTTTCCTGCGCCACCCGCATGCGGGTCTGGTCGAAGGCCTGGTCGATCGGCAGGCCGGGTTGGCGCAAGGCCCGCGCCAAAGCCAAAGCGTAAGCGCCATAAGGGCCGCGCTCGATTGGCCCCACCGCGCCGGGCGCGGCGTTGAAGGCGAAAAGTTCGCCCGCCTCCGGTTCGGCCAAAGCGAGGCCTCCGGCGAGCGGGTCGCCGCTCCGGGCGAAGGAATTGGTCCGCGCCGCATCAAGCACGACGATTTTCTGCCGCATCGGCATATGCGCGAGCCGCTGGAAATAATCGCCCAGGCGCACCGCTTCGCGCGGAACGTCCTCCGCGCGCGGAATCATGGCCTCGACTGGCGCGATATAATTGTCGCCGGCATATTGAAGCCCGCGCCCCCCGATATAGACGAAGGCGACGGCGTTGGGGCCGGCGTCGGCGGCCTTGTCCACGAATTCCTGCAAGGTCTCGCGCAGGTCATCGCGGTCGAGATCGGCGGCGCCGGTGACCTCGAAGCCGGCGCGCCGCAAAGTGTCGGCGATCAGGCCGGCGTCATTGGCGGCCGTCGGCAGGACGTCGGTCTTGTAGTTGGATTCGCCGATGACAAGGGCGATGCGGGGCGCGGCGCCGGGCGCCGTCTGGGCCGCGCCCGGCGCGGTCCCGGCGGCGATCGCCCCGGCGATCAGGACGCCGGCGGCAAGCCGGCGCCCGAAAATTTCGGCTCCGATCCACATGGCCTTCTTCCCGGCACCGCGAATCGCGGCGGCAAACCAGAGCATTTTCCGTTCTTTCGGAACCGGAAGAACGCTCTAGCCCATTGTTTCAACGCATATTCTTATCCAAAAAGTCTGCAACTTTTTGGGAATATGCTCTCGCGCATCGCGCGCCACGCGGCCTGAACGCCGGCTGAACGCCTCAAGCTTGGGTCGGTTCGGGATGCGGCGTGTACCAGTTCAGCTTGTCGCGCAGGGTCACGACCTCGCCGACGATGATGATCGTCGGACCGCGCAGGCCACGCGCCTGGGCCTTGGCGGCGATGTCGCCGATGGTCCCGGTCAAGGTGATCTGGTTGGGCCTCGTGCCGTTCTCGATAATCGCGACCGGCAAAGCTGGGTCCGCGCCGTGGCGCAGGAATTCCTTGGTCAGAAAATCGAGATGGGCGAGGCCCATATAGACGGCGACGGTCTGGCGCGGCCGTATGATGGACGTCCAGTCGAGCTGGATCGGGCCGTCGCGGCCGTGGCCGGTCACGAAGACGCAGGATTGCGCGTAATCGCGGTGGGTGAGCGGGATGCCGGCATAGGACGAGCAGCCGGCGGCCGCGGTCACGCCGGGGCAGACCTGGAAGGGAATGCGATGCGCGGCGAGCTTTTCGATCTCCTCGCCGCCGCGCCCGAAGATGAAGGGGTCGCCGCCCTTGAGCCGCAGGACGCGCTTGCCCTCCCTGGCGAGCTTGACCATCAGCTCGCCGATTTCCTCCTGCGGCACGGCGTGGTTGGCGCGCCTCTTGCCGACGTAAATTCGCTCGGCGTCGCGCCGCACGCGGTCCATGATCGCCGGCTCGACCAACTGATCGTAGAGCACGACATCGGCCTGCTGCATCAGGCGGAAGGCGCGGAACGTCAGCAGGTCCGGGTCGCCGGGGCCGGCGCCGACCAGATAGACCTCGCCGGCTGGCGTCTCGCTGGAGGCCGAGCCGTCCGGGCGGCAGGACTCGATTTCGCGATCGAGCATGGTTTTGGCGGTGGCCTCGTCGCCGGCCAGCATGGTTTCGGCGATCGGGCCGTCATAGACCCGCTCCCAGAATCGCAGCCTTGCCTTCTGGCTGGGAAGTTTTTTGGCCAAGGCGGCGCGGGCGGCGCCGGCGAGCGCGGCGAGCCGGCCGTAATTCGCCGGGATCAGGGTTTCGAGCCGCGCCTTCAGCATGCGGCCGAGCAAAGGCGCGTCGCCGCCGGTGGCGATGGCGATCACCAGCGGGCTGCGGTCGAGCACGGAGGGGGTGATGAAATCGCTGAACGCCGGGTAATCGGCGACATTGACCAGGGCCCCGGATGTCCGCGCGCGCGCGATCAGGGCCTCGTCCGGCTGCTCGCCGGGCTCATAGGCGAAATAGACGATGCCGAAACCTTTGAGCGCGTCGGGCGCGGCGAGGTCGCCGCGACGATATTTGCCAGCGAGCGGCGCCAATTCGTCGCTCGGATTTTCGGCGAACAGCCAGACTTGGGCGCCGGCCCGCGCCAGCGTGTCGACGCGCCGCGCGGCGAGCGCGCCCTGGCCGACGACCGCGACCCGGCGGTCGCTGAGGTTGAGGAAGATGGGCAGGCGATTCATGCGCGCGTCCGGCTCAGGCGGCCAGCAGGCGGGCGGCGTCGCGGCGCCGCCACAGCGCCTCGGCCTGGATCTGGGCGTCCTCCATGTCGGACGCGTGTTTCATGGCGCGCAGGATCATGGCGAGCGTGCCGGTGACCGCCGCCACGGCATAGGCGTCATGCGCCTCGCCGCGCCAGACGCCGAGCAGGCGGGAGACCTCCATCGTCTCGTCGGGGAGCTGGCGCGGCTCCTCCATAACCGGCGGCCAGCGCTCCTCGAAGGCGATTCCGTCGCGCACGCCCAGGGTCTCGCAAGGTTTTCCCGGCCGGCGTTCGATTTCGCCGCCCTCGCCGCGGAACACCACCATGTCGTTCTCGCCAAGCAGCAGCGCGGCGTTGCGGTGGGTGGCCATGTAGCCGGGATGGAAAACGCCCTGGGGCAGCACCGGCGCGCCAAAGGGATTGATCATCCGCGCCAGGGTATGGATCGGCGAGCGCAGGCCGAGGATCGGCTTGAAGCCCATCATCCGCGCCAGCGGCGGGCTGATGGCGGAAAGGTCCATATAGGCAAAGCGGTTTTGCCGCAGCGTCCGGGCCGCGCTCGCGAAATCGGCCGCGATCGGCAGGCCGAGCGCGGTCAGGACCTCGCCGGTATAGAGCCGGCCGGGGGTATGGCCGTCGAAGCCGTGCATGAAGACCGAATGGCCCGACTGGACGAGGCAGAGCGCGGAAAGCAGGAACCAGGGGAGCTGGCGCTTCTTGCCGGCGTAGGACGACCAGTCCACCGCGACGAGGCCGGGCTCCGGGGCGGGCAAGGACTTGCGCGCCGCCTTGGCGAAACCGGCGATTTCCTCCGCGCTCTCCTCCTTCATGCGCAGCAGCATGAGAAAGGCGCCAAGCTGCTCCGGCAGCACGTCGCCGGCGAGGATCATCGACATCGCCTCTTCCGCCTCCTCGACGGTCAGCGAACGGGTGAGATTCTTGCCGCGCCCGAGAATGGCGACGAAGCGGGCGAAGGGGTGGGGCGTTTGGAGCATGGCGTTTTTCCCTGATGGTTCGTTCTATATTAGCAAGTGAGGCGCCGGCGTCACGCTTTCATCAGCGCGAGGGCGCCGCGTGCGATCACGTATAGTCCGACTCCGGCCACGGCGGCGGCAAAAATTTGCGTCAAAAGCCGGCGACGGCCGGCGAGAAGTCCGGCGAGTCGGGCGCCGAACAGACCTCCGACAACTCCGCCGCCAAGAAGCAGGACGGCGACGCGCCAGTCCACCAGGCCGGACCATGCGTAGCTCCCCGCGGTCGCGGCGCCGAACGCGGCGACCGAGACCAGCGACGAGGCGATGGCGTTGATCATCGGCATGCCGGTGGCGGCGAGAATGCCGGGCACGACCAGAAAGCCGCCGCCGATGCCAAAAAAGCCGGACAGGATTCCGACGATCGTTCCAATGACCAAAAGAGCCGGCAGCGTCTTGGTGAAATTCTTCACGGGGAGGCGAACGTCGTCTCCCGCCGGCGCGGCGCGCTTGAAGGCCATCTGCCCCGCGACAACGAGCATCAGGACGCCGAACAGAAGCAGCAGTTTCTGGCCATCGACGATCTTGCCGAGCGAAGCGCCGACGAACGCGCCGATCACGCCGGCGATGGCGAAAACAACGGCAAATTTCCACCGCACGCGGCCGGCGCGCGCGTGGCTCAGAAGATTGGCCAGAGCGTTGGCCGACACCGCCGCCGCCCCTGTGCCGATGGCGATATGCGGATCGGCGACGCCCACGAAATAATAGAGCAACGGCGTGGCGAAGATCGATCCGCCGCCGCCGATCAGGCCGAGAACGAAGCCGACGATCACGCCGGAGAGGAGGGCGGCGCTGTCCATGTATGAAAAAGCCAAAAGTTTCCCTCCCGGCAGCGCCGTTAATATATCAGGAAAGTCGAATATATGCAGTCAAATGAGGCGGTCAAGACGGAGGAAAGCCGCGTATTGCAGTGCGGAATAGAAGCGACGACATTTGACAAGCGAGGTTTTTGTCCGCCGCAGGGCGTTTCTTGGGCCGGAAATGCGCGAAACTAAAGCAGTGTTGCATAAACGCGACATCCTTTGACCCATTCGGATGTTATGATGGGACATCTTCGCGTCACAAGGATTCGGCCGAAGCGCCGGAAGCGAACCGCAATATCATCTGAACATCGACCTGGGGGGGAAATATGCAAAAGTGGCGTCATCTGCTCGGCGTGAGCCTGACCGCGCTGTCTCTGGCCGCTACGGCGGGCGTCGCGCACGCCACCGACGGCTATTTCGTTGAAGGCGCCACCGCCCGTGACCAGTCGCTGGCCGGCGCCGGTTCGGCCGATCCGACGGAATCCCTCACCATCGCCAACAACCCTGCGGGTCTTGTCGATGTCGGCCGGCAGTTCAACGGCGACATTTCCCTCTTCATGCCCTGGCGCGGTTATGACGCCTCCGCGAACAGCGCGCTGATAGCTCCGGGAAGCTACAACAGCGAGCGCAACGCATTCGTCCTCCCCGCGCTTGGCTATTCGCAGCCATTCGGCCCCGATTCCGCCTGGGGCGTCGGCATGGTCGGCAATGGCGGCATGAACACGACCTATTCCGCCAACATCCCCCATGCGGCCTGCGGCTTTTTCGGTTTCCCGCAGCAGGGCGTGTTCTGCGGCGGCCGCGCCGGCGTCGACCTCAACCAGGGCCTGATCTACGTCGGTTACGCTCAGCGCTTCGGCAATGTCGATCTCGGCATCGCGCCGGTTCTGGCCATCCAGACGTTCTCGGCCTATGGCCTTGGCGCGTTCGGGGCGTTCGGGCTGTCGCAAAGCCCCAATTTCGTGAGCGATCACTCGCCGTCCTATTCAGTGGGCGCGGGCGTGCGCGCCGGCGCGATCTATCATTACAGCCCGGCGCTCACCTTCTCGGTGCAGGGATCGACGCCGATCTGGACGTCCAACTTCGCCAATTACCAGGGCCTCTTCGCCCAGGGCGGCAGCTTCGACGTTCCCGCGACCATCGGCGCCGGCCTCGCCTACAAATTCATGCCGACCTTCACCGTGATGCTCGATTACAAGCACATCTTCTATTCGGGCGTGGCGTCGATCTCCAATGCGATGGCGCCGATCGGGATCGCCACGATGGGTTCGGCGAATGGTCCGGGATTCGGCTGGAAGGATGTGGACATCGTCGCGCTCGGCCTGGAATGGGCCTACAGCGACCGTCTGACCCTGCGCGCCGGCTATTCCTACAGCACGAATCCGGTCACCTCGGCCAATGTCATGCTGAACGTCCTGGCGCCCGGCACGGTCACCAGCCATATCGGCGCCGGCTTCTCCTATGCAGTCACCCAGAATTCGGCATTCGACTTCTCGATGCTCTATGCGCCGCGCGTCGGCGTTTCCGGCGAGGAATATATACCGCCGGCAATTGGCGGACCTCCTGGTGGATATGTTCCGGGCACGAACATCAACACTTGGCTGTCGGAGCTCGAGATCACCCTGGGCTATACTTATCATTGGGACACGCCGGTGGCCGTCGTCGCCAAATATTGATCCGCGACGCATAATCGCTTTTGGTCAGGGCCGGCTCTCGCCGGCCCTGATTTTTTTTTTGGCGCGCCAGTCGCCAAATCGACATTGGCCAAAGGCGCCATCCCGTGTTTAATCCAGGTCAAGGTGCGGATTCGAAAGCGCGACAGAATGCCGTCCTGATTGGGCGTTTGGGGGCGGAGGTCTATGGCGCATCCTGTCCTGGTGCTGGGAATCGGCAATGTGCTGATGTCCGACGACGGCGCTGGCGTTCACGCGGCTCGCGGCTTCGATCATCTCGATCGTGAAGACCTGAAAGTGCTGGATGGCGGCACGCTCGGCTTGTCCCTGCTGGTCGAAGTCGAGTCCTGCGCCGCTCTCATCGTCTTCGACGCGGCGAGCTTCGGGGCCGAGCCGGGCGCGGTGCGGACTTTCACCGGCGACGACATGGACGCCCAGCTTTCCGGCAAGAAGAAAACCGCGCATGAGGTCGCCTTGTTCGACCTGCTCGCCACGGCCGATTTGCTCGGCCGCAAGCCGGAGCGCCGCGCGCTGATTGGCGTCGAGCCGGATCGCATCGATTGGGGCCTGGAGCCGACGCCGGCCGTCGCCTCGGCTCTTCCCGAAATGCGCCGCGCGGCGCGCGCCTTGATCGAAAGCTGGACGTCATGACGTCTTCCTGCGAAGCGACCGAAATGACAGAGCCGGAAAAAGGTTTCGCCGGCGCGCTGGCCTCGGAAACGCTCGCCAAACTCACTCATTTCGCGGAAACCGGCGAAATGGCGACGATCGATCTCGGCGGCCTGCCGATGTCGAACCGTGACCGCGCGGCGCTCGACGACTTTCTCGGCTGCGGCGAGGTCAGCGCGACCATCGAGGTCATCGGCCGCACCGAGGTCTGGGAAACGCAATTCTCGGGCGTCTGGCGCGTGCGCCATTTCGGGGAGGGCGCCATCGCAACCGACCTGATCGAAATATCCGCCTGCCCCAAAATCCTGTTCGCCGACCGGCGCGACGCCGAAAGCGCGGCGCGCCATCTGGCGGAAGCGCTCGAACTCAACCCTGGGATCGTGGAGACGCCGCATGAAATATGACGATACCCTTGCCGGCGAAATGCAAAGACGCGGCGTGTCGCGGCGCGCCTTTCTGAAGTACGGCTCCTATATCGCCTCTCTCATGGCGCTTCCGCCCTCGTCGGCCGAAGCCCTCGCGGAGGGCCTCGCGGCGGCGCGGCGCCAGTCGGTGATCTGGCTGTCTTTCCAGGAATGCACCGGCTGCACCGAATCGCTCACCCGCTCGTTTGCGCCGACGCTGGAGAACCTGATTTTCGATTTCATCTCCCTCGATTACCACGAGACCTTGATGGCCGTGTCGGGCGAGGCGGCGGAGCAGGCCCGCAAGGCGGCGATGGCCGCCAACAAGGGCAAATATATCGTCGTCGTGGATGGCTCCGTGCCGTTGAAGGACGGCGGCGTCTATGCGACCATCGGCGGCAAGACCAATCGCCAGATTCTCGAAGACACGGTGAAGGACGCCTTCGCGGTGGTGGCGGTCGGCACCTGCGCCGCCTTCGGCGGAATCCCCAAGGCCAATCCCAATCCCACCGGCGCGGTTGCGATTTCCACGCTGGTCGGCGACAAGCCGCTGATCAATATTTCCGGCTGCCCACCGATTCCCGAGGCCATGACCGGCGCCCTCGCTTATGTCCTCGCCTTCGGGAAGCTCCCCGAAGTCGATCATCTTGGCCGCCCAAAAGCCTTTTTCGGCGAGACGATCCACGACCGCTGCTACCGGCGTCCGTTCTACGAGCGCGGCGAATTCGCCGACGGTTTCGACGACGCCGGCGCGCGGCAGGGCTATTGCCTCTACAAGGTCGGCTGCAAGGGGCCGGTGACCTATAATTCCTGCGCCACCATGAAATGGAACGGCGGCGTGTCCTTCCCGATTCAGTCCGGCCATGGCTGCCTGGGCTGTTCGGAGCCGGATTTCTGGGATCAGGGCGGCTTCTATCGGCCGCTGTCGACGCCGCTTGGGGCGATGGGCCCGGCGCTCGCCGGCGCCGCGCTCGCCGGCGCGGCTCTGGGCGTCGGCGCGGCGCTTTCCGCCCGCGCCCATCAGAAACATTATCTCGCCTCGCTGGATAAAGAGAAGGAGTGAGCCATGGAACTGCTCGCATTCGCCCGCGGCCCGGCCTTGACCTTTTCTCTGGCGATCTTCGTCCTCGGCGCGGTGTGGCGTCTGGTCGGCGTGCTCGCGCTGCCGCCCTGGCATGATTATTCGCCGCCGCGCGAGGGCTCAGCCCCGAACTGGCTCTCGGCGATCCGCGCGGTCTTCCGCAAGACGATCCCGCATCGGACCTTCCTGAAGGATGGGATGTTCACGACCGTCAATGGCTATGTCTTCCATATCGGCCTGGCCATCGTCGTCTTCCTGTTCGTGCCGCATATTCTGCTGCTGCAGAGCCTGTTCGGCCTCTCCTGGCCCGGCCTTCCCAATGGCGTGATCACGGGGGTCGGCGCCCTGACGGCGGCCTCATTGGTCGCGGCTTTGGCCTATCGCCTGACCAGCCCGGTGCTGAAGCTGATCTCGCGCCCCAACGATTACATCAGCTGGCTTCTCACCTTCCTGCCGGTCGTCACCGGCCTCGCCGCCACCGCCCATGTCGGCCTGCGCTACGAAACCATGCTGGCGCTGCACATCCTGAGCGTCTGCGCCATGCTGATCTGGTTCCCCTTCGGCAAGCTGATGCACGCCTTTCTGTTCGTTCTGTCGCGCGGCGCGACGGGCATTCGCTTCGGACATAGAGGAGCGCAATTATGACCGCCAAGACGACAGCCTCGGGCGCGGCCTATGACGCGCAGGGCGATCGCGCCGACTCGGAGCGCCGCGACGCCGCCATGCAGGCCTTCGTGCGCGACTTCGCGCGCACCGCCGCGATCCATATGGAATCCTGCGTGCGCTGCGGCATGTGCGCCACGGCCTGCCAGTTCTATGTCACGACCGGCGATCCGAAATACACGCCGATCAACAAGCTGAAGCCGTTCGAACAGGCCTATCACCGCCATGTCGGGCCCTTCGCGCCGATCTATCGGCTGCTCGGCCTGAAATCCAACGTTTCGGTCGAGATGCTGGAGGAATGGGAGTCGCTGATCTATGACGGCTGCACATTGTGCGGCCGCTGCACGCTGGCCTGTCCGATGGGCATCGACATTTCCGAACTGATCAAGGAGGCGCGGCACGGCATGTACAAGGCCGGGCTGGTCCCGGATCGCCTGGAGCTGATGGACCGCACCACCAAGGCCTGGGGCAGCCCGGCCTCGCCCTCGGAAGATTTCGCCGACATCATCCGCGACGCGGGCGAGGAACATGGCGTGCCGATGAATGTCGATCTGCCCAAGGCGGATTACGTCGTCACCGTCGCCCCGGCCGAACTGACCGAACACACCAAGGCTTTGTCCGACGTCGCCAAGATCCTCAACAAGATCGGCGCGAACTGGACCTATTCGACCGCGGGCTTCGAGGCCTCCAACATCGGCTATATCAACGGCAACCTCCCGCTTCAGGAGAAGATGACGCGCAAGATCATCGACAACGCCATCGCCATCGGCGCGCATACCTTGATCCTGCCGGAATGCGGCCACGCCTATGGCGCGGCGCGCTGGGAGGCGGCGCGCTGGTACGGCAAGAAGCTGCCGCTGCGCATCATCCACATGACGGAATTTTTGGCCGAGGTCGTGACCAGCGGCAGGATCAAGCTGAAAAAAATGGGCGAGACCACCTGCTTCCACGACCCATGCCAGTTGGCGCGGCGCGGCGGCGTCATCGAGGCGCCGCGCGCGGTGCTCAAAGGTCTCGGCCTCGACCTCACGGAATTCGAGGACCATGGCGAACTGGCCTGGTGCTGCGGCGGCGGCGGCGGCGTCGTCTCCAATGTCCGCGCCGATCCGCTGCGCTTCAAGGCTTTCGCGATCAAGCGCAAGCAGGTCGAGGAGGCCAGGACGCAGCATTTCGTCACCGCCTGCGGCCAGTGCCGGATCACCCTGACGCTCGGCGCCAAACACGACAAATGGGACCAGAAGGTCGAAAGCCTGCTGGAGCTCGTGGCCGACCATCTCGAAGACTGAAATCTGACCCGAGGACAATGCGATGAGCAACCGCGTCGTCGTGGACCCGATCACCCGGATCGAAGGCCACCTGCGAATCGAAGCCGAACTGGGCGATGGCAATTCCATCCGCCAGGCCTATTCCTCCGGCACCATGGTGCGCGGAATCGAGCTGATCCTCAAAGGGCGCGACCCGCGCGAGGCCTGGGCCTTCGCCCAGCGCATCTGCGGCGTCTGCACCCTGGTGCATGGCATCGCCTCGGTGCGGGCGGTGGAAAACGCGCTCGGCTACGACATTCCGGCCAACGCCCAGCTGATCCGCAATCTGATGATCGGCGCGCAATATGTGCACGACCATGTCATGCACTTTTACCACCTCCATGCTCTGGACTGGGTGGACGTGGTCTCGGCGCTCAAGGCCGACCCCAAGGCGACCTCGGCTCTGGCGCAGAGCATTTCCTCCTACGCCAAGTCGAGCCCGGGCTATTTCTCCGATGTGCAGAAGCGCCTGCAGAAATTCGTCAACAGCGGCCAGCTAGGCATTTTCGCCAACGGCTTCTGGGGCAATCCGGGCTACAAGCTGCCGCCCGAAGCCAATCTGATGGCCGTGGCCCATTATCTCGACGCGCTCGCCTGGCAGCGCAATGTCGTCCAGATTCACACCATCTTCGGCGGCAAGAATCCGCATCCCAATTTCCTGGTCGGCGGTTCGCCGTCGCCGATCAGCGCCGGGCCGGGCGAGGTGGGCAGCGGCAGCGCCGCGACGGCGGTCAATATCGTCACGCTCAATCAGGTGCGCGGCATCATCCAGTCGATGCGCGACTTCGTCGATCAGGTCTATTTGCCGGACACGCTGGCGATTGCGAGTTTCTACAAGGATTGGTTCGCGCGCGGCGAAGGCCTGGGCAATTTCATGACCTATGGCGATTTCCCCGCCGACGGCCGCGCCAAGAACAATAATCTGCTCATTCCGGCGGGGGTGATCGTCGGCCGCGACCTTACCCATATCGAGCCGGTCGACCTCAGCGATCCGCAGCAGATCCAGGAATTCGCCGCCCATAGCTGGTACGATTATTCCGCCGGCAAGAATGCGGGGCTGCATCCCTATGACGGCGAGACCAATTTCGCCTATTCCGGGCCGCAGCCGCCCTATGAGCAGCTCGATGTGGAAAAATCCTATTCCTGGCTCAAGTCGCCGCGCTGGCGGGGCAAGGCGGTCGAGGTCGGACCGCTGGCGCGCGTGCTGATGCTCTACGCCAAGGGCCACGAGCAGACCCGCGAACTGGCCGGCATGGCGCTGAAAAAGCTCGACCTGCCGCTGACGGCGATGTTCTCGACGCTCGGCCGCACCGCGTCGCGCACGCTGGAATCGAAAATCATCGCCGATCAGATGGACGGCTGGCTCGACGCGCTGATGGCCAATATCCGCGCCGGCGACGTGGCGGTCCACAACGACACGTTATGGGATCCCTCGACCTGGCCGGCGGAGGCGCGCGGCTTCGGCGCCATGGAGGCCCCGCGCGGGGCGCTCGGACACTGGATCGTCATCAAGAACGGCAAGATCGACAATTATCAGGCGGTGGTGCCGAGCACCTGGAACGCCGGCCCGCGCGACGCGACCGGACAGGCCGGCGCCTATGAGGCGGCGCTCCAGGACCGCCACACTCTGGCCGTTCCGACCCAGCCGCTCGAAATCCAGCGCACGATACATTCCTTCGACCCCTGCATCGCCTGCGCGGTCCATGTGGTCGATCCGCAAGGCGAGGAAATGTCGTCGATCCGGGTGATTTAGGGAACGCCGCCCCCAATTCCCTCCCCCTTGTGGGGAGGGTAAGGGCGGGGGGTCACAGCAACTTCCTGAAACATGGGGTTCACCCCCACCCCGGCCCTCCCCACAAGGGGGAGGGAGTCCGACGCCGGAGACGCGCATGTTTCAGAACGGCCTTCTCAGCCAGCGCGGCGTGCGCGCCGCGAATTCCTTCCATTCGTCGCCGAAGCGCAAGGCGAGATGGACCTCCTCGCGCCGGATCGCCAGCCGGTCCACGAGAAAGGCGGCGACGAAAGCCATGGGCACAAACCACAGGGCGCTGAACGCCAAACCGATCCCGATCAGCAGAAAGGTGTTGCCGAGATAGATCGGGTTGCGGGTATAGGCAAAAGGCCCTGAAGTGACGAGCCGCCCGGCGCCGCGATTGGGCAGGATGTTGGTGCGCGCCAGCAGCATCACGCCCATGGCCCAGAAATCGAAGGCCAGCCCGAAGGCGATGAACACGTCGCCGCACAACATGGCCCAGTCCGGCAGGAGCTTTCCGGTCGGGACGACAGTTTGCAGCAGATAAGCGACGGCGCCCGCCACGACATAGAGAATCGGCGGCCAGGGAATCCAGTTGGGGCGGGTTGCGAAATCGATGACCAAGGGCTGACTCGGGCTATTGCGGGGCGACCGCCGGATCATGCGCGTTCGCCGGCGATTGTCCAGCCCGCCAGGTTTTCAGGCTTCACCCGCTGGAAATTCGAACCCCAGTTGGCGCATCTCGGGGCCTTCCTCGAAGGCGGAGACGGTGACGCCGAGCAGGCGTATGCCTTTTGGCGGCGGGAACAGCGGCGCCAGCAGGGCAAGGCTGCGGCGCAGCAGGTCGGCGGTTGAGCTGACCGCTGCGGGCTCGCTATGGGCGCGGGTGAGCTGCTGGAAATCCGCAAATTTGACTTTCACCGTCACGGTTCGGCCGCTCATCCGCGCGTGTTCGCAGGCGGCCCAGACTTTCTGGACGATGGGCGCGATTTTCTCCCGCGCCACGTCGAAGCTGAAGACATCCTCCAGAAAAGTGCTTTCCGCGCCGATCGATTTGCAGGCCCGGTCGGGCCGCACCGGGCGGTCGTCAATCCCGCGCGCGATGGCGTGGAAAAAACCGCCCGCCTTGCCGAAATGCTTTTGCAGGAATTCCGGTGCGCAGGCCTTCAAATCCGCGCCAGTCTCGATGCCCAGGCGGCGCATTTTCTCGGCGGTGGCGGGACCGACGCCATGAAACTTCTTGACGGGAAGCGCCGCGACAAAGGCAGGCCCCGTTTTCGGCGTGATGACGAATTGCCCGTTCGGCTTGCGCTGGCCCGACGCCATCTTGGCCAGGAATTTATTATAGGACACGCCGGCCGAGGCGGTGAGGCCGGTCTCGGCCAGGATCGCCGCCCTTATGTCCTCGGCGGCCGAGGCGGCGGTTTCACCCTCCGCCAGAAAATCGGTGACGTCGAGATAAGCTTCGTCGAGCGCCAGCGGTTCGATCAGCGGGGTGCGGCGGGCGAAAATGTCCCTGATTTTTTGCGAGACCGCGCGATAGACCTCGAAGCGCGGGGGCACGAAAACCAGTTCGGGACATTTGCGCAAAGCCGTCACCGAGGGCATGGCGGAATGGACCCCAAAGGCCCGCGCCTCATAGCTCGCCGCCGCCACCACGCCGCGCGCCCGCCCATGGCCGACCGCCAGAGGCCGGCCGCGCAAGGCGGGATTGTCGCGCTGTTCGACCGACGCATAAAAGGCGTCCATGTCGACATGAATGATTTTTCTGACCCGCGACGGACCGGTCGCGGATTTGTCGCTGGCGTCGCCGGCGTTCACGCTGCCGCGCCGTGGCTCGTCACCCAGCGCACGATATTATTGGCGTCGGTCGCGCCGGACTGCCGCGCGACTTCCTTGCCTTGGGAGATGACCACCAGGGTCGGAATGCCGCGAATGTTGAACCGGCCGGCGATGCGCGGGAACATGTCGGTGTCCACCTTGAGGAAGCGCGCCGACACCTCCATTTTCCTGGCGGCGGCGACGAAATGCGGGCCCATGGTCTTGCACGGGCCGCACCATTCGGCCCAGAAATCGACGACGATCGGCAGGCTGGTGCGCTCGACATGGCGCTCGAACTCGGCCTCGTCATGGATTTCGATGACGCCGGGAAACAGGGCCGCGCCGCAAGCGCCGCAATCGGGCCGCAGGCCGCCGTGGAGCTTTTCGCCGCTGGCGCGATTGACCTTGCCGCAATGCGGGCAAACCACATGAACCTCGTCCACCTCTGTCCTCCATCGCCTGTCGCCGGGAGCCGAAAATCCGGCTTCGCTCACGATATATATTCGCGCGCGGCGATATGTTCCATAGACAGGCGGCGGCGGGGGTCAGGAATGGAGATTGTCGGGCGCTTCGCCGGCCTCGCCCTGCCCGGTTTCGCGGCAGGCGAGCTGGGCCTGACTGGCGTCGAGCGAGGCGCGGACCACATCGACAATCGGCGCGCCAATGCGCTTCAGCCATTCGACCCGGGCCATCCGGTGGCTTGCATTTTCCGCGCATTTCGCGGCCCTGAGGCGCAAATGGTCGCGTCTTCTGGATTGGAAGTCGATAATCTCGCACATGGGCGTCAGCTTCTCCGAGTCTCTCGTTCCCGTGAGGCGAAGAAGCAATTTCGGCGCCAGACTGGTCGCGGGGCAAACAGGCATCATATTGAAATAGCCCGCGAATCCAGCCAGCTTCGGGAGGACGACATGACAGAAGGCCCTTTTCTTTTGCGCCAGGACGACGAGGGCGTCGTCACTCTGACACTGAATCGGCCCGCCTCGCGCAACGGCCTGTCGCTCGGCATGCTGGGCGCCTTGCGCGACGCTTTGGCAGATATCGAAACGGATGCTTCCGCCCGCGTGGTGGTTCTGGCCGGCGCCGGGCCGGCCTTCTGCGCCGGCCACGATCTCAAGGAAATGCGCGCGCGCGATTACGATCCCGCTTATGTCGAAAAACTTTTCACGCTTTGCGCCGAAGCGATGCAGGCGATCGTGGCTTTGCCCAAGCCGGTGATCGCCCGCGTCCATGGCGTCGCCACGGCGGCGGGGGCGCAGCTGGTCGCCAGCGCCGATCTGGCGCTTTGCGCCGAGGACGCGCGCTTCGCCACGCCGGGCGTGCATATCGGGCTGTTCTGCTCGACGCCCATGGTCGCCTTGTCGCGCAATATCGCGCCCAAGCACGCCATGCGGATGCTGCTGACCGGCGATCTCATCGACGCGGAAACCGCTCTGCGTTTTGGCCTCGTCAACGATGTGGCTCCCGCCGCCGAACTGGAGGCGCGCACCCTCGCCCTGGCCAGAAAAATCGCGTCGAAATCGCCGCTGACCCTGGCTTTCGGCAAAAAGGCTTTCTACCGTCAGGCCGAATTGCCTTTGGCGGAAGCCTATGTTTTCGCCAGCGGCGTGATGGCGGAAAATCTGAAAGCGCGCGACGCGCGCGAAGGGATCGGCGCCTTCCTCGACAAGCGGGCGCCTTGCTGGACCGGAGAATGAAATGCTCACCAAAAATTCAGACGAAATCATCGCCCGCGTCCTGCAGGAAACCAGGACGATCGCGTTGATCGGCGCCAGCAAGAACCCGATGCGCCCCAGCCATGAGGTCATGGCTTATCTGCAAAGCCGGGGCTATCGGGTCATTCCGGTCAATCCCGGCCTCGCCGGCCAGGTTCTGCTGGGCGAGACAGTGCGCGCCGACCTGTCGGAGATCGAAGAGCCGGTGGACATGGTGGATATTTTCCGCCGCTCCGACGCCGTCCCGCCCGTGGTGGACGAGGCCATCGCCAAGGGCGCCAGAACCGTCTGGATGCAGCTCGGCGTGCGCCACGACGCGGCGGCGGCCAAGGCGGAAGCGGCGGGTCTGACGGTCATCATGGAGCGCTGCCCGGCGATCGAAATTCCCCGGCTGGGGCTGCCGCGCGTTTAAGCGCGACGCGATACGCCCTCGGCTGAACAAAGTGCGCTCACGCTGGCTTCTTCAGTTTTTGCCTTGGCGTGCGGGGCTTTTGGGCTGCCAGCGCATCGCGCAGAGCCGTGTCGATCCGTGCTTGCCATCCTGGTCCGGTGGCGCGGAAGGCGGCGAGCGTCGCATGATCCAGCCGCAGGCTCACCAACTCCTTTGTTGGAGCCTTTTGTTTGCCGCGTGTCCGTTTTATGCTTTCCGCAAGTTCCGGAAAGACCTGTTTGAACGGGCGCGCCTGCGAAAGTTCGGCGTCGGTCGCCTCCGGATTGTCCGAGACTTCGTCCCAGTCCGTTTTGGTGAAGTCGTGGCCCGGTTGGAAGTCACGCATTTTTGCGGGCATAATCGCGCTCCTTTTTGCTGGCGGGCCGCATCGAAATCACCGAGATCGCCTCGGCGCCCAAGGGGGCGAACACAACCGCGGCGAAATATGCTTTGCCGGTCCGCCCGATGGCGAGATACCGGTTCAGCTTCGCTGCGACGATCAGCGAAAGTTCGAAGAACTCGGGCGTCAAGTCGGCGAAATCCAGGCCGTGCTTGGCGATATTGGCGGCGCGCTTGCCTTCGTCCCAAACGATGACCATGGCAGATTGTATCTACAAAATGCGTCTTGCGTCAATCCGCCGACCGGACATGAGGATCGCCGGCGCCCTCACATCATTGAAGGGTCGTCGCCCATTCCCGCCACCGCCTTGCTCAAAGCGGGATAATCGATCTTGCCGGAGCCGAGCAGCGGCAATTCGTCCATCGCCAGCACCTTGGCCGGGAACATCAGTTCCGAGGCGCCGTGGGCTTTGGCGGAGGCGATGAAATCGGCGCGGGTCGCGCCGGGATGTTCGGCGCAGAGGATGATTCTCTCGCCCTTGCGCGGGTCCGATTGGGACACCGCCGCGACCGTGGCGTCGGGCCAGCACAAAGCGGCGAGATTTTCCACCGCCGCCAGCGAGATCATCTCGCCGCCGATCTTGGCGAAACGCTTGGCGCGGCCCTTGATGGCGATGAAGCCTTCGCGGTCGATGGCGACGATGTCGCCGGTGTCGTGCCAGCCGCCGGGCGGCGGCTCCAGCACGCCGGGATTTTCCGCGCGCAGATAGCCCAGCATCACGTTGGGGCCGCGCACATGGAGCCGCGCGCCGTCCTTGACGCCATCGATCGATTCGAGCCGCGCCTCCATGCCGGGACAGATCAGGCCGACCGTGCCGAAACGATTGAACATCGGCGTGTTCAGCGCCAGCACCGGCGAGGTTTCGGTGACGCCATAGCCTTCGAGCAGGCGCAGGCCGAATTTTTCCTGATAAAGCCGGCGCGTCGCTTCCTTGACCGCCTCGGCGCCGGCGATGACATAGCGCAACGAGCGCAGATCGTATGGATGGGCCGAACGGGCGTAGCCGTTGAGCAAAGTGTCGGTGCCAAACAGGATCGTGGCGTTGCTGCCGTAGATCAGCTCCGGGATCACGCGGTAATGCAGCGGCGAGGGATAGAGATAGACGGGCACGCCGGAAACCAGCGGCAGGACGAGGCCGCCCGTCAGCCCGAAGGAATGAAAGATCGGCAGCACGTTGAACAACCGGTCGCTTCGCCCGAAATCGATGCGCGCGGCGACCTGGGCGACATTGGACAGAATATTGCGGTGGGACAGGGCGACGCCCTTGGGCGCGCCCTCCGAGCCCGAGGTGAACAGGATCACGCCGCGCTCGTCCGGCTTCGCCCTGGCCAGCGGGACGCGACAATTGAGGAAGGCGCGCAGCTTGTCGAGGCCGGAGATCGTGTCGCGCATGTCCTCCAGATAGACGAAGGCGACGCGTTCCGCGACCCGATCGACCAGGGCTTCCAGCCGCGCCTTTTCGATGAAGGCGCGCGAGGTGACGATGGTCTCGACATTGGCCGCCATGCAGGCGGCGGCGATATTGGCCGCGCCGGCGGTGAAATTGATCATGGCGGGCGGCCGGTTGGCCGAGAGCAGACCGAGAAAGGCGGCGCCGGCGCCATTGGCGTTGGGCAGCATCAGGCCGATCGGCTCGCCGGCCGGCGCGAGGCGCGAGAATTTCTTCCCCAGCAGGCGGGCGCCAATCAGCAGCTTGCGATAGGAGAGCGCCGGCGAGGTCGGGTCTTCCAGCGCGATGCGGCCCATGCCATGTTTGCGCGCGGCCTCGGCGACCGCAGTGAAAAGCGTCTTTTCGACATCGGTGGTGCGAAACAGCAGATCGGACATGATCTGATAGAGCGCGGCGCCCGCCGCCTGGCGCCGCGCCTTGCCGACCAGGGTCTGGTCGATGTCCAGTTCGACCGGCTCCAGAATCGTCACCGTCACCTTGTTGAGGAAACGGCGCGGCGCCAGGTCGCGCGACAGGCGGGAAAAGGCCGTGGCTTCCAGCCCGTCGATGCGGGCGGGAACGACCTTGCGGCCCGACTTGTCCGCGATCATGCCGGCGCCGTCATAGACTTTCATCAGCGAGCCGGTGACGGTGAGGCGGCCTTCGGGGAAGATCACCAGGGTCTCGCCGTTGCGCACCGCCTGGATCAGGCCGCGCGTCGCCATCGGCTTGGTCGGATCGAGCGGATAGACGCGCACCAGCCGCAGGAAAGGTTTGACCCACCAGCGCTGGGCGATGCCGGTGTCGATGGCGAAGATCGGATCGCGGTCGAGCAGCGACAGAGCCAAAGCGGCGTCGAGAAAAGACACGTGGTTGAGCGCGAGGATCGCGTTCGGTCCCGCCTTGGCGATATTGTCGTGGCCCCTCACTTCCAGCCGGTAGAAGGCGCGGAACAGAATGGAGATGAAATCGCGCAACGGACTGGTCGGCAGGCGGACGAACATCCAGACGGCGCCGATCAGGGCGATGACGGCCATAAGAGCGAAAACGCCGTCGAGGCCGAGCCCTTGCTTTTGCAGCACGGCGGTCGCCAGCGTTCCCGTCACCATGAAGGCGGCGTTGAGCACATTGATCGCGGCGACGACGCGGGCGCGTTTTTCCACCGGCGCCCAGGCCTGGGCGGCGGCGAAACTCGGCACCGCCAGCACCCCGCCCGCCAGCGCCATCATGGCGAGATCGAAGCCGACGCGCCAGGCGGCCGGCTGTTTGAAAAAGGCGCCGGCCGCCAGCGGCGCCGCCGCGACCGGCATGGAATGAACCGCGAAGGCCAGTTCCGCCGAAAAGAAGCCGAAAACCAGCGTCGCCACCGGCGCCGGCAGCAGCACGATGCGCCCGGCGCAGAAGAAGGAGCCGAGGCCGGAGCCGAGCGCGACCGAAATGGCGAAGACGGCGAGATAGACGCTCACCACCATTTCCTCGCCGCCCATGTGCATTTTGATCATCGGCGGCAGGACGGAAAGAGCGATGGCGCCGAACATCCAGAACAGGCTGACCATGACGCCGGCGATCCACAGCCTTTTGTCAGACCACAGATCGCGCAACAGCGCTCGGGTCGAGCGGAAAATATTGGCGTCGATCCTGAGGTTCGGCGCTTCCGAGCCGGTCGCGGGGATGAAACGGCTGGCGATATAGCAGGCCAAGGCCACCGCCAGCATGAAGCCCGAGATTTTCGACGGATCGCCGCCATCGCGCGAGGCAAGGCCGCCGACGATCGTGCCGAGCAGAATGGCGATGAAGGTCGCGCCCTCGATCAAGGCGTTGCCGGCGGGCAGTTCCGATTTTTGCAGATGGTCCGGCAGGATGCCGTATTTGATCGGCCCGAACAGGGTCGAAATGACGCCGAACAAGGCGAGCGCGACGAAAAGAATCGGCACGGAGCCGTAATAAAACCCGGCGACCGCGATCCCCACCGCGAGCATTTCAGTCAGTTTCAGGCGCTGCGCGATCATCGCCTTGTCGTAGCGGTCGGCCAGTTGGCCGCCGAGGCCGGACAGGATGAAAAAGGGCAGGATGAAAATCGCGCCGGCCAGATCGATCAGGGATTCCGCATTGGGCCCCGCCAATTTGTACATGATGAGAAAAATCAGCGCGTTTTTCAGGAAATTGTCGTTGAAGGCGGAAAGAAACTGCGTCCAGAACAAAGGCGCGAAACGTTTCTGGGCCAGAAGCGCGAACATGAGAATCTCCCGAGAACCGCGCGATTAGGCCCCGGAACGGTTAAAAAGACAATTTTGGCGATCGGCGCCGGAAATCGAGCGCCGCGACGGCGGCAGGCCGGCCGAACGCATCGCAGGAACAGCTGGCGGAGTTCTCCGCCAGCCTTGCCTTGAGGGCGGACGCCCTTACGGACGCTGCTCTTCGCCCGGGCGGCGGCGCTCGGCCGGTCCCGGATGAGGCGGATGTGGCAGGCCGTGCGGCGCGGCGGCCGGGGCATGCGGCGCGCCCGGGATCATCGCGTGCGGCGCCGGCGCGGCGTGGGGCGCCGCAGCCGGGGCGTGCGGCATGCCGGGGACCATGGCGTGCGGCGCCGGCGCGACGTGGGGCGCGGCGGCCGGGGCATGCGGCATGCCGGGCGTCATCGCGTGTGGCGCTGGCGCGGCGGGATGTGGCGCGGGCGCCGCCGCATGGGGCTGCGCCGCTGGGTGCGGCGCCGGCGCCAGCGGCGCGCCCGCCGCATGGGGCTGTTCGGGTCGCATGGCCGGTCCGGGGTTGGGCGTTGGCGCCGCCGGATGGCCGGGCGCCGCGCCCGCGCCGGCGCCATTGAACTGCGAAAGGCGCGGCGTCGCGGTGATCGAAGGATGGCCGTTGTTTTGCTTAAACTGGAGCGCCGGATTCTTGCCCGCCATCTGGACATGATTCGTCTGCTCGGCGGTCGGCGGGGTGTGTTCCGCGCGCGCGGCGGCCAAGTCCTGCGGTGTGGGCGTCGCCGCGAGGCCGCCGGGGCCGCCATGATAGCTGACCTGCGGCCCATGGGCGATGCCGATCGGCTTCTCATAGACATCGGGCAGACGAGCATTGCCGAAATTATTGGCGGCGCGATTGTAGAAGAAACGATCGCCCTGCCAGTAGCCGCCCTCGTAACCGGCGCCGCCATAGCCATGGCCATAGTTCACGCCGCCGTAAAACCCGACCCGGGCGCCCCAATATCCCGGAATGAAGGCAAAGGCGCCGTCTCTCCAGCCCCAATAGCCGGGCGTCCACAGCAGGCCTTGGCGCGGCGGCTGGGCCCAGGCGCCCGGAACCCAGTAATAGCCGGAATCGTCGGCATAGGACCAATAGCCCGGCGTCCAGACATAGCCAGGGCCGGGAATCGCCGGCTGGTCGTATTCGGGCAGCGGCGGCGGGGCGTCGTCGACGACTTCCGTGCACACCATGCGCGCCTGCGCCAATGGAACGACCGCCGCAAATCCCAAGAAACTCACTGACGCCAACACGATTGTTCGGATGAGACGCATTCTTCAAGCTCCCGCTTATGGAAAAAAACCTGTCGGCAAGTTGGCCGGATTGAACTGAACCTTGGGTGAACGCCGAACATGGCGCCATGGCGCGGCGCGCGCAAATCCATTTCGTAACGGAAAGCGACGAGTCCGCCCGGCTTGCCCGGTCGCGATCGATTCCCAAGCTCGGAGCTTGACCGGACGGCGCCGGTTTTCAAGCCGGCGCCGGTCTTGCCAAGGCGGCGCGATCCAGCCACTCTTGCGCCTGAATCGCGCGCGGCGCGGGGAGGCGTCATGGAAAAGAGAATCGTCGTGGTCACCGGCGCGTTCGGCTTTCTCGGCCGGGCGGTCGTCAAGCGGGCGCTCGATCTGGGCGCTTTCGTCGCGCAGGTGGACAGGAGCGAAACACCGCCGGGCGCGGCCGGCGCGGCGCGGAATTTCATTGTCCCGGGCGTCGATCTCGCCGACCCGGAGGCCGCGCGCGCGGCTTTCGCGCGGATCGGCGCGCATTTCGGCGGCATCGACGCGCTGCTCAATATCGCGGGCGGTTTCGTCTGGCAGACAATCGCGGGGGGGGAGCTTGCCGCCTGGGACCGGATGTATGACCTGAACCTGCGCACGGCGGTTTCCGCCTGCATGGCCGCCTTGCCCTTCCTCGAAAAAAGCCGATCGGGCGCCATCGTCAATGTCGGCGCGCTGGGCGCGGTGAAATCCGGCGCCGGCATGGGCGCCTATGCCGCCTCCAAGGCCGGAATCGCCAAATTGACCGAAAGCCTCGCCGAGGAGTTGAAGGGCAGGGTGACGGTCAACGCCGTCCTGCCCTCGATCATCGACACGCCGGCCAATCGCTCCGCCATGCCGGAGGCCGATTTCAGCAAATGGGTCAGCCCGGAGGATCTCGCCGAGGCTTTGCTTTTCCTGGCTTCCGTCAGATCGCGCGCCATCACCGGCGCGCTGCTGCCGGTGACCGGAGGCGTGTGATACGAATTGCGAATGAATCATTCGCAATTCGTATTCCGCTGGCGCGAAAATCCGCTCGCGACATAGAGGATTTTCGCGCCATGGCGTTTCCGCGGATTGCGCAGCAATCTTGCGGAAACCGTATGACAACGCTTTTTCGCGCTCGCCAGCCTCGGGCAAGCACGCCGCCCTAGCCTCGACGCGGGAAATCGCATTCGAGGGCGCGATGCACACGCCGCATATCAAGCCGCAACAGAATTTCAATTATCCGATCGGGCTCAAGTCCCGCGCGGCCGAGACGAAAGCGGCGAAGACGAAACAGGCCGATCCCGACCTCGTCCTTCCCGCCGCCGAATGGGACCGCAACGGCAAAAGGCGGGATCGGCCTTCCGACGCGCGGCGGCCGGACGACGCGCCGGAAAACGCGGACGAAACTTTCGCGCCGTCATCGGCGGCGTCGGCGGCGAGCGGTCCTCGCGCGCAGATCTCGCTGTTTCCCGCGAGAGGCGCCGGCGACGCCGAACTGCAAAAACTCCTCGACGCCGTTGCGGGCGACCGACCCGCCGCGCCGCTTCGGCCGGCGCCCGGCGCGGACGAGCCGTCGCTGTCCGATCTGCTCAACAGCGCCGCCCGTTGAAATTGGGCCTGCCTTGACCGATCGGGCCAAATCGGAGACTCCTGGATGGGCGTCGAGCAGAAGCCGGAAACATTTTTCGACCGCGCCGTGGCGCTGGCGCGGCGCGGCGACAACGAAGCGGCCAAGGCGGCCTATATCGAGGCCTTGCGTCGCGATCCGACCCATTTCGGCGCGCTGAACGATCTCGCCTGCCTGCTGCATGGCGAAGGCCGGCTTTCGGCGGCGCGGCTCGCCTATGCCCAGGCCGTCGCCCTGCATCCGGACCATCCGGCGGGGCGCATCAATTTCGGAAACTTTTTGCTCGAAGCCGACGATGCCGCCGGCGCGGAAATCCATTACCGCGCCGCCCTGGCGGCGGCCCCGGACCTGCCCCAGGCGCATCAGGGACTGGCGCGCGTGCTCGCCGCGCATGGCGAAGAGGCGGCGGAACATTGGCGCAAGGGCTTTGGCGGGCGCAACGCCGTTCATCGTCGCCGCTACCGGGGGAGCGGCGAGGGCGTTCCGGTTCTGCTTCTGGTTTCGGCAAGGCTCGGCAATGTCGCGACCAGGCGCTGGCTCGACGACCGCGATTTCGCGGTGACCGAAATTTTCGCCGAATTCGTCGATTTCAAACAGAGGCTCCCGGAGCATCGCCTGCTGATCAACGCCATCGGCGACGCCGATCTCTGCGCCGCCGATCTCGACAAGGCTGGCGGCTTGCGGGCGCGCTCCACGGCGCCGGAGATCAACGACCCCGGCCGCGTGCGGGCGACGCGGCGCGAGGACAACGATCGCCGGCTTTCGCTTGTTCCCGGCGTCAGAACCGCGCGGGCGCGGCGATTTTCCAAACCGGCGCTGCTGGCCGAAAAAAGCCTGGACTTTCCGCTGCTGCGCCGCGCGCCGGGTTTTCATACCGGGCGCCATTTCGCGCGAGTGGAGGCGCGCGCCGATCTGCCCGAGGCGCTGGCGCGCCCGCCCGACGGCGATGTCCTCGTTCTGGAAAATCTCGACGCGCGCGGACCGGACGGCTTTTTCCGCAAATTCCGCGTCATGTTCGTTGACGGAAAAATCTATCCCCTGCATCTGGCGGTCTCGCGCCATTGGCTGGTCCATTATTTTTCGTCCGACATGGCGGAAAACGCCGAGTTCCGCGCCGAGGAACAACGCTTCCTGGAGGCCATGCCGGAGGCGCTGGGGCCGAAAGCTTTTGCCGCGCTTCAGGCCGTAGAACGCGAACTGGGCCTCGATTACGGCGGCGTGGATTTCGGCCTCGCGCCGGATGGCGCGCTGCTGCTGTTCGAAGCCAATGCCACGATGAATGTTTTTCCGCCCGACGGCGATCCCAAATGGGATTATCGGCGGCCGGCGGCGGAGGCGATTTTGCGGGCGGCGCGGGACATGACGAAAGCGCGCGCCGGCGTTCCGCAAGGCGGCGCTCTGCGCCAACAAGCCCGACCTCTCGACCTTCGAGAAGCGGCTGGCCTTCAAACAGGCCAGGCTGGAAACCCGCCTCGCCGCCATGAAGACGATTTCGCCCAAGCTCATCGCCTTCGACAATAGCCTCGACGACAAGCAGAAGGCGGCTTTCGACGAGATGCGCGAGCATTGGGGCCGCCACCGGCGCCACCATCGTCACGGCGAGGAATAATCTTCGCGATCCCCGCAAGCGGTGGCTATTAAATTGAAAGCGGGCGTTCTCGTGAGCGTCCGCTTTCGGTTTGCCGGCCCTTGGGCGAAGCCGGCGCCGCGAAATTGCGCTCGCGCAAAGTCTTGCCCGCAGTCCCCGTCTAGAAGGTCTTCCGGTCGATCGCGGCCGCGCGAGGATGAGATGAATCTGCCGCAATTGCCGTTGGGCGTTCGGGTGATGGACGAGGACCATTACGTGCTGGAACAAATGTTCGCGCAAGCGGCGCAGGTCGCGGATTCCGGCCTTTCCGCCCATCTCGACGCGATCCTGGCCGAAATCGCCGCCCATTTCGCGCGCGAGGAGGTGGAAATGCAGCGGGTGGGCGTGCCGATCCTTCCCTGCCATCGCATCCAGCACGCCACGCTGCTGGTCGAGGCCGAAAAAATCAGGGCGAATTTCTCCAACGCCGAACCTCAGGCCCGGCGTCGCCTCATCGCCTTCGATCTGGCGCAACTCGTCGCCAATCATGTCGCCGCCCCCGACCGGGTTTCGTCCGACTTTTTTGACGAAAAAATCGATTATTCCACACCCGATCGCCGCAGCGCCTGATTTTGGCGATGGCGCCGCCGGGCTTGGTTTTCTTCCGCAAAGACAATAGGCTTGCGCGCGACCGGCGGGGCTGGAACGGAGCGCGATGCGGCGGAGTTTGACCCGATACTATCCCGATTATGCGCCCGAGGCGCTTTTCGCGCTGGTGGACGATATCGAATCCTATCCGTCTTTCGCCCCTTTCTGCCTGCGCGCGCGGGTTCTGGCCCAGGCGGGCAACTGGCGGCGGGTCGAGAATATCTTCGGCTTCCGTTCCTGGCGCTCCACTTTCGTCAGCGAGTCGCGGGCGACACCGCCGCGCGAACTGGTCGTCGAATCCTATGACCGCCCCTTTCGCGCCCTTCGCCTGCGCTGGCTGTTCGAGCCTCGCGGCGCGGGCTGCCGGCTGACCTGCGATTGGCGGATGGAATTTTCCTCGCCCTTGCTCAATATCGCGGCGGCGCTGGCGGCGGAGGAGGCGCAGGATCGCGCGCTGGCGGCCTTCGAGCGCCGCGCCGCGCTCACGATCGGCAAAAGGGAGACGACATGACCGCGAGCCAAAACCGCGCCAGCGCGGCGCCTCTCGCCGTGTGGGTCGCCGCCGCGCGTCCGCGCACCTTGTCGATGGCTTTGGCGCCGGTCTTCGCCGGCGCCTGTCTCGCCCATAATTTCGCCGGCCGGGTGGATCTTCCGGCGGTGCTTGTCGCGGCTCTGTCAGCGGTCTGCATCCAGGTCGCCACCAATCTTTTCAACGACGCCCGCGACTTCGAGCGCGGCGGCGACGGGCCGGACCGGCTGGGGCCGCAACGCGCCGCCGCCAGCGGATTGCTCGCGCCGGCCGAAATCAAGAACGCCGCCTTCGGCTTTTTCGCCTTGGCGGCGCTCGGCGGGCTTTATCTCGTCGCTGTCGGCGGCTGGCCGATCCTCGTGCTGGGCCTGCTGTCGATCCTTTCCGGCTATGGCTATAGCGGCGGGCCGGCACCGATTTCCCATTCGCCCTTCGGCGAGCTTTTCGTCATTCTCTTCTTCGGCCTCGGCGCGGTCGGCGGAACCTTTTGGCTGGCGGCGCATGATTTCGGCGCGGCGCCGGTGCTGGCCGGGCTGGCGCTCGGCCTGTTCGCGGCGGGCGTTCTGATGGTCAATAATTATCGCGACGCGGCCGCCGACGCCCGCGCCGGGCGCCGGACCCTGGCCATCGTCGCCGGGCCACGCGCCGCGCGGGCCTTGTTCGCGGCGATGATGGTCGCGCCCTTTTTTCTCCTGTTCTTTCTGATCGTGCTGGCGCCCCATCGCGCGCTGTGGCTGGCCTTGGGCGCCTTGCCCCTGGCGCTCGCGCAAATCCGCCGGCTTTACGCCGAGCCGCCGGGGCCGGGGCTCAACGCCTTGCTGGCGCGCACGGCGCAGGTTCAGGCGCTCTACGCCCTGCTGCTGGGGATTGGCGCCTTGGTGTGACCGCGCCTCGCTTTTCAAAGCCGGGGCGGCGGTCCATAGTGCGGCGTTTCTTGCCGGAGTTTTCCATGCCTGCTCGCCCTGCGATCTTCCCGCCGCCTGTCGCCCGCGCGGCCCGGATCGGAGGAGCCTTGGCGCTTTGGCTCGCGGGTTGCGCCGTCTCGGCGCGGGCAGGCGATCTTTCCTTTTTTTCCGGCAGTTTTCGCGGTCCCGGCTATGTCCAGGACGACAGCGGCGCGCGGAAAAACCTGGACTGCCGCGCGACCGGCGAAACCGCGAAAGACGGCGCCGTCCTGTCGCAGGACATCGCCTGCGAATCGGAGTCGTATAAATTCGACCTGCGCGGCCAATATGTCGCCGACGGCGCCGAGGCGCGCGGCTTCTGGCGCGAGGCGACGCGCGGATCGTCGGGCGCGGTCGCGGCGCAAATCGTCGGGCAGGGTTTTGCCGGCGCGAGCGAAGCCAAGGGCTTTGCCGGACGATTCAAGCTCCACGCCGGCCCCCGCAAGCTGCTCTTCACCTTCTGGCCCGAGGACGGCAAGCCGGCCCGCGTTCACGCCGCGCTGGCGCGGCAGCGCTTGGCGGCGACGCCCGCCGCGCGCGAAAACCCGCGCCAGGCGCACGGGCGCCGGGCAAGCGCCGGATTGAAGATGTTGAACTAACGGTGGGAAACATAGGCTTGGTTCCCGGCCACTAGAGCTCGTTCGGTGAACTCCCGTTCACCGAACGAGGTCTAGTATTTTGTTTTCACGCATTTTCTTAACGCGAACCGGCATCCACTTCGCTTGAAAATGACGCAGAACGGCGGAAAGGGGATCTGCGCAATCGCCGCGACCGAGGACTCCTCGGCGCCAGATCCAGACTGCCCGGTTGGATTGACGATCTTCCGAAGTCGACAGAAAGCTGCCGTTTGGTGTGGTCGAACACAGACCACGGCAGCGGCAACTTCAAAGTCGATAAACGCCCGTCTATCGACGGGCAAATCCGCCCCTATAGAGCGCGCCGCCGCCCCCGCGCGCAGCGCATCGTCGAGGCCAATCCGCCCCGCGGCGCCGCAGCTTGCATTCCGCCGGCGGCCGTGGAAAGACACGGGCCGAACCGATCGCGCGCAAGAACCTTTTCCCATGGCCTTCTGGTTGGACATCGCCGCCTTCGTCCTGAAAACCCTTCTCATCGTTGCGGCGCTCGGCAGCCTCGGGGCGCTCATCGCGCGCCTGACGCGCCACGACTTAAGGCGCGTCGGGCGCGAAGTCGAGGTCCGCTCGCTCAACCAGCGCTACGATCAGATGCGCGACGAGCTCGACGCGGAAATCCTCGGCAAGAAGGAGCGGCGGTCGCTCGCCAAGGCCCGCAAGCGTGAAGCCAAGGCGCGCGCCGCGACTCCGACGGGCAAGCGCGTCTACGTGCTCGGCTTCAAGGGCGACCTGATGGCGTCTGCCGTCAAGCGCCTGGCCCGGGAGATCGACGCCGTGCTCACCGTCGCCCGGCCCGAGACGGACGAGGTCGTGTTGCGCCTGCAAAGCTCCGGCGGCACGGTGACCGGCTACGGCCTCGCCGCCGCCGAAGTCTCGCGTCTTCGCGACCGCAAGATCAAGGTCACGGTCTCCGTCGACCAGGTGGCGGCGAGCGGCGGCTACATGATGGCCTGCGCGGCGGACAAAATCGTCGCCGCGCCGTTCGCGCTCATCGGTTCGATCGGCGTCGTGGCGCAGGCGCCAAACCTCCATCGCCTGCTCAAGAAGAACGACATCGATTACGAGGAGCTGACGGCGGGCGAATTCAAGCGCTCCATCTCGATACTCGGAGAGATCACACCGGCCGGCCGCGAGCATTTCATCGGCAAGATCGAGGACATTCACACGGCCTTCAAGAACTTCGTCGCCGAGCGCCGCCCGACCGCCGACCTCGCCAAGGTCGCGAACGGCGACGTGTGGCTGGCGAGCGAGGCCGTGAGCCTCGGCCTCGTGGACGCGTTGTCGACTGGCGACGATCTCATCTTCCGCTTGAAGGACGAGGCGCGCCTCTTCGCAGTCGCAACCGTGGCGCGCAAGACGCTCCTGCAACAGCTTCTCGGCGGCCTCGGCTTCGAGGGGCCATCGTCGTTCGCGCCGCTTGGCGCGATCGCCAAAGCGTTAAGCGCAGTTCGTAGCAATTGACGGCGACGCAAGGACTGCGCGTCGCGTCGTGGAGCGCCGCGCATTGGACGAGGCAGGCCTTGTCCTTGCGGCTCGCGCTCCCCGGGGTCGGCGGTCGGCGAGCGCCGTTCCGATCGTCAACGGCTTGCAGGTGTCTGGCCCGTAGCTCGTCCTTGCATATCGAGGCCGAATCCGGGCCATCGTACTCCGAGACTAAACACCTGGGGTGGAGAAGGAAAGTTTGGGCGATGGGCCGAGTGATACGAATTCCGAATGAATCATTCGGAATTCGTATTCCGCTGGCGCGAAAATCCGCCCGCGACATAGAGGATTTTCGCGCCATGGCGTTTCCGCGGATTGCGAAGCAATCTTGCGGAAACCGTATGATAGGCAAGTTCCGATCCAAACGGCGGGACGAGTTTCGCCCGCAGCAAATCAAGTATATTCTATCCAGTCAGCGATATGGCGCCACCTTGACGGCGGCGACGACCTGATCGGGGTTCGGGTGGATCAACAGGAGCAATACCGTGAGCAACGCAGACGAGAAGCGCGTCAATCACTTAGCTGAGCGCAAGGGGTTTCGTTTGGAGAAGGCTGGACACGGAAAGGGGCATGGCCGCTTCTACATCATGAATGTAGCCGAGGCCTCAAGGATGCGTTCTGGCGTCGCCGACCACGAGTATTCCTTTTCGTTGGACGAGGCTGAGGCCTGGCTTTCCGCCCACTCGAAATAATCCCGAATCTCACCGGCTTGTCCTCCCGGAGCTAGCGCAGAGCGGCCGGTGATACGTTTCCAATGGCGTATTTTCGCCCCTGGTCGTTTGCGAACGGACTATCGCTAGGAACTAATTCCTGCTCTTGCGGGGTCGCCGCAAAACGGGTCTGCATCGCTCTTGTGACATTATGCAAGACCTCGATGACGACTTTGGCTCGTCCATGTCCGAAAGCTGCCCTCAATTTTTCGCGGAAAGGCGAACAGTCAGGCCACGCTGCCGAAGCTTGGGTCTGAGGTTCCGACCGACGCCTTCAGCCCCGCCAATTTGCACCCCTGGGCGACAGGCCCGCCGGGGAAGAGCTGATAGAGCTGTTTCAGGCCGCCGACGATGTGGAATTTTTCGTCCAGCGCGTCATGCAGTTCGCGCAGATTGACGACCCCTTCAGGATGGCGCGCGAAATAATGCTGCAACGCGCGGATCACTTCCCAATGTTCGACCGTGAGCGTCAATTTTTCTCCGGCGGCGGCCGCTTCCGCCGCCTGCCGCGTCCAAGTGAGCGGCGCATCGGGAAAGTCGGGATCCTTGGCGCCTTCTCGGGTGAGCGCGTTGATGTCGAAGGATTCTTGGACCATGTTTCTCTCCTAGATCGAAACTTTCAACCTGGCCTGGGATCTGACTTGCTCAGGAAGGTGGCTCCAAAAGCTGGCCCACGCCTGGCGTATTGTCAACCTGGCTTCCCGCCCCGATCGGCGCGGTTGCAATGAGGTGACAAGTAAGCCTGCACGGTCACGCGTCACGGAAACGAAGCGCATGCCGACGGAGAGGTCTTCGAGACAAAGGACGTCGCCATTGGTTCCGGCCATGAACGTCCTCCTTTTTGATGGGACGCTGGCAGTAGCACGCCGACTGCCTCAATTGGGTCGACTTGAGACGGTCGCTGAACATCCCGAGGATGCCCGCTACGAGCCGCACGCGGTCATCGCGGCGAGGGCGCCAAGCGTTCAGATTTCGACCACTCCCTATCGCCGCTTCTCGATTTCCACACGCACCGCCTTCGGCCAGTTCGACATTTCCGGCGGAAGAATCTGGTCGCGCTCCAGCCTCGCGAGGATGTCCGCCGCCTTGTTCAGCGCCTCGATCGCAACCGTCTTGTCGGCGGCGAGGCTGACCAGGTAGAGGCATCGCACCAGCTCCAGCTGTATTTGCGCGTTGTCGAGATTGGCGTTCGCCAGTCCGACCCGCAAACGCAGCGCCTGGACATAGGCGTTGAGCGCCCGCGTGTGATCCTTGTCCAGACGCATCAGGGTCGCGGCGACGCTCTCCTGGCTCTGCGCCAGATCGTGCTGGGCGGTGAAACCGCCGCGGTCGGCCTGATAAAGCTTTTGCCGAATGGCGAGGCTGGCCTGAAAGGCCTCGAGCGCCTCGGCGTTCCGATCGAGCGTCAGATGCGTGGCACCGATGCGGTCATAAACCAGCGCCAGATCGCGCCGCCATTCGACATTGTCCGGAGCGCCTTCCAGGATTTTGCGACGAATGTTCAGGCTCTCCGCGAATTGCCCGAGCGCGCCATTGCCGTCGCCCCGTCCGGCGAGGGCTTCGCCCAGCGTGTCGACGCCGCCGGCAAGGGCGCGCTGGGCTTTCGGGTCGCCGGGACTGGCGTCGGCGAGCTTGCGCAGCCGATCGATTTCACGCCGATCCATCGCCAGTTCCTGCTCGGGGCAGATGATGCGAAAGGCGTCGTAATTCATGTCGGTGTTGTGAATGCGCGTCGGATTGACCGTCTTGAAATAGAGTTTCTTGGGGTAATTGTCGCCGAGCAGTTTCGATTGATAGGTGATGACGAACCTTTCGTCCCCCCGCGGCTCGAATTGCCAGGTGCAGACGTCGTTTTTCAGGTCGAGCGGATGCAGCCCGCCGTTGAAGACATTGTTGCTGTGGCATGTGCCGTCGGCGCGCCAATCCATGTCGCTCGAACCCCAGCTCTGATCGACATGCCAGCGGCCGATGAAATAATCGCGCGAGACTTTGGGGGCGGGCTGGGCGCTCAGGCGCAGGGTCGAGGCCAGGCAGGCGCGCAACTGCTCGGCCTTGCCGCTGCTGTCGAGCAGCTGGTCGGCGCCGGCCAGACGCATTGCGGCGTTGCTTCGCGCCGTTTCCGCCTGAAGCCGCCGGCCCTCGGCCAGGACGCGCGCGGCTTCGGCTCTCTTGCTCTGCTGCCGCGCCTCGGCGGCGGCGTGATCCGCCTTGAGCTTCTGCTGATGGGCCAGAAAGCCGAGCAGCCCCGAGGCCAAAGCCAGCGCGAAGAAAATCGCCGCCGCCGCCGCCGTCAGCCTTTGCCGCAGGCGCGCGCGGCGCGCCGATTTTTCCACGAAGGCCAGCGACGCGGCCGGCATTTCGTCGCGGAACGTTTTTGCCGCATTTTCCGCTTCGGAGAGCGGCAGGCCGACGGGAATCAGCAATTCGTTGCGCCGCCCGACCGACTCCCAGCGCCGGCGCGCGTCCTCGATTTCCTCGCGGACGCGCAGGAAATCGGCGCTGTCGCCGACGATTTTTTGCGCCCGCGCCCAGTCGCTCAGCACGCGCTGATGGGCGAGGCGCAAGGAGGCCGCGCCGCCTTCGCCGGACAGGGTCAGAAGCCGCGCCGCGACCAAAGCCTCGACCAGCTTCTTCAATTCCGCGTCAGGCGTGGCCTGAGAAAATGGCGCGGCGCGGGCCGTCAGCCCCGCGCCATGCGTGACTTCCGCCACAAGCCGGATCAATGGCGCGAGTTTCGATTGTTCGGCCTCGCTCAGCCCCGCCAGCGCCGTTTCGCCCGCCGCATCGACAATGCCCTTGACGCCGCCGAGCCGGTCAAAGGCGGCGAAGGGCAGAACAATCGTTTCGCCCCGGCTCTCGCGCGCCTCCCACAGCCGGCTCAGGGCCAGTTGCAGCAGCGGCAGCATGTCCGGCCGGTCGGCCTCGCGCAACAGCCGCTCGTCCAGCCGCTCGCCGCTTGCCGGATCGGCGTCGAAGGTCAGGCCGGCGGCCTCGGCCGGCGCCCGCACGATCTCCGCCAGCTCCGCCGCGCCGGGCGGCGCGAGGTCATAGGTCGCGCCGGCCTCCTTCAGGCCTTTCAGCGCCGGCGCTTCCAGCAGCGCGGCGTAAAGATCGGCGCGCAGGGTGGCGATCAGCCACACCCGCCCGGTTCCGGCCAGGCCCGCCAGAAGCCGGGCGAACGACAGGCGCGTCGCCTCGGCAAGCGAGGGCGCGAAAAGCTCATCCAGCTGATCGACCAGCAGGACGAGGTCGCAGCGCAAGGCGCGGCCGGATTTTTCGCTCGCCCCGGCCCGCGCGCCGATGCGCTCCAGGGCGTTGAGCATCGGCTTGATCGCCGCCGCGTCGGCATGGGCGAGAACGGCGGCGAGATCGGCCGGGGTCCGGGCGTCGCCCTCGGCGATTTCCGGCAGAGCCGCGCCGCGCCCGGCCTCTTCCGCCGGCAGATCGTCGGCGCGCTCAAAAAGCGCCTCGGCCAGGGCCTGGAAAGGGCCGGCCGGGCTGTCGGCGGGACGGAGCGCGGCGACCCGCCAGAGATCGACATTCTTGACCACGCCCGGCGTGGTCAGGCGCGGGATCAGCCCGGCGCGCCCCAGCGAGGACTTGCCCGAGCCGCTCGCCCCGACGATCAGCAGAAAAGGCGTTCCGCGCTCCCCCGCCTCGCGCCACAGATCCGTGGCGCGGCGGATGTCGGCGGCGCGGCCGAAAAAGACCGGCGCGTGCAGCGCGCCGAAGACGCCGAGGCCGCGAAACGGCGAGCCCTTGGTCGGCGGCCACAGCAAAGCCTTTCCGCCGGCGACGCGCTCGGACAGCCATTTGCGCAGCAGGTTTTCGAGCTGGGTCTCGAAATCGTCTTCCGAACCGTAGGAATTGAACGCCGCCTTGAACTGGCCCTGCGAGCTCCGGAACCACTTTTCGAAAAAGCCGCCCAGGGCCGCCCATTGTCTGGCGATCTCATCGGCGTCGCTCTGACCGATGCGCACCGAAGGCGGGCCGCCGTCATAGCGGAAGACGAAGACATCGGGCAGTTCGCCGCCGGCCTTGCGCTTTTCGATGGCGGTCAGAAGCTCATAAGCCGTGCCGCTCGGATAGGCTTCGCCGTCGGGCAGATGCTCGGGAAAATCGCCGGGCAGGGGCGAGCCCAGCCGCCAGCGCAAGACGCCGACCACCAGATCGCATTGCGCGGCTTCCGGGATCTGGGTCTGGAAGGTGGCGTGCGCCCGGTAGAATTCGGTCTCCCAGCGGATCGCCTCAAGTCGCGCCAGTCCGGCGAATTCGCCGTTGAGCCGGCTGACGACGTTTTCCACGCGGCGGCGCTCGACAGCCGCATCGCCCGGCGAGGACACGAAGAGACGAAAAACCTGCACGGCGCGCCCCAAAGACGCCAAACCACTTTCGCCGCCCTCGACGCCGAGGGCGGCGCTTGCCGCCCCAGCTTCCGCCTTCCGGGCCAAATGATCAAGTTTCAGGTGAGGCCTGTCCCTGCCTGGCGCGCATGGGTAATTTTACGGAGGAGCGCAGAAATCAGAACCCGTCCTGCGCCAGTTCGCCCCACAAGGCGAATGTCTCGTGCAGGTCGTCGGCGAGCGGCTGGAACGCTTCGGTGAAATTCCGGCCCTCGGCCAGCCGTTCGGCCACGTCATTGACCATTGGCGCGCCGAGCGCCAGACGCAGCGCCTTGCGGGCGCCGATCGCGACCGGCGCGGCGAGGCGAACCGGGCGGCGGCGCACGGCGCGCGGCGCAGCCCGCTCGGCGGGGTTGGCGAGGGCGCGGCGCAGCTTGTCCGCCTTGATCGCGCGTCCGCGCTCGTCGAAGGTCAGGATCGGCAGGAGAACGGGCGCGCCATCGCCCGCGAAGCGGAAATCCGCCGCTTTCAGGAAAGGCGAAGCGGCCAGGTGACGATCGGCCTCGCGCGAAAAAGCGGCGGCGATCTCGGCGCGCAGGCCGGGCTCGATGGCGAAAAAGGCTTCGAATTCGGCCAGCGCCGCCTCCCAGCGCAGGCCGAGCCGGAGATCGGCGAGGGCCGCGAAATCGCCGCGACGGCGTTCGCGCAAGTCCGGCGGCCAGTCGAGCGCCGCGGACCGCGCCGCGAGCCCGTCGGGCAGGTCGAAAGCGCCGATCCTTGCGACCAAGGCCGGCGGCAGGAGCAAGGCCGCGGCGCCTTTCGGCCCGCCGGCGAAAGTCGCGCCCGACAACAGGACGGCGCGGCCGCCAGCGAGATCGGCGGCGATCGTCTCGCGGTCGCCGCGCATCTGCCTTGCGTCGATCAGGACGGTCAGGCGTCCGGGATGATCCTGCTCCAGCCGCGCGACACAGGCGCGCGACGGGCCGGAAAGCCCGGTTTCGGAACAATCGGCCAGATGAAGCGCGACATCGGCCCCCGATGCGAGCGCCTCCGCGACCTGCCGCGCCGCCTCGGCGTCGATCTCATCCATCGGCAAGGCGAGGCCGTAGCGGTCGCGCAGCGGGAAGACTCGCGCCGGCGGGCCGCCTTCCGGCCGTTCCGGCGGCGCGGCGGCGACAGGAACCGTCGGGAGCGGCGAGGCCGCGCGGGTCAGCGCGTCGAACAAAATTTCCGCCTCGGCGACCGAGCCGGCGAGGATGGCATGGCAAGCGGGCGCGTCGAACAGGCCGGCGAGGCGCCGGCGCAAATCGTCGAACCAATGGGGCAGGGCGCGGCCGACCGGCCCGCCCAAGACACCTCCGAAGGCATCTCCGAAGGCATCTCCGAAGACATCTCCGAACACATCTCCGAACACTTGGGCGCAAGCATCGCCGGCCGCCCGCGTGGCGCGCGCGGAAAGCCCGACGCCATCGCAGGACGACAGCCAGATTTCCCCGGCCGCGTGGCGGGGGCCTTCGCCGGTCTCGGGCGATCTTTCGTCCGGGCCGAACAACAGCAGATCGACAAGGCCGCCGCCATGGGCGCGGGCGCGCGGGCGATCCGGGCGTGTCGTTTGAGGCGCGAAGGAGAAGTTCAGCAAAGGTCTGTTCACGGAATTCGTCCGCGCGCCGCGTTGCGGCCCAGATCTTCTCCTACGCCTCAGGCGCTGAAAATTGGTTAATTTTTTCTGGCGCCAAAACTTGCAGAGTGACGAAATTTACATATCGCCATTGGGACTCTTGCGTTACCATCGCGGCGTACTGAGGGAGGGTTTTCGACGCGTCTTGTTCTGGCCGCGATCCTTGCCGCGATCTTGGCCTGCGCTCACCGCGCCCGCCGCCTGGGCCAGTGAGTCCAATTTTTCCGGCAAGGCGAAACATGCCACGCATAGCCATGCGGCCAAGGCCGGGAAATCCGCGCGCCGCCATGCCCGCGATCGGGGCGGCGTCCATCCCCTGGTCGGCAGCGGCGATTATTGAGCGCGGCGACGGCAATGGCGGCTTTGCGGTTTCAGCTCGTCGGGCGGCAGGATGCGGCGTTTTCCTGCTTTTGTCGGAATTTTTTCATCGAATGTCCGCAATATGTCCTACTCTGCCTCGTGACTCGTATGCGGAGAGAGCGCGAATGCGTCTGAATTCCAGTTACTTTTCCACGACGCCATTTTCGCGCGCCCTGGCCGGCTTCGCCGCCCTGCTCCTGCTTCCGGCTTTCGCGACCTCTGCGACCCCCGCGCGCGCGCAAGACGGCGCGGCGCAACCTCCGGCGGCCCAATCCGGCCCGCCCGTGCTCACCGGCTTCTGGACCGCCTATAACGATGACGGCAAGCCGGGCGGGATCTTTTATTTTTACGACGATAACGGCCTCTACGAAGGCCGGCTGGTCAAGGAGATCACTTATCCGGAAGACCCGCCGGAAAATCCGCTGTGCACGCATTGTCCGGGCGAGAAGAAGGACAAGCCGATGCTGGGGCTCGTCATCGTCTGGGGCATGCAAAAGCATGGCGACGCCAAATATGAGAATGGCCACATTCTCGACCCGCGCGACGGATCGGTATGGAGCGCGCAGCTCGAAGTGACGCCCGACAATCAGAAGCTCAACTTGCGCGGCTATGTCGCCACGCCCTTGCTCGGCCAGACCCGCGTGTGGACGCGCCTGCCGGACGACACCATGGCCCTGGCCGACATTCCCGGCGATCCCATCCCCGGCCTGACCGCGCCGCCGGACAAGAAACACGCCCACGGCGCCAAGCCGCAGGACAAGAAACACGCCCACGCCGCGACGCCCCACCCCCCGGCGCCCCAAGCCCCCGCGCCCCAAGCCCCCGCGCCCGAAGCGCAATAGAACGACGCGCTCACGCCTCGGTTTCGAGGCCTTCGGCGAGCAGCGACATACGGATCAGTTCGGACAGGCTTTGCGCCCCCGTCTTGCTCATCAGACTGGCGCGGTGGGATTCGACCGTGCGCACGCTGACGCCAAGATCGTGGGCGATGGTCTTGTTGAGCTTGCCCTTGAGCAGCCCGTTGAGGACATCCCTTTCGCGGGTGGTGAGCTTTTCCAGTTTCTCCCGCGCCGCGACCGCATTGTCGCCGCTGCTCTTGGCGAAGGCCGCGCGCACCGTGGACACCATCAATTCGTCGTCGAAGGGCTTTTCGATGAAGTCCATGGCGCCGAGCTTCATGGCCTTGACGGCCTGCGGCACGTCGGCGAATGCGGTCATCAGCAGGATCGGCTGGGGCATCCGCCTTTTTCTCATCTCGCCGAGCAGATCGAGCCCGGTCATGCCCGGCATGCGCACGTCGCTCACCACACAGCCGGCGTGCGGCGGGTCGGAATCGAGGAAATCCATTGCGGAGCAATAAAGTCTGGTCTCGAACCCGGCGCTTTGCAGGAGCAGGGCGAGCGATTCGCCCACGCCCGCGTCGTCCTCAATGATATGAACCAATTGCCCAGCGCTCATGACGGAAAGCTCCTTCCCACCGGTCCCCGCTTCGCTCCTTTGCCCCTTGATCCGGGCCGAGGCGGGCGCGGATTTTTCATAACGCGAAGACTGCGCCTAAAGGGGATAAAATGATTTGATCCAGCGCAACGCGCAAATCCGAAACATTGGCGCGGCGGATGAAATTAGGATAAAAAGTTCAAAGGAAAGGGCGGCCGGTCTTGTGCGGGGAGCGGGAGGCAGCGTCGCGAAAAGGCCGGAGAGGCGGGAGCGTGGAGTGAACAAGCGCGCCGAGGCCGGACAGAAGTCGCCTCGCGCGGTCTCGGCTTTCGAGGCGCGCGCGCTGAGCTTTTTCGACACGCTTGCCGCGATGCCGGTTGGCGTGAGGGTGTCTCTCTCCCTTATCGCCGTTTTCGCCGCGCTCGTCCTGGTCGAGACCCTGCCTGCCCCCGTCGATACTTATTCCTGGCGCGATATTTTCTATTCGGCCATCGTTTTTTCGGCGCTGTTGTGCGGCGTCGTCGGCGGGGCCACGGCGACCGCCGCCTTTCTGATTTTCGGTCATCTTGGCCTGGCCGCCGCGCTCCTGTCACGGCCGGTTGCGCCGGTTGTCAATCCCGCGGCCTATTTCGACTTCCTGTTCAATTCAGCGGCCTATATCGCGCTGGCGCGCCTGCCCTCGATTCTGACGCGCGCGCGCCGCGCCGGCGAAATATTGCTGCGCGACGAAGCGGAGCAGCTTCGCCACTTCGTCGAACAAGCTCCGGCGGCCATGGCGATGTTCGACCGCGAAATTCGCTATCTCGGAACCAGCGCCAGATGGCGCGACATTTTCGAACTCGATCGCGACATCGTCGGAAAATCTCATTTCGATGTCGCGCCCGGCGCGCCGGACGAATGGCGGGCGGTGTGCCGTCGCGCGCTCGACGGCGAGGACGTGCGCGCCGAGCAGGATCTGTTCGTGCGGGTGGATGGCCTCCACCATTGGCTCAGGTGGGAGGCGCAGCCTTGGCGCCTGGGCAGCCAGCGGATCGGCGGCGTGGTCATTTTCGTCGAGGACGTGACGGAGCGCGTGCGCATCCAGCGCGATCTCCGCGAAAACGAAAGGCGGTTGAACGCGATTTTCGAAACCGCGATGGACGCCATCGTGACCTTCGGCGGCGACGGCGCCATCCGTTCGGCCAATCCGGCGGCGCGCGAAATATTCGGTTATGGCGCCGAAGAGTTGATCGGGCGCGCCGTCGAGACGCTGACGCGGGAGCCAGCCGCCTCCGACGAGGTTTCGCGAATGGGCCGCGACGGCTCGATGAATGTCATCGGCCAGCGCCGGGTGGTCAGGGGCCGGCGCAAGGATGGCGAAATCTTCCCGCTGGAGCTGACGGTGAGCGAGGCGGGCCTCGACAGCGGTCGGCTGTTCGTCGCGATCATGCGCGATTTGAGTCCGATCGAGGCGGAGCGGCGGCGCGTCAATCTGTTGCGCGCCGAGTTGGCCCGTATCAGCCGCATGAACGATATGGGCGAGATGGTCGCCGGCCTCGCCCATGAGGTCGCCCAGCCCGTCGCCGCGATCCGCAATTTCTCCGCCGCCTGGCGCCGGGCGCTGGCGCTGGCCGGCAAGCCGCCCGATATGAATCTGCTCGCCAAGATCGAGGAACAGGCGCGGCGCGCCAGCGAAATCCTCACAAGTTTGCGCAATTTCATCGAAAAGCGGCAGCCGGAGCGGTGCGTGGTCGCCGTCGCCGCCCTGATCGACGACGCGCTCAAGCTCGTTCTTCTGCGCTCCCAGGCCAAGATCGCGCGCGCCCCGGTTCCGGCCGAACTCGCCGACGCCTGCGTCCGCGCCGATCCCATCGAAATCGAGCAGGTTCTGGTCAATCTTCTGCGTAACGCCGACGACGCGTCGATGGATCGCGAGGCGCCCGAAATTGTCGTCGAGATCGGCAAGGCGGGCCCGGAGCGGGTGCGCATCTCCGTCGCCGACAACGGCGTCGGCATTCCGCCCGAGGCGGCGTCAAAACTGTTCTCGCCTTTTTTCACCACCAAGCACGACGGCATGGGGGTCGGCCTGTCGATCAGCAAGGGCGTCGTCGAGCGCCATGGCGGAACGATCGCCTTTCGGCCGAACAGGCCGCGCGGGTCGATCTTCGAATTCGAGCTGCCGTTGCAATCGTGCGGGGGCCGCCTGGCGAAAACACTGGAAACATCCAAAGCGGAATTCAGCGTCGCGGACTGAATTCCGCCAGGGCCCGGACCACCTCGTCGTCGTCGAGTTGATGGAAGTTCCGGTAGAACTCTCCGACCCCGAAAAAATTGGCCGGCGTGGCGAGGCATAAGGTCTCGTCGGCGAGGCGCGCGAGACGCGCCAGCGAGTCGGGCGGCGCGACGGGAACCGCGAGGATAATTTTTTGGGGTTCGCGCCGCCGCAGGGCGCGCAGCGCCGCCTCCATGGTCGCGCCGGTCGCGACGCCATCGTCGACCAGGATCGCAGCGCGCCCGCGCGCGGAAACGGGCGGCGCGTCGCCGAGGTAAATCCGGCGACGCCGCTCGATTTCGGTGAATTCGCGTTCGGCGAGGCGCTGCGCCTCCCGGTCGCTGACGTCGAACGCGTAGGCGATGTCCCGGTTGATCACGACGTCCCGGCTTTCGCCGTCCACGGCGGCCCCGAGCGCCAGCTCGGGATTGCCGGGCGCGCCGATCTTGCGCGCGAGAATGAGGTCGAGCGGCGCATGGAGCGCGCGGGCGATGGGAGCGGCGACCGGGACGCCGCCGCGCGGCAAGGCGTAAACGACGGGATTTTCCGGCGCAAGGCGCAGAAGCGCGCGGGCCAGAACGCGGCCGGCGGCCGCGCGGTCCGCAAAGCGGATCGCCCGGGGGCGCAGATGGCGGTCGAACCACGACGTAGCCGCCTCGATCGCCTGTTCCAGCGCGCCCGGCTCCTCGAACAGATGGGTCGCGCCCGGCACGATCTTCAGCTCGGTTGTGGCGCGGCATTGGCGTTGCGCGGCATGGTTGAGCGCCAGAACCTCGGGGTCGTCGCCGCCGACGATGAAGAGGGTGGGCGCGGCCAGGTCGCCGAGGCTGGAGCTTGCGAGATCGGGCCGTCCACCGCGCGAGACGACAGCCGCGATGTCGGAACGCCGCGCGACCGCGGCGAGAATGGCCGCCGCCGCGCCGGTGCTCGCGCCGAACAGGCCGAAGGGGAGGGCGAAAAGGCGGTCGTCCTCGCGCGCCCAGTCGATGGCCTCGACCAGACGCCCTCCCAGCAGCTCGATATCGAAGACCTTGCGCCGGTCGCGCCCTTCGTCCCCGGTCAGCAGGTCGAACAGCAGGGTGGCGTAGCCCGCCTGGTTGAGGGCTTCGGCGACCAGCCGGTTGCGCGGGCTCATTCGGCTCGATCCCGAGCCATGGGCGAACAGGATCAGGCCGCGCGGCTCGGGAGGGACGGCGAGCAGGCCAGGCAGGGCCTCACGCCCCAGGACGATTTCGCTTTGCTCAATCATGGCGGCGACACCCCAGCATCCTTTTGGTTATTTGACTCGAACGCCGCGAGGCCCGCAAGCCGGAGCAAGGTTTCTCGCGGATGAGCGCATCGACAAGTTCGAACCGCGGAACGAACAAGGGGCCTGAAGATTTTGTGGCGCGCCCCATATTTTTCAAAGCATCGTGGCCGCATTTGAGGAATAGGCGCGAGAGCATATTCCCAAAAAGTTGCAGACTTTTTGGACAAGAATATGCGTTAACACAATGAATTAGAGACTTCTTCCGATTCCGAAGGAACAGAAAAGGCTCTAATTCCGCGCCGGCTTCGGCAGCAGGGGCGCCGCCGCGTCGGAGCGCTGGATCAGGCCGAGCGCGTCGGGCGCCAGAACGGCGTCGTCCCAGCCGCCCGACAAGGTGAATCCGATTTGCGGCGGCTTGTCGCCGGACGCCGGCGACGGCGAGACCCGGGTGGCGGCCGCGTGCAGATCGAGCGTGCGGTCGGCGACCGGAGCGCGGCCGGAAAAGGCGAGGGCGAGGCCGTCGCCGCGCGCCACGCCGTCGTCGATTTCGGCTTGTCCCTGAATGACATTGAATTTCGCCGACAATTGGTCGAAGGCGGTGCGCCCCGAACGCAATTCGACGCCGGCGGTCAGCGGCTGGCGCTCCATGCGGCGGAAGGCGAGGTCGAGATCGAGGCCGTAAACCTCGCCGTTCGCGACGCTGAAATCGCCGCGCGCGTCGAGATGATTGGCGAGATCGTAAAAGGACTGGCCATTGGTCTCGAAACTGATCGAGGCGTTGGCGGTTCCGGAAAGCGTCTGGCGGCGGAACATGTCCCAGAGAAAGGCGGCGGCGTCGATCCGGTCCGCCGAGGCCGAGCCGCGTATGTCCAGGCTCGCGCCGTTGCCGGCGATCACCGCTCGCGCGTGAATCTGGCCGGAATAGGCCGAAGCGCCGGCAATCGACAGATCAAGGCGTCCGTTGCGGAGGATCGCCGAAACCGCGGCGTTGTCGGCCTGGAACTCGCCCAGCCGCACGCGCGTCGCGGAAAGGCGCAAGTCGAGGTCGGCGGCGGCGAGATCGGAGGGCGCGAAAGCGTCGCGGCTCCATTGCCCGTTCGACGAAGGCGCTGGCGTTTCTTCGAACATCGGATTCAGATTGACCTCGGCGCCGGCCAGCGTGGCGGAAATCTGCGGACGGGGCGTATCCAGGCGCATTGTCGCGGCGCCTTCAAGCACGTTGCCGTCAATCGACAGCGAGAGCTGGGAAAAGGATAGCGCGCCCGGGTCGATCGAGGCCTCGCCCTTCACCGTCGCGTCGCGATAGCGCCCGGGCAGGGGCACGGTCAGCCCGAACCAGCCCGCGGCCTGACGCAGCGAAGGCGCCAGCCCCGCCACCTCGCCATGAAAACGCGGCTGGGGCCGCAGCGCGAGACCTCCGTCGAGCTTGAGCTGAAAGTCCTCGCCACGCACGCGGAGGTCGATCGGGCTCTCCCCGCCGGCGCGCAGATCGCCGGAACGCGCGACCCACAAGGCGAATTGGGTCGCGGACTCGCCATTGTTGAGCCTGGGCAACACGCAATGTCCGATCAGGGAGAGCGGCGCGCTGGCGCGGCCGATGTCGAGCCGGGCGTCGCATTGTTCCGCGATAGTCCTGGATTCGCCGCCGGAAAGTTTCAGCACGGCCTTGGCGTTGGTCGCCTCCACCTCGTCCGGGGCGGCGCTCCACGGCGCGGTCGCGGCGCCGGCGGCGCCGGCGAGCCGCGCGCGCGCCGGATCGACGGCGATCGTGGCGTCGGCGAGAACCACCCGCGCGAAATTGAGCCGGCCGGTGAAAAGTCCGGAAAAGCCGAGATCGACCTTCAGGCTGGAGGCGGTGACGGTCGCGGCGCCGCCGCCATAATCGAGATCCACGTCATAGATGCGGATATGAGGGCGGGGCAGCACGGCGAAAACCGAACGCCCGTGCGCCGCCAGCCGCAGGTTCAGGGAGGCGCCGACGCCCTTCTCGATCGCGTCGATCTGCGCTTTTTGCGACACCGTCCATGGCGCGGCGGCGAGCGCGAGCAGCACGCCGGCGCCCGCTGCGAGGATCCATTTGAAATTGAGCTTCATGTCCGGAGAATAGCCGTCCGCGTCGTCAGGGCAAACAGCAAATGATTCAGGCGGATTTGGGTCGAGAAGCGGCGGCCCGCGCCATTTCCTCGTCCACGATGGCCTTGAACCGGGCGCGGAAGGCCTCGCGCGAGAAACGCTCCGCATTGGCGCGGCAGGCTTCCGGCGTGAAGCGCGCGGCTTCCGCGTCAAAACGCTTGACCGCCGCGACGATCGCGTCCTCGCTCTGGCGGTCGAAGAACAGGCCGGTCGGCCGGTCGCTTTCGGGGCCGACGACAGTCTCCAGCGCGCCGCCGCGCCCGAAGGCGATGACCGGGGTTCCACAGGCCTGCGCCTCGACCGGCATGATGCCGAAATCCTCCTCCGCCGCGAATACGAAAGCTTTGGCGCGGCGCATATGGTCGCGCAGCACGGAATCGCTTTGATAGCCGAGCACTTCGATATTGCCGGCCGAAGCGGCGATCCGGCGCACCAGCGGCAGTTCGGGGCCGTCGCCGATGACGACGAGCTTCTTGTCCGGCATGCGGGCGAAGGCGCTGGCGATCAGCGCCATGCGCTTGTAGGGCGTCATGCGCGAGGCGGCGAGGTAGAAATCCTCGCGGCTTGCGGAAAAGGGCATGGCTTCTATGTCCACCGGCGGGAACACCACTTCCGCCTCGCGCCGATAGACCTTGGCGATGCGCCGCGCGATATAGGCCGAATTGGCCACCATGCGGTCGGGCCCGTTGGCGGTGCGCATGTCCCAGATGCGCAGATAATGCAGCAGAATCCGCGCCAAAGCCGAGCGCGGGCCATGCGTGAGCCCGGATTCGGCGAGATAGGTGTGCTGGAGATCCCAAGCGTAGCGCATCGGCGAATGAATGTAGGAAATATGAACCTGGTTCGGCCCGGTGATCACGCCTTTGGCGACCGCATGGGACGAGGAAACGATCAGGTCATAGGCCGAGACGTCGAATTGCTCGACCGCGAGCGGCATCAACGGCATGAAGGCGCGATGTCTGGTTTTCGCGCCCCACAGATTTTGCAGGAACGAGGTCGTGACCTTGCGGCCCTGGATCATGCCGTCCTGACCGGGGGGCAGCGCGCAGATCAGGGTGAAAAGATCGGCGTCCGGGAAAAGGCTGAGGATTTCCTCGACGACTTTTTCCGATCCCGCGCGGGTCACCAGCCATTCGTGGACGATCGCGACTTTCATTCCAAACCTGCGCCAATTTTGGACGGCAGGATAGGGGGTTGGCGTTAATTAAGGGTAGCGCCGGAAAAGGTCGGCGAGGCCGGCGGCGCAGGCGATCAGCCAGCCAAGGATCAGGATCGTTCCCCCGGTTGGGGCCGCCATCGGGAAAAGCCGGGCGCCGCGCAAGGTCAGCAGCATGACATCGGCGGAAAACAAAGCCGCGCCCAAGGCGATGGCCAGCGCGGCGGCGAGCCAGAGCCGCGCGCCGGGCGTGGCTTCGCGCGCGCGGGTTGTCAGGGCGAGCAATGCGGCGGCGTGGACCAGCAGGATCAGCGCGACGGAGCGCAGGTTTTCGGCGCCGGCGAGATGGACGGCCGCCGCCGCGGCCGCGACGCCGCAGGCGCCGAGCAGCCCGGCCCAGGCGTTGAGCGCGTCGAGCATTTTTCTCATGAGCCGTTTTCTCTTGGGCCGTTAGCCTTCCGGAAGATTTTTTGCGCCACATTCGCCGCGCGGGTTTCTCGGGTCGAGCGGCATTGATGAGCGCAAACGGGTCGGACATCAACATCGTCATCGCGATCGATCACGCCTCGATCACCGGCGGACAGGCCAAAGTGGCGCTGGACAGCGCGCTCGGGCTGAAGCGCGCCGGCTATCATCCCATCGTCTTCGCCGCCGTCGCGCCGGTCGATCCGCGCCTCGTCGAGGCGGGGGTGGAGGTCATTTGCCTCGACCAGGCTGATCTTCTCGGCGGCTCGTCCAGACTGGCGTCCGCCATTCAGGGAACCTGGAATTTCCGCGCCGAAAGGGAAATGGGCCGTCTGCTCGCCCGCCTGCCGCGCGGGCGCACGATCGTCCATGTCCATGGCTGGGCCAAGGCCCTGTCCGCGTCGATCGCCCGGCCGATCCGCCGGTCCGGCCTGCCCTGCGTCTATACGATGCACGAATATTTCCTCTATTGCCCCAATGGCGGCTTTTACGATTTTCAGAGCGACCGGGTCTGCACACTGCGGCCGATGTCGGGGGCCTGCTGGGCGCGCCACTGCGATTCGCGCAATTATCCCTATAAATTATGGCGCAACGCCCGGCTGGCGGTGGCGCAAGGCGTCGCGCGGCTCGATTCGCTGTTCGACGACATCGTGCTGATTTCGCGGCTCGAAGAGGAACTGCTCGCGCCTTATCTGCCGGCCTCGGTCCAGCTCCACCGCCTGCGCAATCCCATCGACGCGGAAGCGCTCGGCCAAAAATCCGATCCGGCGTCGGGCGACCCGCTGTTTGTCGGCCGCCTTTCGCCGGAAAAGGGCGTCTTCCTGTTCGCGGAGGCGGCGCGGCTGGCCGGCGTGACGCCGGTTTTCATCGGCGATGGGCCGATCGCCGGCGAACTGGCGGCCCGCCATCCCGAGGCGCGGCTGCTCGGCTGGCGCGCGCCCGAGGCGGCGCGCGCGGCGATGCGGGCGGCAAGGGCGCTGGTCTTTCCCTCGCTGTGGTACGAGACGCAGGGCATGACGGCGCTGGAAGCCAAGGCGATGGCCACGCCGGTGATCGTTTCCGACGGCTGCGCGGCGCGCGAAGCGATCGCGGACGGCGTCAGCGGCCTGTGGTTCAAGGCGGGCGACGCCGCCGCGCTCGCCGCCGCCTTGCGTCGCATCGGCGACGACGCTCTGGTCGCGAAACTGTCGCGGGCCGCCTATGACGATTACTGGCGCGATCCGCCGACGCTCGAAGCTCATGTCGCCGGCCTGGACGTCCTTTACCAGCAGGCGCTGCGCCGCGCCGCGGCTTCCGGGCGGAGCGCATATTCCGGCCGATGAAAAAAATAGGAGCTACCGCGCATATCGTTGGTTTCAACCCCTCATCAATCCCCTCACATGCGGAGGGGATAGCTGCGGGCGGAAACAGCAAAGGGCGTTAAGAAATATCCTTTATGCGCGCGTTTATGCGACGGTTCTGCTGCTCGCGTCGCCTGGGGGAATTGCTTTCGGAACCCGAGCCTAGAACACGTCATTCAGGCCGATCTTGACCACCGGATAAGGCGTGCCGGTATAGAGCCCGTGATCGAGCGCGCCGTAATCCTGGCCATCGTCCTCGGTCCGCGTTCCATCGGTCGGGGGCTGCGTGGAGCTGACCGCCATGATGGCCCCGCGCGCCGATCCGCCGATCATATTGCCCTGGATCAGGGTGAAGCCGAGGGCGGGATTGGAACCCTTCCAGAAGCCGACGCCCCATCTTGCATGCTTGACGATATTGCCGGTGACATTCGCGGCGGTCTTGATCGTGCTGTTTTTTATCGCCGCCGGCCCCACGTAAATCCCGCAGCCGTCGCAATCCTCGACGATATTGCCGACAATGTCGACATCGGCCTCGCCGTAGATTCCGTCGCCATAGGTCGAGTAATCCGGCCAATCCGGATCGCTGGTGCGGAAGGTCGCGCGCGCGATCGACCGGACCTGATTGCCGGTGATGGAAACGCGCCGGCCGCCCTGCCAGGAATTGGTGACGGAAACGCCTTCGCCGGCATGGGCGACAATATTGTTGGCGACGACGCCGCCCTCGTAGCGGTGGCCGTTGGGCGTCTGTCCGTCGCTCCCCGGACATTCGATCATGATCGCGGTTTCGCCGGATCGATGGACCGAATTATCGACGATCCGAGGATCGAAACAGGCGTTCATCCGCACGCCGGAAAAAGCGGAGTCCGAAATCGAATTGCCGGCGACCAGGACGTCATGGGCGTAGAGCGCGAAGACGCCATTGCCATAGGGGCCGCTGCCGCCGACGATTCCCTGCGACGGATCGGCGCCGAAGCTCGCGGCGGTGTTTCGGATGCGGTTGTCGCGAAGGATCGTGCGGTCGGACGCCGGCGGCCATTGCTCCACCAGCACGCCGTAATTGCGGTTGTCGTGGATGTCGTTGTCGGCGAAGAGATTGTCCTGCCCCTGCGCGGAATAGAGCGCGAGGTTGTTGTCATGGAATTCGCTTTTCGTCACCGAGGCGTTTTCGCAGCGCCACAGGGCGAGGCCGCCGGCCCCGGAGCCGCCGAAGGAACAGTCCTCGACGATCAGATTTTTGGCGCGCCAGGCGGTGACCAAAGCGTTGAAACGGGGCATGGCCCGGCCGAGAAACGGATCGACCAATCGCTGTTCGCCGTCCATGCCGGTCGCGAAATCCAGCCCGCCGCCCCAAAAACCGATTCCCCTGATCGTCACGCCGAGGATGACGGACGCGCCGGGCGCCGGGCGAATGTCGATGTTGAAACAGGCGCCGCGCGCCGGCCGGATCGCCACCGTTCCGGGAGAGCCGAAGATTTCGAGCGTCGCCGCGATCGCGAAGCCCGAGGTCCGATAGACTCCCGGCAGGATATGGAGCGGCTTGCCGGCCTTGACGGCGGCGGCGACGGCCCCGGCGAGCGACAGGTTTTGCGCGCGCGCGCCTGACGAAAAGCGCGTGGGGCCGATCAGAACGGCCGCGTCCTCGACCGCGACGAAATAGGCCGGGTCCGCCGCGAAAGCCGCCGAGGCTGGAAGCAGGCCCGCCGCCGCGGCGGGAATCGACTGGATGAATTGGCGTCTGTCCATCGCCTGCTCCAAGGGCCTTCATCTTTGGCCGTCGTCGGGATTTCAGCCGGTCGCCGCGCTCGCCTCGGCGGCGCGCTCTCGCTCGCGCGCGAGCCAGCGCCGCCGGGCCGCTTCAATGCCCCACACCGCGCCGAGCGAGACATAGAACATGCGCCAATGGTCGATGTCGATTTGCAGCCCTTGCACGAAAAAGACAAAGGTCGCGGCGAACAGCACCTGCGCCTCCCGGACCCAGGGATGGCGGGTGAGGCATTGCCGGAAACCGACGAAGAAGGTCGCGAAAGCCAGGCTGATGAAAGCGAACCCGCCGAGCCAGCCGTTGGAGGCGAAGGCGTTGATATAGGAATTATGCGGCTCCAGGCCGAAAGTGTCGCGGAAACGCAGTGGCCCGAAACCATTGGGGAGGTCGAGCAGCATGGGGATCGAGCGTTCCTGGTTGCCGAAGCGCCCGTTCGGCCCGCTGTCATAGTCCTGTTCCGCGTGAGCGCGCTCGAAGAAGAAGTCGCGAACGTCGGGGACGCTCAGGGCGCCCATGAGTCCGACGAAAACGACGAAGACCACGCCCGCCGCCCCCGCCACGACCCGCAGCCGCATGCGGCGCGTATCGGCGGTCTTGATGAGGAAGGCGACGATCATCACGGTCGAGACGACCATGGCGCCCCAGGAGCCGCGCGAAAAGGACAGGAACAGGGCGGCGAGGATCAGCATTATGCTCGGAACCACCAGCCACCAAAGGCGGAAACGGCCGAGCAGCAAACGTTGGATCAGATAAAGCGCGCCGGTCACCATATAGGAGCCGAGCACATTCGGATCCTTGAAGGGCGCCATGGCGCGACCGTCCTTGATCCATTCGCCGCTCCCGTCGAAAGCGGAGAGCCAAGTGGTCACGGCGATGGCCGAGGCGAGGACGCAGGAGACGGCATAGGCCGAGAGCAGCAGCTCGGCGCGGCGCGAGGTCTGGGCGGTCAGGAAAAGCGCGTAGAACAGGCCCGTCGTGCTGATGAACAGCGTATGATACATGAAGCCGACCGGATCGGCCTCGTTCCAATAGGGAATGAGCGAGACGAAGCCGCCGAAGGTCCACAGCGACAGGAACAGGACGAAGGGCAGGATCGCGCGGTGGATGGTGAACCCGCGGACGCTCCACAGCAGGACGGTGACCAGGATCAGAATATCGTAAGGCGACGGCTCGACGAATACGACCGAGCCGCTGGCGACGGTCAGCCAGAAAAAGCCATTGACCAGTTTGCCGTAATCGAAGGTTCGGCGATGGGGCGCATAAGCCGGCGCGGCGAGGGCGGTTTCGGTCATGAAGCCCCCCCGGAAACGCCCGCTGGAGCGCCCTTGCGCGCGAGGCCGGCGCGATAGGCGTCGAGCACGCAATCGACCATTGTCGCGACGCTGAAATGGGTCGCGACGCGGCGCGACAGCTCCGCGCGTTCGGCGGCGGCTTCGACAGGGTCGCGCGCCAGCGCGGCGGCCATGGCCCGCGCCAGTGCTTCCGCGTCGTCGCGCGGAACCAGGCGGTCGCGCGACGGGCCGAAAATCTCGCCCACGCCGCCGACATCGGTGGCGATGACGGTCTTGTCGGCGGCGATCGCCTCCATGACCAGATAGGGCAGGGATTCGGCGCGGCTCGGCGCCACCACGATCCGCCCGAGCGCGAAGGCCGCGCGGGCGGGCAAGGCGCCGAAAAAGGCGACCGAACGATTCAGGTCGAAACGTTCGACCATGGTGGCGAGCCGGTCCAATTCGCAGCCTGAGCCGACGATGGCGAGGCGCGCCTCGTCATCGCCCGCGCGATGGAGCGCGGCCAAAGCCTCGATCAGCGTGTCCACCCCCTTATAGGCGGACAATTCCCCGACATAGAGAAATTCCGCCGCACCGGGGACGGCGGCGACGGCCGTGAATTCCTCGGGGCGCAGCCCGTTCTTGGCGACCCGCTTCAAGGCGCGCGTCGGCCCGACGCCCTTGGCATATTCGCCGGCGATGAAATCGCTCTCGAACAGCAGGACATCGGTCTGGCTGGCGATAAGCCGTTCGACGGCCATGTAGAGCCCATAGCCGGGCTGGCGATGGAAACTGCCGCCATGCGGCGTATAGACGCGCAGGGGATCGCCCAGGCCGGGAACGAAGCCCGAAGCCCGAGCGTAAAAGCCGCCCTTCGAGCCATGGCCATGAACGACATCGGGCTTGAGACGGGCGATCTCGCGGCAGACGCGGGCCAAAGCGCCGAGATCGCCGGGATGGGGTTTGCGGCGCATGGGCAGACGCGCGACGCCAAGCCGCAGCAGCGGCGCGATTTGCGCGATCTGGCGATTTGCGGCGTCGCCGCCGGTCAGCGAATCCGCGATCATCCCGACGGCATGGCCGCGCGCCGCCTGCTCCCGCGCCAGGTCGAGCACATGGCGAAAAAGGCCGCCGACAGGCGACCTGAGCACATGGAGGACGCGCAGGCTTGGTTCGCTCGCAAGCATATTGTTTTCATTCCGCCATGGCGCAGGTTTAAATGACGAATGTTAAGAAAGAGAGCGGTCGCCGCTCTCCCGATCAGTAGGCGTTGCGGCCGCTCGCCAGCGCCAGCGGCGTCAGCGCGAGAATGCGAAGGTCGCGCCAGATCGACCAGTTCTCGATATAATCGAGATCGCAATCGACCCGGCGCTGGATTTTCTCCGGCGTGTCGGTCTCGCCGCGCCAGCCGCTGACCTGCGCCCAGCCGGTCAGGCCCGGCTTGACCTTGTGACGCGCGAAATAGCCGTCGACGATCTCCTCATAGGCCTGGCCCGCCGCCTTGGCGTTGACCACATGGGGACGCGGCCCGACCAGCGAAAGCTCGCCCTTCAGCACGTTGAACAGCTGCGGCAATTCGTCGAGCGAGGTCCGCCGGATGAAGCGTCCGAAGCGGGTTACGCGCGGATCGTCGCGCGTCACCAGATGGCGGGCGTCATGGTCGCACTGGTCGATGTAGAGCGAGCGGAACTTGTAGATGGTGATCTTCTCGTTGTTGAAGCCGAACCTTTCCTGGCGGAACACCACTGGCCCCGGCGACGACAATTTCACCCCGGCCGCCACCGCCAGCATCACCGGCGCGAGCAGCACCGTCAGGACCAGGCCGACGACCCGGTCGAAGATCGCTTTGACGATGATCGCCGATTCCGACATCGGCTTGTCGATCAGGTCGAACAGAGGCACGTCGCCGAGAAAGGAATAGGCGCGTGGGCGGAAGCGCAGGCGATTGGCGTGGGCGGTGAGCCTGATGTCGATCGGCAACACCCACAGCCGGCGCAAAATGTCGAGAATGCGCGTCTCGGCATGGACCGGCAAGGCGAACAGGATCTGATCGACCCGGACATTGCGGGCGAAGCCGATCAGGTCGTCGACGGTCCCGAGCTTGGGAAAGCCGGCGACCACATCGGGAATGCGGTCGTCGCCGCGATCGTCGAACAGGCCGAGAATGCGCAGGTCGGGCGGGGCGTTCTCGGACAGGGCGCGCAAAAAATCTTCGGCCAGCGGGCCGCCGCCGACGATCACGACGTAGCGGTCGAGTTTCCCGCGCCGGGCGAACAGCGACGCTGCGTAAGCGGCCAGAAGGCGCAGGCCGAACAGGCAGGGCAGGCCGGCAAGGAGCCAAAGCCCCAGCCAGCCGCGCGCCGACAGGCCCTGGGCGCCGAAGACGCGGCCCAGCGCGAGAGCGGCGAGCGCCGCGCCGGTCCAGGCGGCGGCGGCGCGCGAAAAGCCCTGGATGGGCGCGCGCAGCACGGCGAGCCCATAGCCGCCGTCGGCGCGCGCGAGAAGAGAAAAGGCGCCGGCGACGAAAGGCGCGACGAAAATCGGCGCGGCCTCGGCGCCTGCGACGAGTCCCTGGCGCAGGGCGAGGCCGAGCAGCAGCAAAGCGGCGAATTCCGCCAGGCGCGCCAAAGCGCTCAGGGCGAAACCGTAAAAGGCCGCCTTGCGCCGATGAGGAATGACGGCTTCCGCCGGTAGTATATGTCGCATGCCGATCGTCGCATTGGCCGGCGATTTTTGGCCGCGCCGGTCCGATGCAGGATCATAAGCTTAAGAAAGGGTGAAAAAAGGCGGAAACGCACCTTCCCGCGACTTTCCGATATTTACCTTTATTTAAGAAATTGCTTGCAGTTCAGAAATAGCGCTCCGGGATGAAAATCGTGTCGCCGGGGCGCACCTGCATGTTGACCGGCACGTCGGCGGTCACCGTGCGGGCGCCCTCGGTGCGGGTGAGCTGGGCGTCGTCCTTGCGGGCGCGCGGCGTATAGCCGCCGGCGATGGCGACCGCCGTCTCGACGCTCATGCCGTTGACATAGGGATATTGGCCGGCGGTGGTGACCTCGCCGAGGATGAAGAAGGGGCGATAGGCCTCGACCTCGACCGAAACGCGCGGTTCGCGGACATAGCCGGCGCGCAGCCGCGCCTCGATCTCGCCGGCGAGCTGGGTCGGGGTGCGGCCGGCGGCGTGGACGGAGCCGATCAACGGCATGGCGATATTGCCGGAGCTTTCCACCGCGTAGGAATTGCTGAGCGAATCCTGGCCGAACACGATCACCCGCAGACGGTCGCCGGCGCCAAGCGCATAAGGCGTGTCGGCATAGGCCTGGAATTCGGCCGGAATCCGCCGTTCGGCGCAGCCCTGGAGGGCGACCGGAAGGACGAGACAGGCGAGCAGCAGGATAATGCGCATGACATGGAACCCGGCGAGCGCGCGGCGCGGCGCTGGAGGGAAACTAGGCTTTTATGGTTAACAAAACTTTGCCCATGACCTTCGTCGCCGGCGCAGGTCGGCCCCGTGTGAGAAATGCGGGTTAACATTGCTTCAACCATAAATGTCCTAAAGTCCCGGCGTTGCGGGAGCAGGGAATGAGCGCGCGTCAAAGCGAATTCGAATGGGATGACGGCCGGGACGAGATCGACCTCGGCGGCGTTTCCGCCGCGCTGGCGCGCCGGAAGCGCCTGATCCTGAGCGTCATGCTCGGCGCGGCGGCGGCGGCGGCGGTCTTCGTGACATTGGTCAAACCCCGCTACATGGCCGAATTGCGGATTCTGGTCGAGAATCAGGAGAGCTATTTCACCAGCGCGGGGCCGGAAGGCGCGCGCGTCGAAGCAAGCGATTCGCTCGACGAAACGGCGATCAACAGCCAGATACAGATTCTCACCTCGCGCGATCTCGCGCGCAAGGCGGTGCAAGAGCTTCACCTTCAGGGCGATCCCGAATTCGATCCGGCCGCCGGCGGCCTGAGCCTGCTGACGCGGCCGCTGATCCTGCTCGGACTGATGCGCGGCCCGGCCGATCAGCCGGTCGGCGATCGGCTGCTGACCAATTTCATCGACCATCTGACGGTGATGTCGCCCTCCAAGACGCGCGTGCTGCAGGTCGAATTTTCGTCGCACGACCCCGATCTCGCCGCGCGCGGCGCCAATGTGGTGGCGGAGCTCTATATCGACATGAAGTCGCAGGCCAAGCGCGACGAGGCGCATCAGGCGGCCCAGGCGCTCAAGCCCCTGATCGCGTCGCTTGAGACCAAGGTGGCCGACGCCGACGCCAAGGTCGAAGCTTTCCGCGCCCAGACCGGGCTTTACGAAAGCTCCGGACAGACCATGGCGCCGACCCAGCAGCTCGGCGAGATCGTGGCCCGGCTGGCCGAGGCGCGCGCCGTGCAATCGGACGCGGAGGCCCGGGCGCACACCCTGCGCGATCTGCTCAAAATGGGCCGTCTTTCGGACGCCGGCGACATCGCCAAGAGCGATCTGGTGCGCCGGATATCCGACCAGCGCGTGGCGGTGCGGGCGCAGCTCGCGGCGGAATCGCGCACCCTTCTGCCGGGCCATCCGCTCATCAAGGAGCTTGCGGGCCAACTCGCCGACCTCGACGCGCAATTGCGCGCGGCGGTGGACAAGGCCGCGCGCGGCGCCGCGGACGACGCCCATGTGGCGGCGGCGCGGGTCGAAAATCTGCAGGCCCTGCTCGAAACCCAGAAAAGCGCGGTCGGCGCCTCCAACACCGACGCCACCAAACTGTTCGAATTGCAGCGCGATTCCAAAACCCTCAAGGACCAGCTGGCCAGCCTCGCCGCCAAATATCAGGCGGCGCTCTCGCGCGATCTCGCCGATTCGGCGCCGCCCGACGCCCGCATCATTTCGCGCGCCTTGGCGCCGAGCCAGCCGGCCTTCCCCAAAAAGCTGCCGATCATCATTTTCGCCACCTTGGCGGGCCTGTTCTTCCCGGTCGCTTATGTGATCGCCGGCGAAATCTCGGGCGGACGCCGACCGCGGCCGGCCGCGCCGGCGCGGCGGGAGCGTTCCTCGATCGGCGGTTTGCAGCGCGCCGTCGCCGATTTCGGCGAAGGCGGCGCGACGATCGAGCCGAAGCCCGGCTTTTTCGACCGGGTCCGGCAGGCGGCGATGGAATTCGGCGCCCCCGCCGTCCCGCTTGACGACGAGGCGACGCAGGCCGCGCCGGCGCGCGACGCTGAAAATGACTTGAAAGCAGCCGCCCTCGACGCCGGCGCGCCAGAGGAAGAGGATGCTCCGGCTTCTCCCTTCCAGGCCCGGTCCGGCCCGGCGCGCGCCCTGGTGAAACGCATCGCCGCGACGGCGGCCCATGGCGGCGCCAAAATCCTGGTGGTCAGCGATTCGGGTTGCGTTTCCGCCTGCGCCGCCTTGTCGCTCGCCCGGGCCTTGGCGCGCGAAGGCCGGGCGATCCTGGTTCAGGTCGACGATTCCGATCCGGCTTTGGCGGCGGCGCTCGAATTGGCCCAGAAAAACGAATTCGACGACGATCTTTTCGCCGACGCCCAGCCGGGACTGGCGCAACTCCTGTCGGGCGAGGCGTCTTTCGCCGAAACCATCTATCGCGACGGCGCCTCGCGGCTGCATATCATCCAGTCGGGCGGGGCGGTCGAAGCCGCGCCGGCCGATATCGATCTGGTGCTCGACGCGCTGCACGCGACCTATGATTTCGCCCTGGTCGCCGCCGACGCGGGCGCGGAAGCGGCGCGGATCGCGCGGGAGGCCGATCTGACCGTGGTCTATGCCGAAGACGCGCGGGCGCGCGGCTTCCTGTCCGACGATTTCGCCGCCGCCGGGGCGCGCGCGATTATTCTCGCCGGCCGCGATTCGCTTGGCGAAATCGCCGAAATGGCGGCATAATCCGTTTTTCACGCGGAGATTGCGCCTTGACCGAGCTCTCGAAAATCGAAGTCCGAACCATCGACGGTTCGGTCCGGACCATGGCCGATTTTGGCGGCAAGGTCCTGCTGATCGTCAATGTCGCCAGCAAATGCGGCTTCACCCCGCAATATGCCGGGCTGGAGGCGCTGCACCAGCGCTTTTTCGCGCGCGGCTTCGATGTCTTGGGCTTTCCTTGCGACCAGTTCGGCCATCAGGAGCCGGGCGACGAGGCCGAGATCAAGAATTTCTGCGCCCTCAATTACGGCGTGACCTTCCCGATGTTCGCCAAAATCGAGGTCAATGGCGATAAGGCCCATCCGCTCTACCGCGCTTTGAAAAAAGCGGCGCCCGGCCTGCTGGGGACGGAAGCGATCAAATGGAATTTCACCAAATTTCTGGTCGGCCGCGACGGCAAGGTCTTGAAACGCTACGCGCCGAACGACAAGCCGGAGGACATTGCGGGCGATATTGAAAAGGCGCTCGGCTAGGGGGCGAATGGCGCCTCCGGCGCCCCCGCGCGATAACCGGTTCCGGCTCGAAGCCGACTTTCCGGATGGGGTCGGCGATTGTCTCATCATGAAGCTATTAACTGCCTCACGCAGAGCCACCCGCTTGCGGTTCCATATTGGGTTTTATGCCATTTGGCGCGCTCGGCGTCGTGCCACGCTAGGCGTCTTTTCGCCTCCAAGTGCCGTCTATCTGGAACCACCTTTCCGAAATGGTCCCATCCTCTGAAACAAGCGTTAGCGAATGGACAGGAATGTTCGGATGATTGGTGATTTGGCCGAAAATCCCCCGCGCTTCCTCAGCGGATGCAAACTTAAGGGTTAACGGCCTGAGAAATGGCTCAATCTCGCCGTGAGGATTCGTCCAAAACATCTGAAGAGTGATTTGCATTCGTCGATTATAGGGGCTGCGTGGCCCGTACGCCATATGCGAATGCGGGTGCAGAAATCGAGCAGAAGCGGTAATGGACGAGAGTGAGCATCGCGGCCACGGAGCGGCAAAGAAATGAGCTTGCCTGATACTCAGGGACTGCGCCTGATTTCGAGCGGAATCGCTTTTTGGAAAGCCGCGAAGCTCCTACATGATGACGATCCTCAGTCGCTCGCGTGGGCACCTTGCTTTGTCAACTTAGGCTTAGCGATTGAGCTTGGCTTAAAGGGGTTTTTGCGAGAACAAGGGAGCGCTTTGCAAAAGTCGCCACGCCATGATTCTGTAGGGTCTCCACGGAGACGATTCGCCGATGTCGCGCCGTTGCTTTGACCAACCTTCACTCGCTGACGCTTTCGTTAAGGCCTATTCGAAAGGCGGCGGCTTCCTGGAAGATTTGCTCAAGACCATTGACTGGTCGGCCTTTGACGTTTTGTTTGCGCAAATCAACGCCAATGCCAAGGGCGCGCCAGGATACCCGCCGCTGACGCTGTTTAAGATCGTTCTTTTACAGCAATGGTACAATCTGTCCGACCCGCAGGCCGAGGAGGCCGTGCGTGATCGGATTTCGTTCCGGCGCTTTTGCGGCATCCCGCTCGACGCCGAGACGCCGGACCATTCGTCAATCTGGCGTTTCCGGCAGACGGTCGAAAAGCTTGGCCTGTCAGAGAAGCTGCTGGCCGAGATCAACCGCCAACTCGACGCGCGAGGGCTGATCGTCAAGAGAGGAACGCTGGTCGATGCGACGATCATCGCTGCGGCGGTGAAGCGGCCGCCTTATGAAGAGGGTCAAGTCAATCCGCGCGATCCCGACGCCGGCTTCACGATCAAGAACGACAAGACCTCTTTCGGCTACAAGGCCCATATCGCCGTGGACGAGGAAAGCGATCTGATCCGGCAGGCGGAAATGACCTCCGCCGACCTGCACGACAGCCAGCGCGGCGAGGCGATGATCCAGGGCGACGAAGAGGCCTATTACGCGGACAAAGCTTACGACAGCAAAGCCCTGCGAGAAAAGCTCGCTTCGCTCGGCATCGACGACAAGATCGCCTACAAGGCCAAGCGCAACAAGCCGCTGAGAAACTGGCAGAAGTGGTTCAACACGACGGCTTCAAGTGTGCGCTCCGGCGTCGAGCGGGCCAACGCGACGATGAAAAATTGGTATGGCATGGCGCGGGTTCGTTATCGCGGGCTCGCGCGCAACAATTGTCATCTGCAATTCGTCGCCTGTGCGATGAATATGAAACGGGCGCGGGTTCTGCTCCGGGCAGCGTGAGGCCGTCCAGACGGGAGAATTGCGTCCAAATTGGGAGATGAGGGCGAAATGAGGCGGTAGCCGCCATCAAATCGGCTCGGATTTGCGCCCTATAGGGCGATATCTGCGCTTCAGCGCAGTGGCGAAACCGCCGAGCACATAGACCAATAGCCTTTTTCAAAGCGCTCCAAGGGATGTCAGACGCAGAGCAAAAAGACCTCGGCCATGATTTGGTGAAAGCGTTTCAAGAATCCCTCGCCCGAGGATTTTGCCCAACCCACCTGCTACAATCGAAACTCGCTGACGAGATAAACCCTCACTACAAAGATATGAGTCTCCGATATCAGATCGGCGTGAGCGTCGATCTTCCATTATTGAAAGATGCGATCGACGTAACATGGTCGCTGATGGAGGCCTTGCATCAGCAGTCTACCGCCAAATACAAATAAAGCACCCCGCGTGTTGTACAGAAATCAAGAGTTTCGCACCAGGAGTCGTGCCCCGCGAAATCAATGGTTTGGTCGGTGCAGAAATCGGGTGCAAATCTCCGCCCATGTCTGCAACTTGGCGCCAACCCGCCCTTGCTAATATCGCTCAAGGACTTCCGCTCCCCGCCGGTTTGAGCCATTCAAGGTCGTCTGACTACGGCCATTGGCGGCTCCTCGGCTTCGGGCTGAGATATCCGGCCGGATTCGGCGCCGCTCATCTGGGATGGCGCCTTCGCGATCACTCCGCCTTCTTGGCCGTCAATTCCCGGTAATAGCCGGCAATCGCCTCGAACCAGATATGGCGGGATTGCAGATAATTCGCGCCATCGGACCGTTCCGGCAGCATCAGATCGCCGAGCAGGCCCTCGATCTCGCGCCGCGCCGAGACCTGTGACGGCGTCAGGGTGTGATTCGCCTCTTCCAGCGCGTCGAGCGCGGTCAGGCCGAGGGGGAAAAGCTCGCGGAAGATGACGCGGTCGTGCAGGCCCTCGGCGACGCGGAACTGCAATTCCACCGCGAGCTTGCGCAGGGCCTGATCGACCTGGCGGGCGTTGTTGCTTTGAAGACTGGCGATGCGGTTGCGCACCAGCACCCAGTCGATCAGGCCATTGTCCACCAGCCGGCGCTTGCGCCGCGCCTCGATCACGATTTCCGCATATTGCGCCACCATGCCGCGATGCGCGCGGTCATGATGGACGCGCGACAGCACGTCCATGTCGATGAAACTGTCGTTCATCGGCGAAATCAATGTGTCGGCGAGCGAATGGGCCAGCCGCATCAGGTAGGAATCGCTGGCCGGCGTGTCGATCACCACAAATTCATATTCGTGTTCGACCTCGCCGATCGCCTCGGCGAAAACCGCGAATTCCGCCGATTCGTTGTCGCGCACATTGGCCCCTTCGGCGCGATCCGGCGCGAAATGGCGCGGCAGTTCGACCGGCCAGGGCGCGGTGCGGGCGAAAGAGGCGCGATTCTCGAAAAAGCGGGTCAGGCTGCGCTGGCGGATGTCGAGATCGATGGTGGCGACGCGATAGCCGGCCTTCAGCAGCGCGACGGCGAGGTGGATCGACAAGGTGGACTTGCCCGAGCCGCCCTTTTCATTGGCGACGACGATCACATGCGCGGTTCGCAGTTCGGGCGCGTCGCTGGCGTCAAAGGTCATCGGGCAGGCGCTCCCAGGCGTTGCGCGCGGCTGCTTAAACCGATTTGCCTCATGCCCGCAAGGCGCCAAAGACATGCAGGCGGGCATTTGTCATGGCGTGTAAATCCAGTCCTGGCGCCCGCGCAGCATGCCGGGGGTGGAAAACCGCAGCGCGAAATTGCGGGCGAAGGCCTTGGCGCCGGAGAGATGATAGATCTGCCCCTGGGCGCGCGCGCCTTCCTGCACCTTGCGGGAGCGCATGACGCGGGCGGCGGAATATTCCGTCAAGGCGGCGGCCGAATCGTCGCCATGCGCGGCGACGGCGGCGGCGAGCGCGGCGGCGTCCTCGATCGCCTGCGCCGCGCCCTGCGCCAGATAGGGCAGCATGGGATGGGCGGCGTCGCCGAGCAGCGCGACTCGGCCCTGGGCGAAGGATTCGAGCGGTGGCCGGTCGAACAAGGGCCAGCGCAGCCAGGTCTCGCCGGCGCCGATCAATTCGCGGGCTTCGCCGCACCAGCTCTTGAAACGGTTGAGCAGGAACTTGCGGTCGCCCACATTGTCCCAGAATTCCGGGTCGCCCTCGGCCTCGCCGCGCCATGTGTCCTCGACCAGGGCCACGACATTGACGATCGAGCCGCCGCGCAGGGGATAATGGACCAGATGGGCGCGCTCGCCGAACCAGAGATTGGCGACGGGACGCAGAAAGACCTCCGGCAGGCCGGCGGCGGGCAATATGGTGCGCCAGGCGGTATGGCCGGTATAGCGGGGGGCGTCGGCGCCGTTCTGGATCATCCGGCTGCGGGTCATCGAGCGCACGCCGTCGGCGCCGATCAGCGCGGCGCCCGAAGCGCGGCGGAACTCGCCGTCGAAACGATAAGTGACGGCGACGCCCTTTTCGTCCTGGATGAAGCCGGTCAGCGCCGAATCGTTGCTGATCTGGATGAGATTTTCCGCGCGGGCGCGATCGACCAGAGCGGCGAGCAGGTCGGCGCGATGGACGGCGATATAGGGCGCGCCCCAGCGCTTCTCGGCGTCGTCGAGCGGCACGCGCGCAAGGTCCGCGCCGTCCGCGCCGCGCCGCAGCCGCACATATCGCGGCTCAATCGCCAGCTCCATCAGGGCGTCGAGCACGCCGAGACGGCGCAGGATGCGGCTGGCGTTGGGGGAAAGCTGGAGTCCGGCGCCGACCTCGCGGAAGGCCGAGGCGCGCTCGAACAAAAGACTGGGGCGGCCGATCTGCGCCAGCGCCAGCGCGGCGGTCAGGCCGCCGACGCCGCCTCCGGCGATCACAAAAGGTTCCTGCGCGGTCACGTTTCAACTCCCACGACGCGCTTGACCGTTTCCGGCGGGCGTCAGGCGGCTTGCGCCTTGACCTCGCAAGCGGCGGGGTCCGAATGGCCATGAAGCGAGGCGTCGAAAACGTAATGCGTCGAGCAATAGGGGCAGACCGCCTCGCCGTCCGCGCCCATGTCGATGTATATGTGGGGGTGATCGAAAGGGGGCAAAGCCCCGATGCACATGAACTGCCGGGCGCCGATACGAATTTTCGGCAGGCCGGGCTGGTTATGGAAATGCGGAATGGCGTGGTCCGACATGAGGGTTGGTTCCCAAAGGGGCGGCATATTGCGCGACGCGGCGCACCATAATCAATGCCGCCCGGTTTGGGTAGGGGCTAGACCCGCACTTCTCACACGGGGCCGACCTGCGTTGCGATTTCGACGAGTCGATCGCAAGGAGGGCGGCGAAAAGCGTATGGCGTCATACGGTTGAGCCGCCCGACGTAGCGGGCGGCCGTCGAAATGCAACCCGGAGGGCCAGCTCAACAGGGCGTCCGGAAGGACGCCCGTCGCAAGCGACAGGCTATGGACGCCGACAGTGTGCGTCGAACGGCTTGGCCGATGTGGCGCATCGGCGTGCGCCATTCTCCTGCCCTGTCGGCGTCTTGAGCTGGCGCAGGACGACCCCGTGTGAGAAGTGCGGGTCAAGTCCGCGTCCCTCCCAGCAGTTTGACGAGGAGGGCGTCGAGCGAAATCTGTCCGGGGCCGTAAAGGAAGATGGCCAGCGCCGTCGCCCCCCAGATCAGGTGGAAATTGGCCCAGCCGTCCGGTTCGGTGAGCTGGATGATCGCGGTCATGCCGAGCAGGCCGAGGGCGGCGAGCCGCGTTCCGAGGCCGAAAACCAGGAGAATCGGCAGCAGAATTTCCATCATTCCCGAGGCGAAAGCCATCAGATGCGGGGCGGGGAAGGGATATTGGCCGCCGAGGACATGAAGCTTGAACTCGTCGGTGAACAGGGCGTCGGCGCTGTCGCTCAATTTGAGAAACCCGTCCCATTTGGTGAGCCCCGACCGGTAGAAGGGGATGGCGATGGCGAAACGCAAAGCCAGTTGTGCGACGCTCTCAAGCAGGGGCCTCAATCTGCGCAAAAAAGGCGTTTCGATCGGCAGGACCGGGGTCGATATGGTCATGGGGCGCTCCATTTTTCGTTCTGTTCGAGGATGAAATCGGCAAAGGCGCCCGCCTCGGTCAAAGCGACCAGCGTCTGGCCGAAATCGAAACCGGGCTCGGCGGCCAAACCGGCTTGGGCGGCTTGACCGAGCGACGCCCCCGCGCCGCAGGCGGAGAGAAAGGCGGCGCCACCGGGGGCCAGCGCGACAAGGCGCGCTTCGGCATGTGGCAGCAGGACCAGGATCGTCTCGCCGCGCCAGTCGGCGATCGCGCCGCCTTCGGGCGCGCGCAAGGCGCGCAGCGGCCAGTCCGAGGCGACCAGCGCGAGCGCGGGATGGAGCAAGGCGCGGGCGTTTTCGATTGCCGCGGGATCGAGCATGGCGAGCCGCGCCAGCGGGCAGGGCTCGACCTCATCGGCGCGCAGGGCTTGCAGCACGGCCCAGTCGAGCCGGGCGACGTCGGGCAGATAAGGAAGGTCGGTCACGCCCTGCTCGGCGAGAAAACGCGTGAGAAAATCGGGAAATCCTTCGCCATATTCGGCGAGAACCGGCGAAACCGGCGGAATCTTTCGCGCGAAGGCCCGCGCCGCGCCACGAAAGGCTTCGTCGCCGACGAGGCGCAGTACGGTCGGGAATTGCGTCTTGAGCGCCTCGATTGCGGCGACCGCCGAATTGTTGCGATAGACGGCGAATCGCGCCGAAGCGTCGCAGGGCGTGAAAAGCGGCGGAATCGGCGCGGCCGGGTCTTGCAGGGCGGCGGCGAAGGCGGATTGCCACGCGCTGTCTTGTCGCGCGTATGGCGCTTTGCCCGAGAGCTGGACGCGAGACGCCCGCCGCTCGACGGGCTGATGGGTGAGGGGCTGGCGGCGGTTGACTGCCCGCGCCTTCGCCGTCTCCGCCCAAAGCTCGGCCCAATCCGGCACATTATTGTCCCATTCGATCAAAGTCGGGCGCGGGCCGGCGGCGGCGATGACATGGCGATACAGCGCCCAGACCTCTTCGCTCACCGGGCCGCCGTGATCGTCGATCAGGAAGGCGCCGTTGGCGTCGCGGGCCCGCGCATGGCCGGCGAGATGGATTTCGCCGACTCGGGCGTAAGGAAAGGCGTCGAGATAGTCGCGGGCGTCAAAGCCGTGATTGACCGCGCTGACGAAAACATTGTTGACGTCGAGCAGCAGGCCGCAGCCGGTCCGCGCGCAAAGCTCGGCCAGGAATTCCGTCTCCGCCAAAGCGTCGCCGGCGAAGCGCAGATAAGTCGCGGGATTTTCGATCAGGATCGGGCGGCGCAAGAAATCTTGTACTACGGCGATCTTCTCGGCGGCTCGGGCGAGCGCGGCGTCGTCGTAGGGCAGGGGCAGGAGGTCGGGAAAGGCGCGGCCGGAAAAATCGCTCCAGGCGAGATGCTCGGACACCAAGGCCGGCGCGGCGAAATCGACCACTTCTTTCAGCCGCGCCAGATGGTCAAAATCGAGTTTTTCGGTCGAGCCCAGCGACAGGCCGACGCCATGAACCGAAATCGGGAAAATCTCGCGGATCGCGGCGAGCAGGCGGCGATTGGGGCCGCCTGGATTCATGTAGTTCTCGGCATGGATTTCGAAAAAGCCGATGTCGGGCCGCGCCGCCAGAATTTCCGCGCGGTGGGCCGGCTTGAAGCCGGCGCCGACGGCGTCCAGCGCAATTTCGCAGCTTTGGATCCGGATATTCATGGCGACGCCGCTTCAGTTGGAAAATCAGGACTTCGGGCGGTCGCGAACAAGCGCGGCGAGCGAGCCGGTCCGTCCGCCGGGAAGCTTGATCGTCGCGCAGGTTCCCTTCGGCACGAATTTCCAGCTGTTGCCCTGGTAATCGAGGGCCGAAGTTCCGGCGCAAGTCGTGCCGGCCCCGGCCGCGCAATCGTTGGTTCCCTTCAGCGCGACGCCGAAGCATTTTTCCTGCTTGGGCGCCGCGTGAGCGGGAACGGCGGCCAAGGCCGACGCCAGCGAGGCGGCGAGCGCGAGAGGACGGGTCAGACTGGACTTGCTCATCAGGAATTCTCCTTTGGGCGGTTGCCTCCGCCTGCTCTGACTTACGAGGGCGGTGGCGGCGCGTTACGCCGGGAGGCGAAAAAAAACCGGCGGCGAAAAATCCGCGCGAGGCGGTGCAATTTTGACCTTTCCGATGTAACAATCCGCCGCGCTGACGCGAAAAAGGACATTGAATGCCGGATTTTCTGGCGCGGGATCGGGAATGGAGCGCGGCCATGCGGGCCGCGCTGGCGGGCGACGGCGCGGCCTACCGGCGCCTGCTCGCCGAGCTCGTTCCTTTTCTGCGCAGGATTTGCCTGAATTCTTGCGGGCGCGCCGGACTTGCGGCGAGCGATGCGGAGGACGCCGTGCAGGAAACCCTGCTCGCCGTCCATCTGAAGCGGCACACCTGGGTTCCGGACCAGCCGCTGACGCCGTGGCTTGCCGCCATCGCGCGCAACAAGACGATCGACGCGGCGCGCCGGCGCGGGCGCCGCGCCGAGACGGACATAGCCGATTTCGAGGACGTCCTCGCCGCGCCCGGCGAGGCTGACAGTTTCGAGCGGGAGCTGGACCGCCAGGGCGCCCTGCGCCTGCTCGACCAATTGAGCGCCAAACAGCGCGAGGCGATCGAGGCGGTGTCGATCAGGGGCGAAAGCCTGCGCGACGCGGCGAATCATCTCGGCGTCAGCGAAGGCGCCTTGCGCGTCTCCGTGCATCGCGGCCTGAAGGCGCTGGCGGAGCTATATCGGAAATTGAACGCATGAAGACCGAGGATCTCATAGCCGCGCTGGCGGCGGACAACCAAACCAGGCAAGCGCCTTTGTCGCGGGTCTTCGGCCTCGACCTTGGCCTGGGCTTCTGCGTCTCGGCTCTGTTCTTCTTCACCTTCCTTGGCCTGCGCCCGACCTTTTTCGCTTCGCTCGACGAACCGCGCTTCCTGTTCAAATTCCTGTTCAGCGCGACCTTGGCCGCGACCGGCCTGACGCTGGCGTGGCGGCTGTCGCGGCCGGGCGCCGATCCGGGTCTCGCCCGCCGCGCGGTTTTTCTCGCCCCTGTCCTGGTGATCGTCGCCAGTCTGATCGAAATGGCGGTGGTTCCGTCCGATCAATGGGCGGCGCGGATGATCGGCCATAACGCCGTTCATTGCCTCACGCTCATCCCCTTCATGTCGCTGGCCCCGCTCGCCGGCCTGTTTCTGGCTTTGCGCCATGGCGCGCCGAGCGATCCGCGGCGCGCAGGCGCGGCGGCGGCCGTCGCTTCCGCCGGCCTCGCGGCGATCCTCTACGCCGCCAATTGTCCCGACGATTCGCCCTTCTTCGTCGCGGTCTGGTATATGATCGCGACGTCGATCGTCGTCGCCCTCGGCTGGTTCGCCGGCGGACGCCTGCTGCGCTGGTGAGCGCGGGATCGCTCCGGATAAACAAGCGATGCAGGAATTTTTCTCCGACGGCGTGCGCCTCGCTTTTCTCGATTTCGCGCCGACCGGGGCGGATCGCGGCGAACCGATCCTGCTCATCCACGGTTTCGCCTCCAACCACGGCGTCAACTGGGTGTTCCCGCAATGGGTCAAGACCCTGACCCAGGCCGGGCGGCGTACGATCGTCTTCGACAATCGCGGCCACGGGCGCAGCGAAAAGCTGTACGATCCGGCGCTTTACACGCCCTGGATCATGGCGCGCGACGCGGTCAGCCTGCTCGACCATCTGGGAATCGCCCGCGCCGATGTGATGGGCTATTCCATGGGCGCGCGCATCGCCGCCCATATGGCTCTCGCGAGCCCGGACAAGGTCCGGGGCCTTGTGCTGGCGGGATTGGGTTTCCATCTGGTGGATGGAGAAGGACTGCCGGCGGGCTTGGTTGACGCCATGGAGGCGCCGTCGCAGGAGGTTCTGACCGACCCGACGCAGCGCATGTTCCGCGCTTTCGCCGAGGCGACCAGGAGCGATCTGCGGGCGCTCGCGGCCTGCATGCGCGGCTCGCGCCACGCGATGAGCGAGGCCGAGGTCGCGACGATCTCCGCGCCGACGCTGATCTGTGTCGGCTCGGAGGACCATATCGCCGGGGCGCCCGAGCCGCTCGCCCGGCTCATGCCGAACGCCCGCGCCCTGGTCATTCCCGGCCGCGACCATAACAGGGCGGTCGGCGACAAGGTTTTCAAGGAGGGCGCGCTGGCCTTCCTTAACGACCTTCGGACTTAGCATATTCCCAAAAAGTTGCAGACTTTTTGGACAAGAATATGCGTTAAAACAATGAATTAGAGACTTCTTCCGATTCCGAAGGAACGGAAAGGGCTCTAGGCCAGACAGCGCGGCGGGCGCGTGTTAGTATTTATCGCCCGCGCATGCGGCAGGAGTTTGGGATGACGACGACCGGCAATGTGTTGGCGCTGCGCAAGAGCGAGGGCGACCCGATCTTTGCGCATATCCGGCGAGAGGCCGAGGAAGCGCTGCATCGCGAGCCGGAGCTCGGCTGCTTCTTGACCTCCTCCATCCTCAATCACGCCACTCTGGAGCAGGCGGTCGGCCATCGTCTCGCCGCGCGCCTCTCCCATCCGGATTTCTCCGGCGATCTGATCCGCCAGAATTTTCTCGAACTCGTCGCCCGCGATCCCGAGGTCGGCGAGGCGATGCGCGCCGACATTCTCGCCTTCGCCGACCGCGATCCGGCCTGCCAGCGGCTGATCGAGCCGGTGCTCTATTTCAAGGGTTTCCACGCGATTCAGACCCACCGCCTGGCCCACGCCCTGTGGAACGCGGGCCGCAAGGATTTCGCGCTTTACCTGCAAAGCCGGTCCTCGTCGGCGTTCCAGACCGACATCAATCCGGCGGCGCGGATCGGCAAGGGCCTGTTCCTCGACCACGCCACCGGGCTGGTGGTGGGCGCCACGGCGGTGATCGAGGACGACGTGTCGATTCTGCACAGCGTGACCTTGGGCGGCACCGGCCATGAACGCGGCGACCGTCACCCCAAAATCCGCCATGGCGTGCTGATCGGCGCCGGCGCCAAGATCATCGGCAATATCGAGATCGGCCATTGCTCGCGCATCGCGGCGGGCTCGGTGGTGCTGAAGCCGGTTCCGGCCAATGTCACGGTGGCGGGCGTGCCGGCGAAAGTGGTCGGCGCCTCGGGCTGCGCCGAACCGGCGCGCGAGATGGATCAGGTGCTCGCCGCCAAGGCCGACGAGGACTGATTGCTCGCGCCGTTCCGACGCCCCTTGCGCGCCGCGCGTCTTTTTGGCAAGCCTCCATTGTCGACGCGAGCGGAGTGGACTCTTGGACAAGATCGAATTGCGGAAGTTGCAGGAATTCCTGCGCCAATCCTTTAGCGCGCCGGGAATCAAGGTCGGGCTCGATCCCAAAAATACGGAAGAGGCCGTCGTCAGCTTCGGCGAACGCGCCTTGGGCCGGATCAGCGTCGACGACGAGGATGGCGACCGCTCCTTCGCCTTCGCCATGAAAATTCCGGTCGAGCGGCCGGTCTTGCAGGAATATCTGCGCCGCCTGTTCGACAATGACGACCTCAAGATCGTCGCTCGCGTCAAAAAGACCGATTCGGTCGAACTCAACCGGGGCGAGGATTTCCTCGGCGTGATTTCCGCCGACGATCCCAAGGGCAAGTCCTACACGCTGCAAATGGCGATCCTCGATTACGACCTTGAGGATCTCTGAGCGTCAAGGGCTCTCCGCGCTTCTGACCAGCAGCAGGGCGTTGGCGCGCAATTGCCGCCATTCGGCAAGCCAGACCGGGTCGAAACGCGCCTCGATCGACAGGTTTTCGAGCCGGAATTGGCTCACGCAGGTATTGGGCAATCGGTCGGACGGGATTTTCGGGCGCTCGCAGCGGGCGGAAAATTCCACGCCGTCGGGCGGGGAAAGATAAAGATCCTCGCCGGCATAGGGCGAATTGTCCTCGAACCGCCGGCGCAGCAGCCCGCCCTTCGTCACCTGCGCCTCCGCCGCGACGAAAGGCCCATAGCGTTCCGCCGGCGAGGCCGCGCGCCGGTCGTTTTTCGGCGCCGGCCCGATCGAAAGGAAAATCTGGTCGCGGCCTTTGGCGTCGGTCTCGCCGGCGGCGGGCAGGTCGCGCGGATGGGCGGAGCCGGGGGTGAAATCGGGCGCCAAAGCGACGAGATCGATCCGGTCGGGATCGGGCGGATCGGCGAAGCGCACATAACTGGCCGGGAAATGCAGGCGGCGCCCGGCAAGGACGAAGTTCAGCGTTTCCGAGGGCGACGGCCAGAGGCGCCACAGGGCGAGGCCAAGGGCGATCAGGAGCAGCGGCGCGAGGCCGAGAAGAACGAGAATCTTGCGCAAGCGATTCGAACGAAAGATGGAAGAAAAAGCACGGGCTTTTTTTCGGCGCCGCATTATCTTGGAGCCCAACATAGGGGCCTTGGCAAGGGAACCGTTAGGATGAGTCTCTATTCGCTCGACGGGGTCGCGCCGGAACTGCCGCCCGAGGGCCGCTTTTTCGTGGCGCCCGACGCCAATCTGATCGGCCGCGTGCGCCTGCGCGAGGACGCGAACGTGTGGTTCGGCGCGACCCTGCGCGGCGACAATGAATGGATCGATGTCGGCGAACGCTCGAATATTCAGGACCATTCGGTGCTGCACACCGACATTGGCTGCCCGCTGACCGTCGGCGCCGACGTCACCGTCGGGCATGGCGTCATTCTGCATGGCTGTTTCATCGGCGAAGGCAGCCTGATCGGCATGGGCGCGACGATCATGAACAATGCGCGGATCGGCAGGTTCTGCATCGTCGGGGCCAACGCCTTGATTCCCGAGGGCAAGGAATTTCCAGATTATTCGCTGATTGTCGGCGCGCCGGCCCGGATTGCGCGCGCGCTGGAGCCTGCGGCGGCGGAAGGCCTGCGCAAGAGCGCGCGCCATTATGTCGAGAACGGCCGCCGCTACGCCGCGGGACTGAGGAAAATCGGCTGAGCGCGCGGCGGGGCCGAGGCCCCCTCAAAGAATGACGTTTTCGTCGAACTGGTCGAAGGACAGGGGCAAGGCGAATTCCACCGCCATGCCGTAATCGAACAGGCGCACGATCCGCGCGCGGCGCCGGCCGATATGGATCAAAGTCCCCAGCGGCGCGCTTTTGGCGCAGCTGACCGCCGCGCCCGAGACGGAAATATCGACGATCTTGGCGGGCGTCGCGCCGGCGTCGGGAAGCCGGATGGTGGTGTTGAGTTCCTTGGGAACGATACGTTCGTGGCGCCGGTCCTCGGGCAGGCCGAGCGCCTTGCGGTTGACCAACCAGGTGAGCTGGTTGACCAGCTTTTCCTGCTTGGCCTGGGTCAGGATCGCGGTCATCGCGAAGCCTTGTTCGAGATGGCGCACAATGACGCCTTCGATCCGGCCGAGGGCGTCGAAATAGGCGACGACCCGCTCGCCGATCTCCCCCCTGACCGGAGCCGTCAAAGCCAGGCCGGACGCCGAAACATCGATGGTCTGGCACGGAAATTCGCGCCGGTTGGCCAGCATGTAGCGGCCGAGCACGGAGAGCTTCACTCGCCTGTGGCGTCGCCGTTCATGGGGGTCGGTTATGATATTCGCCTGAGATTGCATCGGGTGCGCCGAACGGTCCGCTCAATTGCCGGAAATATAACGGGCATCTGGTTAATTCATTATTACGAACGAGGTTACGAACGTTCGTCGCAGTTCACTGACAATATTACGCAGGTCAAATCTGGCGTCCGCCACGGATCACAAAGAAGGACCGCCGCCGTGTTTTGACCCGACAGGCGAGATCGGACGGCGTCAGCGCGTCCATGACGTCGGGCGCGGCGGGCGGATCGAATTCTGCCTCGCGATTTTCGTCGATGAAGCGCATCGCAATGGTCCGAAGATGATCGGCGCGGCGCAGGCCGAACCAGCTGGGAAGCGCGGTCGGGGTCAGCATGCCCAGGATACGCGAATGAGTCTTGCCGTGATGGCGCAGCGGCAGCAGCAGCAGCTCAAGATGCGCCGGCCGTTCGCCGGCCAGTTCGGCCCTCAGTCCGGCCACCACCGGGCGCGCGCCATCCGCCACCGCCGAAGCCATCGCGCTGGCGCCGTTGCGTTCCTCCGGCGCGAAAAGCCCGACAAAGGAATGCCCCTTGCGCTCGTCGAGGAACAAGGCGTTCAGGCGCGTCCCGGAAACGCGGATCGGGAACTGCCGCTCCTGATCCACCTCGAGGATCATGGTGTCGGCGAGAATGTGACGGATTTCGGCAGGATCGATATCCTCGCGCGCGGGAGAGAGACGGGCGCCACGCAATTTGTTCCAATAGCTGTATAGCTCCTGGGTCGCGGCCTGTCTCATTTTCCCGCTCTTTTCTTGCTTCGGGCCATAGGCGTCTCATTTTGGGACGGAGCGCCGGGCCTCGCCATTCACGGGAAATTTACCAGCGAGATTCGGGCCAGGGCCGGAATCTGCAACCTGGGCGTGCGCCTGTTAAGCTTAACCGGATGTTGAGATTGCAAAAACGTTAGGACTTTGGCAATGTTTCCTCATCGAGGCGGCGCCGATACGGCAAGGCGGATCTGGCGCCGCAACGGAAGGATGGATTTGAACAACTGATATTGAACGTCTTTTGTCTGCCGCGGTCCTGCTCGGGATGGTCGGCGGTCAACAGGCTACAGCGCAAGGCGCGACGTTCGCGTCCGAAACGCGCGAGCCGGGCGGTTAACGTCATTGCAAAAGAGGGAGAGCCAGCTCCAGCTCTCCCTTTTTTTTCGTCGGTCGAAACGAAAGGGCGTCAGCCATGCGCGAGCGCGGACGCGAGCCGATTTTCAACCTGCCGGCGGTGGTGGTTTTCCTTCTGGCGATTCTGACCGTCATCCAGATCGCGCGCAGCCAGATCGCGCCCGAACTGGATGGCGCGATTCTCGCGACTTTCGGCTTCACGCCCGCCCGTTTCGCTTTTCTCGTCGATCAGACGGCCGTGCTCGCCCATCGCAACGACATCGCCAGCCAGTCCGACGTTCAGGCGCAGGTCGGCGCCTTTTTCCTGCCTCACGCGCCACCGGCCTGGCTGTGGTTCACGCCTTTGTCCTATGCCTTCCTGCATGGCGGCGCGACGCATCTGGTCTTTAACGGAATCTGGCTCGCCGCATTTGGTTCGCCGGTGGCGCGACGCTTTGGATCGGGGCGTTTTCTCCTGCTCGGCGTTCTGGGGGCGGTCGCCGGCGCGGCGGCCTATCTGGCCGTCCACCCGCTCGAGCTGGCGCCGATGATCGGCGCGTCGGCGGCGATTTCTGCCTATATGGGGGCGGCGGCGCGTTTCGTCTTTCCCATCGGCGGCTTTTACCGCGCCGATTCGTCGCCGGCGCCGCTGCAAAGCATCCGCGAGATGATCGCCAACCGCCAGACCATGGCCTTCGTCGCGATCTGGTTCATCTCCAACATGCTCATGGGCCTTGGCGGACAAGCCTTGGGCGTCTCGGCGGCGCCAATCGCCTGGGAAGCCCATATCGGCGGCTTTCTCGCCGGTTTGTTTTGCGCGCCCCTGTTCGACCAAAGGCGCAAAGGCTGAAGGCGAAGCCCGCGCTTGCGCTCTTTCGCGAACGGGGGCATCCTGAATGCAACCAGGGGTAAAAGCTCCGAATGTCAGGGGAGGAAATCAGTGAGTGTTGCTCTCATTCTCGCGACCAAAGGTCATGACGTCGCCACCACCCAGCCGCATCGCACGATGCAGGAAGCGGCGGCCCTTCTCGCCGACAAGGGAATCGGCGCCTTGATCGTCACCGGCGGCGACGGCGACGTGCTGGGCGTTTTGTCGGAGCGCGACATCGTTCGCTCGGTCGGCCGCCATGGCGCCGGCGCCCTTCAGGATCCCGTGTCGAAACATATGACGGCCAAGGTCGCCACCGCCAGCATGACGGAAACGATCGACAGCGCGATGGAGCGCATGACCAACGGGCGCTTCCGCCACCTTCCGGTCATCGAAAACAGCCGGCTGGTCGGGGTGATCTCGATCGGCGACGTGGTCAAGCACCGTCTCGACGGGTTGGAATCCGAGCATCGCGCCATGCGCGACTATATCGCCACCGCCTGAGCGGCGGTCGCCGTCGCGCTCACGCCTTCGCGCCGGGGCCGTCGAGGCGGCGCTCCAGCGCCGCGATGTCGGCTATGTCGTTGAGGGCGCGACGCGCCGCCTCACGGCCGAGCGCGATCAGTTCGTCGGCGCGGTGGAAATCGAAAAAGCCGATCCTCGACAGCCGCGCCGCGATCAGCACGTCGGGCGGGTCGCCCGCGAGCCGCGAGCGCGCGATGCGGTCTTGGGTGATGTTGAAGGCGTCGAGCATGGCCGCCGCAATGCCGGGCGCGCCATTGGCCGCGCGGCCGAACTGCCGGCGCAACTGGCGCGCGTCGGTGGCGCGCCAGAACGATTCTTCCGCTGGGGCCGGATGGGGCGGCTCCGGCGCCATGGCGGCGGCGTCGGCGATCAGCGTCCCACGATAGGCGGCGTCGCCGACCAGATTGACCGCGATCACCAGTTCGGCGCCCATGGCCCGGCACAGGGTCACTGGAATCGGATTGACCAGGGCGCCGTCGAACAGCCAGCGGCCGTCGATCTGCAGCGGCTCGAAAACGCCGGGCAAAGCGTAGGAGGCGCGGATGGCGTGGACGAGATCGCCCTTGCGCAGCCAGACTTCGTGGCCGGCCCCGATTTCCGTCGCCACCGCGCCGAAGGCGACCGGCAGATCCTCGATGCGCCGGTCTTCAAGCTCGCGCGACAGCTCGTCGCGCAATTTGCCGCCGGACAGCATGCCGGCGCCGGAAAGCGACAGGTCCATCAAGGAAAAGACGCGGCGCCGCGTCAGCGAGCGGGCGAAACCTTCCAGCTCGGCGAGCTTGCCGGCGGCGTAACAGCCGCCCACCACCGCGCCGATCGAGGAGCCGGCGATGACGTCGATCGGCACCTTGCGCGCCGCCAGCTCCTGGAGCACGCCGATATGCGACCAGCCGCGCGCCGCGCCGGAGCCGAGCGCCAGCCCGATGCGCGGACGCCGTCCGCCGCTTCGGGCGTTCCTTGGTGGGAGCCCGTCGCCGTCGCGCGCCGCCGAGAAAGACTCGCCGGATCTTTCGAAAGTCTTCCAATTAAAACCGAACATGGCCCGGTCCTCAATTGAAACGCCCGCCTGAATTCGCTTCCCGATGCAAAACTTCAGCCAGCTCCCGCGCCTGCGCCGGGGCATTTACGTTGTTGGTAAATATCGAGGCTGCGCGCGAATTCTTGCGGAATGTTTAATCGTTTCCTTTCTCGATATGGGCGCCGGCGGCGGCGAATGACAGGCCTGTCCGCCGCTTTGACCTCGACGGCGAATTGGGCTAGCCCCTCGGCGCAAGGAAAACCGGGGCCCGCCATGAACATCTACGCCGAATTCCATGCCCGCATCGCCGCGCTTTTGCAGAAGCTGGGCGCGGAAGGGCGCCTGCCGACGTCGCTCGACATGGCGCGTTTCGTGGTCGAGCCGCCGCGCGAGGCGAGCCTCGGCGATCTCGCCTGCAACGCCGCCATGGTCTACGCCAAGGAGGTCAAGGCCTCGTTTCCCAATCCGCGCCAGCTCGCGACCGAACTCGCGGCCAGCCTGGCCGAAATGCCGGATGTCGAGCAAGCCGAGGTCGCGGGGCCGGGATTCCTCAATATCCGCCTCAAGACGACGGTCTATGCCGACATCCTGCGGGCGGTCCTGCGCCAGGGAAATAATTTCGGGCGCGGCGCCTCGGGGCGGGTTCAGGCCAAAAAAGTCAATGTCGAATATGTTTCCGCCAATCCGACCGGGCCGATGCATGTCGGCCACGGACGCGGCGCGGTGTTCGGCGACGCCCTCGCCAATCTGCTGGAATTTTCCGGCTCCGAGGTCACCCGCGAATATTACATCAACGACGCCGGCGCCCAGGTCGACGTGCTCGCCCGCTCGGCTTATCTGCGCTATCTCGAAGCTCTCGGCGAGGCCGTGACCGTGCCGGAGGGCCTTTATCCCGGCGATTATCTCAAACCCGCCGGCGTGGCGCTGGCGGCGAAATATGGGAGGAGCCTGCGCGGCAAGCCGGAGGGCGAATGGCTGGCGCCTTTGCGCGCCTTCGCCATCGACGCGATGATGGACATGATCCGCGACGATCTCGCGGCGCTGAACATCACCCATGAAGTGTTCTTCTCCGAGCGCAGCCTGCATGACGCCACGAACGGCCCGTCCGACGTCGAGGCGGCGCTGGAGGACTTGCGCGAAAAAGGCCTGATCTACGAAGGCCGCCTGCCGCCGCCCAAGGGCCAATTGCCGGACGATTGGGAGGATCGCGAGCAGACCTTGTTCCGCTCGACGCAATTTGGCGACGATGTCGATCGCCCGCTGAAGAAATCCGACGGCTCCTTCACTTATTTCGCCTCCGACATCGCCTATCACCGCAAGAAGATCGCGAGCGGCTATGACGTGCTGGTCGATGTCTGGGGCGCCGACCACGGCGGCTATGTCAAGCGCATGAGCGCGGCGGTCGCGGCCCTTTCGGGCGGCAAGGTCGCGCTCGATGTGAAATTGTGCCAGCTGGTGAAACTGATGCGCGACGGCGAGCCGGTGAAAATGTCGAAACGCTCCGGCGATTTCGTCACCTTGCGCGAGGTGGTCGAAGAGGTCGGCGTGGATGCCGCGCGCTTCATGATGCTCTATCGCAAGAACGACGCGCCGCTCGAATTCGATCTCGCCAAGGTGATCGAGCAATCGAAGGACAATCCGGTCTTCTATGTGCAATACGCCCACGCCCGCGCCCACTCCGCGCTGCGTCAGGCGCTGGCGGCTTTTCCCGATCTCGACGTTTCGCCGGCGCGTCTCGCCCAATCCGACCTCGCCTTGCTGGACGACGCGAACGAATGGGCCTTGATCAAATTGCTGGCGCAATATCCGCGCATTGTCGAAAGCGCGGCGAGCGCGCACGAGCCGCATCGACTGGCTTTTTACCTGCACGATGTCGCGAGTTTTTTCCATTCACATTGGAGCCGCGGCAAAGATCAGCCACAATTACGCTTTGTTAATCAAGATCGTAGAGATTTGACCTGCGCCAGGCTAGCCCTTGTGACAGGGTTAATGACTGTTTTGGCGTCTGGATTGTCTGTTTTAGGTGTTAAAGCGCCGGAAGAGATGCGCTAGTCGTGGCGCACGAGTCCTTCCTGAAGGAAGGGCGCTCCCCCGCGGCGTTTTGCGTCGAGAGTGAGGGTTCGCCATGGGTGAGTTTGCCGCCAAGTTTCGTCCCGAAGTCGATCTGGACGAGTTCGAACGCCGCCTGCGCGCCGCGGCGCCCATGCCCCAGCAGCGGCCCGAGGAAAGCTCCGATCCGCTCGCCGAACTCGCCCGCCTCGTGAACAATGAGGCCTTGGCCGGCCGCAAGGATCCGTTCGAAGCTTTGTTCCGCGCCCAATCCGCCGTCGCGGAGGGCCGTGAGGCCGCGCAGGCGCGCCTGCGCGACGAACATCCGGACTTTGCGCCTTTCGGCTTGCGCGAGCCTTATTTCGCGCATCCCCCGCATCATGAAATCCATGCGGCGGACGAGACCTTCCATGGCGACTACGCCCAAATCGCCCAAGGCGACTACGCCAAAGGCGACGAGGCCCTTGGCTATCCGAGCGAAGCTTATGCGGCGGACCCGCTGCCCTATCAGGAATCCGAGCCGGCCTGGGCCGAAGCGCCCCAGCAGGACGCGCGCGACGAGCAGGCCTGGCCGACGGCCTTCGGCGAAGCCGCGCCGGCCGAGTCCGCGCCGCGCATCCGCCGCAAGGTGATGTATGGCATGGCGGCGGTCATGGCTGTCGGCGTCCTTGGCGTCGCCGGACTGCTGACCATGCGCCATCGCTCGGCAAATCATGAGGTTGTGACCATTCAGCCCGACAGCGCCCCGGCGCGCGTCGCCCCCGCTCAGGTCGAAAGCGCCGCCGCGCCGGAAGGACAGGGCCTGTTCGATCGCAAGAACGGCTCCGGCGTCGCCAAGGTCGTCGCCAGCGCCGAACAGCCCGCCGACCTGAAAGCCACATTGAACAACGCCCAAAAAACGGACGGCGCGGCGGCCGGCGCCGCGAGCGTCGCCACGCCCACCCCGCCCACGCCCGCGGATCAGGCGTCCCAGCCGGAGTCCCTGTTCCCGCCGGCCAGGAAGGTGAAGACCGTCGCGGTGCGCGCCGACGGCAGCGTCATCGGCGGCGCCGCCGCGCCGGCGCCCGGACCCGTGGTGAACAGCGCCTTGCCGAGCATGGCCGCCGCCAACATGCCGCCCGAGGCGCCGGCCATGCCGGAGAGCCCGCCCGCCGGCAAATCGACCCAGCGCGCCGCCGCGCTGACCGCGCCCGCGCCGAAAGCCCCGGCTCGCGTCAGGCCGAGGCAAGCGCCCAAGGCGGAAGTCGCCGAGGAGACCGCCGCCGGCGGCGGCTATGCCGTCCAGCTTGCCGGCGAGCCCAGCGAAGCCGACGCCCGCCTCGCGGCGAAGCGCCTCTCGGCCAAATATTCCGGCGCGCTGGAAGGCCGCCACGCCGTTCCGGTCAAGGCCGCCGTCGGCGCCCGGACCGTGTGGCGCGTGCGCGTCGGCCATCTCTCCGAGGCCAGGGCCAAGAGCATGTGCGCGGCGGTGAAATCCGCCGGCGGCTCCTGCTTCATCGCCAAGGACTGAGCGGATAAGGACTGAGGCGATTTGAGTTTCCGCGCCTTCATCGCCGGCTGCGCCGGCCCGGTTCTCAGCCCCGACGAACGCGCTTTCCTCAAGGAGACGCGGCCGTGGGGGCTGATCCTTTTTCGCCGCAATGTCGAAACGCCTGACCAGACGCAGGCGCTGACCGAATCGTTCCGCGAGCTAGTGGGGGCGGCCGCCGCCGTGCTGGTCGACCAGGAAGGCGGCAGGGTGCAGCGGCTCAACCGGCCGCATTGGCCGGTCTATCCGCCGGCCGCCGTCTTCGGCCGCATGGGGGCGGAGGGCGCGCGTCTGGCCGGGCTTTCCGCGCGGCTGATCGCTTTGGATCTGCGCGCGGCGGGAATCGACGTCGATTGCCTGCCGGTGCTGGATGCGCCGGCGCCCGGCGCGCATCGGGTGATCGGCGACCGCGCCTATGCCGAAAATCCGGAGGATGTCGCCCGTCTCGGCCGCGCCGCCGCGTGGGGCCTGATGGCCGGCGGGGTGATGCCGGTAATGAAACATATTCCCGGCCACGGCCGCGCCTTGGCCGACAGCCATCTCGAACTCCCGCATGTCAAAGCGGCGCGCGAAAAACTGGAGACGGATTTCGCGCCCTTTCGGGCCAATGCCGACCTGCCGGCGGCGATGACCGCCCATGTCGTCTATGAGGCGCTCGACCCGGTTTTCCCGGCGACTCTTTCGCGCGCCGTTCTCGAAAATGTGGTGCGCGGCGAGATCGGTTTCGACGGCCTGCTGATGACCGACGATCTTTCGATGAAGGCGCTCCACGGGGGTTTCTTCGAGCGCGCGGCGCGGGCCTTCGCCGCCGGCGTCGATCTCGCCCTGCATTGCAATGGCGATCTCGCCGAGGCGCGGGCGGTGGCCGATGCCGCGCCGGTCCTCGCCGGGCCTTCGCTGGCGCGCGTGGAGCGGGCGAGGGCGATGGTCGCGGCGGCGGAACAGGCGGCGGAGTCCTTCGATCCTGTGGAAGCGCGGGCGGAATTGGACGCGGCGCTTGCAGCTTTGGCCTGATTCCCGCAGGCTGTGGGCCTGATTCGAATCGAGTTGAGGGCATGGAGCGGGACCAAGACGCTCCGCCGGAAGACGCGACGGCGGTTTTGGAGCCGGCCGAGGCGGCTTTTGAGGCGGAAGGCGCCAAAAGCCAGGACGAAGCGGATTTCCGGGTCGATGTGGATGGCTATGAAGGGCCGCTCGACCTGCTGCTGGAGCTTGCCCGCCGCCAGAAGGTTGACCTCAGCCGCATCTCCGTCCTGGCGCTGGCCGAGCAATATCTCGAATTCATCGAGGCGGCGCGCCGCGTCCGGCTGGAGCTGGCCGCCGATTATCTGGTCATGGCCGCCTGGCTCGCTTATCTGAAATCGCGGCTGCTGCTGCCGGCGCCGCCCAAGGCCGAGGAGCCGGACGCAAAAGATCTCGCCGCCAATCTCGCCCGCCGGCTGAAACGTCTCCAGGCGATCCGCGTCGCGGCGGAACGGCTGATGAACCGCCCGCGCCTCGACCGCGACCTGTTCACGCGCGGCGCGCCGGAAGGGCTCGATATCGTCAATGCGCCGATTTTCCGCGCGAGCCTGTTCGATCTTCTGTCGGCTTACGCCCGCCAGCGCCAGAAACAGGCTTTGTCCCATGTCTCGCTCAAGCACCGGCAGGTGTGGTCGCTCGCCGAGGCGCGCGAGGCTTTGGAGCGCATTGTCGGCATGGCGGTCGAATGGACCGCGCTCGACGATTATCTGTTAGACTGGGTCGCGACGCCGGCCCAGGCCCGCACCGCCCGCGCCTCGACCTTTTCCGCCTCGCTGGAAATGGTCAAGGAAGGGCTGATCGACCTGCGCCAGGATCGCGCCTTCGCGCCGCTGATGCTGCGCCGGCGCCAGGCGCTTGCGGCCGAGTAAGCTTTTGCGAGTGAGCTTTTGACGGAGTGATCTTTTGGCCGATCAGGAGCCTCTGTTCGATCTCAAGGCTGCGGACGCCGCGGCGCTGCTTGCTCGCGACAAGCCGGACGAGGCGCGGCGCGAAGTGATGCGGCTGTGCGAGGCGATGATCTTCGCCGCGACCGAGCCCTTGGGCGAGGAGGAAATGCTCAAGCGCCTGCCCGAGGGGACGGAGCTCGCGCCCGCTTTGGCCTATCTCAAGGCGGAATATCTTTCGCGCGGCGTCAATCTTGTCAGGGTCGGCAGGAAATGGCTGTTCCGCACCGCGCCGGACCTCGCCTTCGTGCTGCAACGCGAGCGCCAGGAGCCGAAAAAATTGTCGCGCGCCGCGATGGAGACCCTGGCGATCGTCGCCTATCACCAGCCGGCGACCCGCGCCGAGATCGAGGACATTCGCGGCGTGGCTCTGTCCAAGGGCACGATGGACGTGCTGCTGGAGACCGGCTGGGTGCGGCTGCGCGGCCGCCGCCGCGCGCCGGGCCGCCCGGTGACTTATGGCACGACCGAAGCCTTTCTCCTCCATTTCGGCCTGGAGCAGATTTCCGACCTGCCCGGCCTCGACGAGCTGAAAGGCGCCGGCCTGTTCGACGGCCGCCTGCCCAAGGGTTTCGGCGTGCCCCAGCCGCGCGATGATTCCACTCTCATGGACGACGAAGAGCCCCTCGGCGACGAGCCGCTCAACGAATCCTTCGCTTCCGATCTACCGGAGGAATAGAGGGCTCCTCGGATAGCCTCGCGCAAGGCAAAGGCCTTGTAATGGGCCGGCCTCCCGCTCGGGGAATGGACGCGTCGGGGCCGGTCATGCCAAAATTTTATTCCTCTCTTTCCCAGGTCGCCAAACTCTTCGCCGCGATCATGATCTTCGGCTGCGGCTTGAACGCGGTGGCGGCCTTTTTCAGCCTGAGCGAGCTCAAGGTGGGCGGGCCGGTCTATCAGCGCGTGGTCGATGGCAAGGATCTGGTCGCCGATATCCTGCCGCCGCCGGAATATCTGATCGAAGCTTATCTCGAAGCCAATCTCGCCGCGCGCGATCCCGCGACCGCCGCCGTCCATCGCGCGCGCATGGTCCAGCTGCGCAAGGATTACGACGAGCGCCATCGATATTGGGCCGGGCGCGATCTGCCGCCCGACGTGCGCGCCCTGCTCCTCGACGACGCCGACGCGCCGGCCGAACGTTTCTGGAGCCTCGCCTTCGACCGCTTCTTCCCGGCGCTGGAGCGCGGCGACAAGGCGCAAGCCAATTCGGCCTATCGCGACCTGAGCGAGGCCTATCGCGTCCATCGCGCCGCCATCGACCGTCTGGTGGAGGCGGCCAGTCGTTACATCGCGGAAACCGAAGCCCATGCCGGGCGGCAGGACCGGTGGCTGACGGCGCTGCTGGTCGCGTTTTTTCTCTCGGCCTTCGCCGTGACGCTGATCGCTTATCTGGCGGCGGTGAAATTCCTGGTCGCGCCGGTCGCCAGGATCGCCGTCGCCATGCGCCGCATGGCGGCGGGCGAAATCCTCGAACAGGCGCCTTTCCGCGATCGCGCCGACGAAGTCGGGGAAATGTGGCGGGCGCTGGAAGTGTTCATCCGCAATGAGAACGATCGCCTCCGCCTGACCGATAGCGAGCGCGCCACGCGCGAAATGGAAGCGCGCCGGCAGGAGGCGCTGGAACATCAGGTACGGGATTTTTCGGGCGTGATCGCCGAGGCTGTCGGCCAGCTGACCGAGCAAACCCAGACGATGCGGGAGGCGTCCGCCTCCTTTGCGACGGGCGCGGCAAGCGTCAAGGCCGACGCGCAGGGCGCGGCGGAAGCGACGAGCGACGCCGCCCGCAACACCCAAGCCGTCGCCGCCGCGACGACCGAGATGGACGCTTCGATCCGGGAAATTTCAGGGCAGGCGATCCGTTCGCAGGAGCTTGTCGATCTCACCGCCGGCGCCGCCGAGGGCGCCAACGCCAGGATCGGCGATCTGGTCGAGTCCTCGCGCCAGATCGGCGCCATTCTCGAACTGATTCGCACCATCGCCGGAAGGACTAATCTGCTGGCGCTCAACGCCACCATCGAGGCGGCGCGGGCGGGCGAGGCCGGCAGGGGTTTCGCGGTCGTCGCCGGCGAGGTCAAGGGCCTGTCCGAGCAGACCGCCAAGGCGGTGGACGAGATCGCGGAACAGATCGGACGGGTCCAGCACGCGACCGGATCGGCGGTCGGCTCGATCCGCGACATGATCGGCAAAATCGGCTCGATCCGCGAGCTGACCCAGGCCATAGCGGCTTCCGTCGGCCAACAGGAGGAGGCGACCCGCGAGATCGCGCAAAATGTCACGCGCGCCGCCGGGCGCGGCGACGCCGCGGCCCGGAATGTCGAGGCGGTCAAAATCATGGCCGAGCGCACCGACGAAGAAGCGGCGCAGCTCTCCGGCGTGTCGGAAGCCTTGGCCGGCGCGGCGGCCCGTATTTCCCAGGCGACGCAACGTTTCGCAGACCTTGTCCAGCGCGACCTGCAGGAACGCCGCAAGGCGTGGCGTCGGAACGTGCAGGCGCGCGTGCGGGCCGAAATCGGCGGAAGGCGGACGGAGGCCGCGATCGAGGACATCAGCCCGAACGGTTTCCGCCTGCAGGATTCCGGCTTCAAACCGGGAGATAGCGTCAAGGTCGAAATCGAAGGCCGGATGGTCGCCGCGAAGATCGTGTGGGTCCAGGACGGCAGGGCCGGGGCCCAGTTCCTTCAGCCCTTCGCCGAAGCGCCCAGGCTTTCCGCCGCAGCCTGAGCCAGGCTCGAAATCTGGCCCTTGGCGCCCGTCTGCGGACGCCTCAAGTCTCTGGCGTCATCCTCTTGCGCGCCTGCTGAACGCAGCGCTCCAGGGCCGACAGGAAGACCGAGCGGTCGCGCGGCGAAAATCCCTTCGGGCCGCCAGTGATCGCGCCGCCGGAGCGCAAATCCTCCATCAGATTGCGCATCGCCAGCGCCATGCCGATCGCCGCGTCGTCGAAAATTTTGCCATTGGGCGCCAGCACCAAGGCTCCCGCCTTGACGCAGCGCGCGGCGAGCGGAATATCGGCGGTGACGACGATCTTGCCCCTGCCGGCGCGCTCGGCGATCCAGTCATCCGCCACATCCGGCCCCTGCGGCACAAGCACGCGCTCGATCATCGGATGGCGCGGCGCCTGCAACAGGCGATTGGCGACCAGAAAAACCTTCAGCCCATGCCGGCTAGCGACCTTGTAGCATTCGTCCTTCACCGGACAGGCGTCGGCGTCGATCAGGATTGCCGGGTCCATGCGCCCCCCACCAGGATTTTAGGCGCCGTCGGCCAAAATTTCGACCGGCGGTTGTTTCGCGCCTGTGACGCGGTCAGGGCGCATTTCCGCCGCCCTTGCGCGGCTTGCGGCCTTTCTCGGCGCGGCCCTCTGGCGGCGCTTCGCCCGGCGGCCCGACCCGCTCGACGCGGATCGCGTCGCCGCCGGGCTTGCGCATGTTGCGCAGGAAGGCCTCGGCGACGGGGGCGGCGATCTCGACCTTGCTGTCCGTGGGAAAAATGCGGATCGCGCCGATATCGGCGCGGGTCACGCCGCCCTTGCGGCACAGCATGGGCAGCATCCATTTGGGGTCGGCGTTGCGCTCGCGGCCGACGTCGAGCCGGAACCACACCCCGCCGGCCATGGGCTGGCGCGGGCCGCGCGACGCCTTGCCGGCAGGCGAAAAATCCTGGGTCGCGCCGGGGTCGGAAACCTCCTCCGCCTCGGGCCGGCGGGCGCGCAACAGCCGCGCCAGCGCCCGCGCGCATTTTTCCGGCCCCAGTTCGGCGAGCAAAGCGGCGGCGATCTCGCCGTCCTCCTCGCTGGACTCGCCGGAGAAAACCTCGTCGCGCGTCATGCGCTCGCGGTCGAGACGGCGGATGTCCTCGGCGCTCGGCGGCGACTGCCAGTGCGGCGTGACCTTGGCTTCGGCGAAGAGATTTTCGGCGCGCCGGCGCGCCTTGGGCGGCGCGAGCAGCACGCTGACGCCTTTTCGCCCCGCGCGGCCGGTGCGCCCCGAACGATGCTGCAAAGCTTCCGCGTCATGGGGCAAATCCGCGTGGATCACCAGCCCGACGGTGGGCAGGTCGAGGCCGCGCGCCGCGACATCGGTGGCGACGCAGACCCGGGCGCGGCCGTCGCGCAAGGCCTGGATCGACAGATTGCGCTCATGCTGGCCGAGTTCGCCGGACAGAAGCGCGGCGGAAAAGCCGCGCTCCTGCAACATCGCCTGCAAATGGCGCGAGGCCTCGCGGGTGTTGCAGAAGACGATTGCGGTGGGCGAATCGAAAAAGCGCAGCAGGTTGATGACGACCTTTTCGCTCTCGCGCGGATCGATCCGCACCGCGCGATAGTCGATGTCGGCATGGCCGGTTGCCGGGCCCTTGGCCTCGATGCGCAGGGCGTTGCGCTGATATTTCCGGGCCAGCGCGACGATCGCCTTCGGCATGGTCGCGGAAAACAGCAGGGTGCGGCGGTTTTCCGGCGTCGCGTCGAGGATGAATTCGAGATCCTCGCGAAAGCCCATGTCGAGCATTTCATCGGCCTCGTCGAGCGCGGCCGTGGCGAGGTGGGAAAGATCGAGCGCGCGGCGTTCGAGATGGTCGCGCAGCCGGCCCGGCGTGCCGACCACGATCTCGGCGCCGGCCTGGAGCGCGCGGCGCTCGGCTTGGGGATTCATGCCGCCGACGCAGGCGACGATCCGCGCCCCGGCGTAGCCGTAAAGCCAGCGCAATTCCTCGGCGACCTGGAGCGCCAGTTCGCGGGTCGGCGCGATGACCAGGCCGAGCGGGACGCCGGTGGCGGCGATTTTTTCGCCTGCGCCAAGAATGTCGGAAGCCATGGCGAGGCCGAAGGCGACGGTCTTGCCGGAGCCGGTCTGGGCCGAAACCAGCATGTCGCGCCCCTCGGCCTCATGCCGTAGCACGGCGGCTTGGACGGGGGTGGGGGTCTCATAGCCCTGCTCGGCCAGGGCGCGCGCCAGCGGCGGGCTGGCTTTTTCAAAGGTCAATTCGTTTCCGATCATTGTTTGGTTAAGCGCCAGGACGCTCTCCCTCTCCCCGTTTACGGGGAGAGGGCAGGGGTGAGGGGCAGGGGCGTTACCCTCAGTGTCATCAGGAAAGCAGCTCCCTGAGGCGCGATCCGAAAATGAGGCCAGTCACCTGGCCCCTTGTATCTGGACAATCGCACGATTGTCGGGTGGAAGCGATGCCGCGCTGGGTCCGGTGGCCACCGGACCCAGCGCGCGGCGATGTCGCCCGTTCCCCCTCCGGCTTCAACCGTGGATGAGCTTGGGATCTTCGCCGTCGTTGCGCACGACCGAATAATCGCTTGGTCCCAATCGTACGAACAAGGCAGGTTACCGTGACGAAGATCATCTGTGGAGTCGATGTTTCCAAATCGAGGCTCGACGCGGCGGTGTCGTCGCCGAAAGCTTTCGCAAGCTTCGCCAATGACGCGAGCGGGATTGCCGCGCTTGCCAGCTTTTGCCGGAGGCACGGCGTCGAACTCGCCGTCATGGAGGCGACCGGCGGCTTCGAGCGCAAGGCTTTTTTGTTGCTCTGGGAGGAAGGCGTCGCCAGCGCGCTGGTCAATCCCCGCAACGTGCGCTGCTTCGCCGAGGCGATGGGCGCCATGGAGAAAACCGATCCGATCGACGCCGCGATGATCGCGCGCTTCGCCATCGCCAAAGACATCAAGCCTATGGAGCCGCCGACCAAGGCCCAGCAGCGCCTGAAAGCCCTCGTCGCCCGGTTGCGGCAGGTCACCGACGACTTGACGGTGCAAAAGCAGCGCCGATCCGCGGCTGCCGACGACGAGACCCTGGCCAGCCTTGACGAGGTGATCGCGCTGTTGAAACGCCAGTCGAAAAGGCTCGAAGGCGAGATCGCCTCGATGATCGACGACGATCCCTTGTGGGCCAAATTGGCCGAAACCTTTCGCTCGATCAAAGGGGTCGCGGGCCGAACCGTCGCGCGGCTGATGGCGGACCTGCCGGAAATCGGCGTGTTCGACAACAAGGCCGTCTCCAAGCTCGTCGGCCTGGCTCCGCTCGCCGACGACAGCGGCCGCAGAAGCGGCCAACGCCATATTCGCGGCGGCAGAGCCAGCGTCAGATCGGTACTGTTCCTCGTCGCGGAAATCGCACGGCGCTTCGACGACGGCCTCGCCGCTCTGCATCGGCGGCTGACCGAGGCCGGTAAAAAGAAAATGGTCGTCCGCGTCGCCCTGGCCCACAAACTTCTCGTTCGCCTCAACGCCAAAGCACGCGATGCGCGAGCAGAGTTCGCCAATGCAACTTGACACCTCAGATAATCGCTCACCCCAACCCTCTCCCCGCACGCGGGGAGAGGGAGTTTGGCTGCAGCCCTTTTCGGCTGGCATTGTGCCGATTGGGCGCGTGGAAATTACTGCCCCCGCCTTGCCGAGGACGCGAAGCGCAAGGCTTCCTCGGCGGCGCGGAACAAGGCGCGGGACTTGTTCACGCATTCGCGCTGTTCGCTCAAGGGGTCGGAATCATAGACGATTCCGGCGCCGGCCTGGACATGCATCTTGCCGTCCTTCACCACCGAGGTGCGCAGCACGATGCAAGTGTCCATTTCGCCCGAGGCGCCGAAATAGCCGATGCAGCCGCCATAGATGCCGCGCTTGTCCACTTCGAGTTCGTCGATGATCTCCATGGCGCGCACCTTTGGCGCGCCCGAGACGGTGCCGGCGGGGAAGCCGGCGGACAAAGCGTCGATCAGGTCGTGGCTCGGATCGAGCTTGCCTTCGACATTGGAGACGATGTGCATGACATGGCTATAGCGCTCGACGACGAATTGCTCGGTGACGCGGACCGTGCCGATCTCGGCGACGCGGCCGACATCGTTGCGGCCGAGGTCGAGCAGCATCAGATGTTCGGCGCGCTCCTTCTCGTCGGCCAGCAATTCGCGCTCCAGCGCCTCGTCCTCCTCGCGGGTGGCGCCGCGCCAGCGGGTGCCGGCGATCGGGCGGATGGTGACCTTGCCCTCGCGCGCGCGGACAAGAATTTCCGGGCTGGAGCAGACAATCTGGAAATCGGCGAAATCGAGATAGCACAGGAAGGGCGCCGGATTGACCCGGCGCAGCGCCCGATAGAGCGAGAAGGCCGGCAACTGGAACGGCGAGGTGAAGCGCTGCGACAGCACCACCTGGAAGATGTCGCCGGCGCGGATATAGGACTTGGCCGCCTCGACCATGCGCAGATAGCGCGCCTCGCCAGTGTTGGAGACCGGCTCGTGCGCCTGGAGCAGAAGCGCGTCGTCGGACTGGCCCTCGTGGCGCATCGGGCCTTCGAGCGCGGCGACCGCCTCGTCGAGGCGGGCGAGCGCCGTCTCATAGGCGGCGCGGGCGGCGATGTCGGCCCGCGGGCGGACGGGCGTCACCAGCCAGATTTCGTCGCGCACCGAATCGAACACCGCCATCAGGGTCGGGCGCACCAGCAGGGCGTCCGGCGTGCCGATCGGATCGGGTTTGGCCGGGGCGAGGCGCTCCATCTCGCGCACCATGTCATAGCCGAGATAGCCGAACACCCCCGCCGCCATCGGCGGCATGCCCGAAATTCCTGGAGCTGCGGCGGGAATGGCCGATTCGTCGAGCAAAGCGCGCAAGGCGTCGAGCGGCTTGCCCTCGCAGGGAGCGAAATTTTCGCGATTCACGCGCGCGGCGCGATTGATCTCGGCCTTGCCGTCGCGCACCCGGAAGATCACGTCGGGATCGAGGCCGATCATCGAATAGCGGCCGCGCGCCGCGCCGCCCTCCACCGATTCGAGCAGAAAAATGTCGTCCTCGCGGCCATGCGACAATTTGAGAAAGGCCGAGACCGGGGTTTCGAGATCGGCGACCAAAGTCAGGCTGACCAGCGACGGCTCGCCGGCCTGATAAATCGCGGCGAAGGCGTCATATTCAGGCGCGAACATGCTCGTCCCCTATTCCTGTCCGATGATCGCGGCATAGGCGGCCTGGTTCAAACGCAGACCCAGTTGCGACTGCAATCCGGAAACATATTGGGTGAAGAGATCGTCGCCGAGGCCCTCGTCGAGCTGGGGCGTGATTTTGGCGATGGCCGGGTTTTTCAGGTCGAGCGGCGGCGTCGCGGCGTCGGTGACCTTGAACACCACGCGGCCGCCCTTGTCGGCCAAGGCGACGCCGGCGCCGCCGACCGGCGTGCCGAACATCTGCTCGACGGCGGCGGGCGACAGGCCCGGCGCGCCGGAGCGCGGGAAGGGCGGGGTGTGAAAAAGGGTCGCGCCATTGGCGGCGGCGACTTTTTCCGGGCTCTGGCCGGCGTCGATCTGGCGCGCGAGTTCATTGGCCTTGGTCGCGACCTGCTTTTCCGCCTCGTCGTCGCGCATGGCCTTGAGGATTTGCGGCCGAACCTCGGCGAGCGGCAATTGGCGCGAGGGCTGGACGGCGTTGATCTCGAACCAGTCATATCCGCCGTCGCGGCGCGAGACCGCGTCATTGTCCACGCCGACATCCGAGGCGAAAATCGCCTTGAGCAGATCGGAATCGCCGGCGAGCGCGGGAATGCGCGCGCCGGACTGGCCGGCCTCGCCCTTGCCGGCGCCCGCGGCGTCGGTCGTGAAAAGCTGGGGCGTCAACCCGACGGCCTTGGCCGCGTCGCTCAGGTTCTTGCCGGCGGCGCGCTGATCCTCGATCTTGTCGTGCAGTTTCTGGATCGCGTCGCGCGCCCGCAGGCGGGCGAGCCCCTGCTTGATCTGATCCTTGACCGAATCGAAGGGTTTCGTCGCGCCCGGCTCGATGCGGGAGACCCTGGCCAGGACCACGCCGAACTTGCCGGCGACCGGCTGGGTGACGCCGGGCTGCTTGAGGGCGAAGGCGGCGCTGGCGATCGCCGGATCGAACATCGAGGCTTCAGTGGTTTCGCCGATGTCGGCGAGCACGCCGCCCGCCGCCTTGTCGGCGGTGACCTTGTCGAAACTTTCGCCGGCGTCGATTCGCGCTCGCGCCTTGGCGGCGTCGGCGGCGTTGGCGAAGGTCAGCAGCGTGACGGCGCGCTTTTCCGGCGTGGAATAGAGGCGGGCGAGATCGTGGTCATAGGATTTGCGCGCTTCGTCGTCGGAGATCGCGATGGTCTTGGCGACGGAATCCGGCGTGATGATCAGGACATTGACGGCGCGATATTCCGGGCTGCGGTAAATGTCCTTATGCCGGTCGTACCAGGTCGTCACCGCCTCGTCGGCGGGCGGGGGCGCCTTGGAGAGATCGGGCGCCGGCAGGACGAAATAATCCGCCTGCCGGGTCTGGCTGGCGTAGGTATTGATGGCGGCGAGCAGGACCATCGGCGCGTTGAGGCCGCCGGTCAGCGCCGCGCCGATCTGCTTGCGCAAGGCGAGCTGGCGCTGCTCGCGAATGAAGCTGGTTTCGCTATAGCCGTTATCGCGCAGGATCAGGTCCATGCGGGCCTGATCGAAGCCGGCGGGGCCGGCGAAGGCTTTTTCGGCGCGCACGATCCTGGCGATGTCGGCGTCGGAAATCGCGAGACCGAGGCGCCGGGCGTCCTGATCGAGCGCGGAGCCGGTCACCAGCTCCGCCATCACCTGACGGTCGAGGCCGATCTTGCGCGCCTCCTGGCTGGTGATGGCGCGCCGCGTCTGCTGCTGGAGCCGCTGCAAATCGTTCTGATAGCTGTTGCGGTATTCCTGGACGGTGATTTCCCGGTCGCCGATGGTCGCAAGCTGGTTGCCGCGGAAATTGGTGAACATGTCGCGGATGCCCCACAGGCCGAAGCCGACCACGATCACGGCGGCGAAAGCCGCGAGAATGAGGCGGCCGAAAATATTCTTCGACATGAGCCGCAGACCATCGAGCATCTTGTCTTTCCTGTTCTTGCGCCGGTTGGAAGGCGTTGGAGGCGCGCGGGACTATAGAAACGGCGAAGCCCGCGCGCAACGGCGCTTTCCGCCCGCGCTTTTGACCTCAGTCCGGCGCCGAAAACAAGCCATTTGTCGCCGGCGCGCGCCGCCGCTTCATTTCACCCCATTTCCAAGCGGCGCAGGCTCTGCTATTCGGGCGCGAATTCTGGGGGAAACGAACATGACGACGAAGATCCGCCCGCTCGCCGCCGGCAACTGGAAAATGAACGGCCTCAGCGCCTCGATCGGCGAAATCGAGGCCATGGCCGAGGCCGCGACGCGGATCGGCGGCGCGGACGTGCTGATCTGCCCGCCGGCGACCCTGATCGCCGCCGCTTGCGCCGCCGCCGCCGGGCGAATCGCCATCGGCGGCCAGGATTGCCACGCCAAGGCGTCCGGCGCCCATACCGGCGACATTTCCGCCGAACAGCTCAAGGACGCGGGCGCGACTTTCATCATCGTCGGCCATTCCGAGCGCCGCGCCGATCACGGCGAGAGCGACGAGATGGTGCGCGCCAAGGCCGAAGCGGCGCTGCGCGCCGGGCTGACGGCGATCGTCTGCGTCGGCGAAACCCATCACCAGCGCGAAGCCGGCCAGACCCTGGCGGTGGTCGGCGGCCAGCTTTCAGGCTCGCTGCCGCATGGCGCGACCGCGAAGAATCTGGTCATAGCCTATGAGCCGGTCTGGGCCATCGGCACCGGCCTTACCCCGACGCCGGCCGATGTCGCCGAGGTCCATGGCTTCATCCGCCACGAACTGGTCGATCTCATGCCGGGCGACGGCGCTTCCGTGCGCATCCTCTACGGCGGCTCGGTCAAGCCCTCCAACGCCGCCGAACTGATGGCGGTGGCGAATGTCAATGGCGCGCTGGTCGGCGGGGCGAGCCTGACCGCCAAGGATTTTCTCGGCATCGCCTCCGTTTACAAGTAAACGCCGCGCCGGGGTTCCCATCCGGCTCGTTTTGCGCTAAGACGCGCCGACTAAGCCGCCGCGGCCCTGTCGCGGCGGCTTTTGCGGTTTTTCATGGATTACAGCGCCGTGGCCGGGAGGTTTTTTCCGGCAAGGCTCGAAGGACAAACAATGCAGACGGTTCTCATCGTCATTCATCTTCTCATCGTGGTGGCGCTGATCACCGTGGTTCTGTTGCAGCGCTCCGAAGGCGGCGCCTTGGGCATGGGCGGCGGCGCCGGCGGTTTCTTCACCGGGCGCGGCCAGGCCAATGCGCTGACCAGGACGACGGCGATTCTCGCCACCCTGTTCTTCATGACCAGTCTGGGCCTGACCATTCTCTCGACCCTGACGCATTCGAAGAAATCCATCTTCGAAACGCCCGTGGCCGCGCCGGCTTCCCAGCAGAACGCCCCTGCGCAGCCCAAGGGCACGGTGCTCGACCAGTTGAAGCAGATGGAACAGAACAAGGCGTCATCCGCGCCGCAGGCTCCCGAGCCTGTCCCGGCGCCGCCGCGTTCTCAGTAAGCAAGCCCGCGCGTCGCGTTCTTTAGCCGATCGGGGCCGGTTCGCTGGCCCTTTGTCGAGAAAAACCACTTGGCGTCCAGATTGGCGCCCGGCGCTTTTGCGTCGTGTCCAGGACAACCCCCGAGGCGGCCCGAAATGGCGCGGTATATTTTCATTACTGGCGGCGTGGTGTCTTCGCTGGGCAAGGGGCTGGCCTCGGCGGCGCTCGGCGCGCTGCTCCAGGCGCGCGGCTATACGGTGCGGCTGCGCAAGCTCGACCCCTATCTCAACGTCGATCCCGGCACCATGTCGCCCTATCAGCACGGCGAATGCTTCGTGACCGACGACGGCGCCGAGACCGATCTCGATCTCGGCCATTACGAGCGCTTCACCGGCCGCTCCGCCAACAAGCAGGACAATGTCACCACCGGGAAAATCTACCAGGACATCATCGCCCGCGAGCGGCGCGGCGATTATCTCGGCGGCACGGTGCAGGTGATTCCCCATGTCACCAACGCCATCAAGGAATTCATCCTCGACGGCAATGCCGGCTATGATTTCGTCCTGGTCGAGATCGGCGGCACGGTCGGCGACATCGAGGCCATGCCGTTCCTGGAGGCGATCCGCCAGCTCGGCAACGATCTGCCGCATCACCATTGCGTCTATATCCACCTGACTTTGCTGCCCTTCATTCCCGCCGCCGGCGAGCTGAAGACCAAGCCGACCCAGCATTCGGTCAAGGAGCTGCGCTCGATCGGCATCCAGCCCGACATTCTGCTGTGCCGCGCCGACCGCGCCATTCCGGCGGACGAGCGGCGCAAGCTCAGCCTGTTCTGCAACGTCCGCGAAACCGCAGTGATCGAGGCGCTCGACGTCGGCTCGATCTATGACGTGCCGCGCGCCTATCATCAGGCCGGGCTCGATCACGAGGTGCTGGCGGCTTTCGGCATCGAGCCGGCGCCGCGCCCCGACATGGCGCGCTGGAACGCGGTGACGGATGCCGTACACAATCCCGAGGGCGAGGTCACCATCGCCATCGTCGGCAAATATACCGGCCTCAAGGACGCCTATAAGTCGCTGATCGAGGCTTTGGCCCATGGCGGCATCGCCAATCGGGTGAAAGTCAATCTCGACTGGATCGAGGCGGAAATTTTCGAGCATCAGGATCCGACGCCTTACCTCCAGCATGTCCATGGCATATTGGTGCCGGGCGGTTTTGGCGCGCGCGGCACGGAAGGCAAGATCGCGGCGGCGCGTTTCGCCCGCGAGCGCAAGGCGCCCTATTTCGGCATCTGCTTCGGCATGCAGATGGCGGTGATCGAGGCGGCGCGCTCGCTGGCCGGGGTCGCGCAGGCCAATTCGAGCGAATTCGGCCCGACGCCGGAGCCGGTCGTAGGCCTGATGACCGAATGGATGCGCGGCGACGAGCTGGAAAAGCGCAGCCATAGCGGCGACCTCGGCGGCACCATGCGCCTCGGCGCTTTTCCGGCGGTGCTCAAGGAAGGCTCGAAAATCGCGGAAATCTATGGGACGACCCATATTTCCGAGCGCCACCGCCATCGCTACGAGGTCAATATGGCCTATCGCGACCGGCTGGAGGCGCAGGGCCTGATTTTCGCCGGAACCTCGCCCGACGGCCTGCTGCCCGAAACGGTGGAGTTTTTGGACCACCCCTGGTTCATCGGCGTGCAATATCACCCCGAGTTGAAGTCGCGCCCCTTCGAGCCGCATCCGCTTTTCGCCAGCTTCATCGCCGCCGCCAAGGCGCAGAGCCGGCTGGTGTGAGGCTCAGTCTTTGGGAAGGGGCGAGGGGAATTGTGTTGCGATTGTCAACACAGTTCGCTATCATTTTTCCATGAGCCCCCGCAACAGCCAGACCGCCGAAGTCAATATTCATCTCCGCGCCCGCGAGACGGACAGGGCGCTGATCGATCGCGCGGCGGAGCTGGTGGGCGCGAACCGGTCTCAATTCATGCTGGCCTCGGCTATCAAGGAGGCCAAGAACGTGCTGCTCGATCAATCGACGATCTACCCCAGCGCGCGGGCGTTTCAGCAGGTCATGGACTGGATGGACGCCGAGCCAGCGCCAAGCGAGGCGGCGGGCATGAAGCGCATCCTGCAAGCCAAAACGCCGTGGCGCGGTGAATGAGGCGGCGCCCTTCGGTCCTCCCGTCCTCCTGACCGAGGCCCATGATGTTTCGGCCTTCGACAGCGGCGAATCCGTTCTCGACGATTGGCTGCGCGAACGCGCCTTGCCCAATTTGCAGATCGCGGCGAGCCGGACCTATGTCCTGTGTCCGGCCGCAACCCAAAAGGTCGTCGGTTTTTTCGCCCTGACCATGGGACAAATTCTCGCGCGGGAAACGCTCGGCTCGATGCGGCGCAACATGCCGCAGCAGATTCCCGCCGTGGTTCTCGGCCGGCTCGCCATCGACCGCGCCTGGCAGGGCCGGGGACTTGGCCGCGCCCTTCTCGCGGAGGTGGTTCGCCGCTCTCTCCGCGCCAGCGCGGAAGTTTCGGCGTGGCTGGTCATCGTCCATGCGATTTCGCCCTCCGCCGAAGCTTTTTATCTCCATCACGGATTCGCGCGCCTCCCGGTGGCGACGCCCATTCTCGCCCTCGACCTGCTCAAGCTCCAGCGGCTGGCTCAAATCAAGGATTGAGTCGGGCGCGAAGGAAAGAGCCGAAGACTTGCCTGCGCAGGCCGATTGGTCGATAAGGTCGCGCTCCGCAGTCGGAAATGTTTTCATGTCGCGCAAGCTCGTCCGCATATCCTTGACCGCCGCCAGCCGGCAGAACCTTGTCGGGGCCTGGACGCGGCTCGGCTTTGCACTGGACCCGGACGGCGCCGGCGTTACGCTCGCCGATGGCGTGAGTTTGGCTTTTTGTGCGAGCGACGATCCGGAGCGGCGGGTTTCCGTCGGCCTGAGCGCCCGTCCCGGCGACGCGCCGCCTTTGCCGGCCGGCGAGGTTTCGGGCTGTTTTCAGCTGGTCGAGGGCGCGCCGGCTTTGAGCGCGCCCGATCATCCCAATGGCGCCGTGAGCCTGCGCGAAGTCGTCGTCTGCGCCGAGGAGCCGGCAGATCACGCCGAATTTCTTTCGGCGCTCACCGGCCAGAGGGAAATGCTGGCGACTTCGGCGGGGCTGGACATCCAGCTCGCGGGCGGGGCGAGCCTCCAGATCCTGAGCCCGAGGGCTTTCGCCTTCCGTTTCGGGGTGAACCCGCACACGGGAAAATTTTTCATCGGCGGTCTGGTGTTCGGCGTCAAGAATCTGAACCAAACCGACGCGGCGCTGGCGTCGAAAGGCCTGATGACGATTTTTCAAGTCGGCCGGCTGGCGGCGGGCGTGGCCGAGGGCGTGGCGGTCGCTTTCGAGCGGGCATGACGGGAGCAAGAATGTCGGAAACGCGCAAGAATGCGGTGGTTGTGGTTGGCGCGGGCCCGCGCGCCGCGCGTTTCGGCAATCATCTGCCCTTCGCCCTGATCGCCGGCCCCTGCGCCCTGGAAAGCCGCGACCATGCGCTGTTCATGGCCGAGAAAATGGCGGCGCTGACCGAAAGACTTGGGCTTGATTACGTCTTCAAATCCTCGTTCGACAAGGCCAACCGCACTTCGGCGCAGGGCAGGCGCGGCGTCGGGATCGACGCGGCCTTGAAAATTTTTCAGGAGATCAAGCAGACCTTCGGCCTGCCGGTGGTCACCGACGTGCATGAAAAGGAACAATGCGCGGTCGTGGCGGAAGTGGCGGACCTGTTGCAGATTCCGGCCTTCCTGTGCCGCCAGACCGACCTTCTGCTGGCGGCGGCGGCTACGGCTAAGCCGGTGAACGTCAAGAAGGGCCAGTTCCTGGCCCCCTGGGACATGAAGAATGTCGCCGCGAAAATTTATGACGCGGGCAATGCCGACGTGCTGGTGACCGAGCGCGGCGTCTCCTTTGGCTACAACACGCTGGTCACCGATTTTCGCGGCCTGACGATCATGGCCGAACAAATCGGCGCGCCGGTGATTTTCGACGCCACTCACAGCGTCCAGCAGCCGGGCGGGCAGGGAACCTCTTCAGGCGGCCAGCGAGAGTTCGTGCCGGTCCTGGCGCGGGCGGCGGTGGCGGTCGGCGTCGCCGGCCTGTTCATCGAGACCCATGACGCGCCGGAAAAAGCCTTTTCGGACGGGCCGAACATGGTCCCGCTCGACGAAATGCCGGCTTTGCTGGAAAGGCTTATCGCCTTCGACCGTCTGGCCAAATCGGCCTGAAAGCGGGCGGCGCTTTTGGCGCCGCCCCGCCGTTCTCATCAATGATGATGATGATGGTGGTGGTGATGGCAATGATGATGATGCCATCCGCAAGCCGAGGCCGGGGCGGCGGCAAGGAACAGCGCCGAGACGAGAACGGCCGCGGAGACGAGCGATTTCAACATGGAATAGCCCCTTTAAAACTGGCCGCGTCGATCGCCGCCAGTTCCGTGAATGTAAGGCCCGCGACCTGAACGGCACGTGAACTGCCGCCGCCGCGCCTGGCTCAGGCGTCCTTGCCGAACACGCGGTCGAAGATCGTGTCCACATGCTTGAGATGGTAGGAGAGGTCGAACTGCTCCTCCAGCTCGGCGTCGGTCAGAAGCCGTTTTACGTCAGGGTCTTTTTTCAACAGATCGAGGAAATCGCCCTCGCCGCGCCAGACCGGCATGGCGTTGCGCTGGACGAATTTATAGGCGTCCTCGCGCGAGGCGCCCTTTTGCGTCAAAGCCAGCAGCACGCGCTGGGAATGGACGAGGCCGCCGAGCAGGTCGAGATTCTTCTGCATGTTCTCAGGGTAAACCAGCAGCTTTTCCACCACGCCGGTGAGGCGGGCCAAAGCGAAATCGAGCGTCACCGTGGCGTCGGGGCCGATCATGCGCTCGACGGAAGAATGCGAAATATCGCGTTCGTGCCAGAGCGCCACATTCTCCAGCGCCGGCGTCACCATGCCGCGCACCAGGCGGGCGAGGCCGGTCAGGTTCTCGGTCAGCACCGGATTGCGCTTGTGCGGCATGGCCGAAGAGCCCTTCTGGCCTTCGGAAAAAAATTCCTCGGCCTCCAGCACTTCGGTGCGCTGCAAATGACGGATTTCTATCGCCAGCCGCTCGATCGAGCTGGCGACCACGCCCAAAGTGGCGAAGAACATGGCGTGGCGGTCGCGCGGGATGACCTGGGTCGAGACCGGCTCCGGCTTCAGGCCCATTTTTTGAGCGACATGCTCTTCGACGCGCGGGTCGATATTGGCGAAAGTGCCGACCGCGCCGGAAATGGCGCAAGTGGCGATTTCCTCGCGCGCATCCACCAGTCTTTTGCGGGCGCGGGCGAATTCCGCATAAGCCTCGGCCATTTTCAGCCCGAAGGTCACCGGCTCGGCGTGGATGCCATGCGAGCGGCCGATGGTGGGGGTCATCTTGTGCTCGAAGGCGCGGCGCTTCAGCGCGGCGAGCAGGGCGTCCACGTCCTTGATGAGAATGTCGGAGGCGCGGGCGAGCTGGACCGAGAGGCAGGTGTCGAGGACGTCGGACGAGGTCATGCCCTGATGGACGAAGCGCGAATCGGGCCCGATGAATTCGGCGAGATGGGTCAGGAAGGCGATCACGTCATGTTTGGTGACGCGCTCGATCTCGTCGATGCGGTCCACGTCGAAAGTGACGGAGCCCGCCTTCGCCCAGATGTTTTTCGCGCTCTCTTTCGGGATCACGCCAAGCTCGGCCAAGGCGTCGCAGGCATGGGCCTCGATCTCGAACCAGATCTTGAACCTGGTCTGCGGCTCCCAGAGCGCGACCATTTCGGGGCGGGAATAACGGGGGATCATGGTTCTTCTCTTGGAGGTTCGATCGAAGGGCGCGGTCTACTCCCTCTTCCCGCTCTGGCGGGAAGAGGGGGCGGGTTGCGGCTACACCATCTTCCCCCGCGCCATATGGGCGGCGAGGCGGATGGCGTCGATGTTCTTCTTGTAATGGTCCGGGCCGCCCTTGAACACGGCGGAGCCGGCGACCAGCCAATTGGCGCCGGCGCCGACAATGTCCATGGCGTTTTCGGCGGTCACGCCGCCGTCCACTTCGAGGTCTATTGCACGGTCGCCGATCATGGCTTTCAGTCGGCGCAGCTTTTCCAGCGTGGCGGGGATGAATTTCTGGCCGCCGAAGCCGGGATTGACCGACATGACCAGGATCAGGTCGAGCTCGTCGAGCACATATTCGACCACATCTTCCGGCGTCGCCGGATTGAGCGAGACCCCGGCCTTTTTGCCCAAAGCGCGGATCGCCTGGAGCGAGCGGTGGAGATGCGGGCCGGCCTCGGCGTGGACCACGATATAATCCGAGCCCGCTTTGGCGAAGGCTTCGAGATAGGGGTCGCAGGGCGCGATCATCAGATGGACGTCGAAAATCCGGTCGGTATGGGGCCGCAGGCTTTTCACCACATCGGGGCCGATGGTGATATTGGGCACGAAATGGCCGTCCATCACATCGACATGGACGATATCGGCGCCGGCGGCGATGACGGCGCGGACTTCTTCGCCGAGCTTGGAGAAATCGGCGGAAAGAATCGAGGGGGCGATTTTCAGCGGGCGCATCTTCGTGGTCCTGAACGTCGGCCTTGGCTGGCTTTTGCCTGACGCCGCTCCTACATGAACTATGGGCCGGCGTCCACCGGCCGCCGCGACGGGTCAAACAGGCTCAAGCCCAGGGGAATGCGGAATGCGCCGGACGGATGTGCTTGTGCTGGGCGCCGGAATCGTCGGCGTGGCGACCGCCTTGCAGATTCAGGCGCGCGGGCGCGGCGTGGTTCTGGTGGACCGGCGCGGCGCCGGCGAAGAGACGTCTTTCGGCAACGCCGGGCTGATCGAGCGCGCCTCGATCTTTCCCTATCTTTTCCCGCGCGATGTGCGGGCGCTGGCGGTTTATGCTTTCAACGGCGCCAATGAGGCGCGCTACCATTTGCGCGACCTTCCCTTTTTCGCGCCCTGGCTGGCGCTTTATTGGTGGGAGAGCGCGCCGGAGCGCGCTTTTCGCCACGCCATGGCCGCGCGACCGCTGATCGAACATTCGCTGAGCGAGCACGAAAAACTGATGGCGGAAGCCGGCGCGCGTGGCCTGATGCGCAAGACGGGCTGGCTGAAACTGTTTCGCAGCGAAAAGACTTTCGCCGCCGGCCAGGCGGCGGCGGAAAAGATTTTGCCGTTCGGCCTGAAAATCGCGCTCTGCGATTCCGGGGCCTTGCGCGCGCTCGAACCGGCGCTCAACGGCGTCCATGGCGCGGTCCATTATCTCGATCCCGCCTCGGTCAACGATCCTCAGGCATTGACCCAAAGCTATCTCGCTCTGTTCGAGCGGCGCGGCGGGCTTTTTCTGCGTGGCGACGCCATGACGTTCAGGCCCGCCAGCGCGGGCTATGGCGTCGAAACGGAACAGGGCCCGGCGCTGGCGGGCGAGGCGGTCGTCTGCCTCGGGCCATGGGCCGATGTCGTGCTCGGGCCGTTGGGCTATGCCGTCCCGCTGGCGGTCAAGCGCGGCTATCACATGCATTACGCGCCGGGCGCGACGCTGAACCATCCTGTGCTCGACGCCGACAACGGCTTTCTGCTCGCGCCGATGGCGCACGGCATTCGCCTGACCACCGGCGCGGAATTCGCGCGGCGCGACGCCCCGCCGGACTATACACAAATCGAGACCAGCGACGTTTTCGCGCGCAAATTGTTTCCATTGGGAAAGCGGCTGGACGCCAGGCCCTGGATGGGCCGCCGGCCCTGTCTGCCCGACATGCTGCCGGTCATAGGGCCGGCGCCGCGGCACAGAGGTTTATGGTTCAATTTCGGCCACCAGCATCATGGTCTAACGCTGGCGGCGAGCACGGGCCGCCTGCTGGCGGAAATGATGACCGGCGAAGAGACCTTCGCCGATCCCAAACCCTTTTCGATCGGGCGGTTCTAGAGCATATTCCCAAAAAGTTGCAGACTTTTTGGACAAGAATATGCGTTAAAACATTGGAATAGAGACTTCTTCCGATTCCGAAGGAACGGAAAAGGCTCTAAGCCGCGCGATCACCAGCGGCGGCGATGATAATAACCCCGGTGAAAGCCCCGGTGATAGTAGCCCCGATGGTAGTAATGCCGGTGATAATAGGGGCGGTAATAGGGGCGGTAATAAACCCGGCGGTTGGGCACGCAACGACCCCAGGGATTGACATGCCAGCCGGGGCCGCAGCGCCAGCCGACGGTCTCGACCGGCGCCGTCGCGGTCTGGGCGGCGACAGCGGGCGCGATGGGCAGGGCGTTCGCGGCGCCGATTCCAACCAGCCCCGCGCCGAACAATGCGCCGGCGACGACAAGGCTTTTCAAGAGATTTCTCATTTCATCCCTCCTTGGACAGGACGGCGCCAGTCTATCCATGGTGAATGAACCTCGCCTGAACCGAAACGCGTTCCCATGCAAAGGCGTTCGCGGCGGCGGGATTTTTTTGTTACCATCCTCTCCGGGAATGGAAAAGCGCGCGCGAAACGGGAAGGCGAAGGAATTGACGATCCGGTCAGGCCGACGAAAGCTGGCGCTTCCCGCCCTCGCCGTCGCTACGGCGTTGTCTTGGGCGTCCCATGCGTTGGCCGGCGGCGCCGCGTCCGATTCGGACAGTTTCGAGGACAAGCATCTGTTCGGCTTCACCGAGGGCTCCGATGTCGGCGAGCCGGGAAGCAACGAAGCGGAATTCACCACCAGCGGCGCCTTTGGCAAGCAGGGTGGGGGGATTTATCAGGGCGTCGCGCAGGAGGCGGCTTACGAGACCGCGGTCACCGATCGTTTCGGCTATGAGGTGATCGGCTCCGGCGTCTGGCAGACGATCCAGGGCGTTCCCGGCCTCGCGGATCGCCGCGACGCCAATTTCCAGGGCGTCGCCTTCGAGCCGAAATATGTTTTCCTGCGGCGCGGGATCGATGCGCCGGTCGGGCTGTCCCTGTCGTTGCAGCCGGAATGGGACCGCGTCGACGACATCACCGGCGGGCCTGCGCGAAATTTCTCGATGGAGACCAAGCTCTATCTCGACCAGGAGTTCATCCGGCGCAAACTGCTCGGCGCGATCAATCTGATCTATCTGCCGGAATTCGAGAACGACGTCGGCGCCGGCCCCAGCCATTACGCTTTGTTCGGCGCGACCGGCGGCCTGTCCTATCTGTTCACGCCGGACCTCTATCTCGGCGGCGAGGTGGAATTTTATCGGGCCTATGAATCCCTGGGCTTCGCCAATTCTTCGGGCTCGGCGGTCTATGTCGGCCCGACCCTGCATTTGCAGATGGGGCCCGGCGCCTTCGTGTCGCTCGCCTGGTCGGAAGCGGCGGCGTCGCCGCGACACCTTTCGCCCGCCGGGCTGGCGGCGTGGAACCAGTCCGACCTCGCTCGCCAAAGAGCGCATATGGTCTTTGGCGTCGAATTCTGACCGCCGCCGCGCGGCGCCTTTTGCCCTATTTCCCTGCGATCCCGTTCGGGTCGGTCAGGTTTATGCCCGCAGCGCGCCAGCTTTCCGGGCCGCGCGCGGCTTCGAGTTGTCGCAGGAATTTCCAGGCCGCCTCCAGCCGCGCCGCGCCTTCGGCGCTCAATCCCGCGCCCAGCTCAAAATTTTCGCCGCGCGCGCAGAGCAGGAAGGCAGGCGGCGCCTTGCGCCCGAGAATCTGTTCGAAAATGGCCAGCACGCTTTCCGGCGCCAGCGCATGGCTCAAAGGCGTCAGGTTTTTACGCGGAAAAATTTCCACGAATGAGAAGGGCGCAGGCGTGTCCCGGCCGGCGTCGAGAAAGAGCGCAAGACCGGCGCCCTCCAGATCGAGCGCATGTTCGATCTGGAGCTGGTAATCCTCGATCAGGGCGCTGTCAGGCCATTGCGCTTCGGCGACGCGCGCCAGCAGCAGCGGCCCAAACGCGTCGTCGCCGCGCGAAATATTGCCCCAGCCGAAGACCACGAGTTTCATGCGCCGCCGAAATTCTTCCGTCGTCTGTCGACCAGCGCGCCGTCGGCGTCCACCAGATCGACTTCCAGCGGCATCTGGCCGATGGCGTGGGTGGCGCAGGACAGGCAGGGGTCATAGGCGCGGATGGCGACTTCGATATGGTTGAGCAGGCCTTCGGTGATCACCCTTCCATCGACATATTCCGCCGCCACGGCGCGGATCGCCTCGTTCATCGCCTGGTTGTTGTTGGTGGTCGAGACGATCAGCCGGCAGAATTTGACCAGATCGTCCTCGCCGACGCGGTAATGATGGAACAGGGTTCCGCGCGGCGCTTCGATCACCCCGATCCCCTCCTCCTGGCGTTCGCCGCGATCGGCCATCAGCTCCGTCCCGACAATGTCGGGATCGTCGAGCAGGTCGCGGATCACTTCCGCCGCGTGCAGGGCCTCGATCATCCGCGCCCAATGATAGAGCAGGGTTCCGTGCACAGGCTTGCCTTCGCCCAGCGCCAGCAGATCCTTGCGCTCGATCTCCGCCAGTTCCGAGGGGATATAGGCGCAGACCTGGACGCGGGCGAGCGGCCCGACCCGGTACCAGCCTTTCTGCGGGCCGAGCGCCTTGATGTGCGGGAATTTCATATAGGTCCAGGGTTTGACCTCTTCCTGCAGCACGTCGTGATAGGCGGTGTAATCGACATGGTCGAAAATCGGTTCGCCGTCGGCGTCGCGGGCGCGCAAGGCGCCATGATAAAGGTCGAGGGCGCCATGGCGGTCGACGAGTCCCATCATATTGGCGCGGAAGGCGCCGAAATTGTTATAGAAGGCGGGATGGACCCGGTGCAGCTTGGCGATCATGCGCACGGCGTCGCGGGACCAGGCGATCATCTGGTCGATTCCAGCCCGCAGCTCATCGCGTTCGACCGCTGACAGCGCCTTGTTGACGCCGCCGGGAATGGCGCCCGTGCCGTGGATGCGCTTGCCGGCGGTGTGGCGGATCACCTCCTGGCCGAATTTGCGCAGCAGCACGCCCTGCTTCGCGATGTCGGGGAAATCCGCGGCGACGCCGACAATATTGCGCCGCGTCGGCTCGCTGTCGAAGCCAAGCAGCAGATCGGGCGAGGCGAGGTGGAAGAAATGCACGGCGTGCGATTGCAGGATCTGGCCGTAATGCATCAGCCGCCGCAGCTTTTCGGCGGTCGGCGTCAGATGGCGGTAGCCGGCGATGGCGTCCATCGCCTTGACGGCGGCGAGATGGTGGCTGACCGGGCAGATGCCGCACAGCCTCTGCACCGTCACCGGAACCTCCCAATAGGGCCGGCCCTCGATGAAGGCTTCGAAGCCGCGGAACTCGACGATATGCAGCCGGACCTGATGCACCTTGTTTTCGGCGTCGAGCAGCAAAGTCACCTTGCCGTGGCCTTCGACCCGGGTCAGCGGGTCGATGGCGATGCGGCGGAGTTTTTCCGGGCTGGCGGCGGTCTCTAGCGATGGCATGGCTAACGCCTTCAGTCGAAATGAAACTGCGAATAGTCGAGACGCGGGGTGCGCCCGCCGATCAGGTCGACCAGGAATTTCCACAGGGCGCCGGCGGAAGGCGGACAGCCGGGAATGAAATAATCGACCCGCACCACATCGTGGATCGGATAGACCTTGTCCAGCAGCAGCGGCAGTTCCGGGTCGTTGGGCACGCGCGCGCGCCCGTCCGGTCCATCGCTGTAAACCTTGTTCAGGATGTCGCCGACATCGAAACGGTTGCGCTGCGCCGGCAGGCCGCCATTGATGGCGCAGGCGCCGACCGCGACCAGGAATTTGCAGTTGCGCCGGAATTCGCGCAGCACATGGACATTCTCGGCGTTGCACAGAGCGCCTTCGATCAGGCCGATGTCGATTCCGGGGCCGCAATGTTTGATGTCGGTGAGCGGCGAACGGTCGAATTCGACGAGTTTCACCAGCTCAAGCAGGCGCTCGTCGATGTCGAGCAGCGACATGTGGCAGCCGAAACAGCCGCCGAGCGTCGCCGTGGCGATCCTGATTTTTTTCGGCGCGGGCGAAGCCTCCATCTCACTTCTCCTCCGCCGCCAGATCGACCTGACTGATCGGCGCGTGGTCATAGAGCCGCGCGCCGATCGGCGTGACGAAGCCGATTTCCTTGCGCAATATGGCCCCCACCGGGCAGACCTGCGCCGCCTTGTCGGTCACGGCGAAATCGGTGTCGCCGAGCTTTCCGCTGGGCGAATTCACCACGATGTGAGAACCGCGCCCGCGGCCGGCCAGTGCGAAGACGTTCTTGCCGTCCATGTCGCGGCTGGCGCGCACGCAGAGTTCGCACATGATGCAGCGATTGAAGTCGAGGAAGAAGTCGGGATGCGAGGCGTCCACCTCGCGATGGGGAAAGAATTGCACGAAATGCGGCGAGAGCATTGCGACATCATAGGCGAGCGCCTGCAATTTGCATTGGCCGCTCTTTTCGCACCCCGGGCAGAAATGATTGCCCTCGACGAACAGCATTTGCAGCAGCACGCGGCGGATTTCGTTCAGCTCCGGCGTCTTGCTGCGCACGTCCTGGCCTGGCGCGGCCGTTACCGTGCAGGCCGAGCCGTTGCGGCCATTGACCGCCACCGTGCAGAGCTTGCATGAACCGTGCGGCGGGAAGTCCGGATGAGCGCAGAGATGCGGAATATAGGCGCCGGCCGCCAGCGCCGCCGTCAATATGGACTGACCCGGCTCAAAGGCGATCCTTTGCCCGTCGAGCGTGAAGACGTTGGCGATCTCGCTCATATGTCCTCTCCCAGATGCGCGGCGGAATCGTCGCGCCCGGCAAGTTCGCGGGCGCGGGCCAAAGCGGCGTCGAGATCGAAATCGGGTTCGAAGTCCTTGGTGATCAGCCGCCGCTCAAAAGCGGGCTTGAACTTCTTCATCATGTCGCGCAGCGCCAGCGTGGCGCTCTGGCCAAGGCCGCAATGGCTGGACGCCTGCAAAATGTCGTGCAGGCGCTTGAGATCCATGGATTCGTAGAGCGCGCCATGGCCAGCGGCGATCTTGTCGATCATGCCGGCGACGAGGGCGGTTCCGACGCGGCAAGGCGTGCAGAAGCCGCAGGATTCATGCGCGAAGAAATGGGCGAAATTGCGCGCCGCCTCGATCGGGTCGCGCCGGTTGGCGAAGACCATCAGCGCGCCGGCGGTGGACTGTTCCTCGAAGGCGACGCGGCGGCCGAATTCTTCGGGAACCAGACAATTTCCCGCCGCGCCGCCGATCTGGACCGCGCCGACGTCTGGCGCGCCGCAATCCGTCAGAATCTGGGCGATGCGCACGCCGAAAGGATATTCGTAAATCCCGGGGCGCTCGCAATCGCCGGAGACGGAAAGGATTTTCGTGCCGGTCGATTTTTCCGTTCCGCGGCCGGCATAGGCTGCGCCGCCGATTGCCGCGATCGCGGCGGCGTTGCACAAAGTCTCGACATTGTTCACCACGGTGGGGAAGTCCAGATAACCGTGGGTGACCGGGAAAGGCGGACGGATGCGCGGGCGCCCCGGCTTGCCTTCCAGAGATTCGATCAGCGCGGTTTCCTCGCCGCAGATATAGGCGCCGGCGCCCATGTGAATTTCGATGTCGAAATCGAAGCCTTCGACGCCGCCTATTCTGGCGCCGAGCAGGTTTTCGTGGCGCATCTCGGCGAGCGTCGCTTCCAGCGGCGCCCGCAGATAGGAATATTCGCCGCGCAGATAGAGAAAGCCGTGTTGCGCGCCGGTGGCCAGGGCGGCAAGGGTCATGCCCTCGAACACCCGCTCGGCAAAACTTTGCAGCAGCACGCGGTCCTTGAACGTGCCGGGCTCGCCCTCATCGGCGTTGCAGATGACAAAACGCTTTTCGCCCGGCGCGTCGCGGCAGGATTGCCATTTTAGCGCCGTTGGGAAGCCGGCGCCGCCGCGCCCGCGCAGATTGGATTTTTTCAGCTCGTCCAGCAATCCCTGGGCGCCGAGGGCGAGGGCGGCGCGGATGGCTTCGCCGCGTCGGTGGGGCGATCCGAGCAGCAGATCGGCGCGGCGGATATGGTCCTCGACCTGGAAAAATTCCGCCGGCCATTGGGCCAGCGGCGCCTCAATGCGAATCAGGCCGCAGATTTCGTCGATGCGGGGCGCGGTCAGCCGGGTGATGGCCAAATTGTTGACCAGCAAAGCCGGGCCCTGGTCGCACATGCCGGTGCAGGAGGTCGAATCGACGCTGACGAGACCGTCGGCGGAAATCTTGCCGCGCTCCAGCCCCAGTTTTTTCAGCATGCGCTCCATCAAGGCGACGGAGCCGGCCATGCGGTCGGTGATATTGTCGGAAAACAGGATGCGGTATTTGCCGCGCGGGGCGTCGTACAAATGGGCGTAGAACTGGGTCAGGCTGTCTATGCGAGTCGGCGCGATGTCCAGCGCCGTGGCGACGGCCGCGCGAATTTCCGGCGAAATCCAGCCGGAAATCTCCTGCGCCTCGCGCAAGATTTGCAACAGGGCGGTCGAATCGCGGCCATATTTCGTAAGAATGGGTTCGAGAGCGGACTCGATCGAGGTCATTCAGCCGGTCCTTAGCAAAGCGCCGTCCCTGCCCGAGCCTCGCCCAGAGCGCGCGTTTGATCAAGCCCGATCAACAGCCGTTTGCCGCAAAACCGGCATGGCCGCGCCTAAGGTGAGGAATTGGTAAGCCGGAACAATGGATTATTTTTTTCATCGCCATGCGGTCCCGGCGCGCTTGCGCGCGATTCCGGCGATTTGGCTCTTGCAGTCGCCGGCAAAGCCTTCTATTGAGCGCGGTCGTTGGATTCTACTCGCCTGAAATTCGGAACGAGGGCCATGGCCAAGGAAAAATTTTCGCGCACGAAGCCGCACTGCAACATCGGAACGATTGGTCACGTTGACCATGGCAAGACGTCGCTGACGGCGGCGATCACCAAGATTCTGGCGGAGTCGGGCGGGGCGACCTTCACCGCTTACGACCAGATCGACAAGGCGCCGGAAGAAAAGGCGCGCGGCATCACGATTTCGACGGCGCATGTCGAATATGAGACGGCGAAGCGCCATTACGCCCATGTCGACTGCCCCGGGCACGCCGACTATGTGAAGAACATGATCACCGGCGCGGCGCAGATGGACGGCGCGATCCTGGTGGTTTCGGCGGCCGACGGCCCGATGCCGCAGACCCGCGAGCACATTCTGCTGGCCCGTCAGGTCGGCGTGCCGGCGCTGGTGGTGTTCCTGAACAAGGTCGATCTGGTTGACGATCCGGAACTGCTGGAGCTGGTCGAGCTGGAAGTCCGCGAGCTTCTGTCGAAATACGAGTTCCCCGGCGACGACATTCCGATCACCAAGGGTTCGGCCAAGGTGGCGCTGGACAATGGCGATCCGGAGCTGGGCCGCAACGCGATTCTGGCGCTGATGAAGACGGTTGACGATTATATTCCGCAGCCGGAGCGTCCGATCGATCTGCCGTTCCTGATGCCGGTGGAAGACGTGTTCTCGATTTCGGGCCGCGGCACGGTGGTGACCGGGCGCGTCGAGCGCGGCATCGTCAAGGTCGGCGAGGAAGTCGAAGTGGTTGGCCTGCGTCCGACCATCAAGACGGTTGTGACCGGCGTTGAAATGTTCCGCAAACTGCTCGATCAGGGCCAGGCGGGCGACAACGTGGGTTGCCTGCTGCGCGGCACCAAGCGCGAGGACGTGGAGCGCGGCCAGGTTCTGTGCAAGCCCGGCTCGGTCAAGCCCCACACCAAGTTCAAGGCCGAAGCCTATATCCTGACCAAGGAAGAGGGCGGCCGCCACACCCCGTTCTTCACCAATTACCGTCCGCAGTTCTACTTCCGCACCACGGACGTGACGGGCATCTGCACTTTGCCGGAAGGCACGGAAATGGTGATGCCGGGCGACAATGTCTCGATGGAGGTTGCGCTGATCGTTCCGATCGCCATGGAAGAAAAGCTGCGCTTCGCCATCCGCGAAGGCGGCCGCACGGTTGGAGCCGGAGTGGTTGCGGCGATCATCGAGTAATCGCTCGGAACAAGGCTGAATCTTTTGAAGGGAGCCCGCGCGGGCTTCCTTTTGCTTTGCGATCACGCGCCTGTGATTGGGCGAAACCGGGCCCCGATGTTACGCTGGCGCGGAACAGCAATGCGCCGCGACCGCGTCAGGGCTGGCGCGGACCAGGGCGGCCTGCCTCTCCCGCAAGAGTTTTCGGCCTTGCCGAATGCGCGCCGGGCCGTCGCGAGCCGGGAGGAATATCCATGAACAATGTCGATTTCGTCAAATCGGTCTATGCCGCGTTCCTGAGCGGCGGCATCGACAAGATTGTCGCCGCGGCCGACCCGGATATCGAGTGGAAGTCCAACACCGATCCGGCGCTACTGCCCTGGGGCGGCGCGCGAAAGGGCCTGGACCAGATCGCGGCCTATTTTTCGGAACTGGCGAAGAATGTCGAAATCGAAAGTTTTTCCCCGCGCGAATTCCTGCCCGGCTCCGGTTTCGTCGTGGTCCTGGGCCATTCGGCCGGCCGGATGCGGCGATCCGGCGTGCGTTTCGAGGACGATTGGTGCCACGTCTTCAAGATTCTCGGCGGCAAGGTGATCGCCTTCCACGAATTCGTCGACACCCACGCCCTGGCGCAGGCCTTCATCGGCGGCAATGTCCACGCCATCGGCCTGCCGTCCTCGGCGGGCGAGCCCTCGGCGCCGCGCTCGCACTGAGTTCGCGGCGGCGTTTTTTCGACGCGGGAAAGACGGACTTTTTCGGCCGTTTTTCGCTGACCGGGCTTTTGGATCGACCGGACTTTTTATTCGACCGGACTTGCGCGAAGGCGGGTCTTGCGGCTAAGAACACGTCGCTGGCCGCGTCGCGAGACGCGCCCACAGGAGTGTAGCTCAGTTGGTAGAGCACCGGTCTCCAAAACCGGGTGTCGTCGGTTCGAGCCCGGCCACTCCTGCCAGATTACTCACAAGATAGCCCTCGGCTCCGCGCGCCGTCAGGCGCGAATGCGCCCCGGACGAACCGGACCGCGCTCAGGACGCGCGGCCTGTTCCAATCAGCCTTTTCAGCTTTTCGAGCGCGGAAGCGTCCTTCTCGCCATAATCGATCAGGGTCACGAATTTGCCGTCCGGCCCCATCAGATAAAGAAAAGCGGAATGGTCCATATCATAGCCGCCGTCCGAGGTCGGGATTTTCCGGTAATAGACGCGAAAAGCTTGTGCTGCGCCGGCGACCTGTTCGGGCGTTCCGGTGAAGCCGCGCAGGCGTGGGTCGAAGGACGACACATAGTCGTGCATCACCTTCACATTGTCGCGCTGGGGATCGACAGTGACGAAGACATAATTGAGCCGGTCGGCGTCGGGGCCGAGGTCATGCATCCAGCGCGTCAGATCGGTGAGCGTGGTGGGGCAGATTTCGGGGCAGAACGTATAGCCGAAATAGATCACCGAGGGCTTGCCGAGCAGCGAAGCCTCGGTGACGGTTTGGCCCCGATCGTCGACCAGCGTGAAAGGTCCGCCAATGGCCGCCGGCCGGGCGCGCTTCGGCGTCCCGGCCAAAACGATCGCGAGGAGAGTGACGGCGGTCAGTCCGACCGCCGCCGCAATCGCCCAACGCAAGGACATCAATGCATGTCCATGTGTTCCATCCCGGCGTGGCCCGCCTTCATGTCCTTGACCGGCGCCGAAACCGCGACTTTTCCGGCTTTTTCGAAGGTCAGGGTCAATTGCACCGTCTCGCCGGCCTTGAGCGGCTTTTTCAGGCCGATCAGCATGACGTGATAGCCGCCGGGCTTGAGCGCGACCGAACCATTGGCCGGAATGGCGAGGCCACCGGTTATTTCGCGCATCTTCATGACGCCGCCGACAACCTTCATCTCATGGATTTGCAAGGTCTTGGCGGCGTCGGACGTCGCCCCGGTCAGGCGTTCGGCGGCGTTCGATTTGTTGTCGATGGTCAAATAGACCGCGCCGGTCTTGGCGCCGGCCGGCGTCGCGCGCGCCCAGGCCTGTTCGACCTGGATCGAAGCGTCCTGCGCGAGCGCGGGCGTGGCGACGGCGGCGAACAGAACCGCCGCGGCGGCGCATTTGTGAAACATGTTCATGTTTTTCTCCTTTTTCGCCCGCGCAAAATGGCGGGCTGTTGCAGCGGCAAGGGCGTCAATTCGCTACGGCTCCGGGCCATTCCGAGCCTTCGGCAATTCGACGCAACATGGGAATGTCGAGGATGACGACATCCTCGCGGCCGATGCGTCTCAAGGCGCCGAGATTTTTCAGGGCGACGAAATTGCGCGAGACGGTCTCGATGACCAAACCGAGATAATCGGCGATCTCCTGGCGCGAGACCCGCATGGGGAGACGCCGTCCGGTTTCGAAATCCTCGCCCATCATCTGGAGCAGGAAGGTCGCGAGGCGCTCGATCGCGGTCTTGCGGCCAAGAAGCGTGGCGAGATCGCGCAGGCGCGCGATTTCGGCGAGCATGGCCGCACTCTCGTCTTTCCCAGTCTCGCCAAGCGGGACGAGAATGGCCGGCGAGATCGCGACCGCGTCGCAATCGTGGCGGCCGCCGGCGCTGAAGCCGACAGTCCGCCCTGGTCCGGCGATGTCGAGAATCTGGCGGCGGGGGCCGGGCAGAGCGCGAAAAACCATAACCAAGCCTTCGAGCAGCCGGTAAGGGCCGCAAGCCGGCTGGCCGGCGGCGAACAGGTTTTCGCCGGGCTCAAGGGCGCGAGGCTCATTGGCAAAAGCCTCGTCTTTCCGGCGGCGGGCGCGCTCGACCACATGCGCCGGCGGCGTGTGAAAAATCGAAGGCGCGTGAACAGGGGAAAAAGCGGTTTCCATCAGACAATCCGAATTGAGAGCATGGGGGCGCGACGGGTCTATGGTCGCGGACACAAACCATTGCTGGATGACGTTTTCACGGCTCGCGCCCGAAGGCGGGCGTCGCGCGCCTGGCGCCGGTCCGCGCAACCGCGCGCTCCGAGCCGAAAACTTCGCCAGCGAAAAGGATCAGGCGACGGGAGGCGCGCGCGGCCGCGCGCCGGGGAACAGCCGCGCGGCGAAGGAAAAGGCGCTCTCGGTGTCGCGCGAGGGCGCGATCCGCAGCGCGACCGGCGCCAGAGCGAGGCCGGCAAGGTCGGGAGCCTTGGCGTGGCCCTGCATCAGCGGCAGGCAGAACGGGCAGAGCGCCGAATGGACCGCGCCGTTCTTGTCCTCGATCGGCTTGCCGTTGTGATCGACGACGATCATTCCGGCGCCGGTGCAGATGACAATGCCGTCGCCGGAGGGGTCGCCGAGCAGAGGCGAGCCGGCGGCCTGCGCCGAGGCGCCGAGAAGGCCCGCCGCCAGAATATTGAAAAGAACGACCAGCGCGCCGAGGGCGGCCACGATCTCGCGCCGCGCCCGTCCACGGGAGCGGTCGATCGCAAGGTCGTAATTGCTGCGGGCGACGCGGTTCATGTGCATCCGTCTCGGGGCCGGCCGCGCAAACATTACAGACCGCCCGAACCGCCGGCAAATGGTTTCTGCCGCACCATTCGAAGCCGCTCTTCGCGGGTCGGGAAGAGACGGGCGCGCCCGGAAACGAAAAAACCGCCTTGCGGCGGCTTTTTTCATCTCCTTGAGATATAAGGAGAACTGGAGCGGGCGAAGGGATTCGAACCCTCGACCCCAACCTTGGCAAGATTGCATACTTACTACGCCACAGTATCCAAAAGCGCGACAATACCCTATAACGTCAGTATGTTATCTTGACAGCGCCGCCACGTCAACGCTACGATAGATCCGCAATTTCCGCATTCGGTGGTAGCTTAGTGGTATCCCGAAAGCGCCCTGGGAACGCGAATGATGGCGAAGCGAAGTGGTGTGGCTCTGACCAAGAGGGTCGTCGATGCCGCCGAGAAAAGGGATAGGCGTTACCACGTCTGGGACGGCGAGCTGACCGGCTTTGCCCTTCGGGTCGAGCCGACCGGCGTGAAGACGTTCGTAATCAAATATCGAGCCGAAGGCGGCGGTCGATCCGCCAAGCAGCGCTGGCTGGTCATCGGACGCTTCGGAGCACTTACCCCCGATCAGGCTCGCAAGATCGCGAAGGCCAAACTCGGCAGCGTCGCCGCCGGCGCGGACCCAGCGGGTGAACTGCAGGCTAGGCGGCGCGAAATGACGATGGCCGCCTTGATCGATCTTTACGAGAAAGAAGGGTGCGTCATCCAGCGCGGCAAGCGTCAGGGTGAGCCGATGAAGCCCACGACCAAGGCTTATACATTGGCGCGCCTTCGTCACCATGTCGTCCCGCTGCTCGGCACGCGCCGGGCCGCCGAGATTAATCCTGGCGACATCGAACGGTTCGTAGCCGACGTCACGGCTGGGAAGACCGCCAAGGATGAAAAGGTTGGCCCGCGTAAGCGGATCATCGTTCGGGGCGGCGCGGGGGCGGCGCGCAAGGTGGTGAGGGATTTTTCGGCAGTATTCAGCTTTGCGCGGCGCAACGAGATCGTCGAGAGCAATCCATGCGAGACGGCAGCCGTTCGGAAAACCGATAATCGGCGCGAGCGCTATCTGACGCTGGAGGAGGTCACTCGCCTCGGCGCAGCCCTTGACGAACTTGAGGCGGAAGGCGTGAACGTCAAGGCCGTCAACATTGCTCGTCTCTGGGCGCTCACGGGCTGCCGCCGCACAGAAATCGCCGGACTTCGATGGTCAGAGGTGAACCTTGATGAGGGCGTTCTGATCCTTGACGATAGCAAGACCGGCAAGTCGCTACGTCCGCTCGGCGGCGCCGCCATCGCATTGCTGAGGAGCATCGATAAAGCTGCCGATTCGGAGTTCGTCTTTCCGGCCGAGCGGGGAGATGGTCACTTCCAGGGCATCAAGAACACATGGAGCAAGGCGATCAAAAAGGCGAAACTGCCCGGCGTCACGCCGCATACGCTTCGGCACACGATTGGATCGACTGCGACCTCCACGGGCGAGGCGCTGGCCTTGACCGGCGCCATCTTGGGGCACGCCAATCCTCGCTCGACCGCGATCTACGCCCATGTGCAAATCGATCCATCGCGCCAAGCAGCCGAACGCGTGAGCGGAAAGATCGCTGCGGCGCTTGCCGGAAAAGCTGGCGACGGCCAAATTCAGAAGCCTCCCCCAGCAGACATCGAATTGATCGTGCGTTCTCTCGTGGAAAGTCTTACCCAGCAGGGTGTCAAGGCGAGCGAAATTGGCGCGCTCGTGAGCCAATTGGCGGCGAATCGGCCGGATGTCGCGGCTAATCCGCCTTGAGCACGATGTCGGTAGTCCGGTGACAAATGGTCGAGCGCAACCTTCTACGGTCAAGATCGCGCAGGGCTTCGAGCATTAAGCGAAATATGGCGCGAACTAAGCAAGCGCGTCATGACCGACGAGGCTGTTCCAAGAATTGATTGAGGCGACGATACATTTCGAAGTCAATAGATTCGCCGTGAGCCAAAGCGTTCCTCATCGCTCTCGCATGTTCAGTCAGGCGTCGTCGAGGGTCACTAGGGGCGAGCGTCATGCGCGCGCGATGAAATAGATGCGACCATTCCATTTCGCTCGGTTCGATCACCTCGCCATTTCCCCCTTCACGGAGCCACTTATGATTCTTCGCTACAAAATTATTCCTTACCGACTCGAGCCAGCCGAAAAGCACTGTGACCTGCGCCCGCCAGATACGACGATCCACCTCTTCAGGTCCGCACGAAGCGAGTCGCTTAAATGGGAGACCGTCAAATTCGTCGATTTCTCCGTTTGCCCAAGAAGGATTATTTTGGATTTCAGCGGTTACGGGACGCTCAAACACCGTTTTGGCGTTGGTAAGGCGTTGCATTTGGCGCCACACCTCCTCGAGATCCCAACCTGCCAGGGACACGGCGACCTCCGCAGCCAGTCGCCCCAGCAGTGGGTCGGCGACCTTTCGTTCTCGCAGCGCCCAGAGCAATGCATCGCGAAAGCCAATTACGTTTCGCCAAATATGGCACACGATTCCCATTTCAGCAGTCGCATGATGACCTTCCGGCATAACACCCAATACGATGATCGCTCCGAACTGAGTGCGCGAACTGCGCCCCGCGAGGAAAGCCCGCAGCGTCGTCTCCCAAGTTGACGCCGAGTTTGCGTCGAACCCGGTTATAAGGACGGCCCGTCCCTCCGCCTCCGCTTTGGAACCCAGCGCGCGCGCACTATTGAGTTCGACCTCGAATGCACGGGAAAGCGCCTGTAGCGGTGCTTGGCCGCTGCGCGCGTCAATGATGGGGAGGTCGAAAAGGTCCAGCCGCTCTCTTAACACGCCAGCAAGATCGTCCGGACCGTGCTTTGGCATGACGACTGCCGCGCAACCTCGAGCTTGCGCGTCTCTCAAAACGTCGTCTATGAAGGCCGAAGGGCCCGGCAAATCCCATTTCGAAATCGTCGGCGTCATCAGGCCCACAACTGCCGAATGTCGTCGGACCAAAACACTTTATTCAGGCGCAGTTGATCGCCTGATCCTGCCGCCAGTTCAGCAAGGCCAGTCCATAATAGCCAGTCGAAAATGCGTTTCGGATCGTGCGTCGAGCAAGCATCGCGTAGGATATCGCAATCGAGGCTATCGTCTGGTTGAGCGTAGACCACCAGGTTTTCGATCACTTGGCGACCGGTGGCTGGCATCGTCTCGAAATGAGGGAAGTCGCGCGCTGGTTTTTGGTCGCGCTTCAGCGCAGCATGCCGTTCCGTCCAGCGTCCGACTGGCCCCAGGAAGCCGCCGGTTTCAGACATGGCGCTGGAAAGAAGATCGACGTTGATCGACAGCCGGCTGCGCCGAACCTGATCCTCGAGTTCGATCATCGATAGCGGGGCGGCGGTTTCGATCCTGGCGCCTTTTAGACGCTGAATGCCGCGCGGATCTTCGACGATGTGCGCCCAGGCCTTTTCCAGATTGCCAACGAACACGATCACGTGGCCGCGCTCGGACCGCAGCGCGGCCTCAACCCAGGAGGCGTCCCAGGCGCTGTTCGAAGAAACAATGAAGAAAGTGGGCTTGGAGGCCGTGGCAAGACGCTGTGAAAAAGCACGGACCGACAAGTCACCACCCAAGGGGGCTAGAAGGATCCCTTGATGTTCATCGTATTTTCGCGGCTCGAGCGCCGGAAGAATCCGGTCGAGCCGCATGTCCGGGGAACCGTAGATGACGAACGTGTTTTCGCCTTCCGCTCCGGCGTCCCGGCGACGGGCTCGCACGATCCTATTTACCTGCGCCGGAATGAGTGGAGAAAGCCATATTCCGCGTCTCCCGGGAGGGGGATTGTCCTCTGCCCGGCGCTTTGAGGGCTCGACGTCCCTGACCGGAGGCAATTTGTCAAAGGACAGCAGTCCATCATAGATTTGGCTCTCTGAGCCGATCAAATTTGCGATTACTGGCGAAGCAAGCTGGTAAGAATGCGTTGATCGGTCGTTGATCAGAATGCCTAGGCCTTCCAGTTCTTCGAGCAGCCCTTCAAACTCCTCGCGCGTATTAGAACTGGTGAAGCCATCCTTCCACCAGATCAATGCGTTGTCACGCAATTCGCGTTCGCTCATGCCAATTTCGATGCCGCCACGTTTGCGCTGGTCGGATCGCGCGAAAGCCATGATGAGCGCGATCAGCTCGTAGCGCTTATCCAGATCCAAAGTGATCTTGAAGGTTTCGAAGATGTCTTTGGTGAGCCGTTGGTTCCGCAGTGTCGCCTCAACGTGGGAAAGCGTAATTTTCCACGGAGGAAGCTCAGAATGCATACCGGGGATTGATCTCATGTGATTGAGCAGATCTCGGCAGAACATTTGCACGAGTTTTGGATAAAATTGCGTCTCGACGAGGATACGAGAGATAAGATTGTCTTCGGCGAACTTGTACCCGACTGCGGCAAGCGGTTCGGCGACGAGATCACGCGCAGCCTTGTAGTCTGCGCCTTTGAGTGGCCCAATGCAGATGGGCTGGCCGAAATGCGCGAGAGGCGTATTGGGCGTCTGCGTAAGTCGCAGCACGTTGTTTTGCCCAGACAAGACCACCTTGAAACGGCGGTTCGTTCGCTCCATCAGACCGCGGAATTCCAGAAGCAATTCAAAGTTACGATCCGCATCGGCCCGCACGAATTTGTTGGTTTCGTCGAGCATCAACAGGATGGCGCGTTCAGGATTCTCCTTTAGCCAGGTTTCGATAGCCGCAAGAATATTCCCGCGCGTCCCGCCTGCGGGTATCGGGAGTTTTCTTTCGATGAGGCTCAGGATTTCGCGGCGCTCGGTCATGTCCTGGCAATCGAGTCGAATAGCCTTGAAATCTGGGCGGTTGGCGCCTCGCTTCTCCAGATGATCCAGCAGCACGGACTTGCCCAATTGCCTGCCGCCATAAACGATACAGCTTCCGTCGCGCGAGCCGATGTTGGTCAGCTCCGCCGCGCGTCCGAAAAACGCCTCGACCGGAATGCTGCCCGGCGTCGTGACATAGGGACTTGCCGCGGCGAACGGTATTCCACAGCCGAACAAGTCATGAATGACGCGGTCGCGATCACACAAGAATGCGATCAAGGCGTCATCGATGAGACAGAACGTGCGGCCGAGTCGGCGCGCCTCGGATGCGATCTGCAATCGCGCGTCCTTGGGGATCCAGTGCGGGACGAACACGAACGTCGCGGCGGTATCACCTTCTGGCGCCGCCGTAACAATTTCGTTGGGCTTGGCGTCTTTTGGCGCAAGGAGGACACGATATTGCCCTTCTGCCTCGCTGCCGAACCGGGCTACCGAGCAAAATTCCCTGTCGGAAATGGTTGAAGTTCTGATTTTGAATTGCCGAACCCGCGCGAGCGCGGGAGCGCCTGGAGCCGCTTCGGCTTCGGATTTCGGCTCAAATCCGAGTTCGCCGAATAAATCCCGGATTCCGCGTCGAATGTCGACGGCGTTTGATTTGAGCGCTTGCCACTTGCGGATCAGCGCGATCGCACGGCCTTCTTCACTGGGACGTTTGGCTTGCCATTCGGCCAAGCTTACGGCGCCGTGAAGAACCAGAAAGCGGGAAAACTCCTCGACGACGATGGGCTCGGGAGGCGCGATGGCAATATCTTGGCCACGCTCGATGAGAGACAATTCTTCGGACAGCGTAATCAAGTCACTGTTTTCGAACAATTCGCGCAGGTGTTCGATTGTTTCGGCCGATGCGCGCCCGACTTGCGCCTGAAGGCGATCTTCAAGCTGGGTGAGCGCTCTCGTCTTCACTGCGTTTACTCGACGGCGCGCTTCCTCGATTTCGGCGAATGCGTCAGGAAAGTCCAACACCGTGCGATCAGAAGGCAAATTATCCGAATTGCGTTCTAGCGGAAGCGCATTCGCGTCTATCGAAGCGAGGCTCTGATAGAGGGGGTCGAGACTGGTTTCCCCAGGGGGAGCGTAATTCATCACCGTTAGGAGTTCGTCTTTTAGCCGTTGCTGCTGTTTTTGCAGTGCATCACGAGCTTCGCCGATCGCCTCCTCGCGTTCGTTCGCAAGTTTTCGCGCGCCGGCGAGGGGCTGGGCGACGCGAAGAAGCGCCGCTGTGGCGCGATGCTCGCGTCTATCGACGGCGACTTCGAAGGCGTCGAGCCACGATTTGTCCAGATCGTCTGCGAGCTTTTGCAGTTCCGTCCAACGCGCTTCGAGAAGCTGCGGATCCGACGCCAATGCTGGAATACGAAAACGGTCGAGTTCGAGCGAGTCGTAGAATGCGTTCTTGGCGATGACCGAATCGAAAGCGGCCGCGTGCTCGTCAAGCAAATCCGCTGAGGCAAGCGCACAAGCTTCTGCGAATAGGTGGTTTTTCGAATTCCAACTCTTGGCTAAATGCCGAAACTCAACCGCTGCAAGGACGAACTTGCCTTGGAGGTCTCGGCCTTTGCGATAGGCCGCATCCTTTGACTCGAAACCTGCCCTGCGCCGCTCACGAAGCGCCGTCGCTGCTCGGAGCAGACGCGACGCGGCTTCGCGGACTTCCCGCACAATGTTTTTCAGGCTGATGAGCGCACGAGCTTCGATTGGCTTACGGTCGGCTTTGCCCTCTCGCAGCAGGCGATCGATCCGCCTGATGACTTCGTCGTCATCGTGGTCGAGGAAATCCAACTCCTGAAGCTTTTTGACAAAAGCGTCGATATTGCTCGCATCCTGATCGGTCGCCAGGGCCAGCTCTTGCGCCAACCGGTGAGCGACAACGGTGGCCGCGTGATAATTGACAGTTTTCGACCTGATCGCCTGCGCGGTTTGCTGGGCCGCCGCCCGAGCGCTCCTGAACTCTTCTTCGGGATCCGGGCCGCCGCTCGATTGAAATTCTTGCACGCTTGAATAGGCTCGCCCCAGCTCGTCAATTGACCGGCGCAATTCGATGGCCGACGAAAAATCGGCGTGTTCGAGTTTCAGTCGAGAGAGCGCATCACGGCTGATAAACGTGGGATCGGTAACCGCTGGAAGAGACAGGGCTGCGAACAGGAGGCAAACCTCGCCCACGTCGCGCTGTTCAAGATTATGGTCGGCGAGAAGAGACGTGACCGCATCGTTGAATTGCAGTTGTTGCAACGGTTCTGACATGCCCGAAGTGGCCAAAGCGACAGCAACCTCGGAGGGAGGAAGCCCGTACCCAAGCTCCCCTCCGACCTCGCATGTGATCGCGAACAGCCCAATATTTCGGCGACGCAAGAAGCGCTCGGCCACCGAGAACGCGACCGTGTCGGGATGAAGCTTATCGCCGGCTGTCTCCTGCCGTTCGAAATCTTGTGCAGATTCAGAAGAAGAAGCCTCGATGTTGCGAGGCGACATTTCGTGGGCCTCATCGACCGAGAGCAAATTCTCCGGATTAGAAGGGAGATCATCCGGAAATGATGGCCCTAACGTCAGATCGACAAAATCCTTTGTGAAATCGGGCGCGACATCAGTGTCTAAAGACGAGGCGCTGTCGTCGTCGTAGACGTTGCTGGAAACAAGAAACGCACTATCCTCATCGGCGCTCACAAGTTCAGCCGTTGGCGGCGTTTCGTCTGCCTGCTGCCCGCCCGGTTGTATTGCAGGCGAGGGAAGATCCACCGCAACCGTCCCTATCGTCGCGACGAGACCCTCGAGACAGTCGGTCAGCGCAATTTCGGCGCTGCCGTAAATCGAAATAGCATCCAGGTAGGCGCGCGACTTTTCGGGATCGAAGCGAGCCGCCCAATGCGCCGCCTCGGCTTGCAAAAACGTCTGTTTCGCCTCCTCTGCCTTCTCGATCATTCCCTCGATGTCGCGCACAGCCGCTCGTGAAATTTTCGAAGGCAAATCTGGCAGGTTTGCGAGCTTGTTTAATGCCTCGGCGCGTTCCACTGCCGCATTGGCATCGGCGGGAGCTTCGCGACCGCCCAGTCGCAAAATCGTCTCACGGAGCAGTTCCTGCGAAGCTTCTGCTTCCGCAACGCTGTTCGCCTGTATCTGATCAATAAGCGTTCCAATGGTCGCTCTTGCGGCCAAAAGAATCTCAATTGACGCCGTCTCCGAAGCGCGCCGAACCTGGTCGCGCAAAATATCGAACAAGGATGCGCAATCGTTAGACGAGTCCGCCGCCGGCTCGAAACATTCTGCTGCGGCCAATGCGGCAGCTTCGCCGAGGGGCGCCCTCCAACTTCCGAACCGCGCATTCAGCTTTTCATCGGCCTCGATCACCGAATTGATGAAGTCCGGCTCGCCGCGAAGTTTCCAATGAGCCCAGAGCCAGTCAGCAGCAGCATCGACGGCCCCTGCATCGCAGGCCTTCACACAGACGTCGCGCTCGAACTCGCCAGTCGCATCGTCGCAAATCTGCGCGATTGCCGGGCAGAGACTAAGGAGGTTTTGATAGCATCTATGGTGTATTTGTCTCCGATTGCCGCCCATGGACGCCCGCGAAATTTCCTCGGCAATTGCACGATAGGCACCGCGATCGCTCGCAATAAAGTTCAGCAGCGCGCTCCAGAACGTCAACTCGTCCTTGTGTTCAACCGGCCGTCCGTTCAAATCTCCCAACGCAAAGCGCTTGACGAGGTGACGACGATCAGAAGCCGGCCACCGGCAAATCGACGCGAATCTTTCAGGTGTGACAAAATCGGGATGGCGCATCGAATTCAGTGAAGGAATCAGGGGACTACCTTCAGCATAAATCTAATTTTTCCGCCCGCAAGAGGCGGAACGGACAGGAACTCACTCATAAAAAAACTGAGCAGGTCCTGGTGGGCGGGTACATTGCCACGTTTGTCTACGTTGACGCGCCACAGCGTTCTCCTTTCTGGTCCACCGGGTAATGGCAGGACCTCCTATGCCGAAGCGATTGCTGAGGGCCGGGGCCTTCCCTTGAGCCGCACGAATTGCGGCCGATCGCCGCACGCCGAGCAGCGAAACCGGTCGGCAAGCGCCGGCACGGCGCCACCGCTAGGAAGATTCGTCACATCGACCCTCGCCTCGCGGTCGCAACGGCAGAGGACCATAACTTACGATCGACGCCTCGGCTGAAGCACGCTAGCCAAGTTACGATGAACCTTAAAACCGAAAACGGCGCCGATTGCGCCGTTTTCATTGCACATCGCTTTTAGCCCGGTGTCACAACAAAGAACGACGATCCTTGCGACGCCAGCAAGGTATTCATTGTCGAAAGCTTGCGCTCCTGGTCTGCCGAGCCCACCCTGAAATCAAATGGCGTCGGCGTCGACGTCTTGAGAAAGCCGAAGCCCTGGTCGAAGGCGATGAGGGCTTCGCCGTCCGCGAAAATCAAGCGCATCGTGCGAGAATGCGCGCAGGGCCCGACGTCGAAGGTCAACTGAAGGCCCGCCCGCTTCGCCATCAGTGAGACCACATCAGCTCGCGTGTGGTCGTCCATCCAGTCGTTGTGCAGCCGAAACGGCATCCGCCCGTCCCATTCGCGAAGCGGCTGCGTCGCGATGCGAGTCTTGACACCGGCGCCGCCGCCCAACTTTTTCACCATGACGTCAATGCCCTTGATCGTCAGCATCGCTGCAAGCGGCGAATGCACGAAGCGATCGTTGTATTCTATGGCTGTCAACTTGCCCGGACGCCAAAAACCGGCCTGAGCCAGCTCCGGCTCGATCAACGCCAGAAATCGATCGGCAAAGGTCATGCTTGGGCCGTCAAGCCGAACACCAATATTTACAAAGCGGGTGTCGGACGGCGGAAGAAGGCTCTCAAGATCAATCGCTTTGAACGAAGGGATCGCTGCAGGCAGCCAAACGACCGGCGCCGCCCTGCCGACTCCCCAGTCATTGCCGATGACAGCCGCAGTTTGATCGCGCGAGGCCCAGATTCGACCTCCCGAGGACGCCGCCAAGGGCAATGCCCCGTTTTCAAAGCGCCGACGTTCGCCGGAGATAAGCTCAAGGCCGTGCCGGATCGCGGCGTCGCGCAGCCCGAGCTTCTGCAATGGCTCCATCGCCGCAAAAACAGAGGAATCAAGGCAAACCGTAACCGTCGCCCCATGATCGTGCAGCCGATCGATCAAATACCGCATGCGCGTCACATTGAGCGCCGACGGATCGAATTCGTGACCGGCGAACAAGATCGCCTTGCTCCCCGCTTGCGAAATGGTGACGAGCTCATCGGCGACGTCGAGGCAGAGCGTCGCGCCCTCGCCGGCCATGTCTTCGGCCGCAGGCCAACTCACCTGAAGCAAGTCATCGTCGAGGAATTGCAGAGCAGCCTTACGATTGATCTTGGTCGAACGGGTCGCCAGATCGCTCGTCAGCACGCACGACGAGCAGCAGGTAACGCAACCCGGCTGTCGGCAATCGAGCACAGCGCGCGCCTCCTTGAGAATTTCCGGGAAGAAATCGAGGATGCGCGGCGCAAATCCTGCGCCGCCCGCCGCGCGATCGTAAACGAACATCGAATGCGTCACGCCGCCAATCGACGTGCGGTGCGGCGTCACGGCGATCCCCAGTTCCGAGCTCTCGATGCCGAGTTGGCGCGCCAACGCCTCGCGGATCGCCGAAGCAAGCGCCCATGCTGCCTTTTCGCTCGCCAGACCAGCCGGCTGGATCTCGACGACGTCGGTCGTGATCTCATGGCCGAGCGCAAGGCTGGTCAAAACCGAAAAAGTATGACCGTTGCCCGGACATTTGCCATCCGCATCCGCCCGCGTAAACCGCAGAGGACGATGGTCTTTCAGTGGCTGAAAGCCTGGAGTGCCGACGCCGGACCTGTCGGCCTCCGCACGGCCGCATTCAAGACAGACCGTGTAGCCGCTGCGCTTCGGCCCACCCCTCGATGCATAGAAGACGAGGCCGTCATTGCTTGACCGCACCCGACCCAAAGCTTGCGCCGGGAATGGCTGCCAGCTCGCGCCGCGAGTCGACACGCGCTCGGGCTCGGGCTCGATAAATTTGACCTCTTCGATCTCAGCGTGCGGCTTGACCATCATATCGACGGTGAAGCCAGCCGGCCGCAAATAGCGCGAGATGTTTTCCGGCGCCAATGCCGCGCGGCAGGCGGGGCAGTCGACCGGCATTAGGTGCGTCGTCCCTGCCTCGCCGCAGTCTGGGCATTCCCAGAACCATTTCAGGCTCTGAATCTCCCTGACGTCGCTGTCTCCCGCCGGCCGCTTCCAATTCAGCGTGACGCCGGCGCTCTCATAAACAAGGCCATCCAACACAATCTCGGCGCCAGGGGCATAGTCGCGAATGGCGAGATCGAGATTGCGCGAAGGAAAGCTGCGGCGGCGAAACCGATCCTCGCCGTTCTCATCGCCTTCGTCGGCGTCAGGTTTGTCCTTATTGACGAAGGACACCACGTCGGTGGGAAAACCGTGGCCCGGCAGAACGCCGCGATCGGCCAATTCGCCCAACAGGCTCTCTTCGCACATGCGCTTGAGCTGAAACCCAATGCTTTTCTGCGCGACCTGACGGTCCATGCCGGCGGCCTGAGCCTGCACGGCTTGCCATTCGACGACAAAACCGTCCTCCGCATCCTTCATCATCTGTGCCGCGCGCGCGAAAAGCCCTTGATCGTTTTCAAGCACCGAGCCGCGAACCAATATCGCCACAAGGGGCCCCATCGTACTGACGACGCTCGGCTGCTGCGCCCATTTTTGGAACCGCGCGGCTGCGGATTCGGCCTCTTGTTTGTTCCCAATGCCTGCCGAGCAGCCGAAGAAGTCGCCGATTTTGGTCTTGAGCGCCTCGCCATTGGCCAGCTTGAACCAATGCGCCAGCAGCAATGCGTTGACGTGACGCTGGACGATGCGCAGCGAATCCAGAGTCACCTTGGGCGCTTCAATATGCCGGTTGAGATAGGCGACCGGATCACGGAAAGTCTCGCGATCAAGTGGGCTCGGGCGCGCATAGGTTAAAGCCAAGGCGAATCCTTGGCCGCGGCGGCCCGCGCGGCCGACGCGCTGACGATAATTCGCCAGCGATGGCGGCACATTGGTCATCATGACCGTCGAAACCGAGCCGATGTCGACGCCCATTTCCATCGTCGTCGAGCAGTTCAAGATATTGATCTGGCCTTCCTTGAACTGCTTCTCATAGGCGCGCAGGCGCTTCGGCGGCTGTTGCGCCGAATGCTCGGCGGCCCTGAAATAGGGCGATTCCAACGCCACGCGATCATGGATATTGGTCCAAAGACCGCGTTGCCGCAGCTGTTCGACTTTGGCGTCGTTTTGCAGCCATTCGTGAACGACGTCCGCCCCGCCCCTCTCGGCCAGGAGAAACGGGTTGGGATGAAGCGGCATTTCGAAAATCGCGGCGGGCTGGCTGGCGAAGCGACTGGACTGCCCAAATCCGTAGGGGGATAGACCGGCGAACGAAATATCGCTCAACCGCCGGGTCACCGGACAGAGATACGCCCGCTTCACAGGGGCGACATTCACCTTGTTGAAGTCCAACGCGTAATAGGCGCCGGCCCCGGGTTGCGCGAACAGCGGCAACAGATCGTCCCAGGCCTGTTGCAGAAGATCAGTCACATCCGCGCGACCACGGCCCTCGCTGGCGTTCACGCTCAAGACGCGCTCGAGGAGGCGCACGATGCTGCTCCGCGTGCCTGCGCTCGGCCACCGCCCTCTTTCACGCGAAGCGCCAGAATCTTGTGCCGTCGGCTCCGAATTCGGCGGAATCAACCGCCGCTGAAAGACGTGACCAGAAAACCAATGGATATTCTCGCGGTCGGTCCGGATGGCGAAAGGACCGCGGACGTTGATCGAAACGATCGCCATTAGAAGCTGCCGATATTGATCAATGCCCAGTCCCTTGTCTTTCAAGATTTCAGGCACCCGGCTTTCCGGGATTTGCTCGATCACATGATACCGCAGACAAGCCAAGCCATAGGTTTCAAGCGAAACAGCAGATTTCGGCCGACGAGCCAGCTCGCGCAACATCAGGAATTCCGTGAAGTCGCGCGTGCTTTTCAAAAAGCGCTCCTCGCGAAACCTCCAGACTTTGATCATCAGCTCGTTGATTTCAGGACGCAACGACAGCTGCTCTCGCAGTGTCGCCCAGTTCAGGCCGGTCGCCGCCGGCGATATGAGCGCGTCGCGTTCCTTGCGCAGCTTCTCCAGCGTGTCGCCAAGCATCGTCATTGACGGCATCGACGCGATGGCTTGCTCCAAGCCTTTGATCTGCTCGTTCAGACCGGCGACCTGCCCGTCCGCGCGCGGCGCCGGGCGAAGCGTATCCTGAACAGCATGATAGATCGCGGCGCGGATGAAGTTGCGCTCAGACCCGTTCTGCAAGGACGCCGCATAGCGCGCCGTGCCTTGGCGGCTATCAGTGAATGACAGAAGCTGCCGACCGCCATCAGGAATCGCCGTCTGCGCGCTGACCTCGCTGCGAGGCGCCAGGCCATCAAGCAAGACGGGCGCTGCGTTGCCGATAAGGAAAGGCGCGCCGCTGCGAAATGGATCGAAACCGCCCTTCTCACAGTCACAAGCCGGACATTTGTCAAAATCATAGGACGTGAGGGCGGTTGTGCCTTCCCTCGCGCTGTCGCGCACCTCGCCGCCCTTGAAATCGACGTGAATGATATGACCGCCGGCCAGATCGCGAACGCCAAGCCTGCGCTTGATGTCGGGGCTGTCCTCCGCCGCGACGGGTTCATCATCCTCATCGAGAACGACGCCCTCGTTCTCGCTGTCAGCGGCGAACTCGTCGTCATCGGGCAGCTTGGCGTCGATCAACAAACGACGCTCCCGTTCGATCGCGCGCAAAAACGGCTCACCGCATTCATGACAGCGTTCGATCTGCAGAACCGTCGAACGGCAATGCGGACAGGCCTGAACGGCTTCCGGCAGGATGGCGCCAAACGGCCAGCCGTCGATCTTGCCCGCGCATTGGGGATTGAGACAGGAAAAGACGCCTTCAACGCCGCGGATAAAGCCGTGCGCGCGCATCGGCAGCAGCGGCTCGGCGTCCGGCGCAGGCTTGGACGCCAGCGCCTGCGCCAGCTCTTCGCCGTCGACCCCGCTCTTGCTGGCCGCCTCAGAAATATGCGACCAGCGGACCGGCCCTTGGTCGAACAATTTAATGAGGCCCTGCACCACCGGATTCGCTGCGACTTTGGCCTGATCCTTCAGGTCGGCCGCCGAAAGCGCGGCGACCGCCGAAGCCTTTGGCAGCTCCGGCTTGCGCCTATGACCAACAACGACATGCACGCGGGCGTCCGGCACGCCAGCAACGTCCCGGAGGAAAGCCTTCAGCTTGGCCTCGACATCGCCGCCTTCGCCGATCGTCGCCGACGTCGCGACGAACCGGACGTCCGTCGGCTTGACGTTGAACGCAAGCAAAACGCGGCGGATCAATAACGCGACCTCGGCGGCGCGGGAACCGATGTAGCTGTGCGCCTCGTCCAGAATGATCCAGCGCAGCTTGCCGGAGGAGGCTTCCAGCAACGGGCGATCCTGCCGGCGAACCGTCATATATTCCAACATGGTGATGTTGGTGACGAGGATCGGCGGCGGATCGGCGCGCAAGGTGCGGCGGTCCTCGACCTGCTCGGGCCGCTGGGAGGCACCGCGGATGTCTTCCTCCATTAGGCCGTTGTAAAGGCCAAAACGGATCGCGCCCTTGAAGGGCGCCGTCCATTCGCGCAAGCGCTCCTCTTGGCTCGCAATAAGAGCGTTCAAGGGATAAAGCGCGATCGCCCGGACCCCTGACAAGCGACTGGACATTTCCGCCTCGCGCGCCAGATCGTCGAGCAAAGGCAAAAGAAAGCACTCGGTCTTGCCCGAGCCTGTGCCGCTCGTCACCAAGACGGACTGCGGCGTCGGATCGCGCAACAGCCGCCAAGACGCGATTTGATGCGCGTAGGGCTTCAGCGTTTTCGGGAAGACGTAATTGCGACCCGGCGCGCTCGCGGCCAAGGCGTCAACGACTTTCGGGTGGAGCAGCTGCCCAGCCAACTGTCCGAGCGTCTGGTCGCCCGTCACATAGGGAAAGGCCGCCTCGATCACTGGCTCCTGCGCCAAGGCGCCAGCGTCCGTATCGCTGGAATTGAGCATCCGCCGAATCTCAGCGGCCAGCGCCGGATGGCTGAAGCTATGGCGAGCTAAAAGCGCCTCGGTGAGGCGCGTTTTGACCGCCTCAAGCGATTTAACCGGCGACAGCAGCTGGCCCGCAAGACCGTTCGACATTCCATTATCCATTCAACAGGCTGACCAGACGCGAAACGAAAGCTTCGGCGAAAAACGTGGGATCCATTCGCTTGTGAAGCTTGATGAGACGGATCACCCTGGGTGAGACCTCCGCTCCAATCGCGACAATATGCGCGGCGGCGCAAGGCGCATCGAGCGTCTCCAGATGAACCAGGCTGAAACGCTCGAAATCCTTGGGCATTTTGCCGGGAAACAGCGATCGGAAGGCGCTGTCTTCCGAGCCCAAATCGGAAACTTTGTCACCAAACCGACAGATGTGGTCATTGGCCGCCTCGTCTAATTTGCGGCGCGCCGGCATGGCGTCCGCAAACACCTGCGTCGCCGCCGCGAGGGGCCACGCCAGCAGAGGTTCGATGGCCGCCGTCGACTTGATCGCGTCAGCAAGCGCGCGCTGGCCCCACTTCTCTGCATCGGGCAGGCCTGCCTTGCGAAGCTGTTCGACACATTGCGTTTGCTCGATTTCGGCGGCGCGACGCCAGGCTTCGACGGGAATAAGGAACCAAGCGAAGGTCAAGCCGTTCTCGACGGCCAAGACCGCTCGGCGCTTTGCTTCGGTCGCGGCGCGCAGCGCGACCCGCGCCGCCGTGACGGGATAAAGCGGCAAGAGATGCAGGGCGTCGAAGGAAGCCGGCGGCAGCCCCTGCAATTCGGCGCAAAGATCTACGAGCCATGTAATGTCGTCTTCCGCGTCTGGGCTCGCCTCTTCGATCAGTTTCAACCTGGCTTCAATCGCCTGCTGCCGTTCAAAATGATTGACGACCATGGCCGCCGCCGGAAGCCCCTCGGCAATCTCGGTCTTGATGGCGAATCCCTTCACCCGGGGCCGCGATACAATTGTTGAGCCGCGACGCCCAAAAATGATCCAGGAGCCGACAAGGTCGTCAGGAAATTGGGGAAGACGGCGCTCCATCCGATCGGCGAATGTCCACGACCCCAGATGCCTCTCGTGCCATGGCTCGTCGACCGGCCGACCGAAAAGCTCGACCACCTCGTCGCGCGAGAAGCCGTCGACCATAGCAAGCTGACCGGCGCGCGGATCCAAGCTCATTTCGAATTGCTGGACGTGCCAATAGGCGGAATCGTCTTGCAGGCTGAGCTCGGCAAACACGTCGATATCGCCAAAAAGCGCCATCATCGACGACAGCTCCTCAGCCACATCCCGCAAGGGCATCTCTTCGTCAAAGGTCCACCGCGCCGAGGCGCCCTTAATTTCGCGCCGGTCCCGATCGAGAAGGCGCGCCGCCAACCCGTGTCGGCCTTCTGCGAAGGCAACGCAGTCAGAGAGCTCCGCCAACGACAGTTTTGCGGCGCTGATTGAGAGTTTTCCTCCAAAAATGCGCACGCCAGACCACGTGGCTATACCAGCGCCAACCAAGAACGGCGCGCTAACGTTCACCGGTCTGCCAGCCCCGATCTTGATCGCCATCGGCGCGCGGCGACCGTAATGACGCTCAAAGCGCACAGCGACCTCGCCTTCGTGGCGCTCGATCGCCAAGTCGTCAGACGGAAAACTGAAGGCGGCAACTTCGAGTCCGGTCGGCGCATAAACCGTTCTGTCGCGTTCGCGGCGCAACTCCAGATCCGCGCCCGCCGGCAAGACAAAAGCGCGCCGCCGGTCTCTGATGAAATTGGCCTCGGAATCAAACCAGGCAATTTCGATCCTGCCGAGGGCGACAGGCAGAGAGCGCCAGGGTCTTTCGCCGGCGCAACGCCATCTGACCTCAGGACTTCCGGCCTCGCGCACCCGCGCGCCTTCAATGACCTTGATGAAAGGTGCGCCAGCGAAGAGCTCAACGTCTGCCTCTTCGCAATCAATGCGCTTGGGCCTGGCACCGCTCAAACGAAGCTCGTCGCGCCGCGATGAGGTGCTGTCCGAGACAACCCGGAAAACATCGCCTTCTGCCGAACGGACCGTCGCCTTCCCCTGGACACGCCACAATGCTCGGCCGTCCTCAAGCTTGCTCTCGAGACGTTCGGCGCTCTGCTCCGGCGCCTCGATCGTGACAGTCCAGTCCTCGGGAACCGCAACCGCCAACGTCTTCGGCTTATAGTGGCCTGACCCGACGCCAATCAGGCTCAGTTCCTCCGACAGAGCGTCGGACAAAAGATCGCCGCCGAATATAGCGACGTCGCCGCGCACCGATTCCCCCTTGGGCCAGACGGATTGGCCGACCGGCTTGCTGTCGCATCGCAGCTCGACGGAGATCGGCGTCGACATCGGAATGCCAGTAAGCACCGCATCAGCGCGCGAAGGACGCATGCGCCATTCGTCTTCGGCCTTGCTCGGCGGCTCCAACATGGCGAACTCGCCATGCGCATATCTCGCCAGCGCCCCGGCCGGAAAAACACGCACTCGTTCGGTGCGGCCGCCGAGCGAGTTCAGGATCGCACCCTTAGCGACGCCGTCGAGACCCAAACGGACGGCGAACCGCCAAATACCGCCTCGCAGCTGGATCAAACGCTCACAGCCGACCGACCGGTCGCCAGATAGACCGACCGTCGACGTCTCCATCAAACCGTCGACGAGCTTGGCGGCGCCAGCGACGCCGGTCGGAATCGGCAACTTGTCCCGCCAGCCTGGCTCGATCACATCGAGCCAGGCGCTGGTCGATGCGCCGCGGGGCCGGTCGCTCTGTTCGGCCCGCCGGCGAAAATTGGCGATCGTCGCAGCAAGATCGGCCGCCAGGGCGAAAAAGATGTCCTGCTGATAAGTCGGGGAAATGTAATCGGCTTCCTTCGCCGCCACCATGAACGCGACGTCCGATTCAATCGTATCCTGCTCAAGCAGCTGGGCGATCACGCGCAGCAAATACTTGCTCAGCCAACCCTGGGCGTCCTCGAGAATGCCGGCAGGGAAGCCGCCCTCGACCGCCAGAGTCATGAGCCATTGATTGTACTCGCGCTTGACGGCAGGGCGCTTCCAAACGGTCAAACCCTCCCGGACTAATCGGCGGCCATCGTCGCCGTTAAACGGAACGCCGAGCGCTTCGCCGATGTCCTCCCACTTACGAACGCCGCCACGGTACGCGCGCTGAAACCAATGCGAGCCCCACAGCACGAAAAGTGCGGGAATTTCCCAAGAAACAGCGGCGAAACCGCGGCGTCCCTTTTCCCGCAAGAAATCGCGAAGGCGGTCATAGCCAGCGGAGTCAAGACGATATTGATAAAGAGGACGCTCGTCCGGATTCGACAATCCACACCCGTCCAAGATCGACTTGACCGACACCTCATTCGCGGCACGCTTGGCTTTGAAAAAGCTGTTGGCCAGGCGCATCTTCAAGTCGAACGCCTGTGGTCCGCTGATCGCGTCGAGCTCCGCCTTGATCGAGTTGAGCTTGTCGACGTCAAGACCTGCGGACTTTATCCGCTCGCTCAATTTTTCGATCATTGAGAAACAGCCATTCGAAAAATCCTTCGAGCGGAAAATGAAAAAAATCCGCCGACGATCATTGAATCGTCTAGGAAATGCTGGCCTGAAAAAAGCGAAAGCGCAACAGGCCACAGCATTGCCTTGGCGAAAATGACAAAAGGCCGCAGCAGCTGACGGCGTCCCATGCCCGGCCGCACAAACTGCGACCGCGCGCCGCATGCAGAACAGCGAAACCGGTCGGCGAGCGCCGGCGCGGCAACATCGCCGGGAAGATTCAACTCATCGACCCTCGCCTCGCGGCCGCAGCGGCAGGCGGCCATAACGGCTGTGACGTCGGGGCAGCGCATGTCGGCGAGGGCCATGGGCTGCGAAGGGTTCGAAGCGGTCATTTTGATTTCCAGCGGCCGGTCCGAATGCCCGGCGACAAAGCGAAACGGTGCCTCAGGTCATGACGCTGACCTGTCGAAAACCTCGGGCTCGAGCCGAATTTGCAGGTCGGCAAGCAGGTTGGAGTCCATGCCATCGCCGGCCAGAGTTTGCAGGTAGTCGAGCAGATCGTCCTGCCGTGGTTGACCGAAGGCTAGACGATAAACCGTGAGGCTGCGTTTGAGCCATGCGAGTCGCGTGACTTCCCGACTGAACGGCAGCATCGGCACGCGCCGTTCGACGCGCACGGAACCTTCGTATATCCAATAGGGGATGAGATCAGTGTCGACTGCCGCCTCGGATCGTGCGTGCTCGAACATGAGCTTCCACGGATCGTCAGGAGCCTGCCCACGGCCCCTGACGACAGCAGCCTGGTGCTCAGCCAGATTGAGGCGCACGGCATGGCCCTTGAAGCGGTGGACGCGGCCTTCGCGCTGCTCGAGGTCCACCGGGTTGCCCGGCAAGTTCCAGTGATAGACGCGATAGCAATAGGGATGGAAGTCGAGCCCTTCCTGGCCGACCGATGTGGTGGCGAGAACGAACGGCCGGAACGGTGAGTTGAAGGCATCGCGCACGCCTCCGAGCCGCGCGACGGCGCCGTCCTCGTCCTTGTAGTCGGCGAGCCGCATCGCGAAGCGTCCGCGCATCTGGAATTTGCTGATGTCGAGAGACCCGCCATCGACATGCACGTCATCGACGTCGACCTGCGACGGGCGGATGGCCAGGGCCTGGGCCATGGCGCGAGCGACGCCGATTGCACGTTCCTCGGGCGGACGGGTGCCGAGACCTTCGGCATCGACGAGGTAGTGGGCGTATTCGTCCAGGACAGCCTGAAGATTGTGCTGCGCGCAATAGACCAGCACGCGGCGCCAATAGTGATCGTCGGTATCCCGCCGCAGCAGGGCGACCGCGTCATGCTGATTGAACAGCGTGCGGAACGACCAGCCGACCTCAGCGGCGGCGCTGAGTATGCGCGGGTCGTCCCAAGCCAGCTCGGGCGCGATCCGCTTGAGAGCGCGAAGCGCACAGATGGCCGGGCTGCCGAGCGCGACGTCAACCAGCAGGTCCGATAGATCAGTGGAAGTAGCGCCAATGTCGCGCGTCTTCACCGCTGCCGCCAGTTCGGCGACATGATCCTGGAAGGCGTCTTCGATCGCCAGGGCGCGCATGCCGAGGGGCGTCTCCAGCCAGACGCGGGACTGCGCGCCCAGCAGGTCATCGATCACGGCAGGGGCGGCCCACTCGGCGCTGTTCGCATCCTGATGCGATACCGCTCCCTCCTGCAAAGCACCGAGCGCGGGCTTGAGGCGGTCGCCTATAGCGGCGCGCATTCCCTCCAGCGACAAGGCCGGTCTCGGTTTCGCTGAACACCGCCAGCGGATCGGCCAGTTCGGCCAGAGCCGGCGAAGGATAGATCAGCAGCAGCGCGCGCAGGCCCGCAAGCCGACCGTGATCCTGCCGAAACTGCAAGGGGCGCAGGCGATGCTGCTCGAAATAGCGCCGGCCGGATTCGCCGACGCCCATGCGCCGTTCGGCTTCGTAGGACAGCAGGGCTGCGACGGCGTCGGGCACCATGGACCAGGACGAAAATATCAGCGCCTTGGTCAGCGGCGCCCCGGCTCGCGTCTCGCCGTAGTAGGGCATGGCGGCGGGTATCCAGAGATTCTGTTCCAGGTGCTGGCCGAAGGTGTCGTCCATGATCGCGCGCATGCGGCCGTTAGCCGGGTCCAGCGGCGCGTAGGCGTCGATGGCATCGCGATCGAGCATGGCCGGTCGAGCCGCCAGGATTGCGGTGCTGAGCGCGGCCGAAGGAGCGTCGACCTGGTCTTCCAGCAGCCGTTTCAGGCTGTAGTGACGCATAAAGTTGAGCAGGTAGGGCGAGGATTTCCAGTATTCGATGATCTCGGGGGCATCGAGCGTGCGCGCCACCTGGGAAACGGCGGATGCCTGCGCGAGGTCGGCGGGCGCGACCGAGACTGTGATGGCGGGCTCGCTCATCATGGAGTCGCGCTCGACCGTGGACGCGACCCGTTCGGTTCGCGCGATCACCCGGCGCAGGCGCCGTTCGATGGTCTGGCGGGTCTCGACCGCTGAGGCGTGTGACTGCGGCAGGGCATGCAGGAGACCGCGGAAGGCGCGCATTTCGCGCGCCAGCGTGGCCGTCACCTCTGGCCCTTTTTCCCGGCCGTAGAGGAAGCTTAGTGTCTCAAGGAAGTCCTGATAGTGATCGCCTTCGTCGGGCTCGTCGCCGGCGAGCGTGAGCATCCGATAGGGCGTGGCGGAAAGCAGTAGGGTGCGGGCGGCGTGCCCGTTGCCTCCTGAATAGTCGAACAGTTCGCGCGCGAGGATTGCCGCGTCGCTGTCGCCGTGCAGCAGATCCCGAAACCGCTGGAACTCGTCCATGATGATGAGGTCGGGTTGCAGCGCGTCCACGCAGGCATGGGACAGTTTGGCGCGGAGTTGGGCGACCAGGCTATTGCGAGGCTGCGTCATCTCCGGGGGATAGGCGTCCCGGCGGCGCGGGAAGAGTTCGCAAACCCGTTCGAGTTCCTCGAAGAGGTCGCGATCCGCCTGCACGTCGCGGCGGAAGCGCTCGATGATGCGCTTGTCGACGCCTTCGAGGGTTAGATTGTCCACGGCGCGGTTCCAGCCGTCGACGCCGGCCGTGACCTGCAGCAGGTTGTGCAGGCCCCGCGGGCGCGTCACGAGATTGCACAGGAGATGGCATAACAGGGCGCGTTCCTGCGTCACGCCTGTCGCGGAGCGCAGATCGAAAGTCGTGCCCGGCGTCAGGCTGATGAAGTTCACCTTGTTGGCGTCGAGGCCCACCTGGTCACGCAGTTGCAGAGGGACGAGAGTCATGCGGGTCGGCAGGGCCAGCTCGCGCCGCCCGAGGACGTTCAGCCGGTTGAGGTTCTGGGCGGCGATCGCCTGGTTTGAGCAGATGTAGAGGATGTCGATCCGTTTGGTGCTGTCCCACAGGTGCTCGATCATGCGGGCGATGACTCCGCGCGCCACCATCGTCTTGCCGAGGCCGACTTCGTCGGCGACCAGGAACTGGCGGACAGGATCATCCTGCCCGTAGAGCCGATCGAAGACATAATCGACGGTGCGCCGCTGGAAGACCTTGAGAGGAGCGAGCGCCGTATCGGCGCGGAAACGTTCATTCGGCATGCGCGGCATCCTGCGTGGCGAGCGCAATTCGGAAAGTGTTCCAGAGTGCGCGGAACTCGGCTGGAATCGGATCGGCATCGTCACCATCGCCGGTTTCGAGGCGCGCGATCAGCCGTTCGATGGCGCGAAGCTGGTCGCCGCCCCGGCAGAAGGCCCGAACCATCTCCTCAAGGATCGGCGCGTCGTCGCTGGCCGCGCGCCAGGCGCCCTGACCCGACCCGTCCTGCGCCGCGAGGGCGGCGGCGAAGGGATCGCCCAATTCGCAGAGGAGGAGCCGGAGATAGCGGAAGAAGGCATCCTTGCTGTCGATCACCGAGCGCAAGATGGCGGCGTGGCGCTCTGCGGGCAGTCCCTCCATAATGAGCCCGGTGCTGAACAGGATCGAGACGTCTTCCGTCTCGTCCGTCAGGTGACAAGCGAGGAAGCGCGTGAGATCGACCAACGGCATCGCGCCAAGGTCGGCGGGCTGTCCCTGCCGAAGCGGCTCCAGCACATCGCGCGCATGCCCTTCGCCCCGCGTGATCGGCCAAACACGCAAGACGCCGACGCCGGCAAGCGGAGGCGGTTGAGACGGGACTAGCCAGACCCGCCAGACTGGCGCGCCATCGGCGACGGGCTCGCCACGCTCGCAACGGAGCTTGAGGCCGCAGCGGCAAATCTCGCGCCGGGCCTGGTCCAAACGCGCCTCGGCGGCTCGTTGCGCGGCATCGGCGGCGCTCGTCTCGTCGCGGACGAACAGCCGCGTCAGCCGGCCGAATCCTTTGTCGCCAAGGATTTCCTCGACGCTTCCGACCCGCGACCGCTTGCCGGTCAGGGTCGTGAAGATCTCGACATTGCTGCCGGTGAGCAGCGCCGGCCGCGTGGCGTTTCCTGAGCCGACCGTGATTGCGGTGTCCCAGCCGCGTTCGGCGATGAACGCCTTGGCGTGGAGCCCTTGCAGGGCCGTCGCGTCCTCCTCCTCGCCATCTTCCGTGGCAGCCATCTCGTCGAGCACGGCCACGCGGGCAAAGCCGTCCAGCGTGGTGCCTTGCACCTGGGCGAGTTCGTCGGATCGCCCGATGAAAATGGGCTTTTCGGCGCTGGCCAGGCCAGCGAGCATCGACAGGGTCTGATCGTCGCAGAACGGGGACACCACGCCCAGCCGAGCGCAGGGTTCCGGGCGCCATTGCTTGCCGCCGAGGCCGTTGACCGCGAAGGAGACGCTCTGGAACGGCTCGGGCAGGCTCCATTCTGCGCGCCGTATGTCTTCGGCCAGCTCATCGACGAGGGGCTTCGTTCCCTCGGGAGCGCCGACGGTCGCGAGATCCGGGAGCTGGCGAAGGAAGTCGGCGATCGGGCGGTTGATGGCTTTGGGCTGCTTGGTGATCACGCCGTCGAGGGTGGCGGCAATATCCCAGGAGCGGTCGCGCGTTAGGTTTCGGGAGAGGATGAGCAGTCGCAGGCGCTCTGGGTCTTCGGGCCGCAACGGCGTGAAGCGCAGCGCCCACATCTTGGGATGGAAGGCCCCGCCTTGAGGGGCGGCGACCTCGACCACGATGCGTTCGAGCAACGAGCAAAGGCGGGAATGTGGCCGGGTGCTCGCCTGGATATGGCCGGCGTCGGTGAAGGCGACGAGGCGGCCGGCGATGCGCTCGGCGCCCTCCAGCAGCGCTAGAGGGTGAGAGAGAATGTCGTCGCGGTTCTCGGCAGCGAAGAGCGCCAGACTGACCGGCACGGCGAGCGCGGTCTCGAAGTCGAGGGAGAAGGTTGTCGCGACCGCCGCAGCGAAGACGTAGCCCGCCGGCGGCTGAAGACTGGCTCCGTAGAGCGTTCGCTGTTCGGGATCGAGGCTGCGCCTATTCAGCATGGGCGAGATCTCGCATGTGCGATTTGGCCTGCGCCCAGCGGAAGCTGAGGCGGTCGGCGCCCGACGCGCCGGTCCAGCGGTCGCGAACGGCGTGATTGGCGTAGCGGGACTGGCTGGTCTTGAGCCGGCGTTCTCGCTCCTCGACAAGCTGCCGCGCCGCCGGTGCCGAGATCACCTGCTCCGTCCCGGCCAGAACCAGCTCGCGCCACTTGGTCACGAAGCGCTTGGCGGCCGGTCGGACGGCATGCGCCGGGTGCTCCACGACATTCCAGAAATCATCAAGTGACCACGCGCGGACGGCGCCGGTATCGAGTTCGTCGCTCCAGGCTTCAAGCCGACTGCGATAGTCATCGATCCAGTCGTCGCGCTGGCGCAACTCGCTGAGAGCGAGGTTATAGAGCAGCGCCGCGCCGTGCATCACATGGGAGAAGATTTCCCCATGGTGGACGAGGCGGCGCGCGGCAGGTGGAAACGCCGATAGATGGGGGTGTGTCCAGATATAGTCGCAGTCCGCATCGATGCCTTCGCGTGCCAGCATCGTGAGCAGTGCGGTGGGCTGGCTGGCGATCAGGCGGTCGATGAGAAATTGCGCCTCGTCGGTGGTCAGGCGGAAGACGGCGCGCTCAAGCAGATCGCCGGGCATCTGGGGCAAGGCCTGATGCCAGACAGCGGGCGTCTGGGTGCCGGCCAGAGCGTCTTCGCCGTTGGATGCACCGCGAGACCGGCCTCGGCCCCGTAACGCGACAAACAGACTGTCGAGAGAGCCGGAAAAGACCCGGATGCCCCACGCGCCGAGCCCGGCCCAATAGACGGAACTCGGCAACCGCTGGAGCCGTGGTCCTGCATCCCGGCCGATGATGCCGTTGGACTCACCGCCGGCTTTCAGGGCGTCGGCAAGCCGGATCTCGGTGTCGCGCGCCTCGGCACGGAGTTGCGCCTCGGGGACTTCGCGCTTTTCCAGCGCCCGATAGAGCCAGGGAATGAACAGCATGTATCGCAGGCGCGTCTGGATCGTGCTCGTGCCCGGAAACAGGTGATCGGCGATGGAATCCCGGATCGCTCCCAGTCCAAGCTCGTCGCGGGTCTCGCGCTCCTGAAAGAGCGCCATGATGCGCTGCGCGCGCTGCCGCTCGGCTTCATCGAAATCGATCCAGGCAAGAGACGACATGGGCTCAGGCCGCCTCGCTCTCGGTCGGTTTCGTCGGCAGGACGGGAATGACGGCGCCGGAGGTCATCAGCACGATCAGTCCGCGCTCGGCGCCGGTCATGTCGAGATAGGCCCGCACCTGCGAGCGATAGTGATCGAGCGTTCCCGGCGTCGGCGCCACGTCGCTTTTCCAGTCCACGATGACGGCGGGGCGCCCCTCCGCCGTCAGGGTCAGGGCATCGGCGATCCCGACCGTTGCGGTTTCCACGCCGTCGGCTGCTTGTGCCGAGTAGACGGGAAATTCGGCCAGAAGACCCGGCCGCAGGGCCGCGATGTCAGTCAGAGCCAGGGTCCGGGCCACACAGGCCGACAGTTCCTGTGCCGACAGCCCTGTCGCTGGGTCGGCGACCGGGGACTGGCCGAGGGCGCGGATGAGGTGGCCAGCCCGTTCGGTCAGGGCGGCTTCCGTTTCTGGGGTTTCGCCGGTCAGCACTTCTTCCATCAGTTTGTGGAGGATCAGCCCGCGCTCGCGGCCGCCCTGCACGAGGGCAGCGGCTTCCAGTTCGGGAGGCTGATCGTCGGCCGCCCCCGTCCAGAGCGCGGCTTCTTCTTCCCGCAGCACGGTCCCGGCGGCGCTTTCGTCACGGCTGGGCGCAAGCCAGGTCAATCGCGTTTGCGCGGCCGCGATGGCTTCGGCTTCGGCGGCGAAGCTCGCGCGCGTCTGGGTGTTGGCCGCGCCCGCACCTGCGGCCGCGAGGCCGGCAGGCAGGTGAGAGACGTCCAGGCCGGGCAGGTCGGCGAGCGACAGATCGACGAGACCGATCCAGGCCGATTTCGACGGTGTGGCGTCGAGCCGGGGCAACACGAGGAGTTCGCGGGCGCGGGTGGCCGCGACATACCAGAGCCGGATGCGTTCGCGGTCCAGCTCCTCCTTTTCCGCCTGACGCGCGATTTCGTACCCCTCGGGCGTGACACCCAGGACCGGGCAATAGAAGGTCTCGGTCTGGCGGTCGATGACGGCGCTGTCGGGCGCCATGACGCCGGTCATGGTGTTGACCGGAATGACGATCGGCCATTCCAGCCCCTTGGCCGCGTGCATGGTGAAGAGCGCGACCGCTTCCTCCTGGGCGTCGGGCCGTCCCTCGACGGCGCGGGCCTCGTCGGACCACGCCGCGGTCATCGCCTCGGCGAAGGCGCGCAAGCCGCGCACGGCATAGCCGGTCGACAGGCTGAGATAGAGATCGACATTGGCGAGTGCGCGTTCGGCCTGGCCGCGATGGCGCTCAAGGAGGATTGGGCGGACGCGCATCACGTCCACGGCCTGCGAGAGCAGCTCGTGCGGCGTCGTGCTGTTGCCGCGCCGGGAGAGCGATTGCAGCCGCTCGATGACTTCGCGCGCGAGCGGGTGCGCGATGACGGCAGGGTCGATGCTGAGATCCAGGCGCGGAATCCGATCCGGCTGTTCCTCCGAGCGCGGAAGCCCCCAGATGATGTCCAGCAGCTGTTCTTCGGTGAGACCGACCAGAGGCCCGCGCAGCAGCGCGCCGAGCGCCAGCGTATCGCGGCGATCGGCCAGGACGCGGGTCAGCGCGATCAGATCCTGGATCTCCTGGCGGCGGAACAGCCCCTTGCCGGCTTGGGTCGCCACGGGGATGCCGCGGCGTTCCAAGGCTTCCTCATAGCGCCACAGCTCCGCGCCGGTTGGCGCCAGCAAGGCGATGTCGCCCGGCTGGCAGGGGCGCTCGGCGCCGCTGCGACGGTCGATGATGGGGTGGCTTTCGATCAGCCGGGCGCACAACTCGGCGATGGCGTCGGCTTCAGCGTCGCGCTGCTGTTCGGCGCTGGCCTTGCCGTTTTCGTCGGCCACGGCGATGTCGAGGGCCACCACGCACAGGCCGCCCCGATCGTCATGGAACGGGTCGAGAGCGGTGAAGCCCGGCTGGCCATCGGCCGAGAGCACGGCCTCGAAGCGCTCGTTGACGAAGGCGAGGATCGAGGCGCAGGAGCGGAAGTTGGTGGAGATCGACAGGAGGCTGCCGGGGTACTGGGCGCGGAAGGCGTCGCGCGCCTGCACATAGGCGCCGACGTCGGCGCCCCGGAAGCGATAGATCGCCTGCTTGGGGTCGCCGACCAGGAAGAGCGCGCCCGGCCGGATTTGGAACCGGCTCCAGTCGGCATCGCCATCGACCGGCTCGCCGCAAAGCCGCCAGAAGATTTCGGTTTGCAGCGGATCGGTGTCCTGAAACTCGTCGACGAGGACATGGGCGAAACGCTGTCCCAGCGCCCGGCGCACGGCGTCGTGGTCGCGCAGCAAGTCGCGCGCGGCGAAAATCAGATCGTCGAAATCGAGCTGGGCGCTGGCGCGTTTGTGGTCGCGATAGCGTTGCAGGATCGGACGCGCTTCGTCGATCAGCGCCGCTAGGGCATGGCCGGCGACGGCCTGCGCTAACGCAACCCAGGCGTCGCAACAGGCGGTGTAGTTGGTCTCGGCGGCGTCGTTCAGCCGGTCGCCGTCGGCCTTGGAGAGACCGGCCTGTTTGGCCGCGGCGGCCCATTTGCCCTTCTTGCGGTAGGAGGCGAAGGCGCCGGTCTTGGTGCAAAGATCCGGGTGGGGCCGCGAGGTCAGGAGCCGAACGAGGCCCGCGGGCGTCGCGGGATCGGGACCGCTGGCCACGCCGGCCGCCATTTCGGTCAGCCGCTCGACGATCGTTACCGTTTCCGGCTCGGCTGCCGCCGCGCCATCCATGAAACTCGCGAAATCCGCCGTGGCCTGCCGGAACGCTGTGAGGTGGCCGTCAAGCGGAGAGACGGGAGGGGCCGAGAGCGCGGGGCGGCGGCGCAGATTCTCGGCGATCTTGTGGATGAGCGCCACGGTCTCGCCGGGGCTGTAGAGCACCATCTCGGCCAGGATGCCGCCCTGGCCACCGGACAGGCGTTCGCGCAGCCAGCCATCGACAATTTCGAGGAAGGTGAGGTCGGCCTGGTTACGATCCATGACGCCGGCGCCGGGATCGATGTCGGCCTCCGCCGGATAGGGTTTGATCAGGCGCTGGCAGAAGCCGTGGATGGTCGAGCAGGTGATTTCGTCGATCGCGGCGCTGGCGGCGGCGAGATTGTCGCGATGGGCTTGGGACAGCCCCTCGGGCAGCGCCACGCGCAGCTCGGTCGCGATCGTGCCGGCCGAGAGATCGGCGACGAACTCGCGAACACGCGACAGCAGCTCGCTTGCGGCGAGTTCGGTGAATGTGACGGCCGCGATGGAACGGGGCGCGACGCCTTCGGCCAACATGGCGGCGATGCGGCCAGCCATGACGGCGGTCTTGCCCGAACCCGCACCGGCCTCGACCAGGATTGAGCGATCATGGAGGCTGATCGCATCGCGTCGCGCGCCGTTGTCCTTCAGCACCTTGGACACGCTGCTCATCATTCCGCCTCCCAGACCTGAGCGACTTCGCCAAGCCGCTCCGTGGCGGCCGGCATTTTGCGTTTGCAATAGGTGGCGCTGGCGTTGGCCGGCAGGGCGAAGGCGAGGTCGTCATAGTCGCCGCCGGTATCCGGGCCAGGTAGGGCCGCGCCTCCGGCGAGACTCGACCGTGCCGCGCGCAGATAGCCCGTGATCTCCGCGAGCACGGCTTCGGGATTATCGAGCTGGAGATCGACGGGCTCGCGCGGGTAGAGCAGCGAGGCGCTGATGGCGACATCGTCGCCGAGGAGCGCCTTCACCGCGAAGGCGTAGAGACAGCGCTGAAGCTCGCGTCCGCCATTGAGGCGGATGTCGCCGCGCGGCGGCCGTCCGGTCTTATAGTCCCGCACGAGGGCGCGCTTGCCGTCGCCCGAGATGTCGAGCCGGTCGATATAGCCGGCGATGTTGAAGCCCGTGTCGGGAATCGTGACCGGCGCGCTCGCATCCCAAGGCGTCTTCGCGTCGGATTTCGGCTCCGAGCCGCCGAAGGGCACCTCTCCGTAGGAGCGTGCGCCCGGCAGGACATCATCACCATAGGATAAGGCGCTGTCCGCCAACACGCGGGCGTCGTCGAGCGTGCGGCTCCAGATGACGGCCGGCGGAACCGGACGCTTGCCTTCCCAATCGGCGGCGACGGCTTGCGCGGCCCGCGCCACTGCGGCTTCGATGGTCTCGGCGTCGGCGGAGGTAAGACCGTCTCCGGTTTCGAGGTCGCGCAAGGCGCGGTCGAGAACCAAATGAACGAGATCGCCGATCCCGAGCGCGTCGAGCACGAGCGGTTCGGCGCTGCTCTGCGGTTTACGCCATCCGAAGGCATAGACCCACACGAAACTCAGCGGATTGCGCAGCAGGCGGCGCAGCGAGCTGGCCGACTGGGTGCGGCCGAGGATGGCGAGAACGAGCGGATGATCCGCCCGCACGAGCCCGTCATGGGGAGTGATCTCGGCCTGCCGCCAGTCGCGCCAGCAGCCCTGCGCGCCGACCGCTTGCGGATCGGCGGCGAACTCCTGGGGCCGGGCCATGAGGCGGTCGGTCTCGCTGAAGGCGTGCGCCGGCGTCGCGTTGCGGCGCAGATAGGTTTCGTCGCCACGCCCGGCGAGCAGCGGGCTACGCCCGAGAAGGCGTCCGTCACTGTCGCGCCGAGCGCGCGACAGAACGACGGCATCGGCCGTCGTGGCGAGGATCGTCTCGAAGTCGCGGCGGTCGGCGAGGTTGACCGGCAGCGGGTCGAGCACCGGGGTCGGGATGATATGGTCCGGGATCAGCCGATCCTCGGCGATCCCGCGCGGCCAGCGCGAGGAATTGAGGCCGAGAAGCCGCACGAAGCGGCGGGGCGACGCCGCGAGCGCGCTGGCCGGCATCCAGGCGACGCAGACGCACGCTTCCAGTCCGTCGTCCTGCTTCAGGGTTTCGAGCGTCGCGTCGATCGACGCGGCGGTGCCGGCGAGCAGGGCCTTGCGCCAGATTGCGAGCGCGCGGCCCTTGAGGAAGGCTTCTCCAATCTCGCCGGCGGCGTCCGGTCCTTTCGCCAGAGTCTCGACCGCTGCCCGTAGCGCCGGAGCATGGTCGGCGCCGCCGGGCCAGTCTTCCGGCGTCAACCGGGTCAGCAGGCGGTGCCAGGCGCCCGGCGTCGAAAGCGGCGCATCGCTCGGCAGAACGCGCAGCCAGCCTTCGGGCAGTGTCTCGAAAGGCCCGCTGTCCCCGCAGAGCGCCGCGAGGCGGCGCAGCCGCGACTGCGACAGGCCGCGGACCACGATGTCGGCCAGCGCTGCGGCCGCCTGGCCCTCGCGGGTGGTGACGGTGCGGATGCCATGGACGAAGTGCAGGTCGATGTTGGCGTCGGCGCGCACGGCCAGGAAATGATCGTCATAGTCGGCGGGCGAAGCGGTCGCGATGGCGATCTCCGAAGGCGAGACGCCCGAGGCAAGCAGGGCGCGCGCCCAGCGCATCGCCTCGATGGCCTCGTGATAGGCCGTCGCCGCGCTGACGGCGCTGATCCCCGGCGCTTGCGCCGGTGCGCGCGCGACCGTGACGCCGGTGCCGTCCAGCCACGCGGGAACGCTCCTCGGGCCGGCCGACCACCGCACGGGAATATGGGCGGTAAGGGCCTGGAGCAGCGGTCGCCAGCAGGGCGAGAGTTCGGTAAGGCCGGCGATCTCCAACGGGCCGAGGACCGCCGGCGCATGGCCGATTCGGGCGGTTGCGGCGGCCACGATGTCGAGAGGCCGCATCATCCCGGGCGGAAGCTGGTCGAGGGCGGCGGCTTCTAGGCGTGCGATGGCTGCGAGACGCGGATAGTCGGCCGCGCGTGCGGCAAGATCGATGCCCGCGCGCCAGGCTTTGTGGAGGGTGTCAGCCGCCGCGTCGATCATGCCGGGAAGAGCCTTGATGCTCTCCAGCTCGCCCATCGGCGTGGCAGGCATGGCCGCCTGGATGGCCGCGCGCAGGCTTTCGTCGTCAATGGAGCGGGCGAAGCCGCCCGCCAGCCGAACGGCGGCCTGCTCGAAGGACATAACCTGAAGTCCGTGACGACCGTCACGACTCGCCGCGAGCCGGCACTCCCGCATGGCGAGGCGGCCATGAACAACCAAGGTGGATCGATGCGCAATGGTCATGACCGCTCTCCTTCCGAGCGCAGCTTATTGTCGGGGCGCCGCGCCAGCAGCGATCAATGCCGCCAGCTTGCCGGTGATCTGCCATTTCGAGCCCTGCCGCGGCATGCCACGCCCCTTCTGCCTGCAATGGCCCATTGACGGACGCTGCTAATGGGAATAATAAATACACGGACGTCAACAGGCTGTCCATATAGTTTTTATGCTCATTTGTGCGAGGCGGGGTTAATGACAGAGGCGGGGGCGACGTTGAAATGGGGAGTGGGGCGCCGGCTCGAATTCATCGAGTTCCGGCTGTTCTGGGAGAGCTCGATCAACCGGGCCGACCTCGTGGAGGCGTTCGGCGTTTCGGTGCCGCAGGCGTCCAAGGACTTGACGCTCTATCAGGAGCGCGCGCCGGGAAACATGGAGTATGACACCCGCGCCAAGCGCTACGTCGCCGCCGAAAAGTTCGTTCTGCGCTTCCTTGAACCGGACCCCTACATCTATCTCTCGCAGCTTCGTTCGGTCGCCGAAGGGGCCGTGCCCGCGAGCGATTCGTGGATTGCCGCGCTTCCTAGAGCCGACGTCGCCCTGACCCCCAAGCGGGACATCAACATTGAGGTTCTGCGCAAGATCCTCGACGCCATCCGCGAAGGCGTCTCTGTTGATATTTTTTACCAGTCGATGAACAAGGCGCGCCCAGATCCAATCTGGCGCAGAATTACGCCGCACGCCTTCGGCTATGACGACTTTCGCTGGCACGCCCGAGCCTACTGCCACCTTGAGCACAAGTTCAAGGACTTCCTCCTGCCCAGGATTCTGGAGGTCGGTGGCAAAGGCGACCCCGGTGCATCGGGCGAGCAGGACTGGCTTTGGAACAACTATTTCGACATCATCATTGGGCCGCACCCTGATCTCACCGAAAGCCAGAAGAAGGTGGTCGCCAAGGATTATGGTTTCGACCGTGGCGGCGACATCATCTCCGTTCGCTATGCCATGCTCTTTTATGTTCTGAAACGCCTTGGTTTGCTTGGCGATGCAGCAAAGCAGAGTGCGAGATCGCAGCATATCGTAACAATAAACCGCAAAGAAACTGAGGCCGCGCTTGAGAAGGCGGAGCTTCAGCTGTGAAAGAACTGGGGAGCGCCGACTGATGGCGGCACGGCTTGAGGAGATAAAGAACGGCGCATCTGTGCGGGGCGTGGCCTCGGCGCAGGCCGTGCATGTCGTTTCAGTTGACTGGATCGGCGATCAGGCGATCAGCGTCGTTTACCGCGATCACAATGGCACGATGGCCGAGGCTGTTCTTTACCGGGACGACGAGCATCGCCTTGAGGTCGAGCAGAACGGGCGGCCTTGGTCGTTCGATGCCGATGGCGCGTTGCTGCGCCTCGTGACGGAAGCCAACCGCATCAAGTTGGCGCATTATTTCGACCCGTATCTGGCGATCCACACGAGTCTGGTCGATCCGCTGCCGCACCAGATTTCGGCGGTCTATGGCGAGATGCTGCCGCGCCAGCCGCTGCGCTTCCTCCTCGCCGACGATCCCGGCGCCGGCAAGACGATCATGGCCGGACTGTTGATGAAGGAGCTGATCGCCCGCAGCGATCTTGAACGCTGTCTTGTCGTTGCGCCGGGCAGCCTGGTCGAGCAATGGCAGGACGAGCTCGGCCAGAAGTTCAATCTCGAGTTCGACATCCTCTCCCGCGACATGATCGAGAACTCGCGTTCGGGCAACCCGTTCAGCGACCGGGATCGGCTGATCGTCCGTCTCGACGTGCTGGCGCGCAACGAGGAGCTTCAGGAGAAGCTCATGAGCGCGCGGGAATGGGATCTGATCATCTGCGACGAAGCGCATCGCATGTCGGCCACCTATTTCGGCGGCGAAGTCAAATATACGCGCCGCTATCAGGTCGGCCAGAAGCTTGGCCAGGTCTGCCGGCACCTGCTGCTGATGTCTGCGACGCCGCACAACGGCAAGGAAGAGGATTTCCAGCTCTTCATGGCGCTGCTCGACGGCGACCGGTTCGAGGGCCGGTTCCGCGATGGCGTCCACTATGCCGACACCGAAGACATGATGCGGCGGCTGACCAAGGAGGAACTGCTGAAGTTCGACGGCCGGCCCCTTTTCCCCGAGCGACGGGCACGCACTGTCAAATATCAGCTCTCGGAAGGGGAGGCTGCGCTCTACACCGCCGTCACCGAATATGTGCGCACCGAGATGAACCGCGTGCAGCGGTTCGCGGAGGGTGACGGGAAGAAGCGCAATAATGTCGGCTTCGCCTTGCAGATTCTCCAGCGGCGCCTCGCGTCGTCGCCGGCCGCCATCTACCAGTCCCTCAAGCGGCGCCGCGAGCGACTCGAAAGCGAGCTGGGTGAGGCGCGCCTTGCCGCCAAGGGCCGCCGTGTCGGCGTGGGCGAGCCGGCGATCAACGCCGACATGCTGCGCAACATCGAGGAATATGGTCAGGAGGAGATCGACGAGCTTGAGGATCTGATCTCGACCGGCGCCACGACGGCTGAGACGGTCGAGCAGCTGGCCTTGGAGGTGGAAACGCTGAAGGGCTTGGAAACGATGTCGCTCGGCGTGTTGCGCTCCGGCGTGGACACGAAGTGGAGCCAGCTCAATCGTATCCTCGACGACGATCTCATGATCGATTCCGCCGGCAATCGCCGCAAGCTGATCATATTCACCGAGCCCAAGGACACGCTGCACTACCTGCTCGACAAGGTGCGGGCGCGGCTCGGCAATCCCGAGGCGGTGGAAGTGATCCACGGCGGCGTGTCGCGTGAAGAGCGGCGCAAGGTCGTCGAGCGCTTCATGCAGGATAAGGACATGCTGGTCCTCATCGCCAACGATGCGGCGGGCGAAGGCGTGAACCTTCAGCGTGGCCACCTCATGGTCAATTACGACCTGCCGTGGAACCCGAACAAGATCGAGCAGCGGTTCGGCCGCATCCATCGCATCGGCCAGACCGAGGTTTGCCATTTGTGGAATCTCGTCGCGGCCGATACGCGCGAGGGCGAGGTTTATGCGCGCCTTCTCGAAAAGCTTGAGGCGGCGCGCGAGGCGCTGGGCGGCCGTGTCTATGATGTGCTCGGCGAATTGTTCGACGGCGTGGCGCTCAAGGACCTGCTGTTCGAGGCGATCCAGTATGGCGAGAAGGAAGAGGTCAAAGCGCGCCTGTTCCAGCAGGTCGATGGCGCCGTTGACCAGGCGAACTTGCTCGAACTGCTGCGTCGCCGTGCGCTGACCAATGACACCATGCCGGAAGCCAAGGTCGAGGAATTGCGCCTTGAAATGGAGCGGGCCGAGGCGCTGCGCCTTCAGCCGCACCACATCCAGAGCTTTTTCGTCGAGGCGTTTCAGCATCTGGGCGGCCGGATCAAGCGCCGCGAGGAAGGGCGCTGGGAGATCACGCATGTGCCCGTGCGCATCCGCGAGCGGGATCGTCAGATCGGGACGGGCGCGCCGATCCAGACGCAATATGAGCGGATCTGCTTCGAGAAGGACAAAATCAACCAGCAGCCGGTCGCCGCCTTCGTCTGCCCAGGGCATCCGCTGCTTGAAGCCGTTATCAGCCTGATCCGCGAGCAGTATGAGCAGATCATGCGGCAGGGCGCGATCCTGGTGGACGACACTGATGCTGGCGACGCGCTGTCGGCGATCTTCCTGCTGGAGCACACCGTTCAGGACGGTCGCGTCACCAGCGTAGGCAAGCCGCATGTCATTTCGCAGCGGCTCCAATTCGCCGCCATCGACAAGGCCGGCAACACCGTCAACGCGGGCATTGCGCCGCATTTGAATCTGCGGCCAGGCAAGCCGGAGGAGGTCGCCAGCGTGCGCGATCTCTTGGACGAGAGTTGGCTGACCACTGATCTGGAGAAGACCGCGATCCGGTTTGCTACGGTCGAATTGGCCCAGGGCCATGTCGCTGAGGTCAAGGCGCGGCGCTTGCCCGAGATCGAAAAGGTCGAGCAGGAAGTTCGCGCGCGACTTAAGAAGGAGATCAACTACTGGGACTCGCGCGCCTTCGAGCTGAAGGAAGAGGAGCGGGCCGGTAAGAAGACGCGGGTGAATTGGCAGAATGCCCAGCGCCGGGCCGAAGACCTTGCGGAACGGCAGAAGCGCCGCATGGACCAGCTTGAGCGGGAACGGTTCATCTCATCGCAGCCGCCGCGCGTGCGGGGCGGCATGGTCGTCATCCCGCGTGGGCTGCTGGAAGCGCGCCAATCGCCTGTCACGTCGCTGGGCGTTCCAAACCACTTCGCGGAAGACCCCGCGGCGCGCCGGCAGATCGAGCTTGCGGCGATGGAAGCTGTCATGGCGGCGGAACGCGCGCTGGGGAACGCACCGGCCGACGTCTCCGCCCAGAAGATCGGCTACGACATCGCCTCGCACGATCCAAAATCGGGGCATCTGCGCTTCATCGAGGTCAAGGGGCGCATCGACGGCGCAGAGAGTGTGATGATCACCCGTCAGGAAGTCATCACGTCGCTCCATGAGCCCGAAAAGTTCATTCTCGCCATTGTCCCGGTAGCCGCCGGCTTTGCCCATGAGCCGCGGTATGTGCGCGGCGCCCTTGTTGAGCGTGAGCCATCCTTTCTGGAGACGGCGATCCAGTTCCACCTGCCGCGCCTACTCGAACGCGCGGAGGCGCCACGATGAGGATCACCAAAGGCCTGATCATCGCCGATCCTTGGATCGGATACATCCTCGACAGAACGAAGGATTGGGAAATGCGATCGTCGTCGGCGGCGTATCGCGGTTCATTCGGCCTTATTCGGAAGGGAACTGGTTCTGTGTATGGCGTCGCGCGGCTGGTCGATGTCGGCGCGCCGCTGTCACCGGATGAGATGATTGCCAGTTTTGAGCATCATCGCATCCCCGATCACATGATCCGTTCAGGCGAAGTGGCAAAATGGAACACGCCATGGAAGCTTGCCGACGTGCAGCGGCTTTCCCCTCCCGTAGCCTACCGGCACCGGGCTGGAGCCGTCACCTGGGTCGAGCTGGATCACGACGCTTCTGCAGCGATCGCCCGCCAGCTTGGCGAATTGGTTGAGTCTGTGCCTGGCATATCTGCCGCTCCGCTGAATTCCGCACAGCAGTCCCCTGTCCTCAAGGCCCAGCAAGAGCTGCCAGTTCGATTGGTCGCGTCCGCTTCATGCCCCACGACGAGCGGCGCGCTGATTGGCCAGGTTGAGATCACCCAGGGCAATATCGATCACAACCACATCTACCTGCGCTCATTCTTCGAGCGATTTCCCGAGGATGCCGTCGGAGGATCAAACCGGCATGAAAAGGCCGCGCGCGAGGTAATTGTGGACTGGGGTGGAAGCGCACCCATTCACACTGATCTCGACGGATCGAAGAGATTTTTCCGTGCGCGCGGATGGATCCGAGATTTCTTTGAATTGCATGAGGCAGAGGCGGGAGATCGGGTTCTGATCGAAGAGACAGGCCCTTATGCCTACAAAGTGCGACTTAGAAAGACGAGCAAAGCATGACTCACAAAAAGAAACTCATCGAAGTCGCCATCCCTCTTGAAGCAATCAACGCGGCTTCGGCGCGGGAAAAGTCGATCCGGCATGGGCATCCGTCCACGCTGCATCTGTGGTGGGCGCGGCGGCCGCTGGCGGCGTGCCGGGCGGTGCTGTTTGCGCAGCTTGTCGATGACCCTTCGGGTTATGCGGACAAGCTGCTGGACGACCCGAAAATCCGTAAGCAGGCGGAGTCGGACTTGGTCGTGCGCCTTAAGACTTGGCGAGTCCGCAAGGCCGACGCGCAGGGCAATTTGCCTGACACGCCAGAGCCGACGCTGGAGGATTGCGCAGCGGACATCGAGCGCAAGCGACTATTCCAAATCATCGAAGAACTGGTGGTCTGGGAAAACTCGACGAACGAGGAAGTGCTGGAACGCGCGCGAGCGGAAATCCGACGGTCCTGCGGCGGTGTGCTGCCGTCCATCTATGATCCGTTCTCAGGCGGCGGGTCGATTCCGCTTGAGGCGCAGCGCCTCGGCCTGCCAGCCTATGGGTCCGATCTCAATCCGGTCGCGGTGATGATCGGCAAGGCGATGATCGAGATCCCGCCGAAGTTCAAGAACAAGGAACCGATCCATCCTGGCGCGAAGGACCGGCAGTTCTACCGCAATGCCGAAGGATTGGCTGAGGACGTAAAATTTTACGGTGAATGGATGCGCGAGAAGGCGTGGGAACGCATCGGGCATCTCTACCCGCAAGTGGACCTGCCGAAGGAGTACGGCGGCGGCAAGGCGACAGTGATTGCCTGGATCTGGGCGCGGACTGTGCCCAGCCCCGACCCCGCATTCTCGAACGTGCAGGTGCCGATCGCATCGAGTTTCCTGCTCAGCACTAAGGCCAGCAAGGAGGCGTGGGTTGAACCCATCATCGACAAGCAGGCGAAGACCATCTCCTACCGGATCAGGCATGGCGGCACGAAAGCCGAGATCGCCGCAGCCAAGGAAGGCACCAAGGCAGGTCGCGGCGCGAATTTCCGCTGCTTGATGTCGGATACCGCGATCACACCCAAGCACATCACTTCGGCTGGAAAGTCTGGGGCGATGGGCCAAGCCTTGATCGCGATCGTGGCCGAAGGCAAAGGCGCGCGCACCTATGTTGCGCCAACACCTGAGCATGGCGCGATTGCCTTTTCCGCGGCACCAACTTGGAAGCCGGAGCAACGTCAGCCGGAGAATCCGCGGTGGTTCTCGCCACCTGCCTACGGAATGGAAACCTTCGGTGATTTGTTTACCGATCGGCAGTTGGTAGCGCTGAACACCTTCAGCGATCTTGTGCGCGAGGCACGGGCGCAGATTGAGGCTGACGCATTGGCCGCCGGAATCTCCTCCGATCCCACCCCATTGCGTGATGGCGGTATTGGAGCCAAGGCCTATGCCGAGGCAGTGAGCGTGTATTTATCGTTTGCGATTGACCGGCTCGCCGATGCGTGCAGTTCCATCGCCACATGGTCGTCATCTGAATTTATCCGATTCACATTTGCACGGCAGGCGATCCCGATGACTTGGGATTTCGCCGAGTGCAATGTCTTCAGCGAAAGCACAGGGAATTTTTTGGGCGCAGTCGATTGGGTCTGGAAGGCACTTTCTGGTCTGGGACCAAACGCCGACGGCACTGAGATTCAGCACGATGCGCAGAATGTACGTTTGCCCGAGGGGGCGGTCATCTCGACCGATCCGCCATATTACGACAACATCGGTTATGCCGATCTGTCCGACTATTTCTATGTCTGGCTCAGGCGTAATATCAGGGATGTGTATCCAGATCTCAGTAGTACCATTGCTGTTCCGAAGGAAGAGGAATTGGTGGCAACGCCCTATCGGCACGGCGGCAAAAGGAAAGCTGAGGAACACTTTCTCACGGGCATGACTGCGGCGATCTATAGCCTCGCACGTCAGTCGTCAGCATCGTTTCCTGCCACAATTTATTATGCCTTTAAACAAAGCGAGGTTGAACAAGACGGCCTAAGTTCGACTGGTTGGGCAACCTTTTTGCAAGCCGTTATCACGTCAGGATATTCGATCGCTACGGACCTGGCCTGTTCGTACGGAGCGGGCAGCAAGAACGATTGCAGCGGGCACAAATGCCCTTGCAAATTCTGTGGTACTGGTTTGCCGCAAGAAAGATCCTGCCGCAGGGGTCATTACACTGGCCGAGTTTACCCGCGCGTTGAAGCGAGAGCTTCCGCCCGAGATTGCGAAGCTTCAGGCGGCCAACATCGCTCCGGCGGACATGCCCCAATCGGCTATCGGCCCCGGCATGGGGGTCTTTTCACGCTACAGAGCTGTGTTGGAGGCCGGCGACAGCCCAATGAGCGTGAAGACCGCCCTTCAGCTCATCAACAAGGAACTGGACGAGTATCTTGGCGGTATTCAGGGCGAGTTCGATGCCGATACCCGCTTCGCGATCACCTGGTTCGAGCAGAATGGGCTGAAAGCCGGCGATTATGGCACTGCCAACAGCATCGCTATGGCGCGCGGCATTTCGGTCGAAAGCGTCAGACACGCTGGAATCGTAGAAAGTGCAGCGAACAAGGTCCGCATCCTTTCGCGCGACGAACTCGATGATGATTGGAACCCGGAGGAGGACCGCCACCTGACGGTGTGGGAGTGCCTCCAGCATCTGGTCCGGCAGCATGAGAAGGACGGCATCTCCCACGATACCGCCGTCCTGCTGAAGAAGATCAACACCCAAGCCGAGGCCGTGAAGGATCTCGCCTACTGCCTCTACGACATCAGCGCCAACAAGCGGAAGGATGCGAAGGAGGCCACGGCCTACAACGCCTTGATCGCCGACTGGACCGAGCTGACGAAGGCTGCGGCGGCCATCCATGACACGAGCGGGGATCGCCAGATCCGGCTGGATATTTGAGGGGGAACGGGACGTGGCAAAGAGTACGCGCCAATATGTGTTTGAAGGGATGGAACTGCTGCCGGCAGCGCTGATCCCCTTCGTCGAAAAGAGGCTCGAAACCTCCCTCAAGGGGCACTGGCAGGTCCAGGTTTTGGAGAAGCTGCCGAGCCTGCGCCCCAGCAGCAACGGCGAGGTCGGCTGGGATCAGGCGGCGCTGTTCAATGCGATGGATCGCTTCTGGAGCGAGGCGTTCAAGGCCGTTCTCGGCCGCGCCGAGCGGTCGCTGGTCAATGAGCTGGGCGACGTCCGCAACAAGCTCTCGCACAACGAGACTTTCACCTATGACGACGCCGAACGCGCGCTGGATACCATGCGCCGGCTTATGGAGGCGATCAGTGCCGGAGAAACGGCCGAGCAACTCGGCAAGATGCGCGACACAATCCTGCGCACCAAGTTCACCGAGCTTCAGCGCAACGAGGAACGCCGGAAAACTCAGCGCTTGGAAATCTCGGTCGAGACCGTAGCGGGGCTCCTTCCTTGGCGCGAGGTGGTCGAGCCGCACCAGGATGTCGCTACCGGCGAATTCCAGCAGGCCGAGTTCGCTGCTGATCTCGCCAAGGTGCATTCCGGCAGCGCGCCGCCCGAATATCGCGAGCCACGGCAGTTTTTCAGCCGAACCTATCTGACCGAGGGATTAAGCGCCCTTCTGGTCGGCGCAGCCAAGCGGCTCTCTGGCGGCGGCGGCGATCCGGTCGTCGAACTGCAAACCAATTTCGGCGGCGGCAAGACCCACTCGATGCTGGCCCTCTATCACATGGCGGGACCGACGCCTGTCCAGGACCTGTCGGGACTAGATCAGTTGCTCGATAAACATGGGCTGAGCGTGCCGAATGCGATCAATCGTGCGGTGCTGGTCGGCACCTCGCGCGGACCGCAGGACGTGATCAATGCCGAAGGCGGCCGTAAGATCCGCACGACCTGGGGAGAGCTGGCATGGCAGCTCGGCGGCCCGGAAGCTTTCGATATGCTGGCCGAAAATGACGCCAACGGCATTGCGCCGGGGTCTCAGCTGCTCGAAACGCTGTTCAAGAAGTATGCGCCGTGCCTGATCCTGATCGACGAATGGGTCGCCTATCTGCGGCAGATTTATAAGGTCGAGGGTTTGCCGTCCGGTTCGTTCGACGCGAACCTTTCCTTCGTCCAGTCATTGACCGAGGCGGTCAAGGCGAGCCCGGGCACCCTGCTGGTTGCTTCCTTGCCGGCATCGCAGATCGAGGTGGGCGGCGAAGGTGGTCAGGAGGCGTTGGCCCGCCTCAAGCAGACCTTCAGTCGCGTGGAATCGTCGTGGCGGCCGGCGAGCCAGGAGGAGAGCTATGAGATCGTCCGGCGACGGCTGTTCAAGGAAATCGCTGGCGACAAGTTCCATCACCGCGACAACACGCTGAAGCAGTTCGCCAAGCTTTACCGTGAGAACGCCAACGATTTCCCCCAAGGCTGCGCGGACGAGGATTATCGGCGGAAGCTGGAGAAGGCCTATCCAATCCATCCTGAGCTTTTCGATCAGCTCTACACAACTTGGGGCTCGCTTGAAAAATTTCAGCGTACGCGAGGCGTCTTGCGCTTGATGGCGCAGGCCATTCACGAGCTTTGGATGAACGGCGATCCGTCTGTCATGATCATGCCGGGCAGCGTAGCGGTTAGTTCGCCCCGTGTGGAGCCGGAATTGCTCCATTATCTCGACGTGAGCTGGCAATCGATCATCGCCGGCGATGTCGATGGCACGGCGTCGACGCCATACAAGATCGACCAGTCGGCGCCCAACCTCAACCGCTACTCGGCAACTCGGCGCGTTGCCCGCACGATCTTCATGGGAACGGCGCCTACGCATCAGCAGCAGAACACTGGCCTCGACGATAAGCAGATCAATCTCGGTGTCGTTCAGCCGGGCGAGCGTCCGGCGATCTTCGGCGATGCGCTGCGACGACTGACCAACCAGGCCAAGTTCATGCACGCCGATCTTGGCCGGTATTGGTACTCGATGTCGGCGAGCCTCAACCGCATCGCGGCGGACAAGGCAGCGCAGATCGAGTCGGCGCTGGTTGACGTGACGATCGACGTGGAACTCGGCAAATATGTGAATGGCCTCGCGGATCGGGGGCATTTCGACGCCGTGCAGGTCGCGCCGGCCTCATCGGCGGAAGTCCCCGATGAAGCGGGCGGTGTGCGCGTCGTCGTGTTGGGCGTAAAGCATCCGCATAACGGACGCGAGGGCTCGGATGCGCTGGTCGAGGCGAAAGACATCCTCATGCAACGCGGCAGCACGCCGCGCGTCTATCGCAATATGCTGGTGTTCATCGCTGCGGAAGCTCGGCAACTCGACCATCTGAGGGATGCCGTGCGCGCCTCCCTGGCGTGGGGAGAAATCGTCCGCGACAAGGAGCGCCTTGAACTCCGACCTAGCGACCAGAAGCTCGCCGAGGCCAAGTTGGCCGAAGCGAAGGAGACGATGAAGACGCGCCTGAAAGAGGCGTGGTGCTATTTGCACTATCCGGCGCAAGAGAGCGCCCAGGCTGATTGGGAGTGGGTGTCGGGCAAGATTCCGGCGCAGGACGGTTTGCTGGCACGGGCCAGCAAGAAACTGGTGGCTGAGGAGGGCTTGCTCGTCGAGTTGGGGCCGTCGCGCCTCGACCGCGATCTCCAGAAGTACATCTGGAACGACAAGCCTCATTTGTCGCTAAAGGATCTGCGGGAATACCTCAATCGCTACATCTATCTGCCGCGTCTCAAGGGCCAGAATGTCCTGGTCAAGGCCGTACAGGCGGCGGTGAGCGGAATGTTGCCCGGCCCGTTCGCCTACGCTGAACGATGGGACGAAAAGTCGGACACCTATTTAGGTCTGTCGATCGAGCGGGCGGTAAACGCCGTAATCGTGATCGACAGCGACAGCGTCATCGTGAATCCGGCTGTGGCGGAGGCGCACCGCCCGGCGCCAACCCCGCCTGTTTCCACCGGCACGCCTATGGGAACAGGCGACGGCGCAATGCCCGTCGGCGGTCCGTCCCCGGGCGATGGACCGACTGCACCTCCTATAGAGAGGAAGCCGACCCGGTTCACCGGCGCGGTGATGATTTCCGCGGAGAGACCAGCGAGGGACATCCATCAGATAGTAGAGGCTATCGTCGAGCAGTTGACAACGCTGCCGGGGAGCGAGGTGAAGCTCCGACTGGAAATCGACGCGGAGGTTCCATCAGGCCTTGATCGCGCGAAGGTGCGGACGCTGATCGAAAACGCCAACACGCTTGGTTTCATTGAAAAGTCGGTTGAGTAGTCGTGGTGTCCTCTGTTGGTCATTAGCGATGTCGCCGGAAAGACAGCGGACGGCGGCAGCACCTGGTTCGTTAACGGTTCAAAAGGCGTCAACTTTATCCAGGTATGTCGAAATTGTTTAGTGCAGTCGGAAGATAGCGGCGGTACGCGGAAAAGGCTCCACTCATGACGCTTGCTCAGTTCGACCCGCTGGTAATCTTGATCACTCGCGATGAGGTTGAGCGTGGGGACATCGACGCTGCCATTTCCGTGTTCAAGGACTGTCTCTCGTCCGTGGAGAAGATCCGCGCTCGGTTCGAGCAACTGGACATTGTATTTCACGGATACGACGATGACAGGCGCGAGATTTTTGAAATCCCTGAGGTACGCAAATATGTAGGCCGTCTCGATGAAAAGTTTCCATTTTGGCTTTTTTTCATGAACAAGGAATGCCTCGGTTTGCAGGCGATCTCACTATGCTTCCTTCCGCCCTATCTGACAGAACAAGCCAGGAAAACAATCATACCTCAGGGCCTTGATCAGCTGCTAAACAATCGCTGGTGGCCAGCGATGAACCAGGTTTGCGAAGCAGTTGGTTTCACGGAAAATGAAATAGAAAAGCTTTCCGACCGCGTAGTCAGCTACTTCACGAGTGGACCCGTTAATCGGCGCTGAATAATTCGCCTCACCGAGATCCCGATGACTACGATCGTGGCAACCAAAGTCGGAATGTTGTCATTGGCGGTTTCGCCGGAAGGACAGCGCACAGCCGCAGCACCGGGTTCGTTAACAATTCAAAAGGCACCAAACTTATCAACGATTCGGTCAATTATTGACTGCATAATGTGAAACTACAATACTATTCGCGACGCGCTCCGTCTCGACAATATATAAAATATATCATTGCAGTTAATGATATATTGGAGACAATCGAATTGAGCAGCAAATTTGTTAGAAGAATAGACTATTCCATATTGCGGTTTTTACATTACGTGTTTGCAGCGTGCGAACATGGAAGCTTTCATCGTGGAGCGCTGGCGCTGGGTGTTGAAGCATCCGCCTTGAGTCGTCGTATCCACGATATTGAGGACGCGCTCGGATTTGCAATCTTCCGGCGATGTCACAACGGCGTGCTGTTGACCGAACAAGGCGGCAGTTGGGTCAATGACGTTCGCCCGCATTATGAAGCGCTAAGGGACAAGACGACGCACGCTTCCCTGGGCGCCAGAGAAAACGCGATCCTCCAGATCGGCATCAGCGCGCCGCTCGGAAGCGGCGCTGTCGTCGAATTATTGCGCCGCGTCGGCGAAGACCGCTCGGCGGCAAGCTCGTTCCTGGTGGACGGCCCCTGTTGCGAGCATCGGCTTGCGGTGTTACGCCGTCAACTCGATGTCGCCTTCGTCTGGGATCGCTGTCTCGACAAAGGCTGCCGATCGGAAATTCTCTGGCGTGAACAGCTGTTTGTCTGTCTGCCCATTGGTCACCCGCTACTTGCGCGCGAAGAACTTCGCTGGTCGGACTTGCAAAGCGAGCGTCTGCTCGTCCCGCGCGGAAAAAACGGTCCGCTTTTCGATTCCTGTCTCCTGGAGCGAATCGGCGAAACCGGGGCCGGGCCGGAGATCGAAATTTGCGACGCGGCGCAGGTCACGCTGTTGGCCAAGATTATGTTTGGCGCGGGCTTCGGCATTGCCGGCGATGCCCTCGCGCGGTCAGTTCTGCCCGGCGTCGCCTGGCGGCCGTTGGCGGGAGAAAACAGCGCCATCCCAGTCAAGGCCATTTGGCTGGCATCCAACTCCAATCCGCTGCTTCATCGTCTTCTCGTCCGGGCGCGGAACATGGTCGAAAATCGCGAGCAACGATGACTATCAAACAATAAATCATCGTTGGCCGACGTTCATGACTGTTCCTTTCTCGCTTTTGCGAATCCCCGATCGGTCGCGATGAAGCGCTCCAGCATGGGAACGATCAGCTTGATCGGATCGGCGACTGGCCGCCCCGTCTGACGCCCCAAAACACCAGCGTAGGCGACGAGATCGCGGTGCAGGCTAGCGGGAAGGTCGAGAGTCACTTTCACCGGCTTGGCGTCGGGGATCGGGCCGAGTTTCAACTTGGACATTTCAGCCTCCGTAAGGTTCGAGCACGAGGTCGCGCGTGACGATGATGCGCACGGGGAAGCCTGGCCGGATCGTGAGCGTCGGCGCGATGTTGAGCTGACGGCTCACGATCTGCTCGCCGGTGTTGCTGATGCTGTTGGAGGCGCCCGCTCGGATCGCCTGGACCAGATTGTTTTCATTCTGGCTCGTTCCGGCCTCGGCGCCGACGCTGAGGATGGTGGAGAGAACGGCCGCCTTGAAGAGTTCGCCCCAGTGGTAGTCGACGCCGTCTTCGAGGCCAGCGTACCCTTGCGAATCGGCGCCGGGCTGACGCTCGAGCACGATCGACCGCCCATTCGGAAAGATCAGCCGGGTCCAGACCAAGAGCACGCGCCGCTGACCGAAGCCGACGCCGTTGTCGTACTGCCCGATTGCCCGCGCGCCTTGCGGGATGAGCAGGATGTGGCCGGTCGGGCTGTCGTAGACGTTCTCGGTCACCTGGGCGGTGATCTGGCCGGGCAGATCGGATCGGATGCCGGTGATCAGCGCCGCCGGGATCACAGCGCCCGCCTGGAGGATGTCGGCGGACGCCGGCGCGGCGACGCGATCCGGCGAAACTGTGCGTTTGTCCGACGTCTGGTTGAGGAAGGCGAGCTGGCGGTCCTGAGCGGAGGGGGTCGCGGCCTGCGGCGCGAGCCCCAAGCTCGCGAGATCGGTCTGCGGGGCGACGGGTCCGGCCGACGTCGTTAAATTGGCGTTGGCGGTCAGCGTTTCAGTTGGGGCGAATAATTTCGCCGTTCGCGCCGCGTCCATTTCCTGCTGCCGACGCTGCTCTTCGGCGCTCACGCTTGGATTGGGCGTCGCGGTCGGCGCCGCCGGCGCGAGCAGGCCCGAATCTTTTGCATTGAGGATCGGCCGGCCAAGATCGCCAGGAAGCGGCGGGCCGAGCTTCGGCACGCCCGTATAGTCCTTTGGCAGGCTTGCGAGCCCATCGGGGGTCGCATGGTTGTCGGTGGAATAGAGTTCCTGCCCTTGTTGACGACCATTGCGGGTCTGGAGCGCATAGATTAGCGCCCCGCCGAGGGCGAGGCCGGCGATAAGGCCGAGCCCGGCGAGGACTTTTCGCGAGAGCCGGGTGACACGCGGCGGCTCCGGACGAAGCCGCATGGCGGAGGCCGGCTCGCCGGTCAGCGGCCGGCCGTCGTCGTCCTTGCCGGGCCCCTTCTCCTTTCCTGGATCGATTGGGCTCACGACGCTTGTCCTTTGTGATCGCTTTGGGGGGCCGGCGCATGCGGCGCTTCATTCGAGCCTTGAAACCATGAAAACGGACCGCTTCTCATCCCGTCGGTGCGCGTGATCCGCACGCGCTTTTGGTCCTTATCGCCGCCGAAGCGCAGTTCGGCGGCGGCGAACAGCCGATCGACGATCATGTAGGCGCCGCGCACCCGGTAGTTCACGAGTTCAGACGTGTCGCCCTCGGGGCCGACCACGAAGAGTGGCGGCATCTCGCCCTGACCAATGCCCCGCGGAAATTCGATGAACACCTGCTTGCCGTCGTCAAAGGCGCGCAGCGGCCTCCATGGCGCCCGGTCGCCCGTGACGTCATAGCGGAAGTTGACGCGGGCCAGGTCGAGGCCTGTGGAGACCGGCTGCGCTGCCTGCGCCTCGGCATTCTGGCGGCGCAGGGCGATGAGCTGGTCCTGCGGATACTGCCAGGAGACCGAGGCCATATAAGTCTTCTCGGTCGAGCGCAGTTCCATGTGGTAGGTGCGCCGGTCGGTGTTGATGACGAGGTTGGTCATCAGCTCGGGCCGCGTCGGCTTGACGAGGATATGGACCTGTTTGGCGGTCGAGCCGCCGCTTTCGGTGTCGCCGATGATCCAGCGCACGGTGTCGCCGGCGGCGACGGGACCGGAGCCGACGAGTTGCTCGCCAGGCTGCAACGCGATGTCGGTGATCTCGCCGGGCGAGGAATAGACCTGATAGAGCGCGCCATCGACGAAGGGATAGACCTGCATCGAATTGATGAAGCCGTTGCGCACCGGCTGCACGCGGGCGGCGGCGTTGGCCTGATTGACGCGCACGGTCGGATCGGCGGCTTCCGGCTCGGGCTTGCCGTCCTTGCCGATTCGTTTCAACTGGCCGGGAAGCGGCAAGGGCTTGGGCAGCTCGACGACCTTGACCGGCGTGGGCGGATCGGCGGACTGCACGGCTGGCGCGGCGTCGTCATGGGAAATTTCCGGGGGCTTCTCGAAAGTGGCGCAACCGGCGAGCGCCGAAGTGCAGAGAAGCAAGAGCGGCAAACCGGATTTACGGGAAACCAGAGGACCGCCGCAACGGAAAACCGGAATGGCGTGCATGAGGAAAGCCGGGAATCCCACTCTCCGAGGGGCGGCTTTGCGGAGGGCGGGTGTCATTGTCCAAGCTCCTTCGACCAGTTGATTGCGTTGACGTAGATTCCGAGCGGATTGGCGCGGAGTTTGTCGGCGTTGCGGGGCGGCTGCACGGCGACGGTGAGTATCGCGGACCAGCGTTCGGTGGATGCGAGCGAGCCATCCTGATAGCGGCGCTCAGTCCAGGCGACGCGGAAGCTCGTCGGCGAGGCGCGGATCACGCTGGAAATTTCGACGGCGATCTGGACCTTGCCGACATTGGCGAAGGGATCGTTCGACCGCGCATAGTCGTTGAGCGCCAGCGCGCCGCCCTGCGTGGTGAAGTCGTAGGCGCGCAGCCAGTTCTGGCGGACGATGATCGGATCGGCCGGGATGCCGCGCACCTCCTCGATGAAGCGCGCGAGGTAGAAGGCGATCTGCGGATCATTCGGCTGATAGTCGGCGGTTGCCGGAGCGACGGCCTGCGCCGCGCCGAGCTTGTCGATCTGCACCACCCACGGAACGACTGACCCGCTGGCCGATTGCCAGACCAGCGCGGCGGAAAGCCCCGCCGACAGGGCGAGCGAGCCGAAGGCCATCAGCCGCCAGTTCTTCGCCTGCACGCGGGCGGAGCCGATGCGTTCGTCCCAGACCTGCGCCGCGCGCTGGTAGGGTGTCTCGGGTTGTGGTGATTTGCCGTAATGGGTGGATGGTCGCTTGAACATGATCAGTCGCTTTCAGAGAGGTTGACGGAGGAGCCGCCGCCATGGCTGTCGCCGCTGCGCACGGCATGGGCTGTCGTCTGGACGCCGTGGCTCATCGTCTGCGAGCGCTTCATGCGCTTCGCCCAGACTGGCGGGCCGTCGGTGGCGGAAGATGAGGATGCGGCAGGCGCGGCGGCTTCGGCGTCACCATCGGCGACGGAACCGCCCGTAGCCTCGAAAGCGGCGCGGCTGCCGGCCTGATAGCTGGATTTGAGGCCGTCGGTGGCCCTGGATGCGGCGCGCTTCAGCGGCGAGACGGCGGCTTGCGCGCCCGCATTGGCGACGCCGCCAAGACCCGAAGCGACTCCCGATGCGCCGGACTGGGCGGCGGCGCCCATGCTGTAGGCGGTGGAGGCCCCACCAGCGAGCGCGGCCCCGCCACGGGCAGCAGCGGCTGCGCCACCCGCAAGGGCAGTGCCGCCGGAAGCGACGGCGCCGACAGTGGCCGCGCCTGCCGCCGCCATGCCGCCGGCGGCAAGCCCGGCGCCGATCGCGGCGCCGGCGCCAAGCTGCGGACCACCGGAGACGAGGCCGTTGGCGATGCCGGGACCGAAGATGCCGAGGCCCAGCAGCGACAGGGCGGCGAGCACGATCGCCATGGCCTGGTCGATGGTCGGCGTCGCGCCGCCGAAACCGCCGGTGAACTGCGAAAACAAGGTCGAGCCGATGCCGATGATGACGGCGAGGACCAGCACCTTAATGCCCGACGAGATGACATTGCCCAGCACGCGCTCGGCCATGAAGGCGGATTTGCCGAACAGGCCGAAGGGGATGAGTACGAAACCGGCGAGCGTGGTCAGCTTGAACTCGATCAGCGTCACGAAGAGCTGGATGGCAAGGACAAAAAAGGCGAGCAGCACGAGCGCCCAGGCGAACAACATGCAGGCGATCTGGATGAAGTTCTCGAAGAAGGACCAGTAGCCCATCAAGTTCGAGATGGAATCGAGCAGCGGCCGGCCAGCGTCGAGGCCGGTCTGCGCAACTTTGCCGGGTTGCAGCAATTGCGCCGTGGTGAAGCCGGTTCCGGACGCCTTCAGACCGAGGCCGGCGAAGCTCTCGAAAATGATCCGGGCGAGGTTGTTCCAGTTGGAAATCAGGTAGGCGAAGACGCCGACGAACAGGGTCTTCTTGACGAGGCGGGCGATGATGTCGTCATCGGCGCCCCAGGACCAGAACAGCGCGGCCAGCGTCACGTCAATGACGATGAGCGTCGAGGCGATGAAGCCGACCTCGCCGCGTAGCAGGCCGAAGCCGCCGTCGATGTAGCGGGTGAAAACCGCAAGAAATTGGTCGATGACGCCGGTGCCGCCCATGGTCAGCGACCTCCGTTCACGGCGGGCGCCGGGACGCTCGCGGGCGCGTCAAAAGGCGCCGACGATGACAAGGGGGCGGGAGCCGGGAAGCTCGCGGGCGCCGACGGCGCGCCCGATGTCGATTGGCCGAGGAACCGGCGGCGGTTCTCGGCCCAAGCCTTCAGGCAGGACGGATCACGCGGACCGGCTTCGCCCAGCCCGCCGCACCGCGCGAGTTCCGCATCGAGCGGATCTCGCCCGATGACGGCTGGCCCAGGCATGGCAACGTCGTCTTGGTCGTCGTCAGGGCGGCTCATGTCGATCACCGCCGCGACGATGGCGAGCGCGACGACGGCGATGGCGCCGATGCGCGCGAGGGTCTTGCCGTTCATCGCGCCGCCCTCAATTGTTGCCATAGAACATCTGCGCGTTGCCGGCCTGGTAGCCGGTTCCCGGCGTCAGGAAGCGACGGCGCTGCTCCTGTCCCTGCGCGGCGGCGGCAGCCTGTTCGGCCGATTGAAGCGCCTGCGCTCGGCCGTTGGCGGACACGACGGCGGTGAGATCGGCGAGTTGCTGCGCCTGAAGGGCGATAAGCTGATTGCCGGCCTGCGTCGCCTGAAGCGCGCCGGTCGCCGACTGGCTGGCGCCGACCAGCGCCGACATCTGCGTCGAATTGGTCGAGAGATTGCCAACGACGGTGGCCTGCGTGCGCATGGCGTCCTGCAAGCCGCCGACGGTGTTTTGCCAGCGGGTCTTGGCGTCGGCGATGAGCTGCGCGTCCGACGCCGACATCGAGACATTGGCGTATTTGCTCTGGAACGCCTGATCGATCGATTGGACGTTGTAGGCGATGTTCTGCGCCTGGTTCAGAAGCTGTTGGGTTTTCTGGACCGACTGCTGCAACTGCTGGAGCGAGGAATACGGCAGGCTCGCGAGATTGCGGGCCTGGTTGATGAGCATCTGCGCCTGATTTTGCAGACTGGTGATCTGGTTGGTGATCTGCTGGAGGCTGCGCGCGGCGGTCAGCACGTTCTGTGCATAGTTCGACGGGTCGAACACCACCCATTGGGCATCGGCCGGCGTCGCCAGCATCGGCGCGAGCGCCACGGGCGCGGCGAGAAGCGCCAGGGCGAAACGCCGGGCGCGGATACGGGAACGGACAGTAATCATGACGTGGTCTCCGGGCTGGGGGTGGACGGGACGCGGGTTTGCGGAATGACGTTGGTGAGGCCGGCGATCATGTCGGCCGCCCAGGCGAGGCGATTTTCGCGCAGCCAGGCGGCAAGGAAGCCGTCCGCGCCGGAGCGGGCATGGACCTCGGCGATGAGCTGCTGATGCTGGCGCGAGGATGCGGCGCAGAGCGACAGCGCCACCTCGGAGAGGCCCAGCTCGAACAGCCGGTTGCCGCGCCGCGACTGGCAGTAATAATCGCGCTTAGGCATCGCCCGCGCGACGATCTCGATCTGGCGGTCGTTGAGGCCGAAGCGGCGATAAATGGCGGTGATCTGCGGCTCGATGGCCCGTTCGTTCGGGAGCAGGAGCCGGGTCTGGCAGCTCTCGATGATGGCGGGCGCGATGGCTGACCCGTCGATGTCGGAAAGCGATTGCGTCGCGAATATGACGGAGGCGTTCTTCTTGCGCAGCGTCTTCAGCCATTCGCGGAGCTGGCCGGCGAAACCCTCGTCGTCGAGCGCCAGCCAGCCTTCATCGACGATGATGAGGGTCGGTGATCCATCGAGCCGGTCTTCGATGCGGTGGAACAGATAGGCGAGCACGGCAGGCGCAGCCTCGGTGCCGATCAGCCCCTCGGTCTCGAACGCCTGAACGGTGGCGGTGCCGAGATGCTCGCTCTCGGCGTCGAGCAGCCGGCCCCATGCGCCGCCGATGCAGTATGGGCGGAGCGCCTGCTTGAGGTCGTTCGACTGCAACAGCACGCAAAGGCCGGTGATCGTGCGTTCCTCGACCGGCGCGCTGCTAAGCGATGTCAGCGCCGTCCAGATGTGTTCTTTCACTTCCGGGCTGATCGGCACGCTCTCGCGCGTGAGAATCGCGAGGATCCAGTCGGCAGCCCAGGCGCGTTCGGCGGTATCGTCGACGCGGGTGAGCGGTTGCAGCGACACGCTGGCGGCGCTGCCCTCGGTGAGTCCCCCGCCGAGATCGTGCCAGTCGCCGCGCATAGCGAGGGCTGCGGCGCGGATCGAACCGCCGAAATCGAAGGCGAAGACCTGCGCGCCGGGATAACGGCGGAACTGCAAGGCCATCAGCGCCAGCAATACGGATTTGCCCGCGCCGGTCGGCCCGACGATCAGAGTATGGCCAACATCGCCGACGTGAAGGGAAAACCGGAACGGGGTCGAGCCTTCGGTCTTGCCGAACAGCAGGGGAGGCGCTGCAAAGTGCTCGTCCCGTTCCGGCCCCGCCCACACCGCTGAAAGCGGGATCATGTGGGCGAGATTGAGCGTGGAAATCGGCGGCTGCCGGACGTTGGCGTAGACATGGCCCGGCAGGCTGCCGAGCCAGGCGTCGACGGCATTGATGGTCTCAGCCATGGCGGTGAAGTCACGGCCCTGGATGACCTTCTCGACGAGGCGGAGCTTCTCGTCGGCGGTTCGCGGATCGGCGTCCGATACCGTCACGGTCGCGGTGACATAGGCGACGCCGGCATAATCGGCGCCCAATTCCTGAAGCGCGAGATCGGCGTCCGCTGTCTTGTTCGAGGCGTCCGTATCGACCAGCGCCGACGCCTCGTTCGTCATCACCTCCTTGAGGATCGCCGCGATCGATTTGCGCTTGGCGAACCATTGCCGCCTGATCTTGGTCAGCAGCTTCGTCGCGTCGGTCTTGTCGAGCAGGATGGCGCGCGTGCTCCAGCGATATGGAAAGGCGAGCCGGTTCAGCTCGTCGAGCAGGCCGGGCGTCGTGGCGGTCGGAAAGCCGGTGATGGTGAGCACACGCATGTGCTGATTGCCGAGCCGGGGTTCGAGGCCGCCGGTCAGCGGCTGATCGGTCAGCAGAGCGTCCAGATACATCGGCGTTTCGGGGACGCGGACGCGGTGCCGCTTGGCTGAGACACAGGCGTGCAGATAGGTCAGCGTCTCACAATCATCGAGCCAGGCGCATTCCGGCATAAAGGCTTCGACAAGGCGCAGAATGCGGTCGGTGCGATCGGCAAAGCCGGTCAGCGCCTCGTTCGGGTCGATGCCTGTCTTCTCGCGCCCTTCGTAGAGCCAGCTTTCCGCGCGGGCGGCGTCCTCGGCCGGCGGGAGATAGGTGAAAGTGAGAAAGAAGCTGGATTCAAAATGTGCGCCGGCTTCCTCGAAATCCGCCTTGCGTTCGGCATCGACCAGCGCCGAGGCCGAATCCGGAAACAGGCTTTCGGGATAGCGGTTCGAGGCATGGCGTTGCGCCTCGACGAAGATCGCCCAGCCGGAGCCGAGGCGGCGGAAGGCGTTGTTGAGGCGGCCGGCAACCGCGACCAGTTCGGCGGGCACGGCCGAATCCAGATCAGGGCCGCGAAACCTCGCGGTGCGCTGGAAGCTGCCATCCTTGTTGAGGACGATGCCGGCGCCGATCAGCGCCACCCAGGGCAGGAAATCGGCGAGGCGGTTGTTGCGATTGCGGTATTCGGCGAGGTTCATCATCGTCGGGCCTCGCTCAGACGGAAAGATGGGCGGGGATGCGCAGATGGCGGCGCACCACTTCGACGAAGAGCGGATCGCGCTTGGCCGCCCACACGGCGGCGGCATGGCCGACCGCCCAGATGGCGAGGCCGACCAGCCAGAGGCGAAGCCCCAGGCCGATCGCGCCCGCCAGCGTGCCGTTCATGATCGCAATGGCGCGCGGGGCGCCGCCGAGCAGGATCGGCTCGGACAGCGCCCGGTGCAGCGGGACCATGTAGCCGGGCACCTCGCCAACGTGTTCGACAACGCCGGTCATCAGACGAGCGCTCCGCCGCTGAACGAGAAAAACGACAGGAAGAACGAGCTGGCAGCGAAGGCGATGGAGAGGCCGAACACGATCTGGATCAGACGGCGGAAGCCGCCCGAGGTGTCGCCGAAGGCGAGCGACAGGCCAGTGGCGATGATGACTATCACCGCCACGATCTTGGCGACCGGGCCTTCGATCGATTGCAGAATCTGCTGGAGCGGCTGTTCCCACGGCATCGACGAGCCGGAGGCATGGGCGGGTGCGGCCGTCATCACGCCGATGACGGCAACGGAAACCGACGCAGCGAGGCGGCGGCGCAGACGAAACACGACAGGCATCATCAGGAACTTCCTTCATCGGGCTGAGGGGAGACGGGATCGAGGGAGGTGACGCGGTAATCGCCGTCGGAGCCGAGGCCCTCGACGCGGGCGAGTTCGGCCAAACGTCGTTTGGCGCCGCGGCCAGCGAGCACGGCCACGAGGTCGATCGTCTCGGCGATCAGCGCGCGCGGGACGGTGACGACGGCCTCCTGGATGAGCTGTTCCATGCGGCGCAGCGCGCCGATGGCCGAACCGGCGTGGATGGTGCCGACGCCGCCGGGATGGCCGGTGCCCCATGCCTTCAACAGGTCGAGCGCCTCGGCCCCGCGCACCTCGCCGACCGGGATGCGGTCAGGGCGCAGACGAAGCGACGAACGGACGAGATCCGAAAGCGAGGCGACGCCATCCTTTGTGCGCATGGCGACGAGGTTGGGCGCGGCGCATTGTAGCTCGCGCGTGTCTTCGATGATGACGACGCGATCGGAGGTCTTCGCCACCTCGGCGAGCAGCGCGTTGGTCAGCGTGGTCTTGCCGGTCGAGGTGCCGCCAGCGACGAGGATATTGGCGCGCGCGGCAACGCCCTCACGCAGCGCCTCGGCCTGTCCCGCCGACATGATCCCGGCCGCGACATAATCGTCGAGCGTGAACACCGCGACGGCCGGCTTGCGGATGGCGAAGGCTGGCGCGGCGACGACGGGTGGAAGAAGCCCCTCGAACCGCTCCCCGCATTCGGGCAGTTCCGCCGAGACGCGCGGGCTGCCCGCATGGACCTCGGCGCCGACATGATGGGCGACCAGGCGCACGATGCGCTCGCCATCGGCGGGCGACAGGCGCTCGCCGGTATCGGACAGCCCTTCCGACAGCCGGTCGATCCAGATGCGCCCGTCCGGGTTCAGCATCACCTCGACGACAGAGGCGTTTTCCAGAAACCGGGCGATGGCCGGGCCGAGTGCTGTGCGCAGCATCTTCGCGCCGCGCGCCAGACCTTCCGAATTGTGATGTGAAGCCTTCATGTTGCCCCGAACTCAGCGGGGATCGACAGACCTTCCCCTTGCGGGGTTGATTAAAAGAGCCGGATTTAGGGCCGATTCAATAAGGATTTATCGGGGTAGTGCCGTAGCGTGCAAATACAGGAGAACGGCGGCGCGGCTCAGCACATTGCTTCCGGTCATCCCACCGAGGCTTATCCCGTTGTCCCAGGTTCGTCCGCATTTAGTGGCTCGCCGATTTGGGCGGCATGATTTTGGACCTCAGTTTGCGCGTCGCCCGATCCGTCTTGGCGCATTCCCGTCGCGGTCTTTTCAAGCAATGCGCGACGATTTGACGTTAAGGGGCTTATGGGACTGGCCACGCAGAAAGCGCGCTTGTAACTCTCTTCATTCCTGACCATCGCCCGACTTTTTGAGTGTTCTCACGGGCAATCCGCATATCGCGGGGCCTTATGCAGAGCGGTCTGCCCATAGATGTTCGACGTCTGCTACCCAATCACAGAAGGCTTCTTTAGTTAGACGGTCCATCGGAATCCGCGTTACCCAGAAGCCGGCGCGATTGAGGCGTTCTTCCATCCCTGCAGCTTTCGTCGAATTCATCGAATGCACCAACATTGCTGCGTCCCGGCCGACATGCTGGATGATTAGATTGACGAGGTCACTTCCAGACAAAGTAGCGTCTGCCGTCGTCGCAGCTTGCTGCTGGAGATCGTGGTCGAGCATCAGGGCGGCGTATGTTCCACGTCCGTCGCGCTTCAAGGTCCCCATGGCCATACCGGCGCTAGTGGCCACCACAAGTCGAATGCTTTGGGGCATCCAGCTGCGTAGGCGTTCAATCCGCGACAGGTCGTCCTCGATCAATAAAATTCGACAGGGAGCAACCATCAGAAGACCTTTCACTAAGGCTCATCGTAACGTAGGCGTATCGTCGCTTAACTCATTATAAGAACAGGGTAAGCATACGGCCCTATTTCGAACAGCTGTTTGTACACGCCTACGATGGTGACGAGTCCAGCGGCGTCGGCGACAGGAATACCGTTTTTCACCAAGACGACGATTCTGTTGCCAGATTCGTCTTCCAGAACAATCCCGCCATAGCCCAGTGCGGCGAGCTTTGCGTTCTGAATTGGACGGCCAGAGACTTGCACCAACAGGCCATCATATTTTCCGGGGTTGTGCGCCAAATCCCCGATCGCGACGATGGGCGTCACGGCCTTGGCGATTTCCTGCGAAATGTTGTTTTTGCCAAGGTGCTCTGTCGCCCAGAATGACCCGAAGGCGGCGATAAGGGCGAGAATCATGATCTTGATGACGAATTTCAACATGGTCCTGTCCTCTAAGGTGAGGGTATTGGGTGCCGCGTGAGATCACGCGGCATTGGCTGCCGTCTGTCGCCAAGTCATCGTTCGCTCGCGCAGGCGAGCAACCAAATCCTCGATTACGGCATCCGCCAGTCCATTGATTGCGTCGCTCGCATCAGGGCATCGACGTGCTGCGTCGCGCCGCAATTCGTGCATCTCTTCCATCTCGGCGATGACCCGCCGGTAGATATCGAACGCTACCAGAGGCTCGATTCCCGCCTCGAAGGTTTGCCTCAGCCGGTCTCGCACCACCTGTGACTTAAGAGCGGCGTCAAACATCTCGTCGACGCTGTCGCGCACGGCCAGCCGTTGTTCGTCTGCATGAATGGCATCGTCTCGACGCCGAATATGTCGCGCCACAGCCAGTTCATGATCTACCGCCATGCGCGAGCCAGGGCCGCTCGGTCCACCAAGCCATTTGAAACCGAGCGGCGACAATTCGAGCAGCAGCAGCAGCAAGTAGGTGCCGATCCACTTCCGACGCGCCGCCGGGCTGGCGTTGAGGACGCTGTCACCCACTATGCTTGATAGAGGAGTGATCGCATTCTTTTCGATTTCGCGGGCCTCTGAAAGCCGTTCTTTGATCGCTTTCTCGGCTTCCTCTAAGGCCGTGTGTGCTGTTGATTGAGCTGCAACGGCTTCCGAAAGGGCCTTCTGCGATGTTTCGCGATACCGTTCCAGTTCACGCCTTGCGGCGTTGGCCAAGCCATTACAGCGCGCCGATATCGGCCCGAGCTGCCGACGGCGCTCGACTTCGTTGACACCTTTTGCCACCAGAGCGTTCCGCCGCCTTGCGAGCGCTTGCGAACATGCTTTGGTGTGCCCCTCCATCCTCAAGATTGCCGGAGGAATCATCGCCGCTGCCGATTGTGCGGCCGCCGCAACTGCATCGGCCTGCGTGACGCTTGCACGGAGCCCCACAACATCAAACTGTGCAGCTAGATCCTTTGATCGCGCAGCGTCGCGCGTTTCTCTCTGCTCAAGCGCAATCCGGGCGCCATCTTGCCCAAGCACTAAGGGCATGACTGCTTCAGTCGTCACGGCGCTGACGAGGAGGCATGCACCGACACGCGCACCAAGTATGGCGAGTTTTCTTCCGCGACCAGGCGCCTGCGCGTCCAAGGCGAAGGCGCCAGGCCTATCCACGGACAAAGCGAAGGTAGCGCCGGCGATCGCGCCAACCGCGCCTCCGATCCATGCTGCCGACCCTCCGGTAAAAACGGAACCAGCGACGCCCCAATTTGCCGCCGTCACGGCGGTAGCGACGCCGACCAATCCTCCTGTCAAGGAGATGGAGTGCGTTGCTTCATGGCCTTCATCATGAAGGACCGATGGGGAATGGCCGCTGAGCCAGAGGGCCAAAGCGCGCAGCATGATCACTCTCCCTTGGTCTCGGTGAATTCTCCGTCGATGACGACCGGAGCGACGGCGGGTTTGCCGAACGGATTCTTCCCCTCGGGGGAGTTCGCGCTGTCGACGCCTTCATGAAGCGCTCGCAATCGGCTCGCCACGCCCGTCAAGTTGTCGAGCCCGGCGGCTGCAATCATGTCGTCGACATGATGATCGCAGATGTTGGAAAAAGCGGATGCCGAAGGGATCGCTCTCTGTATGGCATCGAGCCGCGTTTCGATCAATTCAATCTTGCCAGCGAGGCGAGAAAGGCTTTTCTCGATGGAGGTCGTCATAGGTGTCTCCTTTTGGGTCGACTTCAACGCAGGTGGTCGAATGCGCGCTTGAGCGTGCCCAAGGTGTCGCCATGCAGGTCTTCGACGAATTCCTTGGTGTTGGAGATGCGGGCGTTGGTGCGCTCGACATCTGCCGCGAGATCGGCATCCGCTAGCGAGTTCAGCGCGTCCGCCTCGGCTTCCGACAGCTCGTTCGTCCGCACTCGGGTCTGGATTGCCGAATAGGACTCGGCGCGGTTCTTGACGTGCGTGATGCGCTCGGCGCCGGCTAAGGTCGTTAACCGAACTTGGGCCGCTCCAGTTTCGGCGGCGATGTCTTCCGCGAGGACGGAAGCAACTCGCTGGCCTTGGGCCATGATGGACCCAACAACGGCCATTTCGGCGGCAGCCAATTCAGCCTCGCCTGCTCGCGTGAGCGTCTCATATTTCTTCACCGTCAGGGCGGTGTGCGAGCGTGCCGCCACTTTCGCCGCTTCTTTGTTCGCCCTCCACCGGCCGACCAGGCCAGCCTTGTCCTCCAACACGGCGAGGCTCCGACGTTCGGCCATTGGAAGGCCGGACCGATGGGGGGTGTGGAACTTGGTGGTCATAGAGCGACTCCTTCTTTGGTTGGGAGGAACGTCACGGCCAGCACGCCATCCTTACGCGGCAAGCCGGAGTTCGTGGCAGTTGGCGGGGAGCGGGGCGGCGGCGGGTGTGAAGAGATAGTCGTCGAGAATGACGACCTTGGTGGCCATGGCGGCAAGGTGGCGCGAGATTCTGCCACTTCGGCCCCACACGTGCACTTCCGTCCCACAAGCATTGGCTATGGCCGCGAGGTCGCATCCAAAATGATCGCCGGTTCCCAAAATCAGTCTGTCAAGACCGCCGGCGAGGCGTTTACGAGCGGCCTCGGCAAGCTGGGTGTCGGCGTTCTCGAGCGTTTCGACGGGCTGAATACCCGCCTTGCGCAAAGCGATTTTCAGAGGGGGCGACATGAAGTGGGAAAAGCCCATGGTCCACTGCACGCCGGCGGCGGCGAGCTTGGAGCGGATCACGTCGAGGCGCAGACGCGCATGCCGACAATTCTCAACGCCGGGATGGCAGATATTATTGAGGTCGAAGAACGCTTCGACGCGCCGCGCACTCAGCGCCGGATCGACGCAATAGATGCGGCGTTCGACCTCGGTGCCATAGAGGCGGGCGGCGGTGCGGTAGGCTTTCATTGCGGTTCTCCCCGTCGCAACATCGCGACAGGCGAACTCTCAGGCCTTTGATGTTGGAAACCTAGGGAATGGATTGGTTAATTAAAAATTCCAAAAACAGCATTACTCTGGAACATATTGGAAAACGAACTGTTTATAGTTCTTATTCCGATGACTTGTGAATGTCGTTTTATGGATGAAGTGAAACGCGCGAGCCGCTTCACAGAGGTGTTCCTCGGCATATCTGGTCGATGTAATCAACACTACCTTTTGCGCATTAGCATGAATTGCGATCTCGACGACAGCCGAGCCGGGGACGGCACTGTACCCTTGTGCTAATCCGTCTACGACATCAATGGTGAGATTATCGATCGCTTCATTAAGCGACACTCCCAGGTTTAGCTCGTGCCACGCTGCCCGCAGAGGAGTCGCAAGAAAATCGCGAACGGCCGGGTGTTTGTATTTTTTTATGAGTTCTTCCTTCTCGATTTTTTCATTTGAATTACGGGTTTCCGCTCCAAGGACCAAAATGTCCCCAGCTTTCGCTTGTTGGGCTATTGAGCGGAAAGTCAACTTTTCATTGAGGTTGCCGATAGTCCCCCCAGGAAGAAACCATGCTATAGAATTCCCATCTTGACGCAGCATTTCGCTGGCCCCTTGTAGGTTTGTGAAATCGCAAATTAACGGCACCAAATCGATGCGATCTCTTCTGCCCTGAACAATCAGCGCACTATCAATGAGTTGAAATGACTCCATAAGCATGTAGATACTGATATCCACGAGAGTATAGTGTATGGTCGTATTTGGATCAAGTTCAAGTATTGAATTTATAATTGCGTTATCCTTCAACGGAGCGCCGGCTCCTAGCATTACTACATTTGTGATGCCTCGCCTTTTTATGCTATCAAGCCAATATGTCCGATCATCTAGAAAAAATTCTAGTGATTCCGTGCAGTCAAGATATTGACGGTACTGTCCTGCATTTATCATCCCTCTCCAAGAATGAGCAGAGTCAGGGCTTAGATAATAGAATTTTTGATCAATGCGGCCGTGATCCAATTTTACACGCTCAAATGGTGCTTGTCTGTGTATCCAGAATGGATGAAACGCGTCGCTGTTGCTGACGCGGCTGCTGCTATGGCCATGGCATCCATTATCGCGTGGCGCCTTGAAAGCGATTCGTTTTTCAGGTGGGAATAACTCTAAGAAATCGCGATATGAACTATTTAGAAACGCCGATCTCATAACGAGGGGATCGCATCCTAATTCCGACAAACGTACCATAAGGCAATCAACAAAGCGCTTTCCCTGATTTCCTGTAGGGCGGTGCTTTGACCACGATTTGAAACTTCCGGCTAGCTCTTCGGCTGCCTTCGTATCGGCAGCAAATTTAGAATCTGCCCCAAGCACCCAAGCGGCGATCTGTATATCCGAGCCGCCGCGCGCAAGGACTTCAATGATATTGGTGAATTTCTCATCCCAATCGAATATGCCCGCCATACTGGAGCCTCGTTTTGTTATGTTGCATAGGGAGATTGTGTTCCGGTTCAGATGGTCTGAATTTTGGTTTTTGCGATGATCGCCCTTTGTGAAATGAGGAAATTAGCCGCTAGGCCAACGGTCATGCCAATGCCGGCTTCATTAAAGTACCCGCTCATACCGAACTGCTTCCATAGAATTGCTGAACACACTCCCGTCGCGATCGCGCCGAGCAACGAAGCCGCTGAGTGCCTCCAGTTCATTACCTTGATCATCACCGCTGCGGCGAGCCCTGCCCCGATCAACGATATTGAGGATAGTGCGACACTCACCACTGAGCCATGGAGTGAAATGGAAAGCAGCATGGTTGTCAGGCCAATAACGAGAGTTGTTACCGACGGCGGTATGCGAAAGTCGGACTTGCCAAACAGTTTTGGGAGCAAGTCATGTGTTACGGCCTGTGACATCGCAATGAGCAACCCGTTCGAGGTCGCCGCAATTGTCGCGAACACGTCTGCCACGATCAGCCCTGTCAGCACGGCGCCGATGTTTTTTTGGAAAAAGACGCTGAGGCCAGTCTCAGGATCGGCAATTCCCGGCATGACGCCACGCAGAACGAGACCAAATACCGTCATCGCGATCCAAGTGGATTGAACGAACCCCACGTAAATCCACCATGCCGAACGTGTTTCCGTCGGGCTACTACCCGCCAAGTATCGCGAAACGATCTGTGGCTGGCCAAGTCCGAAGCCGATGGCAGCAGCGGCAAAGCCGGCCACGAAACCAACAGTGGTGACGATTCCTCCAGGGAAAATGTTCAAAAACCCGTCCCCGGCTGACGCCATATTTCTCCAGAATGTCGCGCTGTCTGTAACGGCGAACCAAGTGACCGCACCGAGGGCAATAATGGTGCCGATGATGCGAATGACGGCTTGCAGCGCGTCGGTGTAAACCGAGCCACGAAAGCCGCCAATGCTCGAATAGGCTATTATGAGAAGGGCGAAGATTCCAAGGGCAACCCAATCAGGCAGATCGAACGCTCCGGAGAGGAATTTTTGGCCAGCCAGCCATTGCGCTGACGTGTACCCCGCCAGACAAAAAAGGATCACAAGCGCGCAGAGAACTCCTACGGCAGATGCAGCACGACCGGAAAGTCCGTGCACTAACATCTGTGAGAGAGTCGTCGCGCGGGAATCCCGTCCAAACCTATTGATGCGCGCGGGAAAAAAATACCAAAAAACAAGGTCGCCAAGAAGCCAACTGAGCGGCAGCAAGACCCATTGCAGCCCGTAAGCATAGCCCAATCCAACGGCGCCCGTCACGATGAAGCCGCTATTCGCCGTCGTACCGGCGCTTAGCCCCACGAGCCAACGATTGAGTTTGATTTCTGCGAGCCCCCCGCTCCCGTCGTTTGCCGCATGACGGCGCGCTAGGAATGCAGCGCCGAAGGTTGCTGCGAGCGTAATTAGAAACACCGCTTCTGCGACTGTGATATTCGGAATCATGGGCCGGCGCTCCAACCGAGTTGTTGTGATGCGGAGAATGCCGCCGGCATGGCCAGGAAGAAAGAAAGCGCATCGGAAATCGGTGGAATGTTTTGGAATGACGCAAATCGGCGCCGAGCAGCCATGCGAAGGAGTTACGAGATTTATAGGCGAAGATTTCGCGTGATGCACGGAAACGGTGGCTCGCGAGGGCATTCGAACATACTCAATCGTGCCTATTTGAAAGATCGTTGGGTCTGGAAGGCGTCGTGACGTCTTCAGCAATCTCCTGCCGCAGCTTCGGCCCTTTGGCGAGCCTCCGCCCGAGCGCGGTGACGAAAGCGGTATAGCGCTCGGCGGTCTTGGCGCGGGCCGCCTGCGCGGCAGGTTCCGGCAATGCCGGCGTGGTGGCCAGCCAGAAGCGTACAAAGACAGCGAGCGTCTCGACGGAAATCCCGACATCGCGTTCGAGTTGGGTCATGCGGCGATCGAACTGGTCGAGCCGTTTGGTGATGGCGGCTTCCTGTCGCTCGGCCGCGTCCGGCGAAAGGAACGATTCGATGGCGGCCTCCGCGATCAGGGAGCGGGATTGATCCCGCCGCGCGGCATGATCCGCTAGGCGGTTCATCACGGCCGGATCGAGATAGACGGACAGACGCTGTTTGCGTGCCGGTTTGCTCATCGGCGCCTCACAGATCCATGCCGTCGCCGGGATCGAGCGAAGCCTGACGGGCTATACCCTGCATGAGCCGGTTCATGCGGCTGTTGCGCGCGGCGTCATCGTCGTCGTCGTCGGTCATGCCGATTTCGAACTCGTTCTCGATTGGCACCATCTTCTCGACCGGCTTCACGCGGCTGAGTTCGGGCTGCCGACGACGCTCGGATTCGGTCGGATCGTCGTCGTTCTCCGGCGCGGGCTTCGGCTGCGCAACCTGCGGACGCGGCGGCACGGGCAGCGTGGTCCAGTCATCGGGCCGGGCCTGCTTCGGGGCCGTCAGCGCGGGCGGCGGCAGAATGCGCTCCTGCAACCGCCGGTCCTCGAAGTAGCGCGCCTTCTTTGCCCGGATCGGCGGCGTACCCGCGACCATGACGATCTCGTCGGTCGCGGGAAGCTGCATCACCTCGCCGGGGGTGAGCAGCGGCCGCGCCGTTTCCGAGCGCGACACCATCAGGTGCCCGAGCCAGGGCGAAAGCCGACTGCCGGCGTAGTTCTTCATTGCCTTCATCTCGGTGGCGGTGCCGAGAGCGTCCGACACGCGCTTGGCGGTGCGCTCGTCATTGGTGGCGAAGCTGACGCGGACATGGCAGTTGTCGAGGATCGAATTATTCGCGCCATAGGCTTTCTCGATCTGGTTCAGCGACTGCGCGATCAGGAAGGACTTCAGCCCATAGCCGGCCATGAAGGCGAGCGCCGACTCGAAGAAGTCGAGCCGCCCAAGCGCCGGAAACTCGTCAAGCATGAGCAGCAGCCGGTGGCGCCCGGCCTTGGCCTGAAGATCTTCGGTCAGGCGGCGGCCGACCTGATTGAGGATCAGGCGGATCAGCGGCTTGGTGCGGTTGATGTCGGAGGGCGGCACGACGAGGTAGAGAGTCGTCGGTCGCTTCCCGCCCACGATGTCGGCAATGCGCCAATCGCAGCGCCGCGTCACCTCGGCGACGACGGGATCGCGATAGAGGCCGAGGAACGACATGGCGGTGGACAGCACGCCGGACCGCTCGTTGTCGGATTTGTTCAGCAGCTCGCGCGCGGCGCTGGCGATGACGGGATGCGGCCCGGCCTCGGCGAGATGCGCCGTCTTCATCATGGCGGCGAGCGTCGATTCAATCGGCCGCTTTGGGTCGGAGAGGAAGGCGGCGACGCCGGCGAGCGTCTTGTCCTCCTCGGCATAGAGGACGTGGAGGATGGCGCCGACCAGCAGCGCATGGCTGGTCTTTTCCCAGTGGTTCCGCTTTTCCAGTGAGCCTTCGGGATCGACCAGGATGTCGGCGATGTTCTGGACGTCGCGCACTTCCCATTCGCCGCGGCGCACTTCGAGCAACGGATTATAGGCCGAGGATTTCGCATTGGTCGGATCGAACAGCAGCACACGGCCATGCTTGGCGCGGAAACCGGCGGTGAGCTGCCAGTTCTCGCCCTTGATGTCGTGAACGATGGCGGACCCCGGCCAGGTAAGCAGCGAGGGGATGACGAGACCGACGCCCTTGCCGGAACGGGTCGGCGCGAAGCACAGAACATGCTCCGGCCCATCGTGGCGGAGATACTCGTCGGTGTAGCGGCCGAGCACCACGCCATCGGGGCCGAGCAATCCGGCGGCCTTCACCTCTTCCATTTCGGCCCAGCGCGCCGAGCCATAGGTCTCGATCCTCGATGCTTCGCGCGCCCGCCAGACCGACATACCGATCGCCACGGCGGCGGCAATCAACCCGCCAGAGGCCGCGATATAGGCGCCCTCGACGAAGATCGACGGCGCGTAGGCGTCATAGCCATACCACCACCAGAAGAAGGCGGGCGGAACGTAGAACGGGAAGCCCAGCACCTTGAACCAGGGCTGACCAAGCTCGGGCTGGAAGGCGAGACGCCAGGCTACCCATTCGGTCGCGCCCCAAACACAGAGGAGGACGATGGAAAAGACGGCGAGGATTTGACCCCAGAGGATTTTCGTCGCGGACATTTTCAATTCCTTTTTGTGGCAAAGGTTCTTCGAGAAAGGATCAGAGGCCGAGGCCGCGCTTGCGCCCAAAACTCCAGTCGATGCCGCCGTCGTCGCGGGCGACGCCGGAGACATGGCGGCCGAGCTGTTTTTCGAGAGAGGGCGTCCAGGGCACAAGCTGGAAGCCGAGGCCGTCATCGATCATGGCGAAGCGGCCGGAGGCGAGCGTGAAGCGCTGGCGGTAGGAACCGGCGACATATTCGCCAGTCCCTGCGCGATTGAAGGGCTGGCCGGTCTCGGCGGCGAGCTTTTCGCCCAGCGCCTCCAGCTCCCAGCCGCGCAGCTTCTCGATCAGGTTGCGGCTGAAGGTGACGCGCTGGCCATACCGTTCGGCGAAGCCTTGCTCGACCAGGTGGTCGGCGCGCCGATCCATCGCGTGGCGCACCTCGGCGCCGAAGCCGCCCTCGGACAGGGCGACCGGCTCGCGGGCGATGTTCTGGCGGTCGAGCCAGGTGGCGCCGGGCGCGGTGATCTGACGGTCGATGTCGAGGTCGGACCGCACGGCGAGCATGACGCGGCGCTCGCCATTCGCGTTGTCGAACTTGCGCAGTTCGACGATTGATCCCATCACGCCGTCACCGGCGGCATCGAGATCGGACAGCTTGATGTGATGAGTGCGGCCGTCCGCGCCGTCCACTATCGTATAGGCCGTGCCCTTCAACTCGTCGTCGAGACCGCGATCCACCAACCGTCCGATGATCGGCGTATCGAGGCTCTCGGCGGCGAGGACATAGTTCGCCGACCCACGCTCGATGCCACGTTCGGTCAAGGCGCGGTGCATCCGCTTGATGATGTCGCCGCGCTCGCTCAAGCTGCGTAGCGTCGGCTCGGCGTTGTCGGCGATCATCCATTGGCCGGGGCCGACCTGATCCGCGAGGCCGAGGGACTCCAGCTTGCGCAGGCGGCCGACTTTCAGGGCGTGATATTCGTCGGGATTTGCCTGAGGGTTGGGCGCCATGTCGATGACGCCGGTTTCGCGCCTGTCGCGAAGGAGTTGGCGGTCGAGCTGGGTCCAGCGCTCGGCATCGATTTGCCGTTCGAGATTGCGGCGGATGTCGAGATCGGTGCGCGGCCCGAGATCCTGTGTGATGAGATCACGCGCCCGGTCGCGCATCCCTTCCTTGATGTAGTCGCGCGAGATGACGAGGTTTTCGCCGTCGTCGCGAACGCCGCGGACGATCAGATGGATATGCGGATGCTCGGTGTTCCAGTGGTCGATGCCCACCCAGTCGAGCCGGGTATCGAGATCCTTTTCCATCTGGCTGACCAAATCGCGGGTGAAGGATCTGAGGTCCGTCATCTCCATCGCGTCGTCGGGCGAGACGATGAATCGGAAGTGATGCCGGTCCTCTTCACAGCGTTCCGCGAAGGCCCGGCCGTCTACATCGTCGCTGCCCGGCCCGAACAGCCGGGCCTTCTCTCCGTCACGGGTCACGCCCTCACGGCGGAGGTAATTGAGATGGGTGGAGAGCGACGCTGATCGGGCGTTCTGGCGCACGACGCGCGCCTTGACGACGGCGCCTCGCGAGCGTGACGTGATCAGCCGGTTCGCCTGGATGCTGGCGCGCTGTCCCTTGCCAAAGCGGGAGCGGTTGCCGGGGACGATCCGGCCGGAACGGGAGATGCCGGCGCCGGCCTTCTGCGCGGCGGCGAGCGCCTGTGCGATGAAGGGCCGATTGTTCTGGGCGCCCGATGAACGGACGCGGCCTGGCCGGATACGGAAATCGTTCTCGCCGGTCACGGCCGAGACCCCGCACATCGCGGCAAGCGCCGGAGAGTGTTCAGAAATCGGCATTGTGGCGAGGTGCGGGAAAAATCCGCGCCTCGCGAAAATGCCGCATAACCCCTTGAAACCACACGACCGCAGAACGCCGCACCTCGCGGCCCTTTATCCTGCCTTCCTTCGGTCGTGTCGCCTGTGCTCCCCCTTAGCGCACTCCATGACACGCCAAAGCCCGCTATCGTGCGATCAGGAACCGGGACGCTCATCGCACCGTTCCTTCGTCCGCCCGCGCGATGAACAGGCCGCCGGACTGCGGCACGATGGCGGAAACATCGCGCACGATCGGCGTCGTCGAAGCATCATTGGATGCACGCTCGCCCGGCACGGGATCGGCGGCCGGTTTGCGTGTCGGTTGCGCGATGAACAATGGCGCGCGGGTCCAAGACAGCGGATCGGTCGTCGTGATGACGGTGGCGCCGGGATTGCCGCCGCCGTCGAGATTGGGCGCGACCGCGGCGACATAGGCGCGGGTTTCGGACGGCAGCGGGCGGCCCTTCAGCGACGCCTCGTAGCGGCCGGGTCCGGCGTTGTAGGCGGCGATCCAGCCGGGCGCGCCGTAGCGATCGTAGAGCAGCCGGATATAGGCCGCGCCTGCGATGATGTTGTCGTGCGGATCGTAAGGATCCCTGCCGAGACGCTGGCGCACGCGCAGATCGCCCCAGGTCGTCGGCATCACCTGCATCAGGCCCATCGCGCCCTTGGGCGAGACGGCGCGCGGGTCGCCGTTGCTCTCAGCGGCGAGGATGGCGCGTATCCAGGCAGTGGGAAGCTGGAAGCGCTGCGCCGCCTCGGCGATGTGATCGCCAAAGGGATCGCGCGGCGACGGGCGGGCGACGGCGGAGGATTCCGCGAAACCCGGCCCCGGCGCCACGCTGGCGAAAGACAGGCCGGAAAGGAGGAGAAGGAGGGTTCGGCGCATGGCGTCAATCCTTCCCGTCGCGCTTAGGCAGACGGCTCCAGTGCAGCGACCATGCGTTGCCGGCCTCGTCGTCGCGGAACAGGTTGGCGCGGATCGGCTGCGGCAAGGCCGGATCGTCTATGACCAGCGCGATGTAGCCGCCCGCACGCTCGCCGGTGCGCTTCCAGCCGGCGCCGATCTCCGGGCCTTCGTCATTCCCGTGGTGGACGCGGTAGTCTGGCGCGTTCTCGGCATCGGACGGCTCGGCGGGAACGATCCTCACTTCGCGGTAGACAGTGAAGGTGTGGATGCGTCCGACGAAGCCGGAGTTCTCACGGGTGAACTGACCGATTTGCGGCATGGGAAAGCTCCTTGGGGGTGCGTTTGGTTGGGAAGGGAAGCGGCGGTCAGTGCGTGGCCGCGCGCCAGACGAAGCGGCCATCGCCAGCTTCGTCGGTGTAGAGGGGCGTCGCCTGGCCGATGACGGCGCGCGCCGGGAGCGGGCCGAAGTAACGACCGTCGAGGCTGTCAGGCACGGACGGGTTCATCAGGAAGACGTCGCCGTCGGCGACGCGCTGGCAGCCCTGCCAGACGGGAAGCGGACGACCGCGCTTGTCACGGTCGAGCGCGTCGCCGAAGGGCACGGCGTCGACCGTGACGGCGGTGCCCGTGCGGCAGACATTCTGGCCCGGCAGCGCGGCGATGTGCTTCAACAGCGGCACGCCGCGCCCGACATAGCCGCGCCCGACCATGAAGTCGGCGAGCGGCTTGTCCGGCATTACGGCGACCAGATCGCCGACCTTCAGATCGACCGGGCGTTCGAGATCGTAGAAACCGATGGGCGTGCTGGCCGAAGCATTCCAGAGTAGCTTGACTGGCAGGGAAACGAACGACGCGATCGCGACGCCCATCACGGAAAAATACGTCGCCATGACATAGCCGAAGCGGGTCATCGCTCACACTCCCGCCGTTTGAGCCACGCCTGATGGCGCTCCATCGTATAGGCGCGCGGCTCATGGCCGGCGCTCAGACGGTTGTGCAAATGCCGCCAGTGATCTGGCGCGACCTCGCAAGGATCTATGTCGAGGGCCTCTACTGCATCGATGTGGCGAAGCACCTGCTGGACTTTCGGCCAACCCTCGATTTTCAAGAGGATGTCGCCGCCTGGGCGCACGAAGGGGAGCGTCTGGTAGGCTTCTCCGGGCTTCACCGCGCGCACGATGTCGATGCGCGAGATGATCGTGCCGTAGTCGTTGGCGGCCCAACGGACGAAGGCGAAGATGCTGCCGGCCTGAAAGGAGAGAACGCGACGGCGGCGGTCGACCATCTGCTCGCGCGCTTCGCGGCCGAATCTGATCCAGTTCTCGATGCGCTTCTCCACCCAGGTCAGTTCGACATGGGTGAGGTTGTCGCAACGCTGCGCGATCGGCACGGGGCCGCCGCGCACGCGGGGGGCCGCGTTGCCGGTCATGATGGGTCTCCAGGGTTTGAGGGGAATTCGCGCGCGAGCAGCTCGCGCAGACATTCGGCGACGGTGACGCCGCGCTTGAACGCGGCGATCTTGATCCGGCCACGCAAATCCGGCGTCACGTCGATGGTGAGTCGCGCGTTGAAACCGGCGGCCTCGCCATCGCGCTGCGAGGCATCAGCCGACTTGATCCAGTGTTCGGGATCGGCAGGCCGTGCGGCGAAGCCGCGACGGATCGGGCGCTCGCTCATTGCGCGGTCCTTCCAAGACGCAACCGTTCGATTTCCTCCGCCAGCGCCGCGATCTCGCGCGCGGCGGGCGTAGCGTCGTCGAGTTCACAGACGAGACGGCCCGACTGCGCGGCGACCGCGAAGGCGATGCGCTGGCCGATGGTGGTGGCGAGCACCGGCGGATCGTGATCGGCCAGGGTTTCGGCCGTCTCGCGCGCCAGCACGGTGCGGGCGGGGCAACGGTTGAGCACGAAACGCGCCGCCAGTTCCGGCCGGTAGATGCGCGCTTCGGCGACGAGCGCCAGCATCTCGGCCGAGGCCCAGCCGTCGAGCGGCGATGGCTGCACGGGGATGAGCACCAGGTCGGACGCGAGCAGCGCCGAGCGCATCAGCCCGGCGACGCGCGGCGGGCCGTCGATCACGATATGATCGGCATCACGGGCCAGCTCCGGCGCTTCCCAGTGCAGCGTGTCGCGGGCGAGGCCGACGACGCCGAACAGGCGGGCCAGGCCCTCGCGGCTGCGTTGCTGCGACCAGTCGAGCGCCGAGCCTTGCGGGTCCGCGTCGATCAGCGTCACCCGCTTTCCCCTGCCGGCCCATTCGCCGGCGAGGTTCAGCGCCAGCGTCGTCTTGCCGACGCCGCCCTTCTGGTTGAGGAGCGCCACGATCATGGCCTGCCTCCCGAGCGACTGCCGAAGGGGAGCTGCGGGGCGTCGGGCGCGGCTTGCGGGGAACGGTTTGGGCGCTTTTTCGCGGTCGAATTAGGGGCGTCAGCGGCCTCGCGAACGAGGTTTTCCACATCGCACGCGCGCTCACAGAAGTTAGACTCTATGTTAGATTCTAAGTTAAGGGCGCGAATTTCCGTTGTGGCGCCGTGGGTTACGCCCTGTTTGGGTTCCTGCTGGCACGAGAGAGCGGTTCCCGATGGCACGCGCCCGCGGGTTCCCGATGGCACGAAGCTATCCACAGGTTTTCCACAGGCCGGCAAAGGCTCGAAAGCGAGCAGCGTGCGGCCGCCGATTTCGACTTCGAGAAACAGCCGGTAGCCGGGCAAAGGCTGGCGGCGGATGATGTCGCGCAACTCGAAGGCGAAGCGTTTGAACGGCGACAGCGCGCCGGATTTTTGGTGCAGATGGCGGAAGTCGAAGCGCCATCCCTTGCGCTGGCGGCCGCCATGCTTGCGCACGATCCGGTAGAGCCAGCGTTCGAGGCCGCCGACCAGATCGAAATAAGCCCCGTCGATGGTGAGCACGAGCGCGTCATCGAGGACGGCCTGGTAGAACCAGTCGGGCAGGATCATCTCGATGCCGTCGGGCCTGCCGTTGCGGTCGGTGCGCTCCTTCCACTCGTTGATCCACGAGAAGCGGTGACGGCGGCCCTCGGCCGGCTGGCGGATCGAAGTGCAGACAGTGGTGGACTGAAGCCGGTCGAGTGCGGCCTTCAGGCGCTGGTAGTCGCGCAGGGACGTGCCGCGACCGATGAAGCGGAGAATCTCGTAAGGGGTGGCCGCCATCAGACGCGAGGTGCGCAATCCGGCATCACGGGCCTCGACGATCTGGCTCGCCGCCCAGATCAGTATATCGGCGTCCCAGATCGTCGCCATGCCATGATCAGGCACGGCTTCGACGCGGATCGTTACGCCACCGGCGACGAAATCGATCGGCGCGACGCGATGGGACTTGGAGAGGGAGAAGAACGGATAGGCCATGAGATCCTGCGCGTCTCGTGGCGCGAAATCGCCGGGAAGCGCCCGGAACAGGTCGAGCTGTCCGCGCTCCGATAGGGACCGATGCCGCGCCGCCATTCGGGATTCCGCCTGCGGTCAGCGCGCGTAGCGGCCGTTTTGCGGCATCAGCGGCAGCGTCTGGCGCTTGGCCGGCAGGACGGAGCCGCGCGGGTCAGAGGTGGAGGTGACGGCGCCGCGCTCGGCCCAGGCCTGCAGCTCATCGACGGCATAGACGACGCGACCTCCGAGCTTCTTGTAGGCGGGGCCGGTTCCGTAGGTGCGGTGCTTTTCGAGCGTGCGGGCGGACAGGCTGAGGAAGTCGGCGGCTTCCTTGGTGCGCAGAAAGCGCGGCGGCAAAACGGCGAGGTCGGGTCGCATAGGTCGGCCTTTCGTGGTGTTCGTTGCGGCCGTCGAAGAACGGCGGCGGACGAAGGCCACAATGGCGAAGCGAAACCGGCGAGTTGCAGTGTGAAGTTAGGGGGCACCAAAATCCCACAACGGGAAAATCGGGCCGACAATCACGGGCGTCTGCGATGTCGAAGCAGTTTGCGATATCCGCCCGCGATCATCGAGCGGGCATCTCTCAGCAAAGCCATGACCGCATGGCGGGCCGAGGACGCCTGCCATTCATCGCGGGAGAGGCGGCGCAGATTAAAGATGATCTGGGCGATTTCCTGCTGGGTGGCGCCATCGCGCGATCCGTCGAAAGCCCGCAACATCCGGCGCAGCCGCGCGCGTTGCTGTCGCGTCAAACGGGTGTCCGGCGGAATGGCGCGGCCGTGAAGGGCGGCGAGAAGGCGGTGGACGGCTTCCAGCCGATCGAGACCATCGACGCCGAGAGGAATGACGGCGGCGAGCGGTTCTCCGCATGGAATCCTGTCTGGCAGCGTGATTTGAGCGCGCTGACTTTGGCCAAGATCATGAAGCGCGCACGCAGACTCGCCATCGGCCCGTTCGGCGCGGATGATGCTCGGCGAGAATTCGCGGGGCGAATCGAGAATCTCAGGCGCGGCCGTCAGGACAACGACGCTCGTATCCTCGGCAGGAGACCAGAAGACAGGCGCCTCGGGCAGGTCAAGGAGCGGATCGACCGGGAAATCGCAACCCCCAGCGCTGGCGGATGACGTCCGTCAGCGGGCCAGCGTCGGCGTCGGCCTTGGCCCCGTCCCAGTCCTGAAAATCCTTGTCGTAAGCCTCGTTGCGGCGAAGCCACTCCCAGGCGATATCGGACGCCGTCGATACCTCGACATGATCGTAGTCGGCCGCGGATCGCCAACGGGACGCGTCGGGCGTCATCATCTTCTCCCTGTCATTTGATTGGCGGGGAGACTGATTCCCGTTCTGGTTGTGCTAGGGAAGTGCCGATGTCGGCAGCGGGCGATGCCGCGGCGGCATCACGCCGGCTTGGGCCGCTGACTTTCCCGAACCAATTCGCGATAGCCATGCTCTGTCATCCAGCGGGCGCGCGCGAGATGGGCGTCATAAACAAGCCGGCATCGATCGGCGTCGCTTTCGGGATCGAGCCCGAAGAGGATCCGCATGGCTTCGCGCCAATCCGCGCCATCGCGCGCGGAATTGAGCAGGCGCAGATAGAGCGTCATGTGCTCACGGTCGTAGTCGGTGAGCTTTTGCCCCGCCGGGGGCGCATCCAAAAACTGCGACATCGAACGTCCCCCGAGGCACCATACGCGCCTGGGCTCTTTCTGTTAACCAGATTGCCCAGCGTCGTGGATCCAAGGCGTTCGGCGGTTGGGAAGTGCGTCAAGCGGGCGCGCGGCGCCTCCGGACGACTATGATCGCGATTTTGCTCGTGTCTCATCATGGAGTCGAAGCACGCCTTCGCCTTGGTCGGTCGACAGAAGAACGATGCCGGCGGCCTCGAGCGCCCTGCGAACCTGATCGCGCGTGGTCTCAAACACCTCGAGGCCGTTCTCGGACTCGAGGCGCTTGAGCGCGGTCAGCGATACCCGGGCCTTGTCAGCGAGCGTCTCCTGCGTCCACCCCAGCAACGCGCGCGCGGCCCGTGATTGTCGGGCGGTGATCATGCATGATCACCTCCCATCGGTCCGGACGCGCTTGCCAGAACTACGGCTATTTTAGTTGCTCTCGGCGGGAGCGCCACCGGAAATCTGTGTCAATCGCCTTCGTTTTCTTGTCATTCGGGGCAGTTCGCGCCGAACTGATTCGGTCGGCGGCAAAGAGCGGCCCCAACCTTTCGGTCGGGGCCTTGCTCCGGGGGCGTCAATCGCCCCGGCGCCCGTTGGGGCGGGACCAGATGAGCGAGAAGCCCTCGCCATCCTCGTCATCGAAGAGGTTGGCGTAGATGGGGGCGTTGAAGCTCGGGTCGTCGAGCTTGAGGCCCAGGTAGTCGCGGCCCTCGTTGGAGCGCTTGGACCAGGCGGCGCCGATCTCGGCCCTACCGACCAGCACGCGGTGGCTGGGGGCGTTCTCTCCGGTGGAGCGCAGGTCGGGGACGATGCGCACGCCCTTGGCCAGGACGCTGAGGGTGACGATTTCGCCGGTGAACTCGTTCGAGCCGGTCTTCTTGAAGGCGCCGATGGTGGCCATGATAAATCTCCGTTTTCCGTGTTCGAGCCCGCACCATGCGGCCTCGATGGCGATCGACGGGCCGGAGGCGACCGACGGCGCATCGCTTGCGACCGAAGCAACGCGGAGGACGGCGCAGGAGCGACTTTCTTGTTTCGCGAGGAATGGGTGAAACCCAGGGGAAGAAAGTCATGACGCGCCGTTGCGGCATAGGCGGTCGAGGCTTCAGCCGTCCTTCGGCCAGATCAGCCCATTGAAGAGGCCGTTTGGAGCGCTCGCCAACGGATTGGGAACGGAGAATATGGCGACCTTCCGCGACCGGCAGGGGACATGCGCCGATGAACCACCGGCTTCGTCTCTCCCTTCCGGCAGGCCTGGCTGTGCTTCTCCACCGCGCTTCTTCGCCGCAGGAACGCCCGCCACCGCGCCACGATCGGGCTTATCACGGGCCAGCCCGCCGTTGTGTCAAACGTTCCGCCGGGGTCGCTAACTCCGGGTTTCGGCTCGATCCGCCTTCCTTGGCTCCATGCCATCCCGCTGACGGTGAAGCTGGCGCAGACACCGTCGCTATCTCTGGTCCTGCCAACGGTGATGGCAATCGTCAGGCCCGAGCAAGCCTCTGGCCCGAGGGGACGGCGGCCGCCATTGCCGCCACGCGCATGAACGCCGTGGCGCCGACCGCTACAGCCCCAACGATCGAGAAAACGATCTGCCAGGCTTCGGAAGGCACGGTGTGTTTCACGACGCCATGGGTGGCGTGATAGCCCGCGATCACGGCGGGCGCCACGAAGACGAGCGCGATCAGCAGTCGCGCCCACAGCGGCTGCACGACGATCAGCAGGAATTGCCCAATGCCGAGCGTGAGCGCCGCGCCGAGGAGGCCGACGACGATGGCGCCGAGCCAACCCGCGCCCGTATGGTAGGCCCATAGGCCAGTGCTTACGCCCGCGAAAAACGGCAGGGCGAAGACTGCGAACGTGAAAAGCAGCCAGCAGAAGAAGCCGATGGCCGCGATGGACAGAAGAATGCCGAGAATGATCATGGTGGCGCCTCCGAAAGAAATGCTCTGACGGTTGCGCCTTCCACCACCACCACGGCGCGAGAGAGAGCATAGCAAAAGAAGAAGAGCGACGGGAGTGGAAACCTGCAAGGTTTCCAGCCCGAGCGCAGTGGTCTTCGCCCCGTCATGGGGCGAAGGGATCAATCTCGTGAACGACTGCGTCGTCGTCGCCGTCGTATTCGTTGGCGGGCGCGACCGACAGCGAGCCGTCGCCGGCGCGGAAGATGACGATGGCGACCATCAGCGTGGCGGCGAGGCTGAAAGCGAAAGCGTGAGCGTCGTTGAGGGACATCGATCCGGCTCCTGTTTCGAGCGGAGGACCATCCCCCGCTGACAGGCGCCCGGCGTGTTCGGCCAAGGGCCGCAATCACCGTGAAGGCAAAGCCGCAACGGCGGCACGCTTCGCGTAGTCCGACCCTTTACGGGTTGATGGCGTCAGCCCCGCGGCCGGACCAAGGATCATCGCGACCAAAAGCGGGGGCTCGGGCTCCGCGGTGGGAACCGGCGGCCTTGGCGAAGTCGACATCGACGGTCTTACCGCCGCGATTGAGCGATCAATGCCGCGTGTCGACCCGTTGCGATCACCCAAATGTTCCTCCGAGTGACGGCAATGTAGGTCCAAGCGGAAAACATCGCCATTGCGCTCGTTCCATGGCGACCCCGCGGGGGGTGAGACCTTGATGACGGTGCGCGAAAGGATCGCAGATCAGCCAAAGATGCCTTTGACGGCGGCTTTGACCCTGCTGAAGGCAGCCACGAGCGCAGCCATGACTTTCCTGCCGAACGAACGCCGCTGCATGTCTTGGGCCGCATGCCGAGCGATCTGCTTGCGCATGACCGAGGAGGCGGTCGCGTTCGAAAACGCCGGCAACCACTCGACCTCGCCCGCGCTGATCACGTAGTGCGATTTGCAGGGCGCATCGCAAACCGCGATCGACGGGCGAACGGTCGCCCAACCGCCATGGGACGAGACCTGGTGACTGTCCGGAACCAACAGCGTGACGCGGTGTCCGCATCCGCATGCGCAGAGCAGCGCCGCCACTTCGAATTCTTCAGAGTGGTATATGACTCCGCTGCTCAGCTGTTTCGGGAGGCGCTCCACGGCGCGATAGGCAAATCTCATTCGCTAAGTCCTTCCGCGTCGATCTCAAGCGTCGCCGTATCGAAGATGTGCCACGACGACTCGCTTTCACGATCAAGCATCTTGAAATGCTGCTTGAACCTGATGACCGCCATCACGGCATTGAGTGCATTAAGCTCGGCGATCTGCGCCTGCTTGCGATATTCGTTATTCTTCGCATTCTCGACGGGCAGACGCGCCGTACCTACGTTGCTTTCGAACGCCCTGCGATCCGTGCCGGTGATGCGGATGAAGCCGCTCAATCCGACCGCAGACCGATCAAGTCCCATTCCACAATCGACGTATGGAATGCCTTCCGTGCTCAGCCAATCGACGATGAGCTTGCGCGCGGGGCCATCGTCAACCGAGACGAAGACGAAATCGAATTCCCGCAGGCGCTCGATGTTCTCCATTGTGATGCGCTCGGGCACCGCCTCGATCCCCGCATGCCACTGGTCGTAGTGCCGCGCCAATGCTTCGACCTTCAGCCCTTCGATCGCGTTCGGAATGAATCCCGGAATCCGAAAAATGGTATGGACGTGAACCTTGTCGTCGTCGAACAGGCCGATGCGCTCCAAGTGCGTCCGCGCGATGAAGTCGAGGATGTAGGATCCCGTTCCGCCCAGTCCGACGATCGCCGCCTTCTTACCGCGAAGCAACGACGACACGTCGTTCATCTGGTAGCGCGCGGACATGGTGTCGGGGTAGCGAAGCGGGCTGCTTTGCTCCGCTGCTTTGATCGTGATCCCCCGGTGCCGCGTAGCGTCCGGGTAAGCCGCCAGCGCCGGCGCGGTGATCGCGTCGAGGTAGGTGTGCACCTTCTCCTCGAACGAGCGATACGCGCGCATCTGCCCGTCCTCGCTCAGCTTGAAGGAGAAGGAGAAGTTCGAGGTGAAGTCCGACGTGATCACCAGTGCATGCGGACCGCCGCCAAGTCGAAGTTCGCGGTGGGACGCGTCGTGTGGACGCGTCCCACGCCACCATGCCTGGTGGTTTGACGGGGGGTCGATCACAGCTTGGTTCAGATCGACGGGGCTGGCCCAATCCCCATATTGCAGGTTTCCCTGGGAATCGAGATAGGGTAGCCCGTAGATGACGAGATGGGCGCCGATGAAATCGACCTGGAATCCCATCTCGTCCAAATCCCTGATGAAGGGATTATGATTCGCCAGTTCCGGCAACCCGAAAGCGCATGCCATATTTCACCTTCACCTTCTGACCCGGAGCCAAAACGCCGCTCTGGTTCTCGATCGGACCGTGGGAGTACTTGACGAGGTATTCGTTGGAAGCCTTTCCGCCGCCGCCGAGGAAGAGGTCGACGACCTGGGCGTAAGAAATGTGCTCCTCCTGAATTTCGTGCTCGTCGCTGTTGACGAACACGCGCAGCACATCCTGGCTGTAGAAATGCTCGTCGCCCACCAAGAGCACGGCGTCATCGTCCCGCGATACGGAAGTGTCCTCCTCGTCGCCACCCGTCTCGCGGTACAGCTTCTGGTGCTCGGGGATATCCCCGAGGGAATAGAGCGCCTCGCCCGTGGTGGGGTTCGGCAACTCGTAGGGTTCCCGATTGATATGAATCCGCACCACGTGTGCGGCGGCGACGGGAGCGGCGCAAGGCTCCCTCTCGATGTGATTGCGCGCATCAGGGTCGTTCATCTTCATTCCTTCTCGGACATGGCGCCAGGCGCCGATAGCCGCATGCAGACCATCCGCAGCAGCCTCGCCGAGAATTATCCCCCGACGATATTGTATGGTTTTAACCATACGAAAATTTTCAGTGCCGTGCAACTATTTTTTTACGATCGCGTATGCGACAGTCGCACAGGCGGTCGATATGGCCGGTTGATTTGGAGGAGTGCGATGTCCCTAGCTACCCGATTGAGAGAGGCACGGGTCAGGACAAAGAAGTCCCTGCAAGAGGTCGCCGACGAGATTGGCGCATCGAAGGCGCACATTTGGGACCTCGAAACCGGCAGGGCGAAAAACCCGTCGATCGACACGCTCACAAAGCTTGCGACCTGTCTCGGTACCAGCGTCAGAGACCTGATCGGCGAGAACCCCGAGGCAGAGGGCGAGAATCCCGAGATTGTCAGGATGTACCGCGAGCTGAAGTGAACCTAACGGACGATGATCGTGCGGCTATTCAGGCTATGATGGAGCACCTCAAGAAGCGAAAGGGGTGAGTCGATGCAGGTCTCGCGCATGGAACTTGATGGCGCCGCTACTCCTGCCGCCTTAGTGACCAAAATTCTCAAGTGCGAGACTGACCTGCCGATACCCATCCCCATTGAGGAGTTGGCGCGCCAGCTCGACATCGTCGAAATCAAGGAAATGACGACTGGCGGCTTTGAAGGCGGCCTGGTTACCGACCCCGAGCGCAGCGAGGGATTCATTCTGGTCAACAAGGACGCAAAAAAAGGTCGTCGGCGCTTCACGATAGGACACGAGCTCGGTCACTTCCTTCTGACCCATCACAAGCCACCCCCAGATGGCTTCCATTGCACGCGTGCCGACATGCGCAAATGGACTGACAGGGAAAAGAGTTTGGCCATCAGAATGGAGGTCGAGGCGAACGAGTTCTCGTCCCTCATGTTGATGCCGCCGCCTATGTGGCAGAAGTCTCTCGGCGGGCTCGGCGACCCCAACATCCAGCAAGTGTACGATCTCGCCCGTCAATACGCGGTCAGCAAGGAAGCAGCCGCGCGCGCGTACGCTCAATATCACGAGCAGGCCGTCGCGATGATCGCGGTCAAGGACGGCGTTATTAACCGCGTCTACCGCAGTATGTCTCGTTTTCCGCGCATGTGCGTGCAGAACGGATCACTCGTCCCGCGTCAATCCGCGTATTTCCAACAGCGACGTCAAGGTGCTTCACCCTCGAACGTGTTCGAGGCGCGAGCGGAATTCTGGCTCGATTCCGAATTCGGAAAGCGACTTCCTGACCTTTTCGAGCAGGTCGCGATGCAGAAAGAAGGCTATGCGCTCATTATGCTTTGGGCAGAGCTTCCTCAGGAGGATGAGGACTACGATCCGGACGAGAACCGTACCTCAAAGCAGAGGCTCCAAGAACGGGAAGCCCGCTGGCGCGGTCGATATTAATAGGGTCGTCCTGTCGTCGGCTGCTCATATTCGGATGATGTTTCGCGGTCGCTCTCGCGGACGACGACCGCTTCCTGCTCCGAGTGACTGGTGCGGGTTCTCCAGCGGACGTAGCTGCCCCGACGGCTTTCCGCCCATCTTGGGGGCCGTCGTCGGTCTTGCTGAACGGTTGCGGCGCTCACGCGCCGCTGGAGCCGAACCGATAGACCGGGATGCCGAGCTTCCTGGCCTTGTCGGCGAGATTGTCCTGAATGCCGGTGCCGGGGAAGATGATGACGCCGATCGGCATCACGCTGAGCATTTGATCGTTGCGCTTGAAGGGCGCGGCCTTGGCGTGTTTCGTCCAGTCGGGCTTAAAGGCGATCTGCGGCACCTTGCGACGATCGGCCCAGCACGCGGCGATCTTCTCGGCGCCCTTTGGCGAGCCGCCGTGCAGCAGCACCATATCGGGATGTTTGGCGCGGATCTGATCGAGCTTGGCCCAAATGAGCTTGTGGTCGGTGCTGTCGCCGCCGGAAAAGGCGATCTTCGGCCCGGCAGGCATCAGCACTTCGGTCTCCGCACGCTTCTTCGTCGCCAGGAATTCGCGGCTGTCGATCATCGCGGCGGTGAGATTGCGATGGTTGACCATGGAGCCTGCGCGCGGTCGCCAGCTTGAGCCAGTGTGCCGCTCGAAATGGTCGGCGGCCTGGTCGCGCATCAGCTCGAAAGCGTCGCGGCGTTCGAGGAGGGTTCGCCCTTCGGCGATCAGGCGCTCCAGCTCGACGGATTTGACCTCACTCCCATCCTGTTCCTTTTGCGAGCGGCGCTGCGCCTGCTCGTTGTCGTCGAGTTCGCGCTCGATCCGGCTCGCGGCGCGGTGGAAGAGATTGACAGTCGACCAGAGGAGATCGTCGAGGTCGGGCTCGAGGCGTGTGTCCACGAGCGTCGCGATCAGGGCGTCGAAGATGTCGGCGACGGCGCCGACGACGCGGTTGCCTTCGGGCAGCGGCCTGGGATCAGGCTCGTCGGCGAAGGGGCGATAGCCATAGAGTTGAAGCTCCTGCAAGACATGCTCGGTCGGGGAAGAGTTGTGGTGAGGTTCGAAGTCGTCGTGCCTGCTCATCGGATGCTCCGTCAATTGGACCGCGACCATCGCGGCCTTCTGGCGACGAAAGCCCACGGGCGGCACGGGCCTGCACCCGGCGCAAAGCGCCCCGGGCCGAAGCGGAGCGGAGGATGGCAAAGGCCGGCTATTTTGGTTCGCGATGGAAAGGCAGGCCCTGCCTGCCGCCGGAAAATAGTCGGCCGGTGCCATTGCCGGGCCGGGCCGTTTGTGGGCCGATCGCCCTCTCGAAGGCCGTGGCGCGGTCCCCTCATCGACGGATGAACGCATCCGTACGGGCGTAGTGACGGCGGTTTCCGCCGCCTTCCCCGTTGTCGGCTATGCTGCGGAGCCCAAGAAGCGGGCGACATCCTGCGGAGCGAGTTGCACCCGGACGTTGGCCCGGAGCGCATCGATGTCGAGCTGTCGGAGATCCTCGTTGAAATCCCCGAAGATCGGCGAGAGCGTGATCGCCTCGATCCCGGCCGCGTTCGCCCGTTCGAGCAGTGCGTCCCGCGCACCGTCGCCTGCCGGATCATTGTCGCGGACGATGTAGAGCCTGCGCAACGTGTCGGGGAACAGGATGGCGGCAAGGTGGGCTGCGGAGAGAGCGGCTGCCATGCTCATGCCGGGAATGACCTGACGCACCGATAGGACGCTTTCGATGCCTTCGCCCGCCGCCATGACGTCTCCGGGGATGCCGAAGCGGACGGCGTGCCCGAGCAGGTCGCCCATAGCCTTGCGCTGTGTGCCGATCGGCGCTTTGTCGGAGCCGTCAGGCGCGAGCCAGGTGCGGTGCGCGCCCGTAATCCTGCCGGAAAGATCGGTGACGGCGGCGATCATCGCCGGCCACGTCTCTGTGGCCTCATGCTCATCGGGCCGATAATAGCAGCGCGGATGAAAGCGGAGATTTCCGGTTCCGTGCAAAGCCGTGATTCCGCGTTTGCGCAGATACGTTTCCGCGATCGTGCCATGGATCGGCTGCGACATGGCGAAGAGCCGCCGTGCCGCTTCGGAAGAGCCGGAGGGCGCTGGCGTGCTGACGTGCTTCTTCCGCCGTGGTTCCGGTTCGGGATGTGGGTGCTTCAGAAAGCGCCGGGCCTCCTGCACGACATCGGCGAAATCGACGAGGCCGAGCGTTTTGCGGATCACGTCGAGCAGATCGCCATTTTCACCTGTCGCGCCATCGCGCCATTTACCGGCAGGGCCTTTCCACGAATCCTTCAACCGCACGAACATCGAGCGGCCGGGCGTGTTGCGCACGTCGCCGACCTGCCAGTAGGCGCCCTGCTTGCGGCCGGCGCCGAGATAATGGCGGCAGACCGCCTCGGCGTGCTGGCCGAGGCGGGCTGCGAGTCCGGAAGCGTCGTGGCGGGCCATCACGCCGCCTCCCGCTCGGAGACGCGTTCGATCGGATAGTTCTCGATGAGCTTGCCGAGGACCGCCGAGCCGGACGCGTCGACCGGCACGAAGAAGCGCAGTTTCCACGAGATGATCTCGGTGAAGAGCCCATAGGCGCGCAGGCGCTCGCGCATCGCTTCAGTGAAGCCGGAAAGTTCGATGCGGTTCGCGCCCATGACGCGGACGCGGCGCAGTTGAAGCCCTTCGGCGAGATCAAGGATCGTCCGCCCGTCGAGCAGCGCGGCATAGGCGTCGTCGCTGGTCAGGCTGGTCGCTCCATCGGCGGCTGCATTCGCCGCCCATGCCGGCGACACGCGGCGGCCGATGATGCGCTCGCCGTCATCGGTCTGGAGACGATAGACCCGCGTCGATTCATTCGGCAGGCGTTTCCAAATCGGCAAAAGAAGGCCCGCGACGACATGGATCGTGCTGTCGGTGAACGGCGGCACGTCATCGAGTTCGCGGCTCCAGGCGCGGGCGAAGGTCTGGCGATCGACCTCCTCCCAATGGCTTTCCGCCATCGCCTTCATCGAGGCATGGTGGTGTTCCATCGGCCGGATCAGACGGACGCGGCGCTCGATCTCACCATCGTCGAGCATGAGCGAAGGCGCGGGAACCTGCACGGCGGCGCGACCCGAGCGCTCGTTCACGAGCAGCTTGCCGCGGCCGTCATCGAGCCAGGCCAGGGCGTCATCGAGCGACATCGGCCGATTGCGCTCGCGCTGGCTGATGGTGAGCAGCCTTGTTTCCGCGCCCGTGGCGGGATGGGTGTAAATCGTCTTGCGGTCCGTGACGACGAAGCTCTCGGCCGTCAGGGTCTCCAGCCCGATGTCATAGACGCCGCTGGCGATTGCGCCCTGCACCTTGGCGTCGAGCAACTGCTCGAAGGCGGTGAAGAGGACGCTCTGAAGCTCGATGGTCAGCGCCAGCAGACGGTTGAGGAAGGTCGTGATCGGCGGCAGCTCGTCCTTGACGCCGTTCGCATCCATTAGCTTCAGGCCGGTGGCGTTCTCGAAGCGTTTGAGCGAACAGCCGTCGATCTTGCCGCGGACGATCAGGAGATAGAGCTGACGCAGCGCATCGCGGGCATAGGGACTTTCGAGATTGTCCTCGGGGCGGAACAGACCTTGCCCGCCGGTCTGGCGCTGCCCGCGCGTGATGGCGCCAAGCGTGTCGAGCCGCCGGGCGATGGTCGAAAGGAAACGCTTCTCCGCCTTGACATCGGTCGCGATCGGCCGGAACAGCGGTGGTTGCGCCTGATTGGTGCGGTTGGTGCGCCCCAAGCCTTGAATGGCGGCGTCGGCCTTCCAGCCCGGTTCGAGCAGGTAGTGGACGCGCAGACGCTGGTTCTTGGCCGACAAGTCCGCGTGATAGCTGCGACCGGTGCCGCCGGCGTCAGAGAACACGAGGATGCGCTTCGCGTCATCCATGAAGGCGGCGGTCTCGGCGAGATTCGCGGAGGGCGCGCGGTTCTCGACGGCGAGCCGGTCGCCCGTGCCGCTCGCGCCGGGCTTGCGTACGATGCGGCGGGAGCGACCCGTCACCTCGGCCACTTGTGTCGCGCCGAAGCGCTGTACGATCTGGTCGAGCGCGCCGGGCACTGGCGGCAGAGACGCGAGCCGTTCGATCAATTCATCACGGCGGGCGACGGCCTCGCGGCTTTCGACCGGCTGACCATCGCGGAAGACCGGCCGGGACGACAGATTGCCCCCAGCATCGGTGAATGGCTCATAGAGCTGCACCGGAAAGCTATGGGCGAGGTAATCGAGAACATATTCCCTCGGCGTGATGTCGACGCGCACGTCGTTCCATTCCTCGGTTGGGATCTCCGCGAGGCGGCGCTCCATCAGGGCTTCGCCGGTCGAAACGATCTGCACGACGGCGGCATGGCCGTCCTCCAGGTCGCGCTCGATCGAGCGGATCAGAGTCGGCGTCTTCATGCTGGTGAGCAGATGGCCGAAGAAGCGCTGCTTGGTTGACTCGAAGGCCGAGCGTGCGGCGGACTTGGCATGGCGGTTCAGAGTCCCATCCGAGCCGGTGATGTTGGCGGCTTCCATCGCCGCATCGAGGTGGTTGTGAATGATCGAGAACGCCCCGGCATAGGCGTCGTAGATGCGGCGCTGCTCGTCCGTGAGCCGGTGCTCGACCAGCTCATATTCCACGCCGTCATAGGAGAGCGAGCGCGAGGTGTAGAGGCCGAGCGAACGCAGATCGCGCGCCAGAACCTCCATGGCCGCGACGCCGCCGTCCTCGATGGCTTCGACGAATTCGGCGCGGGTGGCGAAGGGGAAATCCTCGCCGCCCCAGAGTCCGAGCCGCTGCGCATAGGCGAGATTGTGGACGGTCGTGGCCCCGGTCGCGGAGACATAGACGACGCGGGCGTCCGGCAGCGCATGTTGCAGGCGAAGGCCGGCGCGCCCCTGTTGGGAGGGGGCGACGTCGCCGCGTTCGCTTTTTCCGCCGCCGGCATTCTGCATGGCATGGCTTTCGTCGAAAATGATCACTCCGTCGAAATCGGAGCCCAACCAATCGACGATTTGCCGGACGCGTGAAACCTTCTCAGCCTTCTCGTCGGAGCGCAGCGTGGCGTAGGTTGCGAATAGGACGCCTTCCGAAAGCGTGATCGGCTTGCCTTGCGGAAAGCGCGACAGCGGCGTCACCAGCAGGCGCTCCATGCCGAGCGCCGACCAATCACGCTGTGCATCCTCGATCAGCTTGTCGGATTTCGAAATCCACACCGCCTTGCGGCGTCCCTGAAGCCAGTTGTCGACGATGATGCCGGCCGACTGGCGGCCCTTGCCGGCGCCGGTGCCATCGCCGAGCATGAATCCGCGCCGGAAGCGGACGGCGTTCGCGGCGTCGGCGGGCGCAGCGCTCACGCAGTCCCAGGTCGCATCGACCGTCCACGATCCCGCGAGATGGTCGCCATGCGCCTCGCCGGCATAGATGACTGTTTCGAGCTGGGCGTCGGAGAGCAGCGCGCGGATGTTTGCCGGCAGCATAGGCCGATAGCTGGGCTTGGGCGGCGCGACGCTCGCCATCGCCGCGGATTGCACGAGCTTGGTGGGGTGCGCCTGAGAGCCGGGAATGCGGATCGACTGCAATCCGTATTCCTCGTAGATCGACTCGGACAGACGCGCGCCCTCGGGCGGCGACCAGTCCACGGTGTCATAGGCAAGCGGAACACCCTCTGGATCGGTGGTGACAGAGGCCGCCAAGCGTGAGGCCGTTGTGCGCGCGAGATAGCCGCGCACAGTCTTTGGTGGGGCCGAGGTCGACGCCGCCAGAACGGGCAGCGTGACGGTAAGGCGCGGCGGCACGTGCGCCGCGATCCAGTCGAGCAGCGTAGCGACATCGGGCGCCATGCCCGGCGAGACCGGGAACATGGCCGGGTCGTCGGCGGGCCGCTTGTCGATGACGGTCAGCCGCGTCGGGAAGGTCGTGCCGTGCTTGACATAGACCGTGCCGGCGATCGCGGCGGTGAAGACGACACGGCCGCGCCCCTGCAAGCGGGCGAAGGCGTCGCGCCAGTCCGACATATCCGGGCTGACATTGGCGCCGGTGATCGCAACCAGCCTGCCGCCGGGCGCGAGACGGTTTAGCGCCGAGGCGATATGCCGGAAACCGGCGTCCTGCACGCGGCCGGCGACATGCGCCATCGCCGAGAATGGCGGGTTCATCAGCACGACCGAGGGCACGGCAGAGTGGTCGAGGTGATCGTCGATGTGCGCCGCGTCGAAGCGGGTGACGGGAATGGCGGGAAAGAGCGAGGTCAGCAGATCGGCGCGGGTTTCGGCCAGTTCGTTGAGGATCAGCGAACCGCCCGCCGTCTCCGCGAGGATGGCGAGCAGGCCGGTTCCTGCCGAAGGTTCGAGCACGCGATCGGTCGGCGCGATCGCCGCCGCCGTCAGGGCGGCGAGGCCCAGCGGCAGCGGCGTGGAGAATTGCTGGAGGGCTTGGCTTTCCTCAGAGCGACGCGTGTGCGTAGGCAACAACGCGACGATCCGGGTCAGCACGGAAAGCCGTGCAGCCGGAGACGCGGCTTTGCGGAACAGCGCCTTTCCGTATTTGCGCAGGAACAGGACCGTCGCGACCTCGCACGCCTCATAGGCCGCTTTCCAGTCCCAAGCGCCCGATGCGTCGGAGGCAGCGAAGGCACTTTCCATGGCGCGGCGCAGGAGCGCGGCGTCGATCCGTTCGCCGTGTTCGAGATGCGGAAGCAGCAGATCCGCGGCGGCAAGGATGGCCGAAGGCGGGGCGAGCGAATGAGACGCGGCCGGCGCGGCGGCCACAGAAGATAGTGGGTTCATGGGAAGATGCCTGAAGGAGAGCAGAAGAGGGCAAGCCCGCGCGACGCTCTCTCTCGACCGCCCGGGCTCATCCCGTCCCGGCGGACCTCTTCCTCTCAAAGGCCGGACATGAAAAAAGTGCCCGACCGTGGGGTGGGCGCTCGTCAGGGTCTACTTCCACTGTCCTTGGGCGATCTCGCAAGCGATCAGCGCGCGCGCTTTGCGCATCAGATCATCGCCACAGATCGCGATGTGGCCGAAGAACCTGGCACGGGCGCCGTGCTCGGCCCAATCGGCATAGGAGCAATATTCTTGAGCGCCGGCTCGGAAGGCACGCATGTCGCTGGCCCAGTGGTGCTTGGGTTCAACGATGACGGTCATGCCATTTTGGGTTTCCGGCCAAGGCAGCGACCGTTCGTGCGGCGGATGTTCACGGTCCGCCGCGAATATGGCCTCCATATCCATCATGGCGCCTCTCCCTGCGTATCGGGGCGAACGAAACCTTGGGGATCTTCGGGATCCGGCGGCAGGTAAGCGTCATAGGGATTGCCCTCAGCCAGATGACCGAAAGGGGTGAAGACGTAATCGCCATTGTCCCGCCCCACGGCGCAAATGACGTATCGGGGGCTGCCCGTTACGGTGTCGAGGCATTCCATCAGGGCGAGGTTGCCGTCGCCCGCTGCGCGCAACAGCGTCTGGAAATTCGTCCGGGCGAATGAGGGGATGCTCATATCCGGTCTCCCTCGTTGGACATCGTCTCGGCGAGCCAGCCATCGGTGAAGATCCAGTCCACGGTCTCGCCTCTGGCGAGATCGAGCACATGCGCGCCGCCGCCGAATCCATCGAGCCGGGGCTTCGAGCAGGTGTTGGCGTATTGAAATCCCCAGCGGCCCTTGAGGCCGAACTCAGCGGCGCAGCGTTTGACGAACTGGATCAGCCGCTCGGGATCGCCGGTGACGTCATCCCGCATCCAGAGGTTCGTGCCGCCGTGCTCAGGCTGGATCGACAACAGAAATCCTTCGGAGGGCGGATCTTCCGAGGCGCCTTCGGCGGACAGCGCGTTGTAGAGATCGAGCGCGCGGGCGGCGTTCTCGGGCGTGCCCACGTCGAGCAGGCACGAGAAATGGGTGGAATAATCGGCCATGTCAGGCTCCTGAAACGAAAAAGCCCGGCGCGAGGCCGGGTAGGTTTGGGAATGGATGGCGAAGTCAGCGGAGAGCGTTTGCGCCGCTCTCCGCTGGGGCGATCACTCGGCGGCGATCATGGCTTCCTCGTCCTCCTCGATGTCGGCGGGGTCTTCCTCGTCGTCGTCACCGGCGAGGAAGGCGGGAAGTGCGTCATCGCCACCATCCTGATCGGCGGGTTCGGCCGCCAGGTCGCTTTCGGTGCCAGCGAGACGCAGCGGCTCGGGCAACCAGCCGGTGTCGGCCAGCAGGCGTTCCGCCTCCTTGGCCATGTCGCCCTTCTTCATGTGGTCGATGAGCTGCGCGGCGCGCTCGCCGGCGCCCTCGCGGACGGCTTCAAGGATGCGCGCCTTGGTGACGCGGCCGAGATAATTGCCGATCGTCGGTCGCCATCCCACCTGCGCCATGTCGAGTCCGGTCGCCCGCGCCAGCCGGTCGGCTTGCGACAGGCGGACTTTCAGCCCGTGCTCGCTGACGCCCGAACCGCCGTAGGGATTGGGCCGCTCATAGAGCGCGTTGACGCCATAGCCGACGCAATGGGCGAGCAGTTCCATGCGATTGTCATCGTCGAGCGCCACGAGCCAATCCCACAGGGCCTCGTCCTCGGCCGGGACATGGTCGCCCCAACGTTCATGCCGATCGGTGACGGATTGCGCCGACGGGCTGTCCTTCAATTCCTCGGCCTGGGCCGGAAATTGGACCTGCCGGACATTGGCCTCCAGCGCGCCCGTCGCCGGGTGGTGCAGGAATGTGTCCGATACCAGCTTGTGCAGAAGCGCCGTCATGGCGACATGCGGATGGCTGGCCACGGCATCGCGCAGGGCGAGCGTGCGATGCGCAGTCAACTCGGTGACGAGGCGTTCGGGCAGCGGCTTAATGCCGTCCTCCTCGTCCTCTTCCGCCGGTGCGGGCTGGCCGCCGATGGTGATTGCGGCGCGCTGGATGGCGGGCGCCGACGGTTCTCCGGTCCCATCCTCCACGATCCCACGCGCGTCGCCGCCGTCCGGCTCGATCGGTCGTTCATCCTCGGGGCGGACATAGCCGCGATCGGCGACCAGCTTGCCGTTGGCGTCGATGGTGACGAAAACGCCGGCGATGGCGATCTCGGCAGGATCGTACCGGACAGGCCGGTTGTCGAGGGCTTCCATCGCCGCCTCGATCTCGCCAAGGCGCTGATCGATCTCATCCGGCAGTTCCTCGGTGCTTTCGTACTCCTCGGACAAGCGGTTATATTCCGCCTGCAAGGCGTCGCGCGTCGCCTGATCCGCGTCGGTCATGTCGAGCGGTGTGCTGGATATCACCCGCAGGCCCTGGGAGGCGCCGTAGGGAATGCTGAGCGCGGCCTCGACCCATTTCCAGCCTTCGGCCGCGAACTCATCGGCGGCCGCCTTCAGCTTCTCGGCGACCAAGCGGTCGAGCAGGCCGACATCCTGAAGCCATCCGCCGTCGTCGGACTGGAAGAGGTCGCGCATCACGACGCCACCGGCCGCCTCGTAGGCGTCGACGCCGACGAACGCGGCGCGCTTGTCGGAGGCGCGCACGGTCGTCTCGGTCAGCATCCGCCGGATCTGCCACGGCTCCTTCTGCCAACCGGCGCCGATCGTCTCCCAGACCTGTTCCTGGCGGGCATGATCGGTCGAGACCGTGAAGGCCATCAGCATTTCGAGCGTCATGCCGTCCTCGGCATATATGTCGAGCAGCTTGGGTGAAACCGACGCGAGGCGCAGGCGCTGCTTCACCACGTTGACGCCGACGAAGAAGGCGGCGGCGATCGCCTCCTCGGTCATGCCCTTGTCACGCATCGCCTGAAACGCCCGAAACTGGTCGAGCGGATGCAGTGGGGCGCGGTCGATGTTCTCGACCAGCGAGATTTCGTCGATCAGGATGCCGCTCGCCGCATCGCCGACGACGCAAGGCACGGGCGCGGTCTTGGCGAGGCGCTTCTGCTTGGTGAGCAGTTCGAGCGCGCGATAGCGGCGCCCACCGGCGGGCACCTCGAACATGCCGGTCTCCTTGCCCTCCGCGTCGAGGACGGGCCGGACATGCAAGGACTGGATGAGGCCGCGCCGTGCGATGGATTCAGCCAGCTCGTCGATCGACACGCCAGCCTTCACACGCCGGACGTTCGCTTGGCTGAGCACCAGCTTGTTGAAGGGGATGTCGCGCGACGACGACAGGGTGATCTTCTGAATGGCAGACGCCATGGTCCTTACTCCGCGACGGACGCCGAAAGACTTTCTCTCGGTCTGAAATCCGTCACGAAGCGAAGCGCCGCCCTCTTCCTCGAAGGGGCAGCGCCACGGAAACAGAAAAACGGAAGGGCACGGAAGCGCGAAGCCGGAGACACGGAAAACCGTATCTCCGGCTTTACGGAAGATCATGCGGCGCGATCGAGCAGCTTCTTCGCCCTGGCCTCCATATCGAGGCGGGCATCCTGGTGCGGCTTGTCGCGCGCGACGGCTGTGATGCCCTGCACGAAATCGAAGATGCTCTCGGGCGGCCGACCTTCCTCGGCCAGCACCGCGTCGATGATTTTGCCGGTTTCGGCCTTTGAGAACCCGCGCCGGCGCAGGAAATCGCTGCGATCTTCATCGGTCTTCGCCACGATCCGCTCGCGCGCCGCCTTGATGCCGTTGATGAATGGCATGGGCGAGGAATTGGCGAAATTCAGCAGCGCCGGAGCCGCCTCATGGGCGAAGCGCGACGCCGCATATTTGCTGTGGCGGATGCTGATTTCCTCGAAATCCTCGACGCCCCAGAGGTTTCGATTCTGGCACACGGCGCGCAGAAAAAAGCTCGCCATGCCGAGCGTCTTGGCGCCCACCTCCGAGTTCCAGGCATAGAAACCGCGGAAGAACAGATCGGGCGAGCCATCCGGCAGACGTCCGGCCTCGATGGGGTTCAGGTCATCGACGAGGAACACGAACACGTCGCGATCGCTGGCGTAAAGGGTCGTCGTGTCCTTCGAGATGTCGACGCGCGGATTGTAGATCCCAGTAGACCAGTCGAGCACGCCCGGAACCTTCCAGCGCGTGTCGCCCGTGCCGTTTCCGGCGATGCGCTGCACTGCCTCGACCAGTTCGTGATCGTAGATGCGTCCGTAGTCGGGGCCGGTGACGGCGCGCAGTTCGACCCGGCCATTGCCGGTTTCCAGCGTCTTGATCTGCTCGGCCCGGTTCGAGGTGAGACCATATTGCAGATTGATTCCCGCGAGCGCGGCGGGAAGCTGGCGCAGATAGGCGGCGGGAGCACCTACTTGGGCGGCCAACTGGCCGAAGCTCCAATGCGTAGGGGCCACGGGCGCCTCGGCGCCGGGAAGGATCAGCGACAGCCGCTCGGGATCGGTGCGGCTCGCCTCGACATGGATCAGCGCGGTTTCCACCACACGGGTCCGGCTGCGCTCGGCCCGGTCGCGCACAGAGCGGGCCAGCTCGCCGAGCGACAGGAATCGCTCGTCAGCCGGCCGCGAGAACCACTCTGAGGAGACCCGGCCGACGCGCTCACCGCGCGTGACATCCACCTTGTAGGCGCCGCTCATATCGCGGCGGGCGTCGAGAACCTGCATGTTCATGGGGATCAACCTCCACGACGGGTGCCAAAAGCCTCTCTCTCGGCACTCAACCCGTCACGGAAACCCGATCCGCACTCTTCCTTTCGGGGGGCGTTGCGGGGCCTCCCCGCAGAAGGGGTCGGCAGAGATCAAGGCTCGGCCGCAGGGGAAAGCTTTCCCCTCCCGGTCTATAAGCGCGATTCGTATGCGACACTTAGGGCGGCACTCCGCGACCTACATGTTTCCAGATTGGGAACGGAGATGGCGTCGCTGAAGGCGAAAATCACACCCTTGCCTACGATGAGGTTAGGCTTATCGGTGGTAGCTCGGTGGTATCTCGGCATAAAAGCAAAGGCGGCAGCTAAAAAGCCGCCGTGCCAAACCTTTGATTTTCTGATTAAAACTGGAGCGGGCGAAGGGATTCGAACCCTCGACCCCAACCTTGGCAAGGTTGTGCTCTACCCCTGAGCTACACCCGCATCCGTGGGACGGCGCAGCCGCGCCGTGGGCGCTATATGCCGTAAAGCCTCCGACATTGCAACAGGGGGCGCCGTTCTTTTTCATGCATCCTTCGCAATGCAAAAAAGTTGGCGAAAAAGTTGGCGAAAAATTGCGCTTCGCTGCGGCAAATCCACGCCCATGGTTGCGAAAGCGACGCCAAACCGCCATTTTAGGAAGGAGGCCGCCGGTTTTCGCAATTCCAGCCGAAAGGTGGCGCGCGCATTTTTCACGATCTTCCCGGAACGGACGGACCTACGATGCAGATAGTCGATCAGACGCCCCAAACCTCCCCCGCCGCCGGCGCGGACGTCATCGACGTGTCGCTACAGAATTTTCGCGCCGAGGTCATCGACGAATCGACGCGGCGTCTGGTGCTGGTCGATTTCTGGGCCCCCTGGTGCGGCCCCTGCCGCCAGCTCACGCCGATCATCGAGAAGGTTGTGGCGTCGCGTCGCGGCGATGTGCGGCTCGCCAAGATGAATATCGACGCCAATCCCGAGATCGCCCAGCAGCTGGGGATTCAATCGATCCCGGCGGTGGTCGCCTTCCATCAGGGCAAGATGGTGGACGCCTTCATGGGCGCGCTGCCCGAGCGCGAGGTCAAGGCTTTCGTCGAGCGCTGCATCGGCCCGGCCGCCGAGGATCCCGAGGCTTTGTTCGTCGAAGCCCAGGCTTTGCTCGACGCCGGCGACGTGGATTCGGCTGAAATCGTCTTCGCGCGCATCCTCAATCTGGCGCCGGAGCACGCCGGGGCGCTCGCCGGCCTGGCGCGCGTGGCGATCGAGCGCGACGCGCTCGACGAGGCCAAGGCCTTGCTCGATGCGGTTCCGGCCAAACAGGCGAGCGCCGCGCCGGTCGCGGCGGCGCGCGCCGCTTTGGCGTTGAAGGAACAGGCGGGTTCGGTCGGCGATCTCGCCATGCTTCTGGCGAAGGTCGAAAACGCCCCGACCGACCATCAGGCGCGCTACGATCTTGCGGTGGCGCTCAACGCCGCCGGCCGCCGCGACGCCGCGGCGCAGGAATTGCTGAACATCATCAAGCGCGAGCGCGGCTGGAATGAGGAGGCGGCGCGCAAAATGCTGCTCCAGCTGTTCGAAAGCTGGGGCCCGCTCGACCCGGTGACGCGCGAGGCCCGCAAGCAATTGTCGGCCCTCTTGTTTGCCTGATTGGATCCCCCATGCCGATGAACAAGACCTATTCACAACCGTCCGACCTGCCCGCGACCATACCGATCTTCCCGCTGGCGGGCGCGCTGCTGCTGCCGGGCGGCCAGTTGCCGTTGAACATTTTCGAGCCGCGCTATCTCGCTATGTTCGACGACGCGATGCGCGGCGACAGGATCATCGGCATGATTCAGCCGGTGGAAGGCGCGGAGCCGCTCGTCGGCGAAAGCCGGGCCTTGCGCGCCATCGGCGCGGCCGGCCGGATCACCCAATTGTCGGAAACCGGCGACGGCCGCTATTTCGTCATTCTGAGCGGCATCGCCCGCTTCCGCATCCTGTCGGAAGTCGATTCGCACAAACCTTACCGCGAGGCCTCGGTCGATTTCAGCCCCTTCCCGGAGGATTTCGTCACCGGCGCGGCGGTGCCGGCGAAGCAGCGGACCGAACTGAACAACGTTGCGCTCTATCTCGCCCAGGCCTTGCGGCTCGAAATCGCGCGCAACGATGTCGAAGCCATGCCCGACGCCGACATGATCTCGGTTTTCGCCATGATCGGCCCCTTCGACCCCGCCGAAAAGCAGGCCTTGCTGGAGGCGCCCGGATTGCTGGCGCGCGCCGACCTGCTGCTGGCGCTCGGCGAAGTCGCCCTGTCGCGCGCCCTCAAGGGCGCCAAACCCCTGCAATGAACAGGATTCCACGATGACCGACACGCCGTCCAAGTCCGAAGAGGCCGCGCCGCGCACCGCCGCCGAAGCCGCCGGAGTCGATCCGCGCCTGCTGGAAATCCTGGTCTGCCCCTTGACCAAGACCACTTTGCGCTACGACCGCGAACGCAATGAACTGGTCTCGCTCGCCGCCCATCTCGCTTATCCGATTCGCGACGGCATTCCGATCATGCTGCCCGAGGAAGCGCGGCGCATCGACGAATAGGCGCGGCGCGCGGTTCTGCGCCGGGTTTAGGCGTTCCGCCTAAATAATGGAATTTATCATTCGTTAATGACATTCTCTTGTGCAATTTGCACAAAAATGGCACAGGTGAAGCTGCGCCCCAGCGGCGAATTGCTCACTTGGCCAGAAAAATGAAACTCGTCACCGCCATCATAAAGCCGTTCAAACTCGACGACGTGCGCGAAAACCTGCAACAGCTTCACATCGACGGCATGACCGTCAGCGAAGTGAAGGGCTATGGCCGGCAAAAGGGCCATACCGAAATCTATCGCGGCGCCGAATATGTCGTGAGTTTCCTGCCCAAGCTGCGGATCGAAATCGTCGTCAAGGACGAGCAGGTCGAAGCCGCCATCGAGGCGATCCGCGCAGCGACCAACACCGGTCAGATCGGCGACGGCAAGATTTTCGTCAGCCCCATCGAACACGCCTGGCGCATCCGCACCGGCGAAACCGACAACGACGCCCTTTAAGACGCGTCGGCGCTGCTTTTTTCCTCTCCAGACTTCGCGGACCCGCCATGAGAATTTCGCCCGTCTCTCTCGGCCTCGCGGCCGTCGCCAGCCTCTTCGCCGTTCCCGCCTTTGCCGGACAAAGCCCGATCGATCCGGCCGACACGGCGTTCATGACCTTTTCGACGGCTTTGGTTCTGCTGATGACCCTGCCGGGGCTGGCTTTGTTTTACGCCGGCATGGTGCGCAAGAAGAACATATTGGCGACCATGGCCCAGAGCCTCGCCGCCACGGCGATCGTCTCCCTGCTCTGGTTCGCCCTCGGCTACAGCCTCGCCTTTCGCGGCGGGGGCGCGATGATCGGCGACGCCTCGGCCGCTTTCCTGTGCGGCATCGGGTTGGAAACGGTCAGCGGCTGGGCCAAGACGATCCCGGAAATGCTGTTCGCCGCCTATCAGATGACCTTCGCGGTGATCACCTGCGCGCTGATCGGCGGCGCCACGGCCGACCGCATGAAATTCTCGGCCTTCGCCCTGTTCTGCGTGGTCTGGTTGTTCATCGTCTATGTCCCGAGCGCGCATTGGGTCTGGGGCGGCGGCTTCCTCGCCCAATGGGGCCTGATCGATTTCGCCGGCGGCACGGTGGTGCACATCAACGCCGGCGTCGCCGGTCTGGTCGCGGCCTTGATGATTGGCTCGCGCACCGGCTATCGCAAGGAGAATTTCTCGCCCTTCGACCTGTCGATGGCCTTCGTCGGCCTTGGCTTGCTGTGGGTCGGCTGGTTCGGCTTCAACGGCGGCTCGGCGCTCGGCATCGGCTCGCGCGCCGTTTACGCCATTGTCGCCACCCATCTCGCCGCCTGCGCCGGGGCCTTGGCGTGGTCGGGCATCGAATGGGCGCATAACGGCCGCCCCTCGGTTCTGGGCCTGATTTCCGGCGCGGTCGCCGGCCTCGGCACGATCACCCCGGCCTCCGGCTATGTCCTGCCCTGGCAGGGCGCCTTGATCGGCGTGCTCGCCGGCGGAATCTGCTATTGGGCCTCGATCGTGCTCAAGGCGAAGCTCGGCTATGACGATTCGCTCGACGTGTTCGGCGTGCACGGCGTCGGCGGCGTTCTCGGCACGCTGATGGCCGGCGTTTTCGCCACGGCCTCGGTCAGCGCCTCGAACGGTCAGCCGAGAATTTCCGGCCTGCTCGAAGGCAACCCGCATCAGTTGCTGGTGCAGGCGGAGGGCGTCGTCATCACCATTCTGTGGTGCGCCATCGGCACGGCCATCGCCTTGAAGATCGTCGATGTTCTGGTCGGCCTGCGGGTTTCGTCCGACGACGAGCGCCTTGGCCTCGACCTCGCGCTGCATGGCGAAGCGCTGCATCAATAGGCTGGCGGGCTTGACGGCCTTGCCAAAAGGCGTTCAACTGTGAACTATCTCGCCGCGACCGAAGCAGGATTTCGTTGGCGCGCCAACGAAATCCTGCTTCGGTCGCTTTGATTTAGCAGGATTTTTGTCCGAAAACCGGTGACCACTTTTCGGAAATCCTGCTTGGCGTCGCGGCGCTGTTTTTTCAAGGGTTGCGCGGCTTTTCCCATGTCCAAGGCGATCGCCAATCTGCTCGACATTCTCGACCTGGAGAAAATCGAGGACAATCTGTTTCGGGGCCGCAGTCCGCAGGTGGGCTGGCAGAGGGTGTTCGGCGGGCTGGTCATCGCCCAGGCTCTGGTCGCGGCGCAGCGCACCGTCGAAAACACCGCCGCCCATTCGCTGCACGCTTATTTCCTGCTCGGCGGCGATCCGGCGACGCCGATCGTCTATCAGATCGAGCGCCTGCGCGACGGGCGCAGTTTCGCGACCCGGCGCTGTCAGGCGATCCAGCACGACCGGGTCATTTTTACCCTGGTCGCCTCCTTCCATAATCCTGAAGTCCAAAGCCTCGAACACGCCTTTTCGCGGCCCGACGCGCCGGACCCCGAGGATCTGCCGGACGAAGGCGAGTTTTTCGCGCGTTTCGGGGCGCATATGCCCGAACCGGTGCGCCGCTATTTTCAGCGCGAGCGGCCGATCGAATTGCGGCCGGTCGAGCCCGGCCGCTATATCGCCCGCGGCGCCCAATCCGACCCGCAGCAAAAGGTCTGGGTCCGCACTTCGGGCGCGCTGCCCGACGACCCGGCGATCCACCGCGCGGTTTTGGCTTATCTTTCCGACATGACTTTGCTCGACACCTCGCTGATCGCCCATGGCAAGTCGGTGTTCCATCCCGATATCCAGGCGGCGAGCCTCGATCATGCTCTTTGGCTGCATCGGCCGTTCCGGGCCGACGAATGGATGCTTTATGTGCAGGACAGCCCCAACGCCTCGGGCGGCCTGGGATTCAGCCGCGGCGCCCTTTATTCGCGCGAGGGCGCGCTGATCGCCTCGGTGGCGCAGGAGGGCCTGATCCGTTTGAAGCACGAAGCTTCGCCCAATGTCGCGCAGCTTTGACCATTCGTCGTGCAAAATGCTGCATATTTTACAGGCTAGGCGCCGAAAATTTAGCCTTATGCCGCGACGTTATGCGTATTGCCCAAAATTTGAATTTTAACCCCTTGTAAATAAACGGCTTGTTCAGAGCGCCGGTTTGGCATGCTCCTTGTTTAGGCAAATGGGCTGAAAGACGACCGGCCGGGTGAGCTGCGCCCGACCGGTCGTCCTTTTCCGATTGGCGAAAGCAGGGAACAAAATGAAAATCGTGATGGCGGTGATCAAGCCGTTCAAGCTGGACGAAGTGCGCGACGCGCTGGACGCGATCGGCGTGCACGGCCTGACGGTGACCGAAGTGAAGGGCTATGGCCGGCAAAAGGGCCATACCGAGATTTATCGCGGCGCCGAATATACGGTCAGCTTCCTGCCCAAGCTGAAAATCGAGGCGGCGGTTCGCGCGGAGCTGGTCGACAAGACGGTCGAGGCCATTGCCGCCGCCGCGCGCACCGGCCAGATCGGCGACGGCAAGATTTTCGTCAGCCCGCTGGAACAGACCCTCCGCATCCGCACCGGCGAACGCGACGCCGACGCGCTGTAAGCCGCCAGACTTTTCAGGAGAAAAAAATGCTGACCTTTCCCTCCCGGCGCGCCGGGATGAAGGCGCTCGGACTCGCTTTGGCCGGGCTGGCCTTAAGCGCCGGCGCCGCTCTCGCGGACACAGCGCCGGTCGTCAACAAGGGCGACAACGCCTGGATGCTGGTTTCCAGCGCCCTGGTGCTGATGATGTCCATTCCGGGCCTGGCCCTGTTCTACGGCGGCCTGGTGCGCAGCAAGAACATGCTGTCGGTGCTGACCCAGATTTTCGCCATCGTTTCGCTGGTCGGCGTGACCTGGATGCTTTACGGCTATTCGCTGGCCTTTTCCGACGGCGGCGCGCTGACCGCATTGGTCGGCGGCCTGAGCAAGGCCTTCCTGCGCATCGCGCCGGAAGGCAAGCCGATTACCGACGCCGTGGCGCCGACCTTCTCCAACGGCGTCGTCATCCCGGAACTGACCTATTTCGTGTTCCAGATGACCTTCGCCATGATCATCCCGGCGCTGATCGTCGGCGCCTTCGCGGAGCGCGTCAAATTTTCGGCCATGCTGCTGTTCATGTTGCTGTGGTCCACCATCATCTATCTGCCGGTCGCCCATTGGGTCTGGTATGTCGCCGCGCCCGACGACGTGGCCGCCGCCGCCAAGGCTTTGGCCTCCGCTTCCGGCGACGCGGCCAAGGCGGCGGCGCAGGCCAGGCTCGATGCGGTCACCCACGCGGTGGGCTGGGTCGGCGGCGGTCTGGCGCCGTGGATGAAGGGCGTCGGGGCGCTCGACTTCGCCGGCGGCACGGTCGTCCATATCAACGCCGGCATCGCGGGCCTGGTCGGCGCGCTGATGATCGGCAAGCGCATCGGCTATGGCCGGGAAGCCCTGCCGCCGCATTCGCTGACCATGTCGATGATCGGCGCCTCGCTGCTGTGGGTCGGCTGGTTCGGCTTCAACGCCGGCTCGGCGCTCGAAGCCTCACCGACCGCGTCGCTCGCCTTCGTCAACACCATGGTCGCGACGGCGGGCGCCGCTCTGTCCTGGCTGTTCTCGGAATGGGCGCTCAAGGGCAAGCCGTCGCTGCTCGGCCTGATCTCGGGCGCGGTGGCGGGCCTCGTCGCGGTGACTCCGGCCTCCGGCTTCGCCGGCCCGATGGGTTCGCTGATCCTCGGCCTGATCGTCTCGCCGATCTGTCTGTTCTTCGTCGCCAGCGTGAAGAACAAGTTCGGCTATGACGACGCGCTCGACGTGTTCGGCGTGCATTGCGTCGGCGGAATCACCGGCGCGCTGCTGACCGGAATTCTGGTGAGCCCGGCGCTCGGCGGCGTCGGCGTTACCGACTACACGAACATCACGGGCAATAACGCCGGAACCTACGATATGGTCCAGCAGATGATCGCCCAGGGCACGGCGGTTCTCGCCACCCTGATCTGGTCGGGCCTCGGCTCGGCCGTTCTCTACAAGATCGTCGATCTGCTCATCGGCCTGCGCCCGGCGCCGGATGAAGAGCGCGAAGGCCTCGACATCGCCGAACATGGCGAGCAGGCCTATAATCACTGAGCCAGCGTCCGGCGGGGCCGAAAGCTCCGCCGTTTCAATAAGCGACGATCTTGTAGCTCTCGCCCATTTTCAACTGGTCGCCATCGAGGCCGTTGAGCAGTTCGAATTGTTCGAGCGGCCGATCGGTCAGAACCATTTTCGCCGCCAGGGTCGCCGCATTGTCGCCGAGGCCGGCGACCGCCAGGCGCAGAACCAGCGGCTGGGCGAGTTTGCGCTCGTCCGGCGTGATCGGATGGAAGCTGGCGATGAACTCGTCGAAATTCTTGCCGGTGTCGGCGGTCATCGCCTTGACCGCGAAGATCATCCGATAGATGTCGCCGTTGAAGGCGATCACCGCGACCCGGAAATTCCACTCCCCGGCGCGGGCGTCGGCATAGACCGCCGGCAGGCCATCGACCTTGTCCTCGCGAATCGACGAGGCGAGCAGGCCGTCGATCCAGCCCGAGGTCAGATAGGCCTTGAGGCTCTTGCCGGCGGGCGCGCGCACGCTGTCGAAACGCAAGGCTTCGGCGCCGCCCTCGGCGACGCCCAGAACCGCCTGGGACGAATTTTGCAGCACATAGCCCTCCGGCGCCTGGAAGGCGAAACCGAGGCGCGGGTGGATGAACATGCGGTCCCGGATCGCCCCGTCACTCGGATCGTCGCCGAACATCATGCCGTCGATCGCGTCGAGATAAAGCTGGCGCGCCCGGTCGCCGACGCCGGGCGCCCCGATCTGCCGCGCGACCTGGAGGGCGGCCGCGACGCGCTCCGGCGTCGAGGGATGGGTGGCCAGAATATCCGGCGCGGCGTTGTTCTTCTCGCCGATCAACTCGGCGCGCATTTCGCTCGATCGGGCGAGCGCGGTGAGAAAGCGCGACGCCGCGAAAGGGTCGTAGCCGGCGCGGGCGATGACATTTATGCCGATGCGGTCGGCCTCGAATTCCTGCAGCCGGGAATAGCTGGCGATGGTCCGCGCGGCGGTCTCCTGGACCTCGTCGCTTTTCTGGCGGTCCTCGATGATCTGGGAGGCCTGCGCGATCACCTGTTCGGTCTTTTCCTTCTCTGCCCGCAGGATGGCGTGGCGCGCGGTGACATGGGCGATTTCATGCGCCATGACGGCGGCGGCCTCCGAGGTGTCATTGGCCAAGGCGAGCAGGCCCCGGGTCACGAAAATATCGCCCGAGGGCAGCGCGAAACCATTGACCACCGCCGAATTGAGAATCGTCACGTGGTAGGGCTGGGTCGGGGTGTCGCTCGCCACGGCCAGCCGCACCAGAACCTGATTGAGATAGGTCTGGGCCTTGGGCCATTGATATTCGCCGCCGTAAAGCGCGATCAGCCTCTTGCGCTCGGCGTCCTGCGGCGTGTCGCGAATCGCTTGGGGCGCGGCGGCGGGGGGCGCCGACGGGGGCGGCGCCATGCCCTGCTGTTCGAGGGTCGAACAACTGGCCAGCAGGACGAGCGCCGCGAGCCGCGCCAGCGCGGAAGCCATGCGCGGCGCGAGCATCCTTCGCCACCTTTTCCGCCTGCGTTCCACCATTGCTCCGCCGTTCCGATCCCGCGCCCAAGCCCGCGCCAAATTCCACTCATGCCGCTCAGGGCGAATCGCCTTTTCCCGACGCGCCGGCCCGCGGCGCCTCTTCCATAAACTCGATTTGTCCGGGATGGAATGTTTCGATGAGAGGGGAGGCGCCGATCTCCACCACGCCGCGCGCGCGGACCATGCGGCCGCGCAGGCTTTCTTCGTCGAAGCCGGCGCGTTCGAAGGCGCGCCGGTTGCGCTTGGCGATGACCAGAGCGGCGCCGCGCCGGCCGGCGAAATTCAGATAAACGCGGCTGTAACCATGGCCGATCGAGCCAATTCGCCCCTCGACAATCGCCAGCGTCCCGTTGCGCGCGGCGAAGGCGGCGCTATCCTCGCCGGCGAGGACGGCGTAGCCAGGGTCCGCCCAGATTCCCAGTTTCGCGGCGCGCGCCTCGGCCTCGGCGGCCTTGACGCCTTCCGCGCACAAGCCGGGATCGGCGCTCGCCATGACGAGACCGGCGGCGACGAGGGTTTCGTCGGCCGATTCCCCGGCGCCTTCCGGAAAGAGCCGCACGGGAACCCTCCCCCAGCGATCCGCGCCGCCAAGCGGCTGCACGAGCAGCGTTTTTCCTTGCAGCAGGGAGGCAAGCTGGTTGGCGGCGTCTTGCGGCAAGCCGGGTTCGGCGGGCGTCGCGCGCGGCGGCTCGATGGAAGGGAAGAAAACCACCCGCCCGTCGGCGAGCGCGATGTCGAGCCGCGCATCGACTTTGTCCAGCCGCGCCTTTTCGCTCGCCGCGTCACCGCCGCAACCGGCCGCGCGCGCCAACCGGCGCGGCGAGCGCGATCAGACAGGCGAAAACGACATGGAAAAAGCGCATGCGGACCGCTGGGGCAAGAATTTCGCAGGATTAGCATGTTTGCGCGCGCCGTGGTTTTTTCGCGCCAAAATTTATGCTAGGCAAAGCCCGCTTCCGCGTCCCGGTAGCTCAGCAGGATAGAGCAACGGTTTCCTAAACCGTAGGTCAGGGGTTCGAATCCCTTCCGGGACGCCAATGATTTCAAATGGTTATGTTGGAGTTTCTGCTCGGCTGAAGCGAAAATTAGCGCACGATAAGCAAAAAGCAGAATTTCGAGGCTTCCAACCAATGAATGACCGGGATGATTTCAGCGGAAAAGTGCGGAGGGCGGTTGCGGCGCGAGCGGGGTGGCATTGCTCCTTTGCTGGGTGCGGCAAGCTGACGACAGGACCAAGCGAGGAAGGCCCCGACAAGAGCACGAACATTGGCGAAGCCGCCCACATCTGCGCCGCATCGGGAGGCGGTCGACGCTACGACGAATCGATGACGCCCGACGAGCGTGGCGGAATTGATAATGCGATGTGGCTTTGCTCCGATCATGCGAAGCTGATCGACCGAGACGAGGTCACCTATACCGCTCAGCAACTACACGCGATGAAACGGGAGCATGAGGCTGCATGCGCTCGGGCCTTACGCACGGGGAAAAGCGCGGGATTAGCGGCGGGGCTGCTTGCCGTTGGTCCCGATGTCGTCTGCACGGGCGAGCTGACGCAAATCGACGCTATGGGCTGGACGCTCCGCCTCGGGCATTTCCTGATCGGCGATCTTCACGGGATCATCGCGTATCTCGACGGCTTCGGACAGCAGGATTTTGAGAACAGGTACGTGCTCAGCAACGAACTTGGCGACGGTCGCGTGCTGAGCGCAGCGCCGACCCTGACCAAACAGGGCGATGGGTACAGCTTGTATTGTCCGGTCGCGCCAGTCGCGCCTCGGGTCGATGCGCAGGACATCGGAAGCGGGTTTGCTCTGCAACCGGAAACGAACGACCTGTATCTCGACAAGAAGGGCAGTATGGCGCGCGTGTCAGGTGTCGATTACCTGCCGCAGCGCCTGCGCGAGACACTGTCGATGCAGCGCGGAGAAAGCCCGTTTTCACCAACATTTGGGATGCGCTTTTTTGAATATTTCGAGGCGTTTCGCGGATCGCCTTGGTTCGACCTTTTGTTCAAGCTCGATGTAGTGCGCCAAGCGGCCATTCCCTACCGCGATGGCATAACACAACAGACGCACACGCCATTGCATTGCGTGACGCGGGTGCGGAACGTCGAGATACTGGCGGACGCGCCCACCAAAAACCGGCTACCGGTTAGGCTCGATTTCGATGTGCGGGGGATAGGGCGATGGACCCATGATACGAATTCCGAATGAATCATTCGCAATTCGTATTCCGCTGGCGCGAAAATCCGCCCGCGACTTAGAGGATTTTCGCGCCATGGCGTTTCCGCGGATTGCGCAGCAATCTTGCGGAAACCGTATGACGTAGCGGTTTACGTGCCCACGGCTGAGCAAATGGCCAAGATAGCGAAGAGGTCAACCGATTTAACGTGGCTTACGCAATCCTTGAAAAGCATTTGATGCTCAAACCAAGCCCTGCCCACCAGCTTGGCCCAACGCGGACCCCGATGCCTCGAGGTGCTCGCGAGGAGACCTCATTTAGGCTTCGTGAACTTCGGCGATCGATTGTAGCCAATCGCCGGATCATTTGATCTGAATTGCCGAATCAACTCGATTTCCTTCGCCGTGACCTCAGCGCGGGTGGCTGTCTCCGATTCCCAGATTATCTCCCGGCGAACGGTGAAGTCCCGGTAATCCTCCAGCGTGAAATCCGCTGCGAGGGCCTTCCGACTTGGGCTGCCGAAATATCGCATGCTGCTGACGCGGTCTTGGCCAATGTAGATTTTCCCGTTCGGGCAGGTGACCTTGTAGATAACCTTCAGAAGCCCTTCTAAGTGCGCGAACGGGGTCTTGGGAGAAATCGGGTCACCACATCGTAATCCATCGCCTCGCGCGGTTCGATTTGAGCTTCGCTCATTTTTCTCTCCAGCCGCGAGCTATTTTTTTTATGTATTATGCGCTGCGATACGCGCATCTCATACCGCGCTGCCGAATTCTGTCCATGCGCTATATCAGGACGAAGTCCGAGTTTTCGCCCGCGCGGCGGCCAGAGTCAGGCCAACGCGCCGAAACAAATAAGCAAAGCGAAGAAAGCTTGAACTTGCGCGGTCCGGGCCAGAATGGCGTTGAATCTCGGCCCCGGCGGCTCTCGCGGAAAACGCGCGACCAAGGCTGCCGAAAAAGGCGCGGCGGCCAGCGCCGTCCAGACGGGGCGGCCTGGAAGCAGAAGGGCCATGGGGATCAGCAGCAGGTACGGCGCCAGCATCAGCAGGGCATAGGCTCCGCCCGTCGCCCGCGGCCCAAGGACGATGGCGAGCGTGCGCCGACCATTGCGCGCGTCTTCCGCGCGGTCGCGATGGTTGTTGACCAGAAGGACGGCGGCGGCGAACAGGCCGAGCGCCGCGCCGGCGACGAGGGCGGCGGGATCGAACCGGCCGATCGCGAGCCAATAGGCGCCGCAAACGGCGAACAGGCCGAAAAAGGCGAAGACGAACAGCTCGCCGAAAGGCGAGGCGGCGATCGGGCGCGGGCCGCTCGAATAAAGCCAGCCGCAAAAGATGGACAACGCGCCGCCGACCAGAATCGGCCAGCCGCCCACAAGTACGAGATAGAGCCCGCAAACCGCTGCGCCGGCGAAGCACAATTTGGCGCCGTTCTCGACGGTGGCGGCGTCGATCAGCCCCTCGGCGCAGACCCTTTGCGGACCGACGCGCCCTCGACCGTCGGCGCCCCGCAAAAAATCGGCGGCGTCATTGTGCAGATTGGTGGCGATCTGGATCAGGGCCGAGGCCAGAGCGGCGATGAGGACCGGGCCCCAGCGCAAATCGCCCGCTGCGGCGAAGGCCAGGGCCGCCGCCACGGCGACCGGCGCCAGCGAGAGGCTCAGGGTGCGCGGTCGCGACGCAATAAGCCAGATTGTGGCCGATCCTGGAGTTGGAGCCGCCTTTGCTTCGACCATCGCCCGTTCCCGTCCACGAACCGCCGGGAGCAGCGAGTCGTTCATTTTTTTTAAGCGCCGGAACGCGAGAAGTCATGCCCGCCCTGCGAGGGCGGCGCGCGCCGCGGCTTGCGCTCCGGAATTTTCCCGCTTGCAAGCACGCAAGTGAGGGCGCGCCCATGCCTGCGGGCGATCAGTCGACCGACGCGCTGGCCGCCAGCCGGTCATAGGCCTTGGCCTTGTAAATCGAAGCAGAGACGATCCAAGCCAAAGCGAAAAGGCCTATGACGACAAAGCCGAAATTGGTGAGACTGTCGTTCAGCCGCGCGATGACGGTCCAGGCGCCGCCTTGAAGACTCAGCTTGTCGGCGATCAGCCCGAGGGCCTCGACGCCGCCGATGAAGAGCGCGATGACGACTGAAGTCGCGGTAATCGTCAGATTGCACCAGAGCTTGCGGATCGGATTGACGAAAGCCCAGCCTTACGCTCCGACCATCATCGCGCTGTCCGCCGTGTCGACCAGCGCCATGCCCGCCGTGAACAGCGCGGGAAAGACCAGGGTCTGCCACGGCGACATGCCTTTGGCCGCTTCGGCGGCGGAAATGCTCAAAAGGCCGATTTCGGTCGCGGTGTCGAAGCCGAGGCCGAACAGGAAGCCGAGCGGATACATGCGCCAGGCCTTGGAGACGACTCCGAAGAGCGGCCGGAACAGCCGCGCCAGAAAGCCGCGCCCCGAAAGCAGAATGTCGAGACTTTCATGATCGAAATCGCCGCCGCGGCGAAGGCGAGCAGGACGGTGGCGACGACCACCACCGTCGAATGGCCGAGGGAGAAGAACAGGCCGGCCGTGCGCGGCTTTTCCCCTTGCTGCATCAATTTGCGCACGGCATTGTCGATCGCCGCAATAGGGTCGGCGTCGACCGCATGGCGCAGGCCGAACACCCAGGCGAGCAAGGCCGCGCCGAGGACGGCGGGACGGTCGGAGAACAAGGCGAAGGCCCAAGCCCAGGCCAGGGCGTTGGCGCCGGCGAGCGCGGCGAAAAGGGCGACGGTCCAGGCGTCGAGAAATCGTCTCTCCGCCAGCAGCGCGGCAGCTGTGGCCTGGCTCATCGCTTACGAGCCGTTCTTTCGGCGCGGCTTCTTCACGTCGCGGCAGGTGTCGCAGGATTTGTCTTGCGGCGTGAACAAGTTAAATTCACATCCTCCACAACGCTTAACAATGATGCAGATCACGCGCGGGCGACAAGCGAGAATGACGATGGATGAGCAAGCGCCCGCGCAAAGCATTTTCCGGCGCGCCGGTGGCGCGGCGAACATGCTGCGGCGCGCGGGGGCGCGGCGCGGCCGGCCGGTCGTCGCCGTCGCCGCCTCGTCCGAGGCGCTGGCGATCGCCGCGCACGCGGCCTTCCACCTCGGATCTCCCTTCTTTCCGCTCGATCCCGCCTTGCCATCGTCGATCCGCGACGATCTCATCGCGCAAATCGGCGAATGCCTGATCGTCGGGGACGACGGAGCGGTGTCGACCGAAGCGCTTCTTTCGGCCCCGCTCGGCGAGGCGCTTGCCCTGACGCCGCCGCAAGGCCCGGCCCTGTTGATCGCCACCAGCGGCTCGTCGGGGCGGCCGAAAATCGCGACCCTGACAGGCGCCAATCTCGCCGCCGCCGCCGCCGCTTCCGCCACAATCACGCCGCTTCGCGCCGGCGACCGCTGGCTCGCCTGCCTACCGCTCTTTCATATCGGCGGCTTCTCCATCCTGTCGCGTTGCGCGTTGGCTGGCGCCGAGGCCGTCCTGCATCAGGGTTTCGACCCCGAGCGTGTCTTCCGCGTCCTGGCGCGGGAGAGGATCAGCCACGTCTCGCTGACGCCGACCATGCTGGCGCAATTGCTGTCCCTGCGCCATCCGGCGCCAAAAACGCTCCGCCACGCCCTGGTCGGCGGCGCTTCCCTGTCCGCCGATCTGGCGCGAGAAGCGGCCCAAGAAGGCTGGCCGGTCCAGCCGACCTACGGCATGAGCGAGACAGCCTCGCAACTGGCGACCCTGCCGCGCCTGCCGCGCGACTGGCGGTCCGGTCAAGTCGGCAGGCCGCTCGGCGGCGCCGAAGTCGCGCCGGACGGGGAACGAGGGCTGAAAATCCGCAGCCCAATGGTGATGCAGGGCTACGCCAATCCAGAACTCGCGCCCGGCGACGGGCTGGTCGACGGATGGTTCGTCGCCAGCGATCTCGCCGAGATCACGCCGGAGGGCGAACTCGTCATTCTCGGTCGCCGCGACGACGTCATCGTCACCGGCGGAAAGAAGGTCCACCCGGCGAGCGTCGAGAATCTGCTCAGCCTCTGTCCCGGCGTCGACGCCGTGGCCGTGGCCGGCCGCCCCGACCGCCTGTGGGGCGAAATCGTCATCGCCATTTTCGCCGGCTCCGCGACGCGCGAAGACGTCCTCGACTGGTGCCGCCGCCATATCGCCGGAGCGCGCCGGCCGCGCGCGGCGATCAGGGTGGACCGGATTCCGCAGCTCGGCAGCGGCAAGCCCGACCGCTCAGCCCTGCGCAAACTGGCCGCAGGGAGCGATTCCGAGGCCGGGACCGTCCGGCAAAATCAGCTTTCCCGCCTGGATTAGCAGCGGCGGCGCGACATCTTCGGCGAGCCATGCGCCCGTCGCCAGGCCATGCGCCTGGGTTCCGCCGATCGCCGCGGCGAGTTGCGCGGCGGCGCCGACGCCGATGGCCGAATCCACCACCGAGGTGATCACGACCTCCATCCCGACGGCCGCCGCGCGTCGCGCCAGCCGCAAAGTCCGCGAAATGCCGCCGATCCTCGCGGGCTTCAGGACCACGCGCCGCACCGCTCCCTCCGAGAAAATTTTCTCGACGCCGAGTTCGAACAGGGATTCGTCGACCGCCAGCGCGAAAGGGACATCCCCTTGCAGCCGACGCAGGCCGGCAAGCGTTGGATGCGCCAACGGCTCTTCGACGCCGTCGATCGGCAGATCGGAGACGGCGGCGAAGAATCTTCGCGCCTCGCTCTCGCTCCAGGCGCGATTAGCGTCGAGGCGCAGGCGCATGGGCCCGGCGCGTTCGGCCAGAAGACGCAACAGACGCGCCTCGTCGGCGAAGGGGCGAACGCCAACCTTGATCTTCGCGAAGCGGAAATTTTCCGCTCGCGCGGCCTCGGCGCGGGCGACACAGGTCTCGTCGAGCGGCCCCAGCGCCGCGTTGACGGCCACTTCATCGACAGCCTCGCCGTTGAGACCGCGCCGCAACGGAATGCCGCGGGCCCGACAGGAAAGATCCAGAAGCGCGGTTTCCGCCGCCCAGCGGGCTTCCGCGTCGGCGATTTCGTCCAGTCGCGCGATGGCGGCGTCCAGATCCAGGTCGCGCAAAAAGCCCGCAGCCTGTTCGAGCGCGGCGAAGGCGCGGGCATGGCCGGCCTCGCCCGAACTCGGCAGCGGCGCGCAATCGCCCCAGCCGATCCGGCCCGTCTCGTCCTCGACGCCGATCAGCAGGCCGCGGCGCAAGGCGAGCGTCGCCGACGCCGCGCGCCAGGGCCTTTTCAGGGCGAGCGCATAGGGGCGCAAGACGACGCTTGCGAGGCGCAAGTCAGGGACGCCTGGGAAAACGGCTGAAATCCGGGGCGCGCTTTTCGAGAAAGGCGTCGCGTCCCTCCTGGCCTTCCTCGGTCATGTAGAAGAGGGCGGTGGCCTCGCCAGCCAGTTGCTGCGCGCCCGCCAGCCCGTCAGTGTCGGCGTTGAAGCCCGCCTTCAGCACCCGCAAGGCGGTGGGCGACAGGCGTAGCATTTCGCGGCACCAGCTGATTGTTTCTTCCTCCAAGCACTCCAGTGGCACGACCGTATTGACCAGGCCCATTTCCAGCGCCTGAGCGGCGTCATATTGACGGCACAGGAACCAGATTTCCTTGGCCTTTTTGGTTCCCACCGCCCGCGCCATCAAGCCGGCGCCGAAACCGGCGTCGAAACTGCCGACTTTCGGCCCCGTCTGACCGAAACGCGCGTTGTCGGCGGCGATGGTCAGGTCGCAGACGAGATGAAGCACATTGCCGCCGCCGATGGCCCAGCCCGCGACCATGGCCACCACCGGCTTCGGCAGGGTGCGGATCATTCTTTGCAGATCGAGCGCGTTGAGATGATTGACCCCGGCGGCGTCGCGATAGCCGCCGGCGTCGCCGCGCACCTTCTGGTCGCCGCCCGAACAGAAGGCTTCCTTTCCAGCGCCGGTGAGGATCACCACGCCGATGTCCGCGTCCGTCCGCGCCATCTGCAGCGCCGTCATGATCTCGTCGAGGGTCTCGGGGCGAAAGGCGTTGCGCCGATGCGGGCGGTTGATGGTGATCCGCGCGACGCCTTCCGCCTTGTCGTAAAGAATGTCCTCAAAGGCGGCGCCGGAGGCTGGACGCCAGTCGATGGTTGATGCGCTCAAGTCAGGACTCCTTGGTGGACGCGGCGAAAAAGGATCGACAACGCGCCAGACTGTAGCCGGGATCAATCGGGACGTGAACGACCGCGGCTTCGCCGGCGGCGAGAAAGCCGAGCGCCGCCGCAGCGGCTTCCTCCACGCTTTCGACGCGTCGGCAGGGCAGGGCGAAGGCGGCCGCCGCCTGCGCCGGATCGCAGCCCGGCGGCGTCAACCAGCCCTGTTCGAATTCCGGCAGCGCCGCCTGGGGGAGATGGCCGAAAATGCCGCCGCCGTTATTGTCGAACAGCAATATGACGAGCGGAATTTTCCGTCGCGCCAGAGCGAGGGCGTTGAGATCGTGCAGGAAGGCGAGATCGCCGACGGCGGCGACGCAGGGGCCAAGGGCGGCGGCGAGGCCGAAGGCGGTGGAAAGATTGCCGTCGATGCCGCTGAGGCCGCGGGCGGCGAAACATCGCGGCGCCTTCGCCGTCCGGCCGACAAACCATTCCGCCGCGCGGATGGCGAGGGAATTGGCGAGGAAAAGCGGCGTTCCCTCTGGCAGGCGGCCGAGCACGCGGCGCAGGATCGCGCCCTCGAAGGGCTTTTCGCCGGAACAGGCCGTCTCGGCGGCGGATTCCGCCGCCCGGTCGAGAGCGACGAAAAGGCTAAGCCAGTCGCTTGGCGCCGCCGCGCCTTGCAGACGCCGGCAGAAATCGGCAGGGTCGGCGTCGATCAGATGGGTGGCGTTGCGCCATGGGTCCGCGAAACGGCCATGATCCGACACGACGATCTGCGCGCCGCCCCGCGCCCGCAGCAGCCAGTCGCCGGTCGCGCGCGACACCGGCGCGCCGCCGAAGCGCAGAACCCAGTCGAAGGCGGGCGCCGCGCGCGCGATCTGGTCGGGATAGGCGAGGATGTTTTCGCGCCCGCCCGCGCCAAGACGCAGGCCGGAGGCGAGATCCGCAAAGATCGGGGCGCCCAGCCTTTCCGCCAGATCCATCGCGGCGCGCCGAAAATCGGGCCCGAGATCGTCGGGACCGCAGACGAGCGCGCCGTTGCCGGCCAGCAAAGCGCCCAGCCCTTCCAGCGTCGCTTCATCGACATGCAGAGCGCCGCGTGAAAAAACCGGGACCGTCGCCGGGGGCGGTTTCGGCGGTTCGCCGAGCGGCGTCAGAGGCTCGCGCAGGGGGATATTGACATGAACCGGCCCCGCCAGCGCCGCCCGGCTCTCCGCCATGAGCCGGGCGGCGAAATTCGACAGCCAGGACATTTCCGCCTCCGGCGGCGGCATCTGATGGAAGGCGCGGACATGGCCGCCGAACAGCTTGATCTGGTCCATCGTTTGGTTGGCGCCGCAATCGTGCAGTTCCGGCGGGCGGTCGGCCGACAGGAGGATGAGGGGGATGCGGCCCATATCCGCCTCGACGACCGCCGGCGCCCAATTGGCGATAGCCGAGCCGGAGGTGGCGATCAGCGCCGCCGGACGGCCATCGGCTTTCGCCAGGCCCAAAGCGAAAAAGCCCGCCGAACGCTCATCGACGATCATTTGAACGGCGAGACCGGGATGGCGCAGAGCCGCGAGGGTCAAGGGCGTCGAGCGCGAGCCGGGGGAAGCGACGACGCGCCGCAGTCCGGCGGCGGCAAGGCCGTCGAGCAGGGCGTGGGCCCAGCGAAAGCCAAGCTCCGCTTCCCCGCTCAAGACGCGCTTCCCTGGAGGAGATCCAGCAGGGTCGCCATTTTCAGCTCGGTTTCCGCCCATTCGGCGTCGGCTTCCGACTCCGCCATAATGCCGGCCCCGGCCCACAGATGCGCCTCGCGGCCATGGATATAGGCGGATCGCAGCACCACGGCCGCCTCGCCGTCTCCATCGGGGTCGATCCAGCCGGCGACTCCGGTGTAGAGGCCGTCGCGCGGCGGCTCGACCGCGCGCAGCCAAACCCCCGCCGCCGTTTTGGGAAAGCCGAGCACCGCCGGCGTCGGATGCAGGCGCGCCACTGCGTCCAAAAGGTCGTAGCCCTCGCGCAGCCGCCCATGAATCGGCGTCCACAAGTGCTGGAGCCGGTCCAGCCGCATGACGTCAGGCGCGGAGGGAAGGCTGACGTCGTCGCAGATTTCGCTCATGGCGGAGGCGATGGCCTCGACCACCAGGCGGTGCTCGCGGCGCTCCTTGGGCGAAGCGAGCAACGCCGCCGCCGCCCGCCGATCGGCTTCCGGCGCGACGCCGCGGGGGGCCGTTCCCGCCACGGCGTGACTGACGAGGCGTGAGCCGCGCCGGGCGGCGAGAATCTCGGGACTGGCGGCGATCGCCTGGCCGCGATCATGCGGCAGTTTGATGATATGGCAGCCGGGACAACCATGGGACAGTTTCCGGGCGAGCGCGTCGGCGTCTGCCTTCCGGCGCAAGGTGACGGCAAGCTTGCGCGCCAGCACCACCTTGGCGAAACGCCCCGCGGCAATGGCTGCGGTCGTCGCGCGCACGCGCCGGACCCATTCGTCGTGCTCGGGAAGATGGATCATTTTTTCGACCCCGGCGCCGGTTTCGGCGGTGGCCGGGGCGGTCATGGCGGCGAACTGGTTCATCCAGCCGCGCGCGACAGCTTCGACCGACGCGTCGTCGCGCAAAGCGCTGAGCACGATCGACTGGTGGTCCCCGTCCCGGCGCAGCAGGATTTCGGGCAGCGAGAGCCGGATCGAACCGCCCTTCGGCGGGGGCTGCGCGGTGAAAAAGGCGAGCGGCGCCGGCGCGCCATCGGAAAGCCGCGCCCACAAGCCATTTTCGCGCCGCCACTGCGCAGGCTCCATATCGGCATGGCCCGCGACCTCGCCGCCGCCGAAAAACGCGACGCCCTGTTGCGGCGACAGCCAGAGACGATCGCCGCGCCCCTGTTTGCCGAGGTCGACAAGTTCCGGCGGCAAATCGAGACTGAGACTGAAGAGGCGGCCCGGCGCCATTCTGCCGATCCTGTCCATCCAGGGGTCGACCGCTCCCGCCAGCCAGGCGGAGCAATCGGCATCATGCGCCGGCCGGCCGGAAAGGTCTTTTGCCGATGAAATTCGCAAGACGGGCGCGCTCCTGGCGGCAGGCCACGGACTGTCTCCCCGCGCTGACGCCCTCCGAGAGACACAATCCGTCGGCCCTTTCCACCGCAAGTGGTGAAGGCAAGGCGCCGGTCAGGCGGCCGACTGCATTGGGCGGGGCTCGAGCGCGCGGATTTTTTTCGCCAGACTGATCCGCAATTGGCTGGGGTAACGCAGACGCCGATCGTCGAGGCGCGGATTTTTTTCGCCGCCGCCGCCCGGCTCGTTGACGCGCAGGTCGCGGGCGCGCAGCAGCGCGGCGATCTCAACACGATAGAGAACCACCAGATTCTCGAGCCACACGCCCACGTCATGCGGTTCGGCGTTACGAAGCGACGGCCTTTCCAACCAGGCCGCCATCGCCTCCGCCGGCTGCCAGATTTCGTCCGTGACCCAGCGATTGGCCGTGAAGAGACGCAAAGGCAGGCCTTTGGGGTCGACCGACAGGCCGATCAGATGGGAAAACCGGCGCTCAGGAGCCCTTTCCGAGTTTTTGGGCCCAGGCGTGAAAATATGGAAATGCCCATGTTCCCGCGCGAGACGCTGGATGCGGGGATGGGCGTGGTAATAAAAACGCCATCCCGAGCGCTTGTCGATCGCGTCGGGCTGCGGATAATGCGTCCATTCCCTGAACGGCTGCTCCTCGCCGATCACCCGCGCCGGCGCGCTCTCGCCCCCTGCGGCCCATTTGGCGATCTGATCCACGAAAGCATTGGCGCGTCTGCTGAGGTTTTCCTGCATCGGAAAAGGATTCCTCCGTGGGAAGGCTATTTCGGCGCGCAAGGATTGGCGGGCGGCGCCGGCGTTTGAGCGCCCGACCCCTGGCTCGCCTTGCCGGCGGCGCCCTTCTGGTCGCTGCTCGAAGAGCCCTGCGGCGCACAAGGGTTGGCCGGGGCGCAAGGATTGCTCGGCGAGCAGGGATTGCCCGCCGCCTGGGCCACGGCAATGGGCGCGGCGGCGACGGCGAAGGGCAGGGCGGGCGCCATGGCGACGGCGAGAGCCAGCGCTTTAGCGGTGTTGCGACGTGATTTCATCGCGCTTCTCCTCTCAATGTGAATCTGCTTGCGCCGGATGCGTCCGGCCAAGTGGAGGCTTGCTCCGTCCGGCGCCCGTCCCGGCCGCAGTCAGCCAACCGACGCCGACAAGGATTGCCAAAAGCAGCAAAAGGACAAGCCAAGCCGGCAGGTGAAGAAATTCGGGCAAAGTCAAGGCGGTCGGCCCGGTCTTGGCGTAGACCCACGGTCTGATGGTGGGGTAGGCGCCGTTGAAAAGCAAGGTCCCGGCGCCGACGCCCAACAGGAAAAGCAGTCCGTCAAGCCGTCCCGAAATCAAACCGACGATCGAGGTGCCGGGGCAATAGCCGCCGACCGCCATGCCGATTCCGAGACCCGCGCCGCCGAGCAGCGTGCCCCAAAAATAAACCGACGGAATGAAAAGGCCGCCAAATTTGAGGAGGCCGAGGCCGCTCGCGGCATAGAGAAGAACCGCGCAGACGATGATCGCAGTGAACATCACCCTGAACACCGCCCAGTCGGTCAGGCGCAATTGCCCGGTCAATTTCTGCGGATCGCCGAAGCCGGCGTTTTCGAGCACGAATCCGAATCCAAATCCCAGGATGAGCCCGGAAACGGGACCGGCAAGATCGAGAGGCCCGACCATTTACGCGCCCTCCCGCCATAAAGGCTTCATCGCGAAGCCGGCCAAAAGGCCCGCGCCGAAGAAGCCGATGAGAAACAGAAATCCCGCCGCCGCGAGCGGCGCCGAGCCCGACAGCCCCATGCCGCTGGTGCAGCCCATGGCCATACGGGCGCCGAAACCCGTGACCGTTCCGCCGAGCGCCGCCAGGACAAGGCGCGCGACGGGGCCGAGGCGGGTCGGGCCGTCGATCATCGGGTCGAAACGCCGCGCGATGAGGCAGCCCGCCAGGGCGCCGATGGTAAGGCCCAGCACTTCCCAGTCGATCCAATGATTGAGTCCAGAGCGCGCATAACCCGAGAGATAGGATCCCGGACCGACCAAATCCGGGGCGACGGCCGCGGCGCCGATGGCGGTCAGCGACGTCGTGGCGCCGGAGACGCCGAGGCCGTGGCCGGTGACGAAAAACGTCGCGAACAGGACGACGCCCAGCGCGACGCCCGCCAGATAGGGATTCCAAACTCGGGTTCCCTTGCGCGTCATCATCATTCTCCCTTGCGAGCAGAAGCGATCATCGGCCGTTCACCACCGGCAGGTCGGGATGCCGCGTCCATTCGGCCATAGACCCCGAATAGAGAAGGGCACCTTTTCGTGTCCCGCCACGGCGCGCAGCGCGAACCAGTCAGACGAAGCCAGATAGGAATTGTTGCAGAAAACGATCGCCGCCGCGCCGGGTTGGATCCCCGCCGCCGCAATACGCTGTTTGACCTGGTCTTCCGGGATCATGCCCTGCCCGTTGGGAAGCATGATCTCTTGCGCCGGCAGGTTGACGGCGCCGGGGATCGTGCCCGCCCTCACGACGGCGGCGGTCTTGGTTTTTCCTTGAAACTGCTCGGGCGGACGCGAGTCGACAAGCATGGGCTCGTGCGCCTTCATCGCCGCCTCGACGTCGGCGATGTTCGCTTCATATCCGGGCAGCAGGCGCCCGGAGAAAGCAACCGCGACGGGTTTAACCGAACCCGTCGCGACGGCGTCGGCCTCCTGCGCCCGCCAGGCGTCGTCGCCGCCGTTGAGGATCGACACACGATGGACGCCTTCCGCGTTCAAAGCCCAAAAAAGCCAGGTCGAGGCGTCGAAAGTATTGGGATGGCTCAAGCCGACGCCGCCGGGAACCAGGACGACCTCGCTGTCCGGGGTGACGCCGAGACCGCCGAGGATGGCGTCGATCTTGTCCTGGGGCGGCAACAGGCCCGGAACGCCCTCGCCTGAGGTTCGAATCCACCCGTCGCTGAAGAAGCCGGTGAAGACCGCGCCGGGAACATGGCCTTTCTCGTAAGTCTCGCGCTGCTGATCGAGCAGATAGACCTCGATGACGATCAGCGACTTGTCGTGGAGATGCGCGCTCAGCCACGCCGGCGTGACCAGAGGCGGCGGCGGCGGCGGCTCGGCCTTCGCAAGCAGCGGCGGCGCCGCGAAGACGACAAATACCAGCGCCAACGCGCGCAAAATGCCTGCTATCGCCTTCATGCGTCACGCCCCGACTTAAATGATCGCCCGCCTTTTCAGCGGTCGTAGAATTCGACTTGCGACAACCTAACGTTTGCATATGATGATCCTCCGCATCAAGGCCTAACTTGATAAGGGTCAATGTGGATGCCCATTTGTGCGCCTATGTTTCACGGCGTTAAGGGGACTTCGGATGCATCGCCGGGACTTTCTCAAACTCAGCGCGGCGACGGGATGCACGGCCCTGCTGGGTTCTTCGCTTGGCGGTTGCGCCGGCCCCGCCGAATGGCAGCGTCTGATGACGCAGGGGCCGGCAAAAGAAAGTCCGACGGTCTGCAACATCTGTTTCTGGTCGTGCGCCGCGAGCGTGCATACGATCGGCGACGAAATCTGGAAAATCACCGGCCAGCCCGAGGACGCGCATTGCGACGGACGCCTGTGCACGCGTGGCACTGGCGGCGTCGGCGCCTATTACGATCCCAATCGGCTCGTCAAACCGCTGATGCGCGTCGAACGCGACGGCAAGCAGAGTTTTGAGACCGTAACTTGGGACAAGGCGCTCGATTTCATTGGCGAGAAGCTGACGAAAGTCGCCCGCGAACATGGCCCGGACCGGCTCGCCGCCCTGACCCATGGACCCGGCGCGCACCATTTCATCCATTTGCTGCGCGCCTTTGGCAGCGACAGCGTCGCCGAGCCCGCGTTCGGCCAGTGCCGTGGCCCGCGCGACACTGGATTCTACCTCACATTCGGCGAAGGCATAGGCTCGCCCGAACAGACCGACATGGAAAACGCGCGCTGCGTTGTCCTGATCGGCTCGCATATCGGCGAGAACCTGCACAACAGCCAGGTGCGCACTTTCACCGACGCGGTTCGCAACAAGGCGGAGATCATTGTCGTCGATCCGCGCTTTTCCGTGGCGGCGAGCAAGGCGCAGCACTGGCTGCCGATAAAACCCGGGACCGACATTGCTTTGCTGCTGGCCTGGATGAACGTCATCATTTCCGAGCGGCTCTATGACGCATCCTATATCTCCCGCAACACCGCCGGATTCGACCAGCTCGCCGCCCATGTCGCGCCCTTCACGCCGGAATGGGCCTGTCCCGAGACGGGAATCGAGCCCGACGTCATCCGCCGCACGGCCCGGATCATGGCGTCGGCGGCCCCGGCGACCGTCTTCCATCCGGGCCGCCATTCCACCTGGTGGGGCGACGACACCCAGCGCGCGCGCGCCATGGCGATTCTCGTCGGCCTCCTCGGAATCTGGGGCCAGAAAGGCGGCTATTTCATTCCGGAGGCGGTCGAATTGCCGGACTATCCGCTTCCCGCCTATCCGACGCCGAAGACGTCATGGCGCGATGTGACCGTCGGCAAATATCCGCTGGCGGGATCGCCCCTGGTCGATGTCGTCCTCGACAATTCCATCGGCCCCGATCCGCATTACCGCGCCTTGATCATCTACGACACCAACCTGCCGATGACGGTTCCGGGCGCCGGCGAGAAGCTGGCCCAGGCCGCCAAATCCCTCGACCTCATCGTCGCCATCGACGTGCAGCCGTCGGAAGTGACGGGTTATGCCGACGTCATCCTGCCCGAATGCTCCTATCTCGAGCGTTATGACGTCCTGCGCAACGACGACGAACGCCAGCCATGCCTCGCCTTGCGCGGCCCCGCCCTGCCGCCGCGCGGCGAATCGAAGCCGGGCTGGTGGATCGCCAAGGAAATAGGCCATCGGATTGGCCTCGATAAACATTTCCCCTGGAAGGATTATACGGAAGTGCTCGACTGGCGGCTCAAGCAGGTCGGCAGCTCGCTCGCCGAAATGCAGAAGCTCGGCATAAAGCATTTTCCGCGCAAGACGCCGGTCTATTACGAACCCGGCGCCGCCATCAGCTTCAAGACGCCGAGCGGCAAGATCGAGTTCCATTCGACGACGCTCAAGGACGCCGGCTTCGACCCGATGCCGCGCTATACGCCGCGGCCGTCGCCGCCCGAGGATCATTATCACCTCAATTACGGCCGCGCCCCGCAGCATTCCTTCAGCCGCACCCAGAACAATCCCGTCCTTTACCAACTGATGCCCGAAAACGTCGTCTGGATCCATCCGGCGGCGGCGCTCCGCTTCGACATCGCCAATGATTCCCACGTCCGTCTCGTCAACCCGGATGGCGTCGTCAGCAATCCCGTGCGCGTGCGCGTCACCGAGCGGACACGGCCGGATTTGGTGTGGCTGACGCATGGATTCGGCCATACGGCGGAGGGTCTGACGCTTGCCTATGGCCGCGGCGCCGACGATGCGGCGCTGATGACCCGCATTCTTTTCGACCCGATTTCAGGCGGGACCGGCATGCGCGGCAATATCGTCACCTTGCGCAAGGAAACGGCGTGATGGCGCATTTCGCAATGGTCATCGACACCAAGACCTGCATCGGCTGCTGCGACTGCGTCAACGCCTGCCGCATGGAAAACAACGTTCCAGAAGGCCTTTGCTTCGACTGGGTGGTCGAGATCACCAAAGGCCGCTACCCCGACCTGCAGACGGAATTCCGCTCGGAGCGCTGCAACCATTGCTCGCACGCGACCTGCGTCGAGGCCTGCCCAACCGGCGCCAGCCAATATTGGAACGACAGCAATATCGTGGTCGTCGACGCCTTGCGCTGCACCGGCTGCAAGGCCTGCATCGCCGCATGCCCCTATGACGCGCGGCTGATCATGCAGCCCGAGGGCTATATCGGCAAATGCACGTTCTGCGTCCATCGCGTGCAGAACGGCGACGACCCGGCCTGCGTCGCGGTTTGCCCGGCGAAAGCCATGCATTTTGGATTGCTCGACAGTCCGACCAGCGAGGTCAGCAGGCTGCTGGCGACGCGCGATCATTACACGCTCATGCCGGAGACAGGGAACCAGCCGAACGTTTTCTATTTGCGGTGAACCGCCGCGGGGAAAAGGACGCCTTCGATGCGAGAAGAGGTATTGGCGAGCGTAATGGCTAACCCGCGGATCACGCCGGATATGGCGATCTGGGGATGGCAGATTGCGACCTACCTGTTCCTCGGCGGCTTTGCCGCCGGGCTGATGGTCTTTTCCGGCTGGGCTATATTGTCGGGACGCGACGAGCAAACCCCCTTCGCGGTCAATCGGGCGCCGATGGTCGCGCTGGCGGGCCTCGCCGTCGGCATGACGGCGCTGTTCTTCGACCTTGAGCGCAAGATCAACGTCTGGCGCTTCTATGCGACCTTGCGCGTCACTTCGCCCATGTCCTGGGGCTCCTGGGTGCTGATCCTGGTCTTTCCGGCGCTGGCGCTTCTGGCGTTAGCCGGCCTGCCCAAGGGGTTTCCGCCGCTGGCGCGATGGCTGGAAGGACTGCCCTTCGTCGGCCCGAGGATCATCGCGCCGGTCTTCAGATTGTGCTTCGACTGGCGCCGCCCCCTGGCCGCGCTCAATGTCGCCCTTGGGATTGCGCTGGGAATCTATACCGGCATTCTCTTGTCCGGTTTCAATGCGCGTCCGTTCTGGCATTCGGCTCTGCTTGGCCCCTTGTTCCTGATTTCGGGCCTCTCCACGGGCGCGGCGATGATCGTTTTGGCCGCCAGCGATCCGCGCGAACGCCATTTGTTCGGACGAATCGATCTGGGTCTTATTCTGATCGAATTCACCCTCGTCGGCCTGTTCCTGATCGACATGCTGAACGGCGACGCCTTGCATCAGGCGGCGGTCGCGCATGTGCTCGACGGCAATATGTCGGCGCTGTTCTGGATCGGTTTCATGGGCTTGGGCCTCGGCGTCCCGGCGGTTCTCGAGGCGGCGATGTGGCGGCGCTCGATGGCGCCGATCGCCATCGCCGCCGCGGCGCTGGTCCTCGGCGGAGGTTTCTTGCTGCGCGAGATCGTGGTCACGACGGGCCAGCAAACCTCATGGACGCAATTTCACAACCAGTTCGATCCAGCCCTGCTGCAGCGTCTGCGCAGCGACGGCATGGATGCGGACGGAAGGTTCTAGGAAGAGAGAACAGATGCGCAAACACACGGCCAAGGCGCGACGCCTGACGTCAACCCTCTCCCTCCTGGCGGCCGCGGCGAGCATCGCTCCGGCGCTGCCGCCGGCGCTCTCGTCGCTTTCGCCGATCGGCGCCGCTCACGCCGCCTCCGACGTTCGTCCGTCGCTGCAGACCCTGGCGCAAGTCGCCGCGCGCGGCGAAGACGTGATCACGCCCGACGGATTGCGCGGCCTCATCCTTGCGGGCCGCCCGACCTACAAGCTGGTCGACCTGCGCTCGCCCGAGGCCTTCGCCGCCGGCCATATCCGCGACGCGGTCAATATACCGCTGGCCAGGCTTCTGGACGAGGACCAGGTCGTCGCGCTGCGTCGCGTTCCGCAAGTCATCGTCTATGCCGACACGCCGAGCGAGGCCGGCCAGGCCACCGTCCTGCTGCGTCTGGCGGGCGTCCCGTCCGTCGCCCTGGCCGGCGGACTGGAGGCGTGGAGCAAGGGGCTGACGAAAGAGGCCGCGCAGGCCCAGTCGGCGGCCATCGTGCGCGCCTTGAATTCCTGTCCCGACATGACGCCCGCCGCCATGCCGGCGTCCGCCGCGCCGCCTGCGGCGCCGGCGCCGGCCGGCGCGGCGCCCAATGCGCCGAAGGGGCCGAAAAACCCGCCGATCAATCTGAAGGGGATCTGTGGATAGGGCTTTTGGCGATCCGACCGCCAGCGGATCCCCGTGAACATGAACAGCAAATTGGCGGGTTGGCCGACAAGTTCGGAAGGGAGAGATGCGATGAACCCCCGAAGCCTCAACGAAGAACTCGAGCGCCACGGCCTGTCCCGGCGCGATTTCATGGGCTTTTGCGCGTCAATGGCGGCGATCCTCGGCCTGCCGGAAAGCGCGACATCGGCCATAGCCGCGGCGATCGAAGACCCGGCGCGGCCGATCCTGGTCTGGCTCGAATTCCAGGATTGCTGCGGCAACACCGAATCCCTGCTGCGCGCCAGCCACCCGACGGTGGCCGACCTCATCCTGGATACGATTTCGCTGAATTACCATGAAACCATCATGGCCGCCGCCGGAACCCAGGCCGAGGAGGTGCTGAAGAAGACGGTGCAGGAGAATCAAGGCAAATATATCGCCTTGGTCGAAGGCTCCATCCCGACCGGCGCCGATGGCGGCTATTGCACCATCGGCGGCAGGGCCGCTTTGGATATCGCGCGCGAGGTCTGCGGCGGCGCCGCCGCCACCATAGCCGTCGGCACTTGCGCGGCCTTCGGCGGCCTCCCGGCCGCGGCGCCCAATCCGACGGGCGCGCTCTCCGTCGCCGACGCCGTTCCCGGCGTGAAGAACCTCGTCAATCTGTCAGCCTGCCCGGCCAATGCGGAAAACATCACGGCGCTCATCGTATATTACCTGACCATGAAGCAGTTGCCGCCGCTCGACCGCTATCGCCGGCCTTTGTTCGCCTATGGCGAGTTCATCCACGACAATTGCGAACGCCGCGCGCATTTCGACGCCGGCCAATATGTCGAGGCCTGGGGCGACGAAGCCCACCGCCACGGCTACTGCCTTTACAAGATGGGCTGCAAGGGTCCGGCCACGTCGCAGAATTGTCCCACGATAAGATGGAACGAGGGGACGAACTGGCCCATCGGCTGCGGCCACCCCTGCCTCGGCTGCGCCGAGCCGAATTTCTGGGACACGATGACGCCGTTCTATGGGCGGCTTCCCAATGTCGCGGGCTTCAACGTCGGCTCATGGATCGATCCTGTCGGCCTCGGCCTCGTCGGCGCCGCCGCGGTCGCCGCGACCGTCCATGGCGTCGCCGAAGTGGCGCGCCGGGGTCGCGAAAAACCCTCATCGACTGACAACAAAAAGACGGAGTCCAAGTCATGACGCATGTAGTTGTCGACCCCGTGACGCGCATCGAGGGTCATCTGCGCGTCGAAGCTGAAGTGGACGGCGGAATGGTGAAGGAGGCGTGGTCGTCTTCGACGATGTTCCGCGGCATCGAAATCATCCTGCGCGGCCGCGATCCGCGCGACGCCTGGGCGTTCACCCAGAGGATCTGCGGCGTGTGCACCACCGTGCATGCGATCGCCTCGATCCGCGCGGTCGAAAAGGCCATAGGCGCGACGCCGCCGCCCAACGCCCGGATCTTGCGCAACCTGATCATGGCGGCGCAGAACGTGCAGGACCACGTCATCCATTTCTATCACCTCCACGCCCTGGACTGGGTCGACATCGTCAGCGCGCTCGACGCCGATCCGGCCAAGACGGCGACGCTCGCCCAGTCCATTTCGGACTGGCCGTTGTCGAGCGCCAAATATTTCGCCGGCGTGCGCGACAAGCTGAAAGCCTTTGTCGCCCGTGGCCAGCTTGGGCCTTTCGCCAACGCCTATTGGGGCCATCCCGCCTATCGGCTGCCGCCGGAAGCCAATCTGATGGCGACGGCGCATTATCTGGAGGCGCTCGACTGGCAGCGGCGCTTCATCAAGATCCACGCCATTCTCGGCGGCAAGAACCCGCATCTGCAGAGTTTTCTGGTCGGCGGCATGGCGACCCCGGTCGATCCCGATTCGCAGAACGCGCTCAATATGGACACGATCGCCGCGCTGGAAAAGCTCGTCGCCGACGGCAAGGATTTCGTCAGCCGCGTCTATATTCCGGACGTGCTGGCGGTCGCTTCCTTCTACAAGGATTGGGCTTCGATCGGCGCGGGCGTCGGCAATTACATGGCCTATGGCGATTATCCGATGAGCGACGGCGAAAATGCGGAACTCTATCTGCCGACCGGAATCATTCACGCCCGGGATCTGACCAAGATCGCCCCGGTCGAGCACGCCAGGATCAGCGAATATATTTCCCATTCCTGGTACGATTATTCGGTCGGGCCCGACAAGGGGCTCAATCCGTTCAAGGGTGAGACCAATCCCCATTTCACCGGGCCGAAGCCGCCCTATGAAAGGCTGGAGGTCGAGCAGAAATATAGCTGGCTGAAATCGCCACGCTATGACGACGCGCCGATGGAGGTCGGGCCTCTGGCGCGCATGCTGGTGGCCTACGCCAGCGGCCGTCCGAGCCGGGTCAAGGAGCTGGTGGACATGGCGCTGTCGAAGCTCGGCGTCGGCCCCGCGGCTCTGTTCTCGACGCTTGGCCGCGTCGCGGCGCGCGCCATCGAGGCCCAGGTGCTGGTGGAATCGATGGACAAATGGGTGCAGGACCTCGCCGACAATATGGCGCGGCGCGACTACCGCATCCAGGACAACGAGAAATGGGATCCGAGCACCTGGCCGCGCGAATGTTTCGGCGCCGGCTTCCACGAGGCCCCGCGCGGCGCGCTGGGCCATTGGGTCCATATCGCCGACGGCAAGATCGTCAATTACCAGGCGGTGGTGCCCAGCACCTGGAACGCCGGACCGCGCGACGCCAAGGGCCAGCCGGGGCCCTATGAGGCGGCGCTCGCCGGCACTCCGGTCGCCAAGCCCGACCAGCCGCTGGAAATCCTGCGCACGATCCATTCCTTCGATCCCTGCATGGCCTGCGGCGTCCATGTGGTCGATGCGACCAAGCGCGAATTGGCGCGCGTAACCATTGGGTGAGCGTCATGGCCATCTCAGCGACAGGACACGTCCCGCTTGAGCGGGTCTACGTATGGCAGTTGCCGGTGCGCCTCGCGCATTGGGCGCTGTTCTTCTCGATTATCACGTTGGCGGCGACCGGTTATTACATCGGTCACCCTTTTATCGCCGTTCCCGGTCCGGCGAGGGATCACTTCGTCATGGGAACAGCGCGCATGATCCACCTCTATGCGGCGATCGTCTTCACGGTCTCGCTGTTCGTGCGTTTCTACTGGTTCCTGGTCGGGAATCGGTACGCGCGCCTGGGTGACTTCATCCCCGTGACGGGCAAGCGGTCGCGGAACCTGTTAAAGACGTTCATGTTCTATACCTTCCTCCGCCACGACCCGGACGACTATGCGGGCCATAACGCGCTTGCCGGCGCGACTTATATGGTGATCTACGCGGTCTATCTGCTGATGATCGGCACCGGCCTTGCGCTCTATACGGTCTACGCCTCCCTCCACTCGCCGTTCCAGTTCTTTGGCGTCCTGACGCCGCTGTTCGGCGGATTGTCGGTGGCGCGGGCGCTGCATCACATCGGCATGTGGGTGATCCTTGTCTTCGTGGTGGTCCACGTCTATTTCGTGCTGCTTTCCTCGATCGTGGAGCAGAACGGAACCCTGGGCTCGATCTTCTCCGGTTACAAATTCGTGCCGGAAGATGAGGCGGACGCGCAATGAGCGGGGATGCAACGCAGCAGGAGGTCGAAAAGCCGGTTGACCTCCTGGTTCTCGGCCTCGGCAATGTGATTTTGGGCGACGACGGCCTGGGCGCCGCCGCTGTGGCCAGGCTGGAAAGCCGCTATCGCATCCCGGCGGGGGTGCGACTCGAGGACGGCGGCACGCTCGGCCTCGCTTTGCTCGACATGATCGCGGAAGCGCGCAACGTGATTCTCGTCGATGCGGTGCGCACCGGCGATCCGCCGGGAACTCTGGTTCGTCTCGACGGCGACGATGTGAGGGACGCGGTGCGCGACCGCCTGTCGGCGCACCAGGCGGGCGTCGTCGACCTGCTCGACGCGGCGCGGCTGATCGATTGCTATCCCGCGACCGTGACCCTGCTTGGCTTGACGCCGGAGACCATCGACCTGTCGGTGGAGCGCTCCGGCCCCGTCGACGAGGGGCTGGATCGGCTCGTCGCCGCCGTCGTCAGCGAGGTGGAAGCTTTTGGCTATGAGATGGCCCCAGCGCCCGAAGCCACGGGCCGGCATCGCCCTATCAACAATCTTACTCGGCATTTCGGCATGTGAGCGCGCCGGACCGAGCCCGCCCGCCGGGTTGCTGGCGTCGCCTGCGGCGCAACAGGCCGGGGCGGCGCTTTTCGCCGCCCATTGCGCCATCTGCCACGGTGCGAATGGGGAGGGTCGCGGTCGCCGCCGCGAAGGTTTAAATCCGCCACCGGCGGACCTGACCCTGCCGCCGTGGTCGGAAATCGCCGAGGCGGGGGGGACGTTCCGCGTGATCCGCAATGGCGTCGCACGGACCGCAATGCCAGCATGGCCCGTGTTGAACGATGAACAGATCTGGGATTTGATCGCCTATCTGTCATCGCGCAAGAGTTGATGACGCATGAATATTTTTGCTGCGCCCGTTATTGCGGCGCCAAGCGATACACAAAGACTGGTCTTGCGGGCACGCGAGATGGATTTTTAATATGGCTGAATTCGAAAAATTTGGTCGCACGCCGCCACGGCGAAGCCCGGCGGCGCAGGTTGGCCGCCGCGCTTTTCTGCGGCGCCTGTCGCGCGCGACGCGGCGACGCGAGCGCGACCTCGGCATCTTTGGCGCCGCACAGGAATCGGCGCGACGGCGTGGAACGTCATCGCCGAACTGGTCATGAACGAGGCCCCGAGCCGTGCATGAGATGTCGCTGACCGAGAGCGTGGTGGAAATTCTTGCCGAGGAGGGCCGTCGGCAGGGTTTTGCGCGGGTGAAGAAGGTCTGGCTGGAGATCGGGGCCTTGTCGGTTGTCGAGCCGGAGGCGATGATCTTCTGCTTCGACGTGGTCGCGCGCGGCACTTTGGCGGAAGGCGCCGTTTTGGAGATCGTCCGCACGCCGGGGCGGGGCTGGTGTCTGGCCTGTGAGAAGGATGTGGCGCTGACCAAGCGTTTCGGCGCCTGCCCGGAATGCGGCGGGGGGCGGGTGCAGATGACGGCGGGCGACGAGATGCGGGTCAAGGAACTGGAGGTCGAGTGATGTGCACTTTTTGCGGCTGCGGAACGGCGACGCAGGAAAATGAAAAGACCACAGGCGAGAAAGGCAAGGGCGAAACGCACGCTCATCCGCATGATGACGCCCATGCGCATCATCACCACAATGACCATCCGCACGATCATTCGCATGACCACCATCATGCGCACGATCATCATCACGACCACGACCACAGCCATGAGTTGGGCGGCGAAAGGCTCGATTATGGCGTTGGCGTTGCGGGCGTTCATGTTCCCGGCCTGAGCCAGGAGCGCATTGTCCAGATCGAGCGCGACATTCTGGCGAAAAACCGCTCGTTCGCCGAAGAGAACCGGGGCTTTTTCGCGCGCAAGGGCGTGCTGGCTCTGAACCTCGTCTCCAGCCCCGGATCGGGCAAGACCTCGCTGCTGGCGCGCGCGATTCTCGACCTCAAGGACAAGCACGCGATCGCGGTGATCGAGGGCGACCAGCAGACGTCCTACGACGCCGAGCGCATCCGCGCCACCGGCGCGCACGCGATCCAGGTCAATACCGGAAAGGGCTGCCACCTCGACGCCCATATGGTCGGCCACGCCGTGGAGACGCTGGATGTGGCCGACGATTCGCTGCTGTTCATCGAGAATGTCGGCAATCTGGTCTGCCCGGCGGCTTTCGATCTCGGCGAGGCGCATAAGGTGGTGGTGCTTTCGGTGACCGAGGGCGAGGACAAGCCGGCCAAATATCCCGACATGTTCGCCGCCGCCGACCTGATGCTGCTCAACAAATCCGACCTGCTGCCGCATCTCGATTTCGATGTCGGGGCCTGCATCGCCCATGCCTTGCGGGTCAATCCCAACCTGCAAACCCTGGTGGTTTCGGCGAAAACCGGCGAGGGCCTCACGGCCTTTTACGCCTGGATCGAGGCGCGGGCCGAATTGGCGAAAAACCAGGCGCGGGAGCGAAAGGCCGGCTGATGGAGGCTGCGGCGCGCGAGGCCAAAGAAGAGACGACGCGGCTGCGTCTGCGGCTGCGCGGCGCGGTGCAGGGCGTCGGCTTCCGGCCCTTCGCTTACGGCCTGGCGGCGCGCTTTGCGCTCGGCGGCTTCGTGCGCAACGACGCCCAGGGCGTGACCGTGGAAGTCGAAGGGGAACTGGCCAAGGAATTCGTCGCGGCCTTGCACGCCGAACTGCCGCCGCTGGCGCGGCTCGACGGCGTCGAGATCGCAAAAATCGCACCACGCGGCGAGCGCGCTTTCGTGATCGAAAAAACGCATCAGGGCGTGGCGCGCACCCGCATTCCCGCCGACGCGGCGACCTGCGAAAAATGCCTCGACGATCTTTTCGACCCAAGGAGCCGTTTTCATCTCTATCCCTTCGTCAATTGCACCCATTGCGGCCCGCGCTACACCCTCACCCGGCGCCTGCCCTATGATCGCGCCCAGACCTCGATGGCGCGTTTTGCGATGTGCGCCGATTGCGCGCGCGACTATGCCGATCCCATGAACCGCCGCTTCCACGCCGAGCCGATCGCCTGCCCGGCCTGCGGCCCGCGCCTGTCGCATGAACCGCAAGAAATCGTCGCCGCCCTGCGCGCCGGAAAAATCGTCGCCCTGAAAGGAATTGGCGGCTTTCATCTGCTGTGCGACGCGGCCGACGCCGCAGCGATAGCGCGATTGCGCTTGCGGAAAAACCGCGAGGCCAAACCTTTCGCGATCATGGTCGCCAATGAGCCTTCCGTTTCGCTTTTCGCAAGGCCGCGCCCCGAAGAACGCGCGCTGCTGCGCGGCGCCGCCCATCCGATCGTGCTGGTGGAGAGCCTGAAAAACCTGCCCGAGGCAATTGCGCCGGACATGGCGCGGCTGGGCGTCATGCTGGCCTATGCGCCGGTTCATCATCTGCTGTTCCATGCGGCGGGCGGCGCGCGCGATCAGGCGCAGAATTTCGTTCTGGTCGCGACCTCGGCCAATCCCGGCGGCGCGCCGCTGGTCACCGACAATGAGGACGCCCGGCAAAAGCTCGCAAAGATCGCCGATCTGATCGTCACCCATGACCGCGACATTGTCGTGCGCGCCGACGACAGCGTGATGCAGATCGTCGATGGCGCGCCGGCCTTTTTGCGCCGCGCGCGCGGTTTTGTTCCCGAGCCGATCGACCTCGGCGAAGACGGCCCTAGCGTTCTCGCCTGCGGCGGCCATCTCAAGGCGACGCTCGCTTTTACGCGCGGTCGCGAAGCTTTCGTGTGCCAGCATGTCGGCGATCTCTCCAACGCCGAGACCTTCCGCTTTTACCGCGAAAGCGCCGCCCATCTGTCGCGCCTGCTCGACGTGCGTCCTGAGGCCTACGCCTGCGACCTCCATCCCGATTATCTCTCGACCCGCTTTGCCGAGGAAAGCGGCGCGCCGGTTTTGCGCTTTCAGCATCACGCCGCCCATGTCGCGGCGATCGGCGCGGAGCATGACGCATGCGGCGCCCTGTTCGGCGCGGCGCTCGACGGCCATGGCCTGGGCCAGGATGAATTCGGCAAGCCCGGCGGCAACTGGGGCGGCGAAGCCTTGCGGCTCGACGGGCGCGGCGGATTCTTGCGCACGGGCCATGTCGCGCCCCTGGCCTTGCTCGGCGGCGACCGCGCCGCGCGCGAGCCTCTGCGCATGGGGCTCGCGGCTTTCGCGGCGCTGGGCCGGCTGGACGAGGCGGCCGGCTTTTTCGCCGCTCACCGCGAAGCGGCGGAGCTCGCCAAAGTGCTTTCCGTGCGGCCGACGCCGGTCACGACCAGCCTCGGACGGCTGTTCGACGCAGCCTCCGCTTTGCTGGGCTTCGCGCGAGGCCAAGATTTCGAGGGGCAGGCGGCGATGCGGCTCGAAGCCCTCGTCCGCACCCCGCGCGCGCTGGAAAACGGCTTCGTGCTGCGCGACGGCGTGGTGGATTTCCTGCCGCTGCTGGCGCATTTCATCGATGAAAAACCCGATCCGCGCGCGGGTGCCGAACTGCTGCATGGAACCTTGATCGCGGGCCTTGGTGCCTGGCTGTCGACGTTGGCCCGGCCCGGCGAAAGGATCGCGCTCGGCGGCGGCTGCATGATGAACAAGGTTCTCGCCGAAGGCCTTGCCGGCCATCTGCGCGAGAAAGGTTTCGCGCCGCTGCTGACGCGAAAAATCCCGCCCAATGACGGCGGGCTGTCGCTTGGCCAGGCGGTCCTGGCGCGGGCGGTGTTGAAACAGGAGTAAGACGCAATGTGTCTCGCGATCCCCGTACAGGTGACGGAATTGCTCGACGGCGACATGGCGCGGGTGACGCTCGATGGCGTGAAGAAGGAAATCTCGCTCGCCCTGGTCGATGACGTGAAGCCCGGCGATTATGTCATCCTGCATGTCGGCTATGCGCTGAACAGGATCGATCCGGAAGAGGCGGAAAAGACTCTCGCGCTTCTGGCGGAAGCCGGCCAGCTGTCGGAGTTCAGCGCATGAAATATGTCGACGAATATCGCGACGGCAAGCTGGCGAAACAGATCGCGCAAAAAATTCGCGCCGAAGCGAAGCCCGACAAAGACTATCGCTTCATGGAATTCTGCGGCGGCCACACCCACGCCATCGCGCGCTATGGGCTGGAGGATCTATTGCCGGCCAATGTGCGGATGATCCACGGCCCCGGCTGCCCGGTCTGCGTGCTGCCGGTGGGCCGGATGGACGACGCCATCAAGCTCGCGCGCCGGCCGGACGTCACTTTGTGCACCTATGCCGACCTGATGCGGGTTCCGTCTTCCGACGGCATGAGCCTGCTGAAGGCCAAGGCGGCGGGGGCGGACATCCGCATGGTCTATTCGACCCTCGACGCCTTGCGCATCGCGCGTGAGGAGCCGCAGCGCAAGGTGGTGTTCTTCGCCATCGGCTTCGAGACCACCACGCCGCCGACCGCGATGGCCGTTCTGAATGCGGAAAAAGAAGGGCTGAAGAACTTTTTCGTCTTCTGCAATCACGTGCTGACGCCCGCCGCGATCTCGGCCCTGGTCGGCGATCCGAAGGCGGCGGCCTCGGTGCCGCTCGACGGCTTTGTCGGCCCGGCCCATGTCTCGACGGTGATCGGCACCAAGCCTTACGCCGAATTCGCGGAAGAATACGGCAAGGCGGTGGTGATCGCCGGTTTCGAGCCGCTCGACGTGATGCAGGCGATCCTGATGCTGGTGCGCCAGGTCAATCAGGGGCGCGCCGAGGTCGAGAACGAATATATCCGCGCCGTGACGCCAGAGGGGAACGTCAAGGCTCAAGGTGTCGTCGCCAAGGTCTTCGAATTGCGCGACACTTTCGAATGGCGCGGCCTCGGCGCCGTGCCGTTCAGCGCGCTGAAATTGCGCGACGAATTCGCCGCTTTCGACGCGGAGAGGATTTTCGACATCCACACCATTGCGGCGCCCGACAATCCGGCCTGCGAATGCGGCGCCATCCTGCGCGGCGAGAAAAGGCCGGTCGATTGCAAATTGTTCGGGACGGTCTGCACGCCCGACAATCCGATGGGTTCGTGCATGGTGTCGTCGGAAGGCTCCTGCGCCGCTCATTGGACCTATGGGCGGTTCCGGGACTCGAAAAAAGAAAGGCGAGCCTCATGAACGCGCCGCGCCTGAGAACGCGCAAGCTCGATGTGAAGAACGGGCGGGTCGATCTCTCCCATGGCTCGGGCGGCCGGGCCATGGCGCAATTGATCGGCGAGATTTTCCGCGTGGCGTTCGACAACGATCTTCTGGCCCAGGGCAACGATCAGGCGGTGTTCGAGTGTCCGGCCGGGCGGCTCGCCATGACCACCGACGGCTATGTCGTCTCGCCCCTGTTTTTCCCCGGCGGCGACATCGGCTCGCTTGCCGTCCACGGCACGGTCAACGATCTCGCCATGGCCGGGGCGCGGCCGTTGCATCTTTCCGCGAGTTTTTTCCTGGAGGAAGGTTTTCCGCTCGCCGATCTCCAGCGCATCGCCCGCAGCATGGGCGAGGCCGCGCGCGAGGCGGGGGTAAAGATCGTCACCGGCGACACCAAGGTGGTCGAGCGCGGCAAGGCGGACGGGGTGTTCATCTCGACCGCAGGCATCGGAATCGTGCCCGAAGGGCTCAATCTCTCGGGCGATCGGGCGCGGCCGGGCGATGCGATCCTGGTTTCCGGCTCGCTCGGCGACCATGGCGTCGCCATCATGTCGAGCCGCGAGAACCTGCAATTCGAGACGCAGATTCTGTCGGACTCGGCCGCGCTGCATGGTCTGGTCGCGGCCATGGTCGCGGCCTGCGGGCCGTCCTTGCGGCTGATGCGCGATCCGACGCGCGGCGGGCTGGCGGCGACGCTCAACGAGATCGCGCATCAATCGGGCGTCGGCATCCGCATCGAGGAGGACGCGCTGCCGATCAAAAAGCAAGTGGCGGCGGCCTGCGAACTCCTCGGCCTCGATCCGCTTTTTGTCGCCAACGAGGGCAAGCTGGTCGCCTTCGTCGCGCCGGAATCCGCCGAAAAACTTCTCGCCGCGATGCGCGCCCATGAGCTTGGCCGCGACGCCGCGATCATCGGCCATGTCGTGGAAGACGTGAACCATTTCGTGCAGATGGCCACAAGCTTCGGCGGCGACCGCATCGTCGATTGGCTGTCAGGCGAACAATTGCCAAGAATTTGTTGAGGGGGCGGGGCGCATCCTGTTCCTATGCCATTCCTTCAACGCCGCAGCCGACAAAAGAAATTTGCACAGGAAATCGCAAGGGTTAGATGCCTGTCGAAAAGGTTTCCTTGAGAAGCATTGCACCAAAGCGCGCCGAATTAACTAGCACTACTTTCGCAGATTTTTGAGGGTTCGGGCGTTTTTGGGATTCCCGAGCGACGGCCGGATCGCCGAGGCTCTGGACAACAGCATCGCCAATGTCGAGCGGACGCGACGGCAATTGGCGGAGGAAGGATTCGCGGCGGTGTTGACCCGCAAATACAATCCAAAGTCCGCTCGCCCGCGAATCTTCGACGACGCTGCGGAAGCCAAGCTGATTGCGCTGGCCTGTGGCCCCGCTCCAACAGGCTATGCCCGATGGACGCTGAGCTTGCTCGAAGAGAAAGTCGTCGAACTCAATATCGTCGAGAAAGCCAGCGACAACACGATCGGGCGAACTCTCAAAAAAACATTCTCAAGCCTTCATATCGCCAGGACAAAAGTCGGTGGAACAAGGCGCAAAAGTTTTGATTGTCGGTGGTTGCGGGCCCCCGCAACCACATCAACTTGCTCAGCCAAGTTCTTCCCAAAAGCCGCTCCAACACGAGCGGCTTTTTCCTTTTGCGACCCGCCTGACGTTGCCGCCTGAGCCTTCAGGTGACGTTGGCCCAACTCGCCTAGAGCATATTCCCAAAAAGTTGCAGACTTTTTGGACAAGAATATGCGTTGAAACAATCGGTTAGAGCATTCTTCCGATTCCGAAGGAACGGAAAATGCGCTAGCGGCGGGCGTCATCATTTTTTCCTGGAAAATCCTTCAAAGCCGTGTTGTCGAGCATGGCGTCGGCCAGGAGGATGACCCTGGGGATTCTGAGCTTTCTCTCGTCGCTTGCGCGCGCCGCACCTGGGTTGGCCGTCTCAGCGCGCAGGGCTGACTGGACGGATGGAGACGATGCGGCCCTGGTCCAGTTCGGCGACCGTATCCACCAGGAGGCCGAGCGTTTCGAGACGATGTGAGATCAGCAGCACGCTGCGATCGCGCATCAAATTGGCGATGGCGGCAAGGATTTCTCGTTCAGTCGGGCCGTCAAGGCCCTCGGTCGGTTCATCGAGGATCAGAATGGGGGCGTTTTTCAGGAAGGCGCGCGCGATGGCGATGCGCCGCGCCTGGCCGCCGGACAACAGCGTTCCGGCCTCGCCCAGCTGGGTGAAATAGCCCTGCGGCAGGCTCATGATGAAATCGTGGATGCGCGCGGCCCGGCAGGCGGCGACGACCTCGGCCTCGTCCGCCTGCGGGCGCGCCAGCACCAGGTTCTCCAGCACGCTGGCGTTGAAGATATAGGCGTCCTGCGACAGCAGGCCGATTTGCTCGCGCACGTCTTCCGGCCGGTAGTCGCGCAGGTCGTGGCCGCCAAGTTCGATATGGCCTTCCTGATAGTCCCAGAATCGCACCAGCAGCTGCGCCAGGCTGCTTTTGCCCTCGCCGGTCGCGCCCACCAGGGCGAGCCGCGCGCCGGCGGGCAAGTCCAGGTCCAGGCCGCGCAACACCCAGGGGCGGTCGGGGCCATAGCGGAACGAAAGCCCGCTGATCCGCAGCGCCGGGGAGTCCGGTTTCGGCGAGGGGCGAGTGGAAACCGGCACGGCGGGCGTCGCGTCGACGATCTCGAACAGCCGGCGCGCGGCGACGAGCGTTTCACCGAGCGCCTGAAAGGCCTGCGGCAGCGGCGTGACCGCCTCGAAGGCGGCCAGCGCGAACAGAGCCAGCATCGGCAAATCCGGTCCCGAAAGGGCGCCCGCGCGCAGCATGGGGAGCGCCAGCGCGACGGCGCACCACATCGCCAGATTGGCCGCCAGGACGAGGCCGCCCTGGCCGAGGCCGGTCAGCCGATTCAATTCGCGCTGCGCCTCGATATGGCGCTCGGAGAAATGTGCGATCTTGCGTTCATGGCGCTCCGTCGCGCCATAGACCCGCAGTTCGGCCATGCCGAGCAGGCCGTCGGCCGCCGCGTCGCGCAAGGCGGCGCGGCTCGCCACCAGGCGCTCGCCGGGCTCCCGTCCCCGGCGCTGCAAATAAAGCGGCAGGGCGACGCCCGCCAGGGTCAGGAAGACAGCGGTCGTCAGCGCCACCGGCGCGCAGATCGCGGTCATGACCGCGACGATGACCACGCCGCCCAGACCGGCCACGCACACGGGCGCGATGAAGCGCAAATAGACATGGTCCAACGTGTCGATATCGCTCTGGATGCGGTTGGCCAGGTCGGCGCTGCGGTAGGCCTGCAAACGCGCCGGCGCCAGCGGTTCGAGACGGGCGTAGAACCACACGCGCAGGGAGGCCAGCAGCCGCAGCGTCGCCTCATGGCTTACCAGCCGTTCCGCGTAGCGGCCGCCGGCGCGCAGGATGGCGAACAGGCGGATCAGCGCCGCCGGGGTGAAATAATTCATGGCCTGGCCGGCGATGCCGGCCAAAGCCATGGCGGCGATGAAATGGCCGGCCACGGCCATCAGCCCGACATTGGCGAGCAGGGTGACCAGCGATAGCGCGACGCCGGCCGCCAGCCAGCCGCGATAGGGCGCGAACAGGCGAAGGAGCCGCATCATGTCGGAGCGCGCCTGGGCGTTCATGTCACGGTCCCGCCGCCTGGAGGAAGGCGAAACCGCCATGCCGTTCGAGCAGCTCGTCGCGGCCGCCCAATTCGACGACGCGGCCATCCTTGAGCACCACGATGTGATCCGCGAGTTCAAGCGTGGCCGGGCGATGGGTGGCCATGATCACGGTGCGGCCTCGCGCCAATTCCGCGATCGCGGCCACGATTTCCGCTTCGGTCGTCTGGTCCAGATGGGCCGTGGCCTCGTCCAGCAGCACCAGGGGCGCTTTCCTGAGGAAGGCGCGCGCCAGCGCCAGACGTTGCGCTTGTCCGCCGGACAGGCCCAGACCGCGTTCGCCGAGCGGCGTGTCATAGCCTTGCGGCAGCTCCTGGATGAAGCCATGCGCCCGCGCGGCGCGCGCGGCGGCCTCGACCTCCGCCATGCTGGCCTGCGGACGACCCAGGCGGATGTTGTCGCCCACAGTGCCGTCGAAGACATGAGGGCGTTGCGGCGCCCAGGCGATATGGCGGAGCCAGTTTTCTCCGGTGAAATCGCCATAGCGCCGGCCATTGATCTCGATCCCGCCGCGATGCGGGCCGGCGACGCCCAGTAGAAGGTTGAACAAAGTGCTCTTGCCCGCGCCGCTGGCGCCGACCAGCGCGGTCACGCCGCCGGCCCTGGCGGCGAAGCTGACGCCGGCCAGGGCCGGCCGGTCGGGCGCATAGTCGAAGGCGACATTGTCGAAGACGACGCCGATCGGTTCGTCATCCGCTGTCTCGGCCACTGGGCCGGCGGTTGCGGGCAAAGGCGCTTCGGCGATCTCGAGCAGTCCCTCCGCGGCGCCGATGGCCTCCATGCGGGTGTGGTAATGTGCGCCGAGGGACCGCAGCGGCAGATAATATTCGGGGGCCAGCAGCAGCACGAAGAAACCGGGCAGGAAAAGCATTTCGCCCCATAGCAGGCGAAAGCCGATGAAAACCGCGACCACGGCGATGCTGATGGTGGACAGGAACTCCAGCGTCAGCGAGGACAGGAAGGCGACCCGCAACACTTTCATCGAGCTTGCCCGGTAACTTTCCGAAATGGCCGCGACCACTGCGGTTTCGCGCTGGCTGGCGTTGAACAGCTTGAGGGTGGCGATCCCGCGCAGGCTGTCCATGAATCGCGCGCTCATGCGGGCCAGCTGGCGCCATTGGCGCTGGTTGAGCTCCTCGGCGCCGCGCCCGATCAGGATCATGAAGACGGGTATCAGGGGCGCGGTCAGCGCCAGCGCCAGGCCGGAAACCCAGTCCGACGGAAACACCGCGGCCAGGATCGCCAGCGGCGTCATGACGCTCAAGGCGCGGTTGGGCAGCCATCGGGCGTAATAGCCGCCAATGGCTTCGATCCCGGTTGAAACCCGGTTGGCCATGTCGCCGCTGGACCGGGCGTTGAGCCAGAGCGGCCCCAGTCGTCGCAGACGGCCATAGGCGGACGCGCGCAGGTCCGATTGCATCCGGGCGGAAAGTTCGAAGGCGGAACGCTCGGCCGCCTGCGTGAGCAGGAATCGCAGCAGAAAGACAGGGAGCATGGCCAGAAGCCAGGGCAGCGCGTCCGTCAGGGATTGATGCGCGAACACGGCGCCGTTGACGACGCGGGCCAGCAACCAGGCCTGCGGGATCAGCAGGATCCCTCCGGCGAGGCCGAGCGCGATGGTCTTATGCAGGCGCCGCCGGATGAACGGCTCGTGGCCTTTCAGCCAGGTTTCGGCTGGATTCATGCGGCAGGTTCAACCCAATAGGCGAAAAAGCTTCGAGATCGCAAGAAAAGGAACCCTCCCCCGAGGGGGAGGGTCTTGTTGTCGCCTAATGTGACGGCGATCCGCTGGGCGGGCCCTGATCTTGGGACTGTTCTTCCTGGGCGTCCAGGAAGGCGCCGCCGGCGGCGGAGACCAGGACGATCATCGCCGTGCCGACCACCCAGGAAAAATACCAGGCGCCGTAATCGCCGACGATCACGCCGATCACGATGAGAATCACCGCCAGGATCATGAAGATGATGAATTGAAAGAACTCTTTCATGAGTCGCTCCCGATGTTCAGTAAGCGTGATGATCTTGTTCGATAGTCTGGGCGCTGACCTTGCCGCGCATGACATAGAAACACCAGCTCGTGTACCAGAGGATGAGCGGCACAAAGATGGCGGAGAATCCGGTCATCCAGAGCAGGGTGCGCTGGCTGGAGGTGGCGTTCCACACCGTGAAGCTCTGCGACGGGTCGGTGCTGGAGGGCATCAGGAACGGGAACATGCTGACGCCGACCGTGCCGATCACGCCGATCCAGGCCAAGGCGCCCAGCCACCAGGCCAGGGTGGATTTCCCGGCGCGGATGGCGCTCCGGCCCAGGATCATGCCGAGATAACCCAGTCCGGGCACGATCCAAAGCAAGGGATGCGCGTGGAAATTGGCGTGCCAGGCGCCGCGCTGCACGCTCACGACCTGATGCAGCGTGTTTTGCGCGACGCCGGGATCCGCCGCCTGAACGAGGACAAAGCCGTTGATTCTGCCGACCCATATCCCACCGATGGTGAACAGGATGATGGACAGAACCGCGGCGCCGCTGGCGGCGGCCCTGGCCCGTCCGGCGATCGGGTCTTCGGTCCGGCCAGCCAGCATGGCGCCGCCCATGAAGACCGCCATCGACAGGGACAGCACGCCGGCCAGGATGGCGAATGGGTTGAGCAGAGCCAGGAAGCTGCCGGTATAGTATGAGCGCATGTCCCAATCGAAGTGGAAGGGCAAGCCTTGCAGCAGGTTGCCCATAGCCGCGCCATAGATGATCATGGGCACGGCGCCGCTGATCAACAGCGTGTAGTCCCAGCGGTCGCGCCAGCTCTGCGACGGCAGCTTGCTGCGGTACTCGAAGCCCAGCGGACGGACGATCATGCTCCACAGCAGCAAGAGCATGACGACATACATGCCCGAGAAGGCCGTGGCGTAGACGAACGGGAAGGCCGCGAAAATGGCGCCGCCGCCCAGGATGAACCAGACCTGATTGCCGTCCCAGTGCGGGCCGATCGCGTTGAGACAAACGCGCCGTTCGGTGTCGGTCTTGCCGACGAAGCGAAGCAGCGCGCCGACGCCCATGTCCATCCCCATCATGATGGCCAGGCCCATGAACAGCACGCCCAACAAGACCCACCACACGAGTTTCAGAATAAGATAGAGTTCCATGGCTCAAACCTCCTGATGCTTGATGGCGGGAACCGGGGCAAAACCGCCGCCGCCGAACGCCGGACCACGGTCGTGCTCGCCTTCATCGGCGTGAGGCTCGTCCGGTCCCTGCTTGATGAACTTGAACATCAGCGACATCTCGATGAGCGCGAAGATCGTGTAGAGCACGACGAACCCGATCAGCGAGAAGACCATGTAGGGGACGGTGTGTGACGACGCGGACATCCAGGTCGGCAGCAGGCCGAAAACCGTCCAGGGTTGGCGACCCACCTCGGCGACCACCCAGCCCATCTCACAAGCGATGAAGGGCACGGGAATCATCCATGGCGCCAGGCGCAGGAACCAGCGCCGATTCTGCACGGTGTTATTCAGCGAGAAGATAATCGACAGGACGAAGAAGGCGAGCATCAACAGACCGAAACCGACCATGACGCGGAACGACCAGTAGATCGTGAAGACCTGCGGGATGGTTTTCCACGCGGCCTGCCGGATGGTGTCGGGCGTCGCCTTGCTCACGTCCTGATCGGGAGAAAAGCGCTTGGCCAGGAAGCCATAGCCGAGATCGGCCTTGTGCGCGGCGAACAGAGCCAGCGCATCGGCGTTATGCGGATCCGCGCTCAGCGTCTTGAGCGCTTCGACGGCCGGAATGCCGTTTTGGATGTGTTTCTCCGCGTCAGCCACGATTTCGGCGATGCCAGGCACCGTTTCGGTCAGGGTGTGCGTCAGCACCGGCGTCAGGATGTAGGGTATCTGGATCGAGAACAGGTTCTTTTTCTCGCTCTGGGACGGCCAGGCGATCAGATTGAATGGCGCGGGAGCGGCTTCCGTCCGCCACATCGCTTCCATCGCGGCCAGCTTGCTGGGTTGGGAGTGAGCGCCGACGAAACCGAGAGCGTCGCCGAGGGTGATGACGCCGGCGGTCGCCAGGACGCCGAACAGCGCGGCCATGCGGAACGAGCGCTTGGCCAACTCGACATGACGGCCTTTGTACATGTACCAGGCGCTGATCCCGCAGACGAAGATGGCGGCGGTGACATAGCCGGCGATGCTGGTATGGACGAACTTGGCCTGGGCGTCCGGGTTGAACAGCAGGTCGCCGAAGCTGGTCAGCTCCATGCGCATGGTGATCGGATTGAATTCGGCGCCGGTGGGCGATTGCATGAAGCCGTTGGCGATGAGAATCCACAGCGCCGAAAGGTTCGAGCCGAGCGCGACCAGATAGGTGACGACCAGGTGCTGGATCTTGCTGAGACGCTTCCAGCCGAACACCATCAGGCCAACGAAGGTGGACTCCAGGAAGAAGGCCATCAGCCCCTCGATAGCCAGCGGCGCGCCGAATATGTCGCCGACGAAGCCGGAATAGAACGACCAGTTGGTGCCGAATTCGAACTCCATGGTGAGACCGGTGGCTACGCCAAGGGTGAAATTGATCAGGAACAGCTTGGTCCAGAATTCGACCATCTCCTTGTAGATCGGCTTGCCTGTGGTGACGTAGACCGTCTCCATCGCCGCCAGCATGAAGCTCAGGCCGAGCGTCAGGGGCACGAACATGAAGTGATAGAGCGCCGTCGCGGCGAATTGCCAGCGCGACAATTCGACTACTGTGTCGTTGATCACGTCTCTCTCCTCTCAAAAGTTGGTTTCATCGCTTTTTGGTGTCCTGTCATGCCAATCCCCCCAATGCCGATCATAAGCTATCAGCCTTGGGAAGCGTTCTTCAGGGCAAGGTCACCCCCCAACGTCCGAGGGCCCCTTCAGAAAGGGATCAAGTCAAATCCGTCGTCCAATGGAATATTGAAAGCTGAGGCAGAGTAGGGCTTTCGACGTTTTACAAAGGGCTCTTTTTTTCAAAAATTCAGCGGATGAACCAGCCATTATCTCGACTGAATGACCGCTCTCTCCCGCCGGCGTCGCAATGGCCGAAAGCGACGAGTGGCGATTCGCCGCAAACAGATCTGCCATTCATGAATAAAACTAGCCCCATCGGTCCCAACATGGCAAGGCGGCGATGTCCAACCAGAAGGCCATGGGAAGAAGTCCTTGCGCGCGATCGGTTCGGCCCGTGTCTTTCCAAGGCCGCCGGCGGAATGCAAGCCGCGGCGCCGCAGGGCGGATTGGCCTCGACGATGCGCTGCGCGCGTTGGCGATGGCGCGTTATATGGTGGCGGATTAGTCCGTCGATAGACGGGCGTTTATCGACTTTGAAGTTGCCGCTGCTGCGGTCTGTGCTCGACCACACCAGACGGCAGCTTTCTGTCGACTTCGGAAGATCGTCAATCCAACCTGGCAATGTCCGGAACTCTGGCGCCGAGCCGTCCTTGCCGCCGACGTCCCTGGATTTCTCTTTTTTTCAGCTAAACCGGTCGTCGGCCGTCCCACTGGATGGCGCCTGCGCAAAAAAATGTCGGTACTCTACATTATGTCAAGATTTCAATTAGATAGGTGTTCGCAGTTTTATCCTGAGCGGCACGCCATTTTTTGTCATCGCCGTCAGCGTCGGTTGGTCCAGCGGAGCGCCCCGTTCTCGACCAGGCTGACCGCGCCGAAGTCGAAGGTCAGGGTCAGCCAGTTGGGGGCGCCGGTCAGCGCCGAGACCGCCGCGCGCAAGACGCCGCCATGGGCCAGGAGGACAGCTTCTTGGCGGTCCTGCTTCTTCAGCTCTTCGCAAAATTCGGCGACGCGGGCGCGCAGGTTTCGCGCGCTTTCGCCGCCCGGCGGGGTGAAATCCAGCGGGTTCCGCGCCCAGGCGTCGAGCAGATCGCGGTCGATTCCATCCCAGGGCTGCAATTCCCAGTCGCCGAAATCCATTTCCCGCAAGCGGTCGTCGAAACGCGGCGCCGGGCGCAGGGCCTCGGCCAGCAGGCGGCAGCGGCGCAAGGGGCTGGAGAACAGCGGAACGTTTTCAGGCAGCAGGCGGCGCAGACGGGCCGCGTCCTCTTCGGCCGGGCGCTCCAGGCCGATGTCCGAGCGCCCGTAGCACAGGCCGGGCGCGACGGCGGGCTTCGGATGGCGGATCAGGAAAAGGCGCAACATGTCGCGCCGAGATAGAAAGCGATTTCGGAAATCTGCTGCGTCGCGCCGAGGCAGTCGCCGGTATAGCCGCCAATCCGCCGGTGAAAAAATCGTCCGGCCAAGGCGCCCGAGCCCAGACAGAACGCCAGGGCCGTGAGAGCCGGCCCCAAAGGCAGCGCCAGGCTTGGCGCGCAGCCGAACAAGGCGGCCAAAGCCAGCCGGCCCCTGGTCATTCGGCCCGCCACGGGCCTGGCCTTGCCGGCCTCGTCGCGCGCATAATCCAGGGCCTGAATCAGCGCCACGGGCGCCAGGCGCGACGCCGCGTGGCCGGCGATCATCAGCGCCGCCAGACGGCCGGGCGCGGCGACGGATTCGAGAAGTGCGAATTTGGTCAGCAGGACCAGAACCAGCGCGACAACTCCGAACGATCCGACGCGCGAATCCTTCATGATCCGCAAGATGTCCTCGCGCGTCCAGCCGCCGCCAAAGCCATCGGCGGCGTCCGACAGCCCGTCTTCGTGAAAGGCGCCGGTAACGAGGACCGTCGCGCCCATGCTCAAGGCGATGGCGACCGGATGCGGCCAGAATCTGGCGGCGAATAAAGCCACCGCCGCGCCGATGGCGCCGACCAGGGCGCCGACCAGCGGGAAATAAGGCGCCGAAAGGTCGAGCCTTTCGCCGCCGGTCCATCGCGGCCCCGGCAGCCGCGTCAGGAAGCGCAGGGCGGCGAAGAAAGAGTCGATCTCGCGCGCGATCATAGCTTTTCCGAAACGCCGGCGGAATCGAAGCTCGCCATTTCGTTCAAGAAGGCGCAGGCGGCGCGCGCCAGCGGAAAAGCCAGCGCGGCGCCGGTGCCTTCGCCCAGGCGCAGCCCAAGATCGAGCAAGGGCGCGGCCTGCATCGCCGCCAGTTGCGCCCGCGTCCCCGGCTCGGCCGAGGCGTGGCAGAAAATCGCATAGTCGAGGAAGGCGGGCGCCATCCGCGCGGCGGTCAAAGCCGCTGCGCCGCAGATGAAGCCATCGACCAGAACCAGCATCTTTTCGCGTGCGGCGGCGAGCATGGCGCCGGTCATCATCGCGATTTCGAACCCGCCGAAACGCGCCATGACCGCCAGCGGATCGGCGCGGTCACCGTTCCAGATTTGCAGCGCCTGAAGCAGCAGGGCGCCTTTGCGCGCCAGGCCTTCGTCGTCATGACCGGTCCCGCGCCCGACGCATTCGGCCAGCGGCGCGCCGGTCAGGCAATGGGTGATCAGCGAGGCGGCGGCCGAATTGCCGATCCCCATCTCGCCGAAGCCGACGATTTCGCAGCCCTCGTCGGCCAGTTGGCGCACGATTTCGGCGCCGCGCTTCATCGCCTCGTCGCGCTGGGCCGCCGTCATCGCCGGCCCTTCGAGATAATTGCCGGTTCCGGCTGCGATTTTCGCGTCGGTCAGGCCGGCGCGGGCGCCGAAGCCATCGTCATCGAAGTCATGGGCGACGCCGGAATCGACAATGGTCAGGGCGAGGCCGTTGGCGCGCGCGAAGACATTGATCGCCGCGCCGCCGGCCAGGAAATTTTCCACCATCTGCCAGGTGACGTCCTGCGGAAAAGCCGAAACACCCGCCTTGGCCGCGCCGTGATCGCCGGCGAAAACCACCATATGCGGGCGGTTCAGGCTCGGGCTCAAGCTTTGCCGCGCGCGGCCGATTTGCAGCGCGATGTCCTCCAACTGACCAAGCGCGCCGAGCGGCTTGGTCTTGCGATCGATTTTTTCCCGTAAGGCGCCGTCCATCGCGCGCGACGCGGGCGCGACCGTCCATTTTTCCGAATGCATCCGACTCGACCTTTGCCGGCGCGCCCGGTCCAGGGGCGCGCGAGAAAGACTTCGGCAGGTCTTCTGACTCCCGGATCGACCGTCCGCCGCGCCTTCCCGCCCAGGAGCAGTGGCCGCCGTAACAGCTACGGCCTGCGGCTTTCGTCCCCGGTCACAGCGGCGGGCCCGTCGCCGATTTCCACGGCGTTCCCTTGACCGAATCGCCCTATCTTAGCCGCGCTTTCCGCGCCATGGGACCGAAAATTTTTCCGGTTTTGGCGCGCAGGCTTTATAGGGAGCCATGCTCGAACTTGTTCTCGGCGGCGCCCGCTCCGGCAAAAGCGCCTTTGCGGAAAGCCAGGCGCGCCTTTCCGGTCTGCCCGTCGCCTATCTCGCCACCGGCGAAGGCCGCGACGAAGAAATGCGCGCGCGCATCGCGCTCCATCGGCAAAGGCGCCCGGACCATTGGCGCACAATTGAGGAGCCCTTGCGTCTTGCCGAGGTTTTGGCGCGCGAATCGGCGCCGGACCAATGCGTCCTGGTCGATTGCCTGACGCTTTTCCTGTCCAACGTTCTGCTGGGCGGCGCCGAGAGCGAAATCGACCTTCTGCTCGCCGTCCTGCCCGACCTGCCCGGCCATATTGTGCTGGTCAGCAACGAGGTCGGCTGGGGGATCACGCCGGACAACGCTCTGGCGCGGCGCTTCGCCGACCAGCAGGGCCGGCTCAATCGGCGCGTCGCCGAAATCGCCGATCGTGTCACTTTGGTCGCGGCGGGCCTGCCGCTGCGACTGAAATAAGCCGCGGAGGAACATTTGTCGCGCCAAGAGGGAAGAGCCGCATGACGCCGGGAAGTTTCACGCCGGCCCTGCTGCTGGGCTTCGCCCTGGAGGCGGCGGTCGGATGGCCGGCCGCGCTTTATCGCCGCGTCGGCCATCCGGCGGCCTGGATCGGGGCCGCGATTTCGGCCTTGGACCACAGGCTCAATCGGGAAGGCGCGCCACCCGCCTGGCGCAAGGCGGCGGGCGTGCTGTGCCTGTTTCTCGTGGTCGGAGCCGCAACGGGCTGCGCGCTTGCCGCCGAGGCGGCCTTGCCTTCCGATTGGCGGGGGGTTGCGCTGGGCGCGCTTCTGGCCTGGCCCTTTGTCGCCGCGCGCTCGCTCCATGTCCATGTCGGCGCGGTCGAAACGCCCCTGGCGGCGGGTGATCTCGAAGCCGCGCGCCGCGCTTGCGCGATGATCGTCGGACGCGACCTGCAAAATCTCGACGCGGTGGGAATCGGCCGCGCCGCGCTCGAAAGCTTGGCCGAAAACGCCTCCGACGGCGTCATCGCGCCGCTGTTCTGGGGCGCCGTCGCCGGCCTGCCGGGCCTTGTCGGCTACAAGGCGCTCAATACGCTCGATTCGATGATCGGACATCGCACGCCGCGCCATGAAACTTTCGGCTGGGCCTCGGCGCGCGCCGACGATCTCGCCAATCTGGTTCCGGCGCGGCTGACGGGGCTGCTGTTGGCGTTGGTCGCGCCAGCAAAGGCCGACGCATTTTCCGCCATGATGCGCGACGCGCGCGCGCATCGCTCGCCCAACGCCGGCTGGCCGGAATCCGCCCTGGCCGGGGCGCTCGGCCTGCGCCTTTCCGGCCCGCGCGCCTATGCGGGGCGCATCGTCGCAGAGCCCTGGCTCAATCCGGGCGGCCGCGACCCCGCCGCCGCCGACCTGTCGGCCGGACTGGCGCTTTACCGCCGGGCCATGTTCTTGGCGGCGGCGCTGCTCGCTTTGCTGGCGGCGAGGAGCTTGGCATGAGCGCGCGCGATCATGGCGGCGATCTCGACCGCGCCCGCGCGGCTTACGGCGACGGCGACTGGATCGACCTGTCCACCGGGATCAACCGCATTGCCTATCCTGTTGGGGAGATTCCGCCCGGCGCCTTCGCGCATTTGCCGACGCGCGCCGAAATCGAAGATCTTCTCGCCGCCGCGCGGGCCGCCTTCGCCACGCCGGCGCCGATCGCCGCTTTCGCCGGCGCGCAGACCGCGATCCAGCTCCTCGCCTCCCTCGGCCCGCCGGGCCTCGCCCGCATTCTGGGGCCGACTTACAATGAATATGCCGCGCAATTCGCGTGCGCCGGCTGGCGGGTCGAAATAACCGGGAAATTCGAGGCGCTGGCGGGGGCCGATCTCGCGGTGATCGTCAATCCCAACAATCCGGATGGCCTGCGTTTCGCGCCGGAAGCTTTGCTGGCGCTGCGCGAAAAGGTCGGGCGCCTGCTGGTCGATGAAAGTTTTGCCGATGCGTTGCCGGAACTTTCCCTGTGTCCGCACGCGGACAGGGAAAATCTGGTCGTGCTGCGCTCCTTCGGCAAATTTTATGGCCTCGCCGGGCTTCGGCTCGGCTTTGCCCTGGGTTGCGCGAAGATCGTCGCGGCCTTGCGCGACGCGGCCGGCCCGTGGCCGGTCTCCGGCCCCGCCATCGCCGTCGGGACGGCGGCTCTGCACGACGAGGCTTGGCGCGCGACCACCTGCCGGCGCCTCGCAGAAGACGCGGGTCGTCTCGACGCGCTGGCCGCGCGCGCGGGATGGCCTCTGGTCGGCGGAACCGGCCTGTTTCGTCTCTACGAGACCGGCGATTCTTTGGCCGCGCAAAAAAAACTGGCGCGCATGAAAATCTGGACGCGCGCCTTTCCCTGGTCGGGGGGCTGGCTGCGGCTCGGGCTGCCGGGCGCGCAAGAGGAATGGCGGCGGCTGGAGGCCGCCCTTTCATCCTGAGCGCACAGGATTCGCGCCATCGGGCGCGCGTCAGCCTTCCCCGGTTTTGCGCAGGAGATAGATGTCCATGATCCAGCCGTGCTTGTCGCGCGCCTCGCTTCTCAGCCTTTCGATTTTCTCGCTGACTTCCGACAGCTTTCCCGCCACCAGAATCTCGTCCGGCGTGCCGAGATAGGCGCCCCAGTAGATGTCGATGTTTTCGGCGTGGACGCGTTTGAACGCCTGTTCTCCGTCCAGCATGACGACGACGCTGTCGACATCGCCGGAGAAATCCTCGGCGAGCTTGCGTCCGGTGGTGATCAGCACGGGCCGCCCGATGGTGTTGAGCGCGATGCGATGCCGCGCGGCAAGAGCCTGGACGGCGCTGATCCCGGGAATGAGTTCATAGTCGAACGCGCAGCCCTTGCGCTTGAGATGTTCGAGAACGCGCAGGGTGCTGTCATAGAGCGCCGGGTCGCCCCAGACCAGAAAGCCGCCGCACTGAGTGTCGACCAGTTCTTCCAGGATGAAGCGCTCGAACAGGCGGGAGATTTCCTCGTGCCATCGGTTGACCGTGGCGCGATAATCCGCGCCGGCCGCGCCGCGCGCCGGGATCGGCATTTCGACCATCCGAAAAGTCTTTTCGCGGATGAAACGGTCGCAAATTTCCTTGCGCAGGTGGCGCAACGCCGCCTTTTCCGCCCCCTTGTCGGGGATGAAGAACACATCGACCCGGTTCAGGGCGTTTATCGCCTGCACGGTCAGAAAATCCGGGTCGCCGGCGCCGATTCCGATCACCACGATCTTGCGCATGTCCACTCCCTCCGCCTCCGCGCGGCATCGCTCGAAACGCCTTTACAGGCTGTGGCGGAGTCGATACCTTTTTTCCGTGGTTCCCGCCTAGGATTTTCCGAACGGGATGAAAAGGGAACATGGTGCGCCGCGCCCGCGCGGCCAAGCCAGGGCTGCCCCCGCAACTGTAAGCGGCAAGATGAAGCCAGCACTGATCACTGGGAAACTGGGAAGATCGGCTTTCATCCTTGACCCGCGAGCCAGGAGACCTGCCACATTTCGCGCAGCCGATCTCGGGACAGCCGCGCCGGCGATTCGTCGAGTTTCCGGCACGACCTGCGACCGCGCTGTTTTTTTCAAGCGCATGCGAGGGCGCCATGCCAAACTTGATCGCCAAACTGGCGAGCATCGGTAATTCCGGTCTTCGTGGCCGGCTGATCGGCCTCTATTCCGTGCTGATCGGCGCCAATATATTCGTCTGGATGTGGGCGCTGGCGGCGCTGCACGACAAGCCGGTCCTGATGGGAACCGCGCTGCTCGCCTATACATTCGGCCTGCGGCATGCGGTCGACGCCGATCATATCGCGGCGATCGATAATGTGACGCGCAAGCTGATGCAGCAAGGCCAAAGGCCAGTTGGCGTCGGCTTGTACTTTTCCCTGGGCCATGCGGCCGTCGTGGTCATTCTGTCGATCGCGGTCGCTTTCGCGGCTTCGCAGGTGCAAGGAAAATTCGCCTCGCTGAAGGCTTTCGGAGATGTCGCGGGAACCCTGGTTTCGGCACTGTTCCTGTTCGCCATCGCCATTTTCAATATCATCGTGCTGGTCTCGATCTACCGCTCGTTCAACGCCGTGCGGCGGGGCGGCAATTTTGTCGAAGACGATTTCGACATGTTGCTCAACAGCCGAGGCTTCCTCGCGCGCTTCTTCCGTCCGCTGTTCAAGCTCGTGACCAAGAGCTGGCATATGTTTCCGATCGGCTTTTTATTCGGCCTTGGCTTTGACACCGCCACGGAAGTGGCCTTGTTCGGCATTTCCGCGACGCAGGCCTCGAATGGCTCGTCTCTTGCCATTGTCCTGGTGTTTCCGGCGCTGTTCGCGGCGGGCATGACGCTGATCGACACGACGGACGGCATATTGATGCTGGGGGCCTATGGCTGGGCCTTCATGAAGCCGATCCGCAAGCTTTATTACAATATGACGATCACGGCGGTGTCCGTCCTCATCGCCCTGGTGGTCGGCGGGCTGGAGACGCTCAATCTGATCGCGGACGAACTCGGACTTGCCGGCCAAGGCGGCTTCTGGGGGGCGATCGGCTCGATCAACGACAATTTCGGCGTTCTCGGCTTCGCGATTATCGGCCTGTTCCTGCTGAGCTGGGTTGTTTCGGTCGCGTTTTACAAGTTCAAGGGTTACGACAAGCTCGAAGTGAATGTCGCGGAAGTCCGACTTTCCTGACACTGGCTTCAAGTGGCGGCCGAAGTCGCTAGAACCTCCCGCTCAGACCCGGCGCCAGGGGAGGGCGGTGTTGCGCTGCCAGTCCGCGCGGTGGAGCAGGGGCGTGTCATCGGTGAATTCGGGCCATCCGAGGCAGATATAGGCGGAAAAACGCCAGTTCGGCGGGGCGCCGAACAGATTCGCGATGCATCCGGGCTCCAGGATGGAGACCAGGCCCAGACCCAGATTTTCCGCCCGCGCCGCCAGCCAGAGCGCATGGATCGCCATGGCGGTGGATTGCTCCAGCGTTTCCGGCATGGTCTGACGCCCCACGCCATGGCCGGCTTCGGGGGCGAGATCGGTGAAGACGGCGAGCTGCACCGGCGCCTTGTCCAGCCCGGCGAGCTTGAGCCGGGCATAGGCGGCGGCCTGTTCGCCCTCATAAAGCGCGGCGGCGTGGGCGTTGCAGCGCGTGAATTCCCGTCTCACGGCGGCGCGCAGCTCCGGGCTTTCCACCATCAGCACCCGCCAGGGCCGCGAATTGCCGACCGAGGGCGCAAGCTCCATCGCCTGCTGCAGCCGTTCCAATATCGCGGGCGGCACCGGATCGGCGCGGAAATGCCGGACATCGCGCCGCCAGCGCATCAGTTCGGCGAGGGTCTCGGCGGTGGAGGGGGGAAACTGCATGGTTATGGCGCCATTCGCGGGTCATCCGCGATCACGTGAAAGAACGAGCCGGTGACGTGGCCGCGCCGCGAGCCGACAGGCGCCGCCTCGCCGCCATAGGCGTCGCGCGCCAGCGCGAAAGGCGGGTCGTCGCCCTGGGTCTCGACGGTCGCGTAATGGAACTCGTGGCCGAGCAGAATTTTTCCGCGCGGCCCCAGCGCGCCATCCGCCGCCAAGGCGGCGCGGCGATAGCCCAGCGTCATCCGCCGTTTGAAGAAACTGGTGGAGACGGAGAGCAGGCCGGCCATCGGGTGGCGAATCCCCTCGGCGTCGGTCAGCGCGGCGCCGAGCGCCATATAGCCGCCGCACTCGCCGTGAACCGGTTTTTTTTCCGCGAATTCTCTCAATCCGTCGAGAAAAGTCCTGGCGCTCGACAGGCGGCCGGCGTGCAATTCCGGATAGCCGCCGGGCAGCCAGCATATGTCGGCGTCGGGCGGCGGCGGTTCGTCCTGCAAGGGCGAGAAAAAGCTGATTTCCGCCCCGGCGCGCCGCCAGCCCAGCAGCAGATGCGGATAGATGAAGGAAAAGGCGGCGTCGCGGGCGAGCGCGATGCGCTGTCCCGGCGGTTTCAGCGCATTGGCGCGCGCCGGGCCGCAGGAGAGCGGCGCCGCCGCCTGGCGCAGGGCGTCGAGATCGACATGAGCGGCGACGAAAGCGGCGAGCCTGGCGATCTTGGCGTCGAGATCGTCGGTGTCGGCGGCCTGGACGAGGCCGAGATGGCGCTCGGGCAAAGAGATCGCCTTTTCGCGCGGCAGCGCGCCGAAGATCGGCAATCCGACCGTTTCGAGCGCGGTCCTGGTCAGGCGGGCGTGGCGTTCGCTCGCCACCTTGTTGAGGATGACGCCGCCGAACTTGAGGCGCGGATCGTATTCGGCGCAGCCCTTGGCGATGGCCGCCGCCGTCTGCGCCTGGCCCGAAACATCGAGGATCAGCACCACCGGCAGGCCGAGAACGCTGGCGAGATCGGCGGAGGAGCCGGTGCGGCCTATGATTCCCGGCGCGCCGTCGAACAGCCCCATCGAGGCCTCGGCGATCAGCAGTTCGGCGCCTTCGGCGTTGGCGGCGGCGAGGCCGGCGATCAGCGGCTCGTCCATCGCCCAGCTGTCGAGATTCAGGCTCGGACGCCCGGTCGCCGCCGCGTGAAAGGCGCTGTCGATATAGTCCGGCCCGGATTTGACCGGCGCGACGCTGAGCCCGCGCTCGCGAAAGGCCCGCATCAGCCCGAGCGCCACAATGGTCTTGCCGCTGCCTGAGCGCGGCGCGGCGAGGAGAAAGCCGCGCGCGCTCATGAGGCCCCGCCGCGCCCGGGCCGGTAACGGCGCAGATAGTCGTTGTCGTAGAGCGCGCTCTCGCGGAAATCCTGCGCCGCCAGCGCCCGGCCGACCAGGACCAGCGCGCTGCGCTCGACCGGCGCTTCGGCGAACAGCGCCTCGATGTTGGCCAGCACGCCCCTTACGATATGTTCCTCCGGCCAGGAGGCGCGAAAGACGATGGCGACCGGGCAATCGGGCCCCAGGATTGGCGTCAGCTCCGCGACCACGCGGTCGAGCGCATGGATCGACAGGTGGATCGCCAAGGTCGCGCCGGTGCGCGCGAAAGCGGCGAGATTTTCGTTTTTTGGCATGGCGGAAGCGCGTCCGCCGGTGCGGGTGAGCACGAGCGATTGCGCGAGTTCCGGCACGGTGAGTTCGCGCCGCAGCGCCGCCGCGCTCGCCGCGAAAGCCGGCACGCCCGGCGTCACGTCGTAAGCGATGCCGAGGCGGTCGAGGCGCCGCGTCTGCTCGGCGAGCGCGCTCCAGATCGACAGGTCGCCCGAATGCAGCCGCGCGACATCCTCGCCCGCTTCATGGGCGCGCAGGAATTCGGCCTCGATCTGGTCGAGGCTCATCGGCGCGGTGTCGACAATTCGCGCGCCGGGCGGGCAATAGCGCAGCAGTTCCTTCGGCACCAGCGAGCCGGCATAGAGGCAGACCGGCGAACCCGCGATCAGGTCGCGGCCGCGCAAAGTGATGAGGTCCGGCGCGCCCGGCCCGGCGCCGATGAAATGCACGATCATGAACGATCCTCCAGGCCGATGGCGACGGCGCAGGAAACGCCGTCCTGACTGAATTTGGCGAGCACAAGACGCGAGCCGGCGCCCGCGCCGACCAGCGCTGCGGCTTCGGCGAGACTGCCGACGCCGGCCAGGGCCTGAACGCGGGCCGAGCGCGAGACGACATCGGAGCCGCGCGCGCGCAAAGCCGCCTCGGCATGGAAAACCAGCGCCAGCCCAAGGCTTTCCGCCGCTTGCCGCAGGCTCTCGCTGTGGCGTTTGCGCTCGCTCGCGTGCAGCGTCGCGGCGTCGACGCCAGCGCGTTCGAGCGCCTGCTGCACGGCGCAAGCAACTGCCTCGGCGCTCGCCGTCGAACTGAAGCCTATGCCCAAAGCCGCGCGCGTCATGGCTTGACCACGCTCCATTGCACGCTCGGCATGGCGGGGCGGAAGCCGAGAAAACGGCCGACCGGCGCGGCATGGGCGAATTGACTTTGCAGCAGCTCGCCGCCGCGGCGTCTCTGCGCGGCGAAAAGATCGGCCTGGCTTTCGAGCGTCACCGCATTGACCACCAGCCGTCCGCACGGCAGGAGCGCCGACCAGCAGAAATCGAGCAGGCCCGGCGCGGTGAGGCCGCCGCCGATGAAAATGGCGTCGGGCCGCTCCAGCCCGGCAAGCGCTGCCGGCGCCTCGCCCTCGACCACGGTCAGTTGCGGAACGCCGAGCGCCGCCGCGTTGCGGCTTATGCGGGCGCAACGCTCTGCCTTCCGTTCGACGGCGATCGCGCGGGTCAAAAGATCGGCGAGCAGCCATTCGATGGAAATCGAACCCGCCCCGGCGCCGACATCCCACAACAGCTCGCGCGGCCGCGGCGCGAGCTGGGCGAGCGTCACCGCGCGCATTTCGCGTTTGGTGATCTGCCCGTCATGCTCGAACCAGTCGTCGGGCAGGCCGGCGGCGCGCGGCGGAATGCGCGAGCCTTCGCCGTGAACTTCGATCGCCACGGTGTTGAGCGGATCGACGCCGGCGAGGTCGAAATTTTTGGCCGAAGCAGCGCGCAACCTTTCACGCGGGCCGCCCATCGCCTCGCAGACGGTGAGTCGGGACGCGCCAAGCCCGCGTTCGCTCAGCAAAGCAGCGAGTTTTTTCGGCGTCTCGCCGTCCCAGGACAGCGCCAGCACGCGGGCGTTCTGGTGCAGATGCGGGACGATCTTTTCGAGCGTGCGGCCGTGCAGGGTCACAAGAGCGCAATCCTGCAAGGCCCAGCCCAGCCGGCTCGCGGCGAGGCTGAAAGCGGAAGCGCGCGGCAGGCAGAGGATTTCGGCGGGCGGCACGATCCGGGCGAGCAGCGAGCCGACGCCGTAAAAGAACGGATCGCCGGTCGCCAGCACCACCACCGGCTCGCCGCGCAAGCTGAGAATTTCGGGGAAGGCGTCCTGCAGAGGCGACGGCCAGGCCCGCCGCGCGCCGCTGGTCTCGCCGATCAGCCGCAAATGCCGCGCGCCGCCGATCACCAGACGCGCTTGCGCGATCCGCTGCTTCGCGGGTAAGGACAGGCCGTCGAGGCCGTCCTCGCCAAGCCCGACGATGGTCAGCCAAGGGGTCGTCAACGAAGGGGTCGCGCTCATCGGCCGAAGCTCGCGAAAGGCGCCGCATGAAAATTCTTGTGCTCGGCGGCTCCAGCGAAGCGGGCGTGCTCGCCCGCGCGCTCAGCCTCCGCGCCGACCTCGCCGCGATCTTGTCGCTCGCCGGGCGCACCGCCAGCCCCGCCGCCTTGCCGCTGCCGACGCAAATCGGCGGTTTCGGCGGCGTCGCAGGGCTGATTGGATATTTGAAAGCCGAAGGGGTCGATGCGGTGATCGACGCCACCCACCCCTTCGCGGCGCAGATGAAGCGCCATGCGGCGCAGGCCTGCGCCGCGACGCGGACGCCGCTCTGCGCCTTCACCCGCGCCCCCTGGATCGCCGGCGAGGGTGACGACTGGATCGAGGTCGACGACGCGCCTTCCGCCGCCCGCGCGCTGGGGGAGACGCCCCGGCACGTCTTTCTCGCCATCGGGCGTCAGCAGGCGGGCGTCTTCGCCGGCCCGTCGCCGCATCGTTTCGTCCTGCGCGCCATCGACGCGCCTTCCCCTGACGCCCTGCCGGCTTCGCTCGATCTCGTTCTGGCGCGCGGGCCTTTCACGCTCGATGACGAAATCGCGCTGATGCGGGAGAAAAACATCGACATCGTGGTGAGCAAGAACGCCGGCGGCGAGGCGACGCGGGCCAAGATCGACGCGGCGCGCGAACTGCGGCTGCCCGTGGTGATGATCCGCCGCCCGCCGGCGCCGGCGCGCCCCACATTCGAAACGCTCGAAGGCGTTGTGGCGTGGATCGAGGCTCATCGGCCCGCTCCGTAAAAACGCGGGGTGAGCAGGAAGGGGCGCTGGCCGGCCCGCGCGATCGAGTGCGTGGTCGTCGCACCGATGATGACCAAAGTGCTCATGTCGGCCAGGCCCGGATCGGCTTCGCCCAATGTGGTGAGGACGATGCGCTCGTCGGGTCGGCCGACCGCGCGGGCGAAGGCGACCGGCGTCGCGAGCGGGCGCAGCTTGCGCAGCAGCGCGAAAGCGTCGTGGATTTGGGTCGGCCGGGCGCGCGAGGCGGGATTGTAGAGCGCGATGACGAAATCGCCGGCGCAGGCCGCTTCGAGCCGGCGCGTGACGATCGACCACGGCTTCAGATTGTCGGACAGCGAAATCGCGCAGAAATCGCCGCCGAGCGGCGCGCCGAGCCGGGCGGCGGCCGCCTGCATGGCGCTGACGCCCGGCAATATTTCGATGTCGAGGCTTCGCCATGCCTCGGGGCCGTTTTCCAGCGCTTCCAGCACCGCCGCCGCCATGGCGAAGACGCCGGGATCGCCGCCCGAGACGACGCCGACGATCCGCCCGCCCGCCGTCAGATCCAGCGCATGGCGCGCCCGGTCGATTTCGACGCGATTGTCGCTGGCGTGAATGGTGAGGCCCTGGCGCGGCGCGACGCGCTCGACATAGCTGAAATAGCCGACGAGGTCGGTGATCGCCGCCAGCGCCGCGCTCGCTTCCGGCGTCAGCCACGCGGCCGGCCCCGGCCCGAGTCCGATCACATAGAGCTTGCCGGCGCTCACGGGCGCCGTCCCTGACCGGGGACCAGGACGATCGAGAAATAGGGCGCCTCGTCATCGGTTTTTTGCGCGAGAGGCAGCACCTTTTCCTCGGGCATCGCGCCGCGTTCGACATAGATCGCGCGTTCAAGCCGGCCCGTCGCCGCCAGGGCGCGGCGCACCTTGGCGAAATTCTTGCCCAGCTTCATCACCACCGCCGCGTCGCTGCTTGCGAGCCGTTCGACCAGCGCCGCATAGGGCAGGGTGCCCGGCACAATGGTCATCACGTCGTCGCCCCAGGCCATGGGCGCGCGCGCCGCCGCGGCGCAGCCCGCCATGCCGGTGACGCCGGGCACGATCTCGGTGGCGAATTCGTCCTTCAGCCGCACGAAGAGATGCATGAACGAACCGTAGAAGAGCGGGTCGCCCTCGGCAAGCAGGGCGACGTCGAGGCCCCGCCGCAACCGCTCGGCCAGTTTCGCGGTCGCCTCGGCATAGAAGCGCGACAGCGCGGCGATATAGTCGGGATGGTCGAACGGGATTTCCGTGGTCAGCGGATAGCCGAGCGGCAGTTCCTCGCAGGTCTTGGGAATCCAGCGGTCGGCGATGGTGCGCGCATTGCCGCGCCGACCCGACTTGGTGAAATAAGCCACGACGGGACAGGCGCCGATCAGTCGCACCGCCTTGACGGTGAGAAGTTCGGGGTCGCCCGGCCCGAGGCCGACGCCATAAAGTCGTCCGGCCAAGATTTCACTCCTTCGCGCTGGCAAGCGCATTGACCGCCGCCGCCGCCATCGCGCTGCCGCCGCGCCGTCCCCGCACCACAATATGCGGGCTGCCCGGAAAAGCGATCAGCGCCTCCTTCAATTCGGCGGCGCCGACGAAACCGACCGGCATGCCGATGATGCAGGCCGGACGCGCCGCGCCCTCGGCGAGGATTTCGAGCAGCCGGAACAAGGTCGTCGGCGCATTGCCGATCGCCACCACAGCGCCGCCCAGCCGCTCGCGCCACAGATCGACCGCGACCGCCGAGCGCGTCATGCCGCGCGCCTTGGCGAGCGCGGGAACGGAAGGGTCCGACAAAGTGCAGATCACTTCGTTGTTGGCCGGCAGGCGCGCGCGCGTGACGCCATGGGCGACCATTTGCGCGTCGCAGAAGATCGGCGCGCCGGCCGCAAGAGCCGCCGCGCCCGCTTCGGCCGCGCCCGGCGCGAAAACCATGTCGGCGGCGACGTCGGGCATGCCGCAGGCGTGGATGACGCGCACCGCGACGCGCTCCTCGATCCCGGAAAAACGTCCAAGCTGCGCCTCGGCGCGGATGATGGCGAAGGAGCGCCGGTAAATTTCGTCGCCCTCGCGGATATAATCGTAGCTCATCTCGATCCGCTAACCTGTGCTGGAAACGCCCGCCGCCAATTGCGTAAGCGCGCGCAGCAGCGGCCCGACGCTGTTGCGCCGGGTGCGCCACAGACCCCGGTCGAGCGCGCTCTGGAAGCGCTCGGCAATGGCTTTGGCCGCTTGCGGATTGGCCTCGGCGAGGAAATCCCGCACCTTCGTATCGCCGCAGACCGCGTCGAACAATAGGTCGAAGTGACGTTCGGCCACCGCTTCGGTCGTCGCGGCGAAAGCGAAAAGGTTGTCCACGCTTTCGGCGATCTCCGCCGCGCCGCGAAAACCATGGCGCATCTGTCCTTCGATCCAGCGTGGATTGGCGGCGCGGGCCCGCAAAGCCCGGGCGATTTCCTGCGGCAGCGTCCGCGCCTTGGGCGCGTTCGGATCGGTGGCGTCGAGATGATAGAGCGCGGGCGACGCCCCCGCCGATTTGGCCGCCGCCGCGAAGCCGCCTTCGTGATCGACGAAGGCGTCGGAATCGAGCACGTCCTGCCCCGCCATGTCCTGGACATGAACGAAGGCGTCGCAGGCGGCGACGCGGGCGCGGAATTCCGGCGTTTCCCGGACCTTGGCGCCGTCATAGGCGTAGCCGGTCGCCTCCAGATAGGCGGCGCCGAGATCGTCGCGCGAGGTCCAGTCCTCCCCTAGCGCGCGCCGCGCGACGCCGGTTCCATAGGCGCCGGGCGCCGCGCCGAAAATCCGCGAGCGCGAACCCTCGCGCCGCGCCGCCGCGCTCAGCGGATTGTCGTCGTCGCCTTCGTCCTCGCGCGCGACGATCGCCTGGACGGCGGCGTCGTAGAGCGCGATCTGGTCAGGGAAGACATCGCGGAACAGGCCGGAAATGCGAACGGTCACATCGACCCGCGGCCGGCCGAGCGCGGCGAGCGAGAGAATTTCGAAGCCGGAGACGCGGTTGGAGGCATGATCCCACAAGGGACGCGCGCCGATCAGCGCCAGAGCCTGGGCGAGATCCTCGCCGCCGGTGCGCACCGCCGCGCTGCCCCAAAGATCGAACACCACCCGGCGCGGCCATTCGCCATGATCCTGGACGTAGCGCGACAGAAATTCCCGCGCCGCGCGCTGACCCAGTTCCCACGCCGTGCGGGTTGGCGTGGCGCGCGGATCGACGGCGTAAAGATTTCGTCCGGTCGGCAAGACGTCGATGCGCCCGCGCGACGGCGCGCCGCCGGGGCCGGGGGCGACGCGGCGGCCGGCGAGCGCGGCGACCAAAGCGTCGATCTCGGCGCCCGCGCATTGGCGCAGCCGCGCCAAAGCCTGTGGCGCGTCGTCGCCCGAAAAAGCGGCAAGAGCTTTCAGTCCTTCGGAATCGGCCTCGGCGCCGAAAATATGCAGCCCGTCGCCGACCCGCATTTCTTTCACGTCGCACAGCCAGGCGTCGAGCCGGATCAGCGCCTCGTCCGGAGTGAGGCCGCCGTCGAGCCCGGCCTCTTCGGCGAGGCCGGTGGCCTGGGCGCGCTCCAGGATCAGTTCGGCGAGGCGCCGCGCCCGGCGCGGGTCGAGCGATTGCGCCTCGGCATATTCGTCCATCAGCCCTTCGACATCCTGCACCGCGCCATGGGCGCCGGCGGCGACCAGCGGTGGGGTGAGATGTCCGATCGTGACCGCTGACGTGCGCCTTTTGGCCTGCGCCGCCTCGCCTGGATTGTTGACGATGAAGGGATAGATGACCGGCAGCGCGCCGAGCGTCGCGCGCGGCGCGCAATCTTCGCCGAGCGCCACCGATTTGCCGGGCAGCCATTCGAGCGTGCCATGGGCGCCGACATGGACAAGGGCGGCGACGCCGAGGATTTCGCGCAGCCAGAGGTAAAAGGCGACAAAAGCGTGGCGCGGCGCCAGGCCGGCGTCGTGATAGTCGTCCTTGCGCGCCGCGCGCCGGCCCCGGTCGGGCTGCAAGGCGACGACGCTTTCGCCGAGTCGCAGCGCCGCGAAACGGAACCGGCCGTCCTCGCAGGCCGGGTCCGCTTCCGGCTCGCCCCATTGCGCGAAGACCGAGGCGGCGAAAGCTTCGGGCGCCAAAGCGAGCCGCTTGCGGTATTCCGCGATGTTGAAAGTTTCCGTGGCGGGGCCGGTCAGGCGGCGGGCGATTTCCGCCGCATCCGGAATATCGCCGAACGGATAGCCTTCCTTGGCGAGACGTCCGGCGATCGTCTCCAGCGAGGCGAAAGTGTCGAGCCCCACCGCATAGCCCGCGCGCCCGCCCTTGCCGGGATAATCCGACAGCACGAAGGCGAGGCGTTTTTGGGCCGGCGGCGTCCGGCGCAAAGCCGCCCAGCGGGACGCGAGGCGGGCGGCGTGGGCGATATTTTCGGCCTGCGGTCGGCTGGTCAGCGGCGCATATTCGAGGTTGCCGATCCTGGGCTCCGCCGCCTTGAACGAAATGGCGCCGGCGAACAGCCGGCCGTCGATTTCGGGCAAGGCGACATTCATTGCCAGATCGGACGGGGCCAGGCCGCGGGCGGAAAGGCGCCATTGCGCTTCGCTCGCCAGACTGACGGCGACTTGCAGGACAGGCGCGTCGCAGGCGTCGAACACGCTTGACCCATCGTCGAGCCGCGCCGAAAAGGCGGTGGCGTTGAGGATGACATCGGGTGGATCGGCCAGGAGGCGGCGGCGCAGGCCCGCGATCACGGCGGGGTCTTTCAGGCTGGTCGCGAACAGCGCTTCGACGCGAAAACCCTGCGCCTGGAGCGCATCGGCCAGAGCCTCGTAAGGCTCGGTGTCGCCCGCCATCCAGGCGGATCGGTAGAACAGGATTTGCGCGAGAGGCGCATCCGGCGGCCCCAATCGGCGCGCGGCCTCGAAATGGCCGAGAGGCGCTTCCTCGCGCTTCGCCTTGACCGCGCAGGGGCGCCCGAGCGCGGTCAAGGCGAAGCGCAGAACCTGCGCCGCGTTTTCCACCCCGCCGGCCTGGAGCCAGGACTGGATGCGGCGCAGGTCTTGCGTCCCGGCGGTGGAGAAGGAGTCGAGCCGGGCGTCCTCGCGCGGATCGCCGGGAACGATGGCGAGAATCGCGCCCTTTTCCCTGGCGATGCGCCCCAGCTCTTCGACGCCGTAACGCCAATAGTCGAGACCGCCCAGCAGGCGAACGATCACCAAACGGGCGTGGGCGAGAACTTTCCCGGCATAGAGATCGACCGAATAAGGATGGCGCAAATCGCTGAGATTGGCGAGCCGCAGCGACAAGGCTTTGGTCAATTCCGCCGTTTCGGGATCGGCGCGCAGCGCCTCCCAGGCCTTGGCGAGCACATGGAGATCGCTGTCGGTGAAGGACAAGGCGACAATATCGGCGCGCGACTGATCGAGGTCGACGGCTTCCGCCGTTTCGTCCAGCGATCTCAACTCGTTACGCGGGATGTGCATGGCGCGGCGTCAGACGAGCGCGGCTTCGATCGCGTCGCGGTCGAGGCCTTTGCGTCCGATGACGACCAGCCGGCCGCGCCGCGCTTCCTGCCGGGCCCAGGCGCGGTCGTAGTGCTGGCGGAATCGCGCCCCGACGCCTTGCACCAGCAGGCGCATCGGCTTGCCGGCGATATCGAGAAAACCTTTCATCCTGAGCACGTCATGGCGGCTGGCGACTTCGCCGAGCAGCCGGACAAAATCGGCCGGGTCGTCGAGCGAGGGAACGTCGAGGATGAAGGATTCGAAATCGTCGTGGTCGTGGGCTTCTTCGAGGTCGTGATGCGAGGGCCGGGACGAAATATCGTCCTCGGCGCCGGCTTCGAGGCCGAGCGCGACGCCGGCGTCGATCTTGCCGTCGCGGGTCGCGATCACCTTGACCCGCCCGCCGGTCGCCGCGACGATGGCCGCCGACACGCGGGCGATCTCGTCGCGCGCCAAGAGGTCGGTCTTGTTGAGGACGACCAGATCGGCGCACAGCAACTGGTCTTCGTAGACCTCTTCCAGCGGATTGTCGTGATCGACGCTGGGGTCGGCGGCGCGCTCGGCGGCGAGCTTTTCGGCGTCGTCGACGAAGCGCCCTTCGGCGACCGCCGCGCCGTCGACGACGGCGATCACCCCGTCCACCGTGATGCGCGCGCGCACCTGCGGCCAGTCGAAGGCCTTGAGCAGCGGCTTGGGCAGAGCGAGGCCCGATGTCTCGATGATGATATGGTCCAGCGCCTCGGAACGCTTCAGCAAGGCTTCGATGGCGGGCAAAAAGTCGTCGGCGACGGTGCAGCACAGGCAGCCGTTGGCGAGTTCGACAATGTCTTCTTCGCGGCAGGACTCGACGCCGCAGCTTTTCAGGATTTCGCCATCGACCCCGACATCGCCGAATTCATTGATGACCAAAGCGATCCGCCGCTTGCCGGCGTTCTCGATCAGGTTGCGGATCAAGGTGGTCTTGCCGGCGCCGAGAAAGCCGGTGACGATGGTGGTCGGGATTTTCTGGAACAAGCTCAGATCTCCAAATCCTGCGGCGCCGGCGGGAAGCGGGCCACCAGCCCCGATTTCAGGAAGGCCGGGCGCATTTTCCACGGGATGACGCCCTGGGGTGAGGCGTCATAGAGCCGGGCGGCCGCGAAAATTTCGCGCGGGTCGGTCTCGGCGGCGACTTCGCCGAAAATATAGGTCCAGGCGCCGGGCCGGGAAAAGCTCAGCGTGCAGGGCCGGCGGCAGACGGCGAAACATTCGACCCCAATCACCGCCGGATCGCCGGCGTTTCCTTGCGCGCTCAGGGCGGCGAACAGGCGGGCGCCCGCCCTGTGCTCTCGCGGCTCCAGCGCTTCGCCCTCGGCCCGACAGGTGGTGCAGACCTGCACCACGACCGGCGATTTTTCAAAGGACTCCGTCAAGCTTCATCCTCGATTGCGGCCCCGGCGCGGGGAGAGCCGCCCGCCAGCCAACTCGCGCGTTTTGGTAGGCGTGGAGGCTGGCGCTGTCAATGCGCGCCCCTCGGTGGGGGCCGCCGTCCCACGGCCGGCTCAACCCAAAGGTCGAGAGGCGAATCTTGCGCCGCCACATTCCTTCGCCGCGTGCTATCACTCCTTTCCCGCGCGGCGCCAAAAGGGCGCCAGCGATTCCTTGCAATTTCGGGAGCCTCATGGATTCGGCGCAACAGAACCGGCATCGCGAAAAGATGATCAGGCGCAAGGCGGTCCAGGACGCCGAGGTCGCCTCGAAGACCATCGCCTCCAAGGGCCTGCTGATCGTCCATACCGGGCCGGGGAAAGGCAAATCGACGGCGGCCTTCGGCCTGGCGCTGCGCGCGCTAGGGCAAGGCTGGAAAGTGGGCGTGGTGCAATTCATCAAAGGCGCCTTCGAGACCGGCGAGCGCCGGGTTTTCGAACGTTTCGGCGAGCAAGTGGCGTGGCGGACCATGGGCGAGGGCTTCACCTGGGAGACCCAGGATCGGGCGCGCGACATCGCGGCGGCGCGGGCGGCCTGGGCCGTGGCGCTCGAGATGAGCGCCGATCCGGAAATCCGCCTGCTGGTGCTCGACGAACTCAATGTCGCGCTGCGTTACGACTACCTGCCGCTTGACGAAGTGGTCGCCGCCTTGAAGGCGCGCCGGCCCGACCTGCACATCGTCGTCACCGGGCGCAACGCCAAGGCCGAGCTGATCGCGGCGGCCGATCTGGTGACCGAAATGGCGGCGGTGAAGCATCATTTCGCCGCCGGGGTCAAAGCCCAGGCGGGAATTGAATTCTGATGCGTAATCGCGCGCTGATGTTTCAGGGAACGGGTTCGGACGTCGGCAAGTCGCTGCTGGTCGCCGGCCTGTGCCGGGCGCTGACCCGGCGCGGCCTTAAAATCCTGCCGTTCAAGCCGCAGAACATGTCGAACAACGCCGCGATCGCGGCGGACGGCGGCGAAATCGGCCGCGCCCAGGCGCTTCAGGCCCGCGCCTGCGGCGTCGCGCCCAGCGTCCACATGAATCCGGTGCTGCTCAAGCCGCAAAGCGAGACCGGCGCGCAAGTGGTTTTCCGCGGACAAGTTCTCGGCTCCGCGCAGGCCAAGAATTATCAGGACTGGAAGCCGCGCCTGCGCGAAAAAGTTGTCGAAAGTTTCGAAATTTTACGGGCGCGGGCCGACATCGTGCTGGTGGAGGGGGCCGGCAGCGCGGCGGAAATCAATCTGCGCGCCGACGACATCGCCAATATGGGCTTTGCGCGCGACACGAATACGCCCGTCGTGTTGATCGGCGACATCGATCGCGGCGGAATCATCGCCCAGATCGTGGGAACGCGGGCGGTGCTCGATCCCGCCGACGCCGCGATGATCCAGGGCTTCATCGTCAACAAGTTCCGGGGCGATCCCGCATTGTTCGAAAGCGGCATGGAGGCGATCGTCGAACGCAGCGGCTGGCCGTCCTTCGGCCTCGTGCCGCATTTTCCACTCGCCTCGCGACTGCCGGCGGAAGATTCGGTGGCGCTGGAGCGCCCGCAGGCCAAATCGGGCGGCGGCAAGCTCATCGTCGTGCCACGCCTGCCGCATATTTCCAATTTCGACGATTTCGACCCCTTGCGCCTGGAGCCCGGCGTCGAAGTTCTTTTCGCCGCGCGCGGCGCGCCGCTGCCCGAGGGCGCCGACCTCATCGTCCTGCCGGGGTCCAAGGCCACGCTCGCCGATCTCGCGGTCCTGCGCGAGGAAGGCTGGGACATCGACATCATCGCCCACGCCCGTCGCGGCGGCAAGGTTCTGGGCCTGTGCGGCGGCTACCAGATGCTGGGGCGGGCGATTTCCGACCCCGACGGCGTCGAAGGGCCTGCGCGCGCCGCGCCGGGCCTCGGCCTGCTCGATATCGAAACCGTGCTGGCCGGCGCGAAAACCGTGCGGCGCTGCGCCGGTTTTTCCGCCGAGGGCGAGGTTCCTTTCGACGGTTATGAAATCCATGTCGGCCGCAGCTCGGGGCCGGACGCGCGCCGGCCGTTGCTGCGCTTCGACGACGGCCGGCCCGAGGGCGCCGTCTCGCCGGGCGGCAATGTCCGGGGCTGCTATGTCCACGGGCTTTTCAACGACGACCGGCAAAGGCGCCTCTGGCTCGACTGGATCGGCGCGCCGGCCTCCGCGCTCGATTACCAGCGCGATGTCGAAGCCACGCTCGACGCTTTGGCCGACCATCTCGAACGCCATGTCTCCATCGACGCCCTGCTGAAGGTCGCGCGTTAGACCCCGACTCGAATTTCAAATCTGACCGGCTTTCGCCCTCGCCAGCCTTCGCATGAGAAGGAAAGTCAAGGCCAATTGCAGCCACGCGAGAGCGGATTCGATGGTTGCCTCGAAGTCTTTTGACAGACGGCGCGCGCGATTGATCCAGCCGAGCGTTCGCTCGACGACCCAGCGCTTTGGCAGCACGACAAATCCTTTCACCTCTTTGTCGGTTCGCTTGACCACGGTGATGGAAATACGGCTCGCCTCGAAGGCTGCGCGCTGGGCCTCATCCCCTTGATAACCCCCGTCGACGAAGGACATTTTCACCCACGGGCTCTTGCGATGCACGGCTTTCAGCAACGGCGCGAGAGCGTCGCGATCCTGCACGTCGGCGGTCGTGATCTGGCATTCGATGGGCAGACCGATCGTGTCGACAGCGAGATGGCGCTTGCGGCCCTTGACCTTCTTGCCCGCGTCGAAACCACGAGGACCGCCAGCTTCCGTCGTCTTGACCGACTGGCTGTCGACGACAACCGCCGTCGGCGCCCCTTGACGGCCTTCCGCCTCGCGCGCGTCCATCACGAGAACGCTGATGATTTGCGCCCACAGGCCGCTGTCGCGCCATGCGTAGAAGCGGTTTTGCACGGTCGTGAACGGCGGAAAATCCTTTGGCAGATATCGCCATGGGCATCCGCAGCGGATCAAATAAAACAAGGCGTTGAGAATGATCTGGGAATCTGTCGGCTTGCGTCCGCGCCGTTTGGGCGGCGGCAGCAGCGGCGCGATCAGCGCCAACTCGGCCTCCGACATATCGCTTGAATAGCGCGCCCGAATGACTTCATACTTCGCCCGATCGGCCTCGTTCCAAGGCATCGCGAATCTCCCAAAGTTGTTGCAAACCAAGGGAATCAACGGCCGCGAGGCCGGTCAACCAATTTCAGGTCAGGTTCTTAGCGGATGAAGTTTGACGCGTGGGTGCCGTTTGCAGACGAGCTAGAACGGCGGGGAGCCGGCGTAGCGCGAAGGTCCGATGGTGGCCCAAAAGCTGCCTGAGAAGTCGCGCTGGAATTTTGAAATAAACATTTTAGTCCGAACACATAGCGAATATGCTGAAGAGAATCATAGCAACCTGCGGCCAACTGATTTTGTTTGCGAGCATGGTCCCCAGATTTTAGCAGGCGCGGCTTCGATGCAAGAATTATCAAATGTTATTAATCAAGATACCCCTTATAATGACGAACCGATTCGAAAGCCGGAGCAAGACCGATTTGGATTCGATCCCTTCGCCAAGGCCATCGCAGCCAGCATTCGAAGGCTGGCTTCTCCCAAAGGTACAGTGGTCGCCTTGAACGGGCCTTGGGGATCGGGAAAGAGTAGCGCGGTTAACCTGATAGGCCACTATCTAGGCCCCGCCGTCGAACGAAACGAAATTGCAATCGTCAATTTTAACTGTTGGTGGTTCAAAGGTGAGGAAGCGTTAACACGCGCTTTCTTTGGTGAGCTCGCAGCGGCGCTCGGTCCCTCTATTGGTAAAAAGCTGAGGAAGTCACTTGCGCGACTCACTCCCCAGTTGCTTAGCGCAGGATCGGTCGTTGGTGCAGGGCTGGCGATGACTTCGGCGGCGCCAGCGGCAGCGCTTACGACTGGATTCATGGGATTGCTAGAAAAACTGTGGAAACCGAACGACACGCTCGAAGCATTATACTCTGAGCTTTCAAGAACACTTGCGCCGCAGAAGAAACGCTTCGTCATTGTTATCGGCGATATTGACCGGCTTTCGCCAGACGATGCATTGCAAATGTTTAGGCTCGTAAAGTCTGTTGGGCGACTGCCGAACGTGATGTACCTGCTCGTTTATGACCGAAAGCTTGCCGAAAAGATCGTCGCCGAACGCTTTCCATCCGAAGGGCCGCACTATCTCGAAAAAATTGTTCAGGCTTCGTTCGATGTGCCGGAAGCACGCTCGACAGAACTTCATCAGCATCTTTTACAAACAATTGGTTCAATTTGCGGAAAACCACCAGAAGATGACGTAGTTCGCATCATGAATATTTTTTACGATGTCGTTGTTTTAGAGGTTAAAACGCCAAGGGATTTGGTCCGCTTTAGCAATGCACTGTCGGTCACATGGCCAGCGGTTGAAGGCGAAGTCGATCTGGGTGACTTCATCGGCATGGAGATATTTAGGGTTTTTCGACCGGGCATCAATCAAGCCATTCGCAATGAAAAAGAGCGCCTCTTCCCGATAATGAATTGGAGGCACGGCGGGCAAAAGCCAGACGGAAAGGAATACGACCGGCTATTTTTGGGGTCGGAGCCAGAAGCCGAACGGGAGCGGTTACGCCAGTCGCTCAAGCGCCTGTTTCCACAACTCGAGTCGGTATGGAGCAATGTTTCTTATTCGGATGATTCTGAGCAGGAATGGGCACGCTCGCGCCGCGTCTGTTCAAAGGCCCATTTCGATACGTATTTTCGCTTTTCCATCGGCGACGAAACGTTATCGAAGACGGAGATTGATAAAGTAATCGGGCGTTGTTCGGACAACGAATTCCTAAGAACCGCCTTCCGTGATGCGTTGACGGTCATCCGCTCCGGGGGACAAACGAAAGCTGCGCTGCTTTTAGACGAATTAAACATCTACGCGGATCGAATCGGCACTGCCCAAATTGAACCGCTGTTGCAGACTCTTTTCGAGTTGGGCGACGAAATCAACACTACTGCGGACGAAGCGAAAGGCTTTTCGATCGGCGACAATCAACTCAGAATTCACTGGCTGCTTCGGCGGTTAACCTGGGGCAGATTGAGCTTGGAGGATAGATCTACGGTATTCATGAGGATTGCGCCGAAAGCTGCACTCAGCTGGCTCGCCGATTTTACGCGCTCGGCGTATAACGACCACCATCCACGTGAAGGTAGGCAACCTGAACCTGACGAGCGCTGTCTGACGACGGCAGCCGATGCGGATGCTCTTCAGCGGTTAACACTCGGGCGGCTGCGTGAGGCAGCGCATGACGGAACACTAGCCGCAAACAAACGCCTTCCGTACCTCCTATTTACGTGGAGGGATATCGCGGCAGACAAAGGCGCCGAGGTTAAGCAATGGGCTGACGCGCAATTAGAAAATGACGAAATGGTTGCGCGCTTCGCACAGGCGTTTACGTCTCACTCTTGGTCGCAAAGCATGGGCTTTTCGGGGCTGGGAGATAGGGTTGCAAAGCGAAATATCCGAGCCAACGTGGATGGTCTTGACGCAATTTTGGATAAAGAACGCTTCCGGCAACGCGTCGAGGAACTTTCGAAGCGACCCGGATTGGCGGAGCCAATGGCATCACAAGTGAGGGAGTTTCTTCAAGCATGGAAGCGGCACAACTCCAATCCCAATGATTAGGAGGCCGCATTGGGGCGGCAGCGAAATCGCCAACGGCGTCGTCCTGAATTTGCGCATTTGGCAGCAAGCCGTCCTTCTCGGTCCTAGGCGAATGACGCCTTTGAGCCGAACGCGGCCATCTCACGAGGGCACCAAGGGTTGGATTTCGACCGTTGGATCAATCGAACGGCGCGTCGCTTTGGCGTTCGCGGCGCCCGCGCGACAGCCGCTCCGTGGCGGAGCGCAGGATTGCCGCGGCGCGGAAGGGCGCGTGCAGGGCCTTGCCGGCCGGCAGGATCGCGAAAAAGCCGGTCACCAGCCCGAGATGCAGCGCCAGCAGCGGTCCCATCGCGGCGCCGTCGCGCCAGACCAGCAGCGCCAGGCCGCTCAGCACCGTGACCACGATCAGAACCAGAAAGACCAGATTGAGGCGCGTTTCGCCGCGCTCGGACGGCGCGCGCTCCGCTCGCGCCTCAACCGCCAGAAGTCCGGCCGCCCCGGCCAGGACGGCGAGGCCGCCGGCGACGCCCAAGCCGACGGGCAGGCTGGTCAAGGCGAAAGGCGGCGCCACGGCAAGGACATGCTGCAAGAAAGCGGCGGCCAGCGTCGCCGCCAACAGCAGGACGAAGCCCGCGACCATGATTTGATGAAAGAATCTCCGGCTCTGGGAAAAGCCCGGGCCGGCATCGTGGCAACCGGGCCCGCCGCCGTCGAGATGGCGCAAGGTGACGATCTCTTGCGTCGCGAGTTTGAGCGCGCGCAGCGAAAGGCGAGGCTTCGCGTCGTCCGAAATCGCGCGCCAGAATCGCAGCGTCGAGATCGACAGGCTCAAAACCGCCCAGCCGAGCGAGGCGCCCGCCAGACCGATCATCAGTCGCTGCGGCGCGACGGCATAGAAACCGCCGGGACGGATCTGGCGCAGCGCCGCCCATGAGCCGTTCGCCGCCGCGACGATTGCCATGACCGCGAGCGCGACCGCGACGAAAAAACCCGCGCCGAGCGCCGGGCGGCGAAAGCCAGGACGCAGCGCGCGCGGCCAGACATGATCGGCGTAAGTCTCCCGCCGCTGGGCGGCGAGCGCGGCGGGCACATTCACGGCGAAGACATGCGGCGGCGCATATTGGCAGGCATGCCAGCAGGCCCGGCAATTGTGGCACAGATTGGCGAGATAGCCCATGTCGGCGATAGAAAAGTCGTGCTTGCCGGAAAGCCCCGGAAAGACCGGACACAGGCCGTCGCAATAGAGGCAGGCGGCGCAGATCCGCAACACGCGCTCGGTTTCGCCGGCGGCGTCAGGCGAGGGCATGACGCGCCGCCGCCTCCCCGGCGCGCCGGCCGGAACCCACCGAAAGGCTAACGCCTAAGCCGGCGAGATAGCCGCGCGGCAGAACATTGGCCGCCATGATCATGCCGGCGGCGAAAAGATTGGCGAATGTGCCTCCATCGCGCATTTTTACCCGCATTTTCTCGTCCACGGCCAGCCCGAAATGCACGAAAGTCAGGCCGGCGCGCAGCGGAAAGGCGAAGAAAGGCGGGCCGGCGAGTTTTGGGCAGGCCGCGATGGACCGCGCCAGCGCGGCGGCGTCGAGGCCAAGCGCCTCGGCCAGATCGGCGAGATTTTTGGCGCGGATCGGCGCCAGCGCGGTCGGCGGCGCGCGGTTCAGGCCGTCGGCGTCCAGAATCAGAAAGGCGCGCCCCTCGTCGCATTGGGCGATCCGCGCGCCCCATCTGGCGTAATGGGTCCGCCCCGCGCCGGCGCCGGGCAATTCGACCGCGCCAGAATCGCGATCCACCACCAGCCCATAGGGAATGGCGGCGATGCGGGTGACGATGCCGCCGTCGATTTGCGGCCCGCGCGCGTCGACCGCGACCATGTGGCCCGAGGCCGGATCGCCGATTTCCTGCGCGCCCGCCTCGATCAGCCTTTGCAGCAAGCGGCCGTCGGAATGGGCCCCGCCGCGAATCATCAAAGCGTCGGCCCGGGCGCCGAAATGGGCGCGTAGCCAGTCCGGATCGCCGCCGGGGCCGCCGGATGCGGCGATCACCGTCTGAGCCCGCAAGCGTTGCGTCGCAGTCCCGTTGCGGATTTCCGCCTGCCACGACCCGTCGCCGTTCTGGCGCAAGGTTTTGGCCTCGCTGTCATAGGAGATCGCCACGCCGATCCTGCCGGCGGCCTCGTAAAGCGCGTTGATCATGGCCTTGCCGCCGCCGAGCAGGAAAGCGGTGCGGCGGGAAAAAGGAATCACGCCCGTCGCCGGATTCTGGATGCGAACCCCGTTGGCCATCAGCCAGGGCGCGGTGTCGTTCGTGTCCGCGATCAGCGCGCGGGCCAGATCCGCATCGATCCGGCCGGCCGTGGTCTTGATGAGTTCCGACAGGAACTCGTCTGCCGCATAGGCGCCGGGCGCGTAAAACGCCGGCGCGTCATGGGCGATGCGGAAATTGCGGGCATGGCGCGCATTGCCGCCGCGCAAGCCCTGCGGCGCGCTCTCGATCAAACGCGCCGAGGCGCCGAGCCGCCGCGCGGCGAGCGCGGCGGAGAGGCCGGCAATTCCGCCGCCAATCACCAGGACGTTGCATGTGGCCGGCACGATTGTTTCCACGACCGCTTCTGCCCTGGCAGGTTTGGGCTCAGGTCGCGGCGCCGACCTGGGTTTCAGCGCGGCGCCGTCAGCACTGGGCGCCTTGTTTGCGCTCGCGCAGGAACTGGAAGAATTCCACGCCTTCGCGCAGGCGCCGCTTCATCATGGCGCGGTCGCGCACCATTTCATTGACGATGGCGCCGATTTTGCGCGGCCGGAAATAGAACTGGCGGTAGAAAGTCTCGACCGCGTCGAAAATTTCCTTGTGGCTGAGGTCGGGATAATGGAGCGGCGCGATCTGGACGCCGTTCTCATCCACCATTTCGGCGTTGGCGCTGTCGAGCCAGCCGTTTTCCAGCGCCTGATCGTAAAGGAACGTGCCGGGATAGGGCGCGGCCAGCGACACCTGCAAGGTGTGCGGATTGACCTCCTTGGCGAAGGCAATCGTCTCCTTGATCGTCTCGCGGGTTTCGCCCGGCAGGCCCATGATGAAGGTGCCGTGGATCATGATTCCGAGCTCGCGGCAGTCACGCGCGAATTGCCTGGCCACCTCGACCCGCATGCCCTTCTTGATATTGTGCAGGATCTGCTGGTTGCCGGATTCATAGCCGACCAGCAGCAGCCGCAGGCCATTGGCCTTCATCACTTCAAGCGAGGCGCGCGGCACGTTGGCCTTGGCGTTGCACGACCAGGTCACGCCGAGCTTGCCGAGTTCTTTCGCGATGGCTTCGGCGCGGGGCAGATCGTCGGTGAATGTGTCGTCGTCGAAGAAATATTCCTGCACCTGCGGGAAGTTTTCCAGGCACCATTTGATCTCTTCGATCACATGGCCGACGCTGCGGGTGCGGTAACGGTGCCCTCCAACCGTTTGTGGCCACAGGCAAAAAGTGCAGCGCGACTTGCAGCCGCGCCCGGTATAGATCGAAATATAGGGGTGCTTGAGATAGCCGATGAAATAATTCTCGATCTTCAGGTCGCGCTTGTAGATCGGCGCGACGAAGGGCAGGGAATCCATGTTTTCCAGGATCGGTCGCTCGGCATTGTGCTGGATGTTTCCATCCGCGTCGCGGTAGCTCAGGCCGAGAATGTCCTTCCACTCCTTGCCGTCGGCGACGTCCTTGATGGTGAAGTCGAATTCGTTGCGGGCGACGAAATCGACGACAGGCGCGGCTTTCAGGCTGCCATCGGCGTCCACCGCCACCTTGGCCCCGATCAATCCGGCCTTGAGAGCGGGATTGGCGGCCTTCAAGGCCTCGATGCATTTCACGTCCGAGGCGAAGGACGGCACGGAAGTATGGACCACGACGAGGTCGAAATCCTTGGCCTGCGCCACCACCTCCGCGAGCTTGATCTTGTGCGGCGGGGCGTCGATCAGCTTGGAGTTCTCGATCAAAGCGGCGGGCTGGGCGAGCCAGGTCGGATACCAGTAGGAGGCGATTTCGCGGCGCGCCTGATAGCGCGAGCCGGCGCCGCCGTCGAAACCGTCAAAGGAAGGCGCTTGCAGAAAAAGGGTGCGCATGAAAAGCTGCTCCGCCTGAGCTCAAGTTGCTGTCGGTTAAGTCCGTCGCGCGCCACAAAGCCCGCTAATCGCGGCCATTCCGTGGCGGTTCGTGCGGGTTCTTTAACAACATCTGGGGCGTTCAATCAATCGCCGGGTTCCGGGCGGGCGCCGACGCGCGGGAAAGAAAGCGGGCGAGGGCGGGGCCGAAGAAGATCACCATCAGCACCCGCGCCGTCTGCAAGGCCATGACGAAGGGCAGATCGAGCTTGGCGGAAACGGCGATGATGGCGACGGCGTCGATCCCGCCGGGGCTCATGGCGAGATAAGCGGTCATCGGGTCGATATGAGCCAGCGCCGCCAGAATCGCCGACAGCCCGGCGCAAAGCGCGATCAGCGCGGCGACCGAGGCGAGGGTCGCGGGCAGAGCCTTGAAAGCGTGCAGCAGAAGGGCGCGGGAAAATCTCTGGCCGACGCTCCAGCCGAGGATCGCGTAGTTCAAGGCGAGGAAGGGGCGGGGGAGTTCAAGGGCGAGAAGACCGGAATCCTGCAACAGGGCGCCGAGGAAAAGCGGGGCCAGCAGGGGGCCGGCGGGGAGGCGCAGGCGGTGGGCGAGAAAGGCGGCGCCGAGCAGAACGGCGAGGGTCGCGGCGAAGGCGGGCCAAGACACCGGCGCGAAAAAGCCAGCGGGCGCGAAAAAGCCGGCGAGCGCCGCGGCGCCGGCGCCCCCGCCGGGGGTCAGAAAGCGCGCGATCAGGCTGGCGACCAGAGCGACGAGCAATACCCGCAAATATTGCATGAAGGCGACGAGGCGCATGTCGGCGCCATAGGCGTCGGCCATCACCACCATGGCGGAAGCCGCGCCGGGCAGGGCGCCCCAGATCGCGGTGGTCCCCGGAAACAGCTGCCATCGGGTGAGAAGCCAGCCGAACAGGCCGCTGGCGGCGATCACCGAGAAGCCGGCGGCGAGAAACAGCGGCCAGTCGCGGGCCATTTCATGCAGGATCGCCGGGGTCAATTTCTGGGCGATCATGCCGCCGATCGCGGCTTGCGCCATGAGAAAGGCCCAGGGCGGGGCCTCGATCCGGCCCTCGAAGGCCGAAACACTCGCGGCGGCGACGATGGCGCCGAGCAGCAGGCCGGCGGGAAGGCGCAAGGCGGTGAGAACGCCGCTGAACAGCAAGGTGAGCGCGATCAGCGCCGCCCATTGCGCCAAAAGGCCGCTGTCGCGAAAGGAGAGATTTTTCAAGCCGCTCATCCGGCCGCGAAGGCGATGTCCGCGCTACGCGTCACCCGTCCCAGACGGGGAAAGATATTGTGGACCGCGAATTCATGCAGTTCGGCGGCGCGCGAGGCGCAGGCGTCCTCGACGAACAGAAGTTCGAAGCCCAACTCCCAGGCCTGGCGGGCGGTCAATTCCACGCCGAAATTGGTGGCGATCCCGCCGAGCGCCAGGGTCGTCACGCCGCGCCGGCGCAATTGAAGCTCCAGCTCCGTGCCGTGGAAGGCGCCCCATTGGCGCTTGGTGATGATGATGTCGCCGGGCGCCGCGACGCCCTCGGCCAGTTCGCTCCAGTCGGGCGGCAGGCCGCCGGCAGGAAGCTGCATCGGCGCGTCCGCCTTCTGGCGCGGCGCGTCGGCGAAATCCGGGGAAAAAGCGACCCGCACGGGGAAGACCAGGGCGCCATGGTCGCGGAATTTTTGGGCGAGGTCTTTGGCGCGGCCGAGAACCTCCGCCCCGGAATGCGGGGCGGTCGGCGTCCGGACAATGCCCTTCTGGAGGTCGATCAGGACCAGCGCGGCGGTTTTCGGGTCGAGCGTGATCATCGGGGCCTTGAGGAAATCATTTCCGACGTGAGGAAATGCTCGTAAAAGTCGAGATCGACTTCCGGCGAGTTTCCTGTGTCATAACAGGTTTTTCGCCAAAGTCAGGCCGCGATCGTGCGCAAGCTGTTCCAGGTCATGGCTTTCAAGCGAGGCCGGCGGTAGCCTTCACTTGGTTTGAAACGCGAGGTTTCTTCCCGTGACCGATAATAACGACCAGAAACCGACCGCCAAGGTTCAGCCCGCCGTCGAGCAGGTTGGCCTCGGGCAATTGCCCACAAAAATTCCGCCGCCCCCGTCACATCAGGTGATCGAGCATCATCCGCCGAGCCGGGCCAAGGTATGGTCGCGGAGGCTCGTCCTTCTCGCCCTGATCGGCGGCGGCGCCGGCTACGCCATCTGGCTGGCGCATCGCGCCCCGGCGATTCCAGCCTATATCGTCTATGGCAATGGCCGGCTGGAGGCCGATCCGATCGACATCGACACCAAATTCGCCGGGCGCATCGCCGAATTGCGGGTGGACGAGGGCGACAAGGTCGCCGCCGGCCAGGTGCTCGCGGTCATGGACACCAGCGATCTGCAACAAACCCTGAAAAAGGGCGAGGCGCAGATCGAACAGGCGCAAAAGGCGGTCGAGGAGGCGCGCGCCAATCTCGAAAACGCCAAGACCTCGTCCCTGCTCGCCGAGCAGGAAATCGAGCGCACGGCGAAGCTGGTGAAAAGTGGTTTCGCCACCAGGGAGCTTTACGACCAGCGCAAGCAGGCGCTCGACGCCGCCCATCTCACCCAGCAGGCGGCGGAAACCCGCGTCACCGAGGCTGAGAAGGCGCTGAACGCGGCCACGCATGACGCCGAAGTGACGCGGGTGAATATCGCCGACAATACCCTGGTCGCGCCGCGCGACGGGCGGATCGAATATCGCGTCGCCAATGTCGGCGAGGTTCTGCCGGCCGGCGGCAAGGTCTTCACCATGCTCGACACGGCTTACGTCTATATGGACGTCTATCTGCCGACGCTCCAGGCGGACAAGGTCAAGATCGGCGCGGAGTCCCGCATCCTGCTCGACGCCTATCCCGACCGGCCGATCCCGGCGAAAGTGTCCTTTCTTGCCGATCAGGCGCAATTCACCCCGAAAATGGTCGAGACCCAGAACGACCGCGACCGCATGATGTTCCGGGTGCGGGTGAAGATCGATCCCGGCCGCGCCAGGGCCCACGCCGACGCGGTGCGCAGCGGCCTGCCCGGCGTCGCTTATGTCAAGACCGACGACAAGGCGCCGTGGACGCCGGGCTTGCAGGGCGCCGGAAAATGAGCGAGGAGCCCGCCGTCCGGCTGCGCCATCTGCGCCACGCCTATGGCCGGACAATCGCGCTCGACGGCCTGACGCTGGATATTCCCGCCGGCTGCATGGTGGGGCTGGTGGGGCCGGATGGGGTCGGCAAATCGACCCTGCTCGGCCTGATCGCCGGCGCCAAGGCGCTGCAGGACGGCGGAATCGAGGTTCTGGGCGGCGACATCGATTCGGTGGCCTGGCGCGACGAAATCTGCCCGCGCATCGCCTTCATGCCGCAGGGCCTGGGCAAGAATCTCTATCCCGATCTCACCGTCGAGGAGAACATCATCTTTTTCTCGCGGCTGTTCGGCCAGAGCCGCGCCGAGGGCGCGGCGCGCGTCGCCGCGCTGACCCGTGACGTCGGCCTGGCGCCCTTCGCCAGAAGGGCGTGCCATCAATTGTCCGGCGGCATGAAGCAAAAGCTCGGCCTGTGCTGCGCCCTGATCCACGATCCGGACCTGCTGATCCTCGACGAGCCGACCACCGGCGTCGATCCCCTGTCGCGCCGGCAGTTCTGGGAGCTGGTGGAGCGCATGCGCCGCCGCTTCGCCGCAACAGCGGCCGGCGAACGCCAGAGCGGCGCGCAGATCGCGCGAGCGGTTGGCGAACGCCAGAGCGGCGCGCAGATCGCGCGAGCGGTTGGCGAACGCCAGAGCGGCGCGCAGAAAATGAGCGTGATCGTCGCCACCGCTTATATGGAGGAAGCCGAAAAATTCCATTTCCTCATCGTCATGAACGCCGGCAGGATTCTCGCCACCGGCGCGCCGCGCGACATTCTCGCCCGCGCCGGCGCCGCGAGCGTCGAGGAGGCCTTCATCGCCTTGCTGCCCGAGGGCGGGGCCGTGAAGAAGCTGGAGATTCCGCCGCGAAAGGACGACGGCGGCGCGCCGGTGATCGTCGCCCGGGGCCTGACCAAGCAATTCGGGGATTTCATCGCCGTCGATCATGTCGATCTGGCCATCGGCCGGGGCGAGATTTTCGGCTTCGTCGGCTCGAACGGCTGCGGCAAGACCACGACGATGAAAATGCTCACCGGCCTGCTGGACGCCAGCGCCGGCGAGGCCTTGCTGTTCGGCCGGAGCATCGAGGCGGGCGGTCTCGCGGCGCGCCGGCGCGTCGGCTATATGTCGCAGGGCTTTTCGCTCTATGGCGAATTGAGCGTGCTGCAAAATCTCGAATTGCACGGCCGACTGTTCGGCCTCCCGGCGCGCGAGGCGCGCGATCGCATCGGGATCCTGCTCGACCGGTTCGATCTGAGAGATTATGGCGGCGTCCTGGCCGCCGACCTGCCGCTTGGGCTGCGCCAACGGCTGTCGCTGGCGGTGGCTCTGGTCCATCGGCCGGACCTGCTCATCCTCGACGAGCCGACCTCGGGCGTCGATCCGGTCGCCCGCGACGAATTCTGGGCCCTGCTGATCGAATTGTCGCGCAAGGAAGGCGTCACCATTTTCATTTCCACCCATTTCATGAACGAGGCGGCGCGCTGCGACCGCATTTCGCTGATGGATTCGGGCAAGATCCTCGCCACCGGCTCGCCCGCCGAACTGACCAGGCGGAAAAATGGCAAAGATCTGGAAGAGGCCTTCATCGCCTTTCTGGAGGAGGCCGGGGCGGCGCGCCCGCTCGCCGAGGCGGTCGAGGCCCCGGTTCCGCAACGCGCGCAGGCGAAGAATCCGCGTTTCAGCCCGCGGCGGATGATGGCCTATACCATCCGCGAAATTCTTGAATTGTCGCGCGATCCGATCCGCCTGTCCTATGCGATCTTCGGGCCGGCTCTGCTGCTGCTGGTGCTCGGCTTCGGCATCACCACGGATGTCGATTCCCTGACCTACGCCGCGCTCGACCGGGATAACAGCTATTACAGCCGCGCTTATTTGAGCGAAGTTCGCGGATCGGCCTATTTCATCGAGCAGCCGCCGATCCGCGAAGCCAGGGATCTGGTCACCCGGCTCAAGAGCGGCGACGTCAACGCGACCATCGAAATTCCGCCGGGCTTCGGCCGCGACATCTTGCGCGGGCGCCCGACCGAGGTGTCGGTGTGGATAGACGGCGCCATGCCCTTTCGCGCCGAAACCATCCACGGCTATCTGCAGAGCCTGCATCAGCAGTTTCTCGCCGACCCGGCGATCCACGGCCTGCCGCCGCCGCCCAATCCGCCGGCGGATATAGAGACGCGCTTCCGCTACAATCAGTCTTTCGATTCCATCTACGCCATGGTTCCCGGCGCCATCGCCCTGCAACTGGCGCTGATCCCGGCCATTCTCATGGCGCTCGCCATCGTGCGTGAAAAGGAGCTGGGCTCGATCACCAATCTCTATGTGACGCCGGTGACGCGGCTCGAATTCCTGCTGGGAAAACAGATTCCCTATATCGTCCTCGCCTTTGTCGATTTCCTGATCATGTTCCTGATGGCGCTTTACATCTTCAAAGTGCCGCTCAAGGGCGGATTCCTCGTTCTGGCGCTGGGCTCGCTGGTCTATGCCGCCGCCTCGACCGGCTATGGCATGGTCGTCTCCGCCTTCACCCGCACCCAGATCGCCGCCTTGTTCGGCACGGCGATCCTGACCATCCTGCCGGCGAGCATGTTTTCCGGCCTCAGCACGCCGGCCTCCGCGGTCACCGGAATGGGGCGGATCATGGGGCAATTGTTTCCCATGACCTATTACCTGCCGATCAGCGTCGGCGCCTTCACCAAGGGCCTGCATTTCGCCGATCTCGCCGGTTATGTGGCGATCCTGGCGCTGTTCTTTCCGGGGCTCGTGGCCTTGAGCTATGTCCTGCTGCGCAAACAGGAGAAATGATGCAGAGCCTACGCAATATTTTCTGGCTGGGAACCAAGGAACTGCGCAGTTTTTTCCGCGACTGGGTGCTGCTCGGCCTGGTGGTTTATTCCTTTTCGCTGGCGATCATCGCCCAGGCGCAGAGCAATTCCCAGGAACTGCACAACGCCTCGATCGCTTATGTTGACGAAGACCATTCCGAATTGTCGGGCCGGCTCGCCCGCGCCTTTCTGCCCCCCTTTTTCCAGCCCGCCCGCACCGTCGCGCAGAAGGATGTCGACCGGCTGATGGATGTCGGCGCTTACACGTTCGTCCTCAATATCCCGCCCCATTTCGAGCGCGATCTGGTGGGCGGCCGCCGGCCCATCCTCCAGATCAATGTCGACGCCACCGCCATGGTGCAGGCAGGGATCGGCTCCGGCTACGCCGCGCAGATTCTTTCCGACGAGATCGCCAAATTCCTCACCCGCCAGGACGAGCCGCCGCCGGCGCCGATCGGCCAGGTCGTGCGCATCGCCTTCAATCCCAATGTCGTCACCGCCTGGTTCACCAGCGTCATGGGCGTCATTTCCTCCACCACCATGCTGGCGATCATTCTGGCCGGGGCGGCGGTGGTGCGCGAGCGCGAACACGGCACGGTCGAGCATCTTCTGGTCATGCCGGTCACGCCCTTCGAGATCGCCATGGCGAAAATCTGGGCCAATAGCCTGATCATCGTCGGCGCCGTCGGCCTGTCGCTGGTCTTTATTGTCGAAAGGCTGTTGCGCGTGCCCATCGAGGGCTCGATCCCGCTCTTCCTGTTCGGCGCGCTGCTCTACCTGTTCTTCGCCACTTCGGTCGGGGTTTTTCTCGCCACCATCGCGCGGACCATGCCGCAGCTCGGCCTGCTCTATATTCTGGTCGCCGTGCCTTTGAACCTGCTTTCCGGCGGCAATACGCCGCTGGAATCGCAGCCGCTTTGGCTGCGGACCATCATGCAGGCGTCGCCTTCGACCCATTTCGTCGCCATCGCCCAGGCCATTCTCTATCGCGGCGCGGGCTTCGAGCTGGTGTGGCCGCGTTTCGTCGCCACGGCGGGGATTGGCGGGATTTTCCTCGCTTTGGCTTTATGGCGCTTCCGCGCCGTGTCGGCGCAGTCGCAATCCTGACGCCGGCGCGGAGTTCCGACAAGTTTTCGCGCCCCGGCTCAATGCGCCGGGACTTTCGTCCCGTTATGGTGGGCGACGATGGCTTCCGCCGTCTTGCCGACCATTTCGGCCAGATGGTCGAATTCTTTCGTGAAGGAGCCGACGCCCGCCGTCGCGGAGCGCAATTCGACGATCAACCCGTCCATTTCCGCTTCCGGGATCAAGGCATTGAGCACGTCCCAGCCTTCCCAGCCGGGCCGCCCGTCATAGCCCAGAATCTGGCCGCGCCGGCCGGAGACGATGGCGGTGATGCGCGACAAGGCCTCGCTCGGGGTGGAGATGGCGACGGAAAGGATCGGCTCCAGCAGCACCGGACCGGCCTTGCCCAAAGCTTCCGACACGCCGATGCGCGCGGCGGTGCGGAAGGCCATGTCGGAGGAATCGACGCTGTGATAGGAGCCGTCGGTGAGGGTCGCCGACACATCGACCACCGGGAAGCCGAGCGGGCCTTTTTCCAGCGCGTCCTTGCAGCCTTCCTCGATGGCGCCGAAATAATTTCTCGGCACCGCGCCGCCATGGACGGTCTCGCTGAAGATAAAGCCTTCGCCGCGGGGCAAAGGGGCGACATCCAGCGCGACATCGCCAAACTGGCCATGGCCGCCCGACTGCTTCTTGTGGCGCCCGCGCACCGAAACCGGGTGGCGGATGGTCTCGCGATAGCCGACGCCGGGCTTGTGCGATTCCACGCTGACGCCGAAGCGCGCGGCAAGCCGCTCCAAAGCGACGCGCAGATGCATTTCGCCCTGGCCGAACAGCCTCAGTTCGCCGGCTTCCTGGTCCTGCACGAAGGACAGCGAGGGGTCTTCGTCGGCGAGCTTCGCAATGGCGGCGGCGAGGCGGACCTCGTCCTTGCGGTCCTTGACGTGAAGCGCGATGCAATGGGCCGGCTGCGGCGGCGCGATCGCGGCGAACGCGGCGGCGGGGGCGCCGGCCTTGGCGTCGCCAAAGGTGTCGCCGGTCGCGACATGGTCGAGACGGCCGAAGGCGATGCAATCGCCTTCCTCGACCTTGCCTTGTTTCGATCCGGCGAGGCCCATCATGCGGGACAGGCCGGAAACGCGGTCCTCGCCCTTGGCGCTTTTCACCATGGCGCCGTCGGAGAAACCGCCGCGCAGCACGCGGGCGAGGCTGAGCTTGCCGCCATGGGCGGTGTGGATGGTCTTGATCGCATGGGCGAGCGCCGGACCGTCGCCGGCAAGCCCGAGACGGTCGCGCAGCCGCGAAATCCCCGGCGCTTCATGGCGCATGGCTTTCAGCAGGCGGGTGACGCCATGGCCGGCCTCGGCCGAGCCGATCAGCACTGGCGCGACCAGGCCTTCGCGCAGGTCGTGGGTGAGATCGTCGAAAATCTGGTCGCGCGGCGGCTCGATGTCGGAGATCAGCTCTTCCATCAGGGCGTCGTCGTAATCGGCGAGGCGCTCCAGCATGGTGTAGCGCTCCTGCTTCTCGCGCGGCAGTTCGCCGGCGGGAACGTCCACCACCTCGGAAGGCGCATGTTCGCGATAGACGAAGGCGCGCTCCAGCGCGAGATCGATGAAGCCGGTGACGATGCCGTTCTGCCAGATCGGGATCTGCCGCAGCAGCAGCGGCGTCCGCGAGGCCGGCTGGAGCATGGCGAGCAACTCGCGGATGCGCAGATCGGCCTGATCGATTTTGTTGAGGAACAGGATGCGCGGGATTCCGAGCTCTTCGATTTCGTGCAGGATCGTGCGCAGCGCGGGCAGCTTGCGCTCGTCCGCCTCGCAGACCACGATGGCCGCGTCGCAGAGCGGCAGGACATTGCGCGCCTCATGGGCGAATTCGACCGAGCCGGGCAGGTCGATGAAGGTGAAGCGGTCGCCGAGATATTCGACCGAGGCGATATTGGCCTCGACGCTGGCCGCATGGGCGCGGGCCTCGGCGCTCGAATCGCCGACCGAGGAGCCGTCGCGCACCGAGCCCTGACGCGCCAGGGCCCCGGCGCGGGTGAGGAGACATTCGAGCAGGGTGGTCTTGCCGCTCTGGAACGGGCCGACGATCGCGAAAAGCCGCGGCCCGCTCACGCGTCTTTCGCCATTTGCGCTCTCGCCCATGTCCCCGCTCCTTGCAAAATTCATCCGGTCCATCCGGTCCGTCGCAAATATTTCACGCGGCGCTGGAATTGCCAATGATTTTGGCGGGGTGGAGGGCCGCCTTTCGACTGAACCAAAGATGGACGCGCGTGATTTTGTCGCGGTCCCGGCCGGCTTGCTGGAAAACGGACCTGCCGCCGCCTCAGCGCGGCGGCGCGAAGACATGTTCCTCGAGCAGATATTTCAGGCCCCGGTCCCAGCTTCGTTCGTCATTGCCGCGAATGTCGACGCTGCCGCCCTTGAGCGTCGCGCCGGTTCTGGCGTCGACGATGCGGATGTTCATGTTCAGGATCAGATTGCTGACTTTCTGCACCCAGGCGACCACGGCGACCCGCGCCCCGGCCTTTTTCGCCAGAGCGACCTCGCAGCCATTGCAATCGGTGACGTCGCGAACGGCGTCGATGTCCTTTGCGATCGGCGCCAGATCGATGGCGCGATAGAGGCCGGATTGGTCCAGCGCCTGTTTCAGCGCGGCGGTGGTTTTGGCGATCCGCGCCGTTTCTTCCGGCGTCGTCGGCTGCGGCGAGCTGTTGATGAAGACCACGTCGAACACCGCCGCCGTCCGCGCCGGCTCGGCGCGCAGGCCAAGGGGCGCGAGAGCGGCCAGAACGGCGAACAGGAGGGCGGAAAACAGTTTTTTCATGCTCGGGCAACCGCGAATTCATTTTTGGTCGCGCAAGTTAGCACGAAAGCGCGCGGTCGCAAGGCGAGGCGATCCGGGGTAATCTCGCGGCTCTTTTGCCGAATGAGGCCCCATGTCGCACAGAACATCGAACGGCGCGCCCGCGCCGGAAAACTTTCCCTTCCGCACCCGCGACAAGTTGCGTTACGGCGACACCGACCGGCAGGGCCACGTCAACAACGCCGTTTTCGCCACTTTTCTCGAAACCGGGCGGGTGGACATGCTGATCGGCGGCGGCGTGGATCTGATGGGGCCGAACGGCGCCTTCGTCCTGGCGCGGCTTGTGCTGGACTTCCGCCGCGAAGTGAACTGGCCGGGCGAGGTCGAGATCGGCACGCGCGTCGCCGCGGTCGGCCGCAGTTCGCTCAGGCTGGAACAGGCGGTGTTCCACAACGGCGAATGCGTCGCGAGCGGCGAATCGACGGTGGTGCTGACCGATGTGACGACGCGGCGGTCGAAGCCATTTTCCGAGGAAGCGCGGGCTTTTCTGGAGGGGAGTAAGAATTAGGGGGTCAAACCTGACGCTTGGTTCCCGTCAGTAAATGGCTCAAAACGGCGGGAAGCGGAAGGCCATAGAATTCGCCGGCACGGGTAAGGATGAGCGGGGAGCGGACATTAAAATACAGCGTCGAGAACATCTCCGGGCAGACGTATCACTGCTTATTCTGCGGAGAAGACCTTGCCGTCTTGGCGATCATTGCGCAATTTCGAGGCGCAGGATTTCAGAGCCTGAGTAGGTGACTCGAACATAAAGCCCCTCATGGATCGGTCCGCCTTGGGACGCCATCTGATTAAACCCGCCAGCAGTGAATAATTCATATCCACTGTAGGTGAATCGCCGACCACCTACGACAAAGCTCTCAGATTTCTGCTGATTGCCTTTTGGCAATTCGGAAAAATCAGTGACGAAACCTTCGACAACGGCATATTTTCTCTCTCGCAGCTTCGACGCGGCGTCGCGGTAAGCTGAGAAAGTTGCCGCGAAAACATAAAGTGTCAAAAGCACAGCGAAGCCGAGCCCTAACCCGTCGATAAACCGACTACGCTGTCCCACCCAGCGCGAGCGCGACGAATACGGCCAGCCAATAACAATACCAGCGCCAAAAAGAATGCAAACGAGACCCACAGCTAGTCCAAACCAAGCAGCATAGCCGTTTTGGGATAAACCATTTTGAGCTGCGTCGAAATAAGTCCTGTAAGTCATAATCGTGGCCCGTTCGCGTAAACCGTCAATATTTTCGATTATAGGCAGGTCAAAAAAATATTTAGTAACCGGGGCTGACGCCTGAGCGAATGGCAGTTAATGATCGTGATGCGAGGGTCGCCCAGCCAATCGAGAAGGTCGCCCTAGAGCCGAACCCTGTCGTTCCCGCCCCGCCCCCAAACCTCACGCCGTCGCTCGGTAAATCGCAGCGGGGCTGACGCCGTAGGAGCGGGCAAGGTCGGCGACGGATTCGCCGTCTTTCCGTCTGCGCCGCGCTTCCTGTTTCTGCGCTGCCGTCATTTTCGCCGGTCGCCGCATGTGCCGGCCGCGCAATTTGGCGCGGGCGCGGCCTTCGCCGGCGCCTCTGCGGATTAAATCGCGCTCCACGTCCGCCAGCCCGCCGAGCACGGCGGGCATGAGCCTGCCGGCGCCGGTCGATGCATCCGCCCACGGTTCGGCAAGGCTGAGAAATTGCCCGTCCGCGTCGATGATCTTTTTGACGATGGCGAAAAGCTCGAATGTGGAGCGCGAATCCTTCTCCCGTGAAACGGGAGAAGGTGGCCCGCGAAGCGGGTCGGATGAGGGCGTTGGGACTGCTTCGATCCTCGCCGCCAAACCGCCGGCTTTCGTGTTCAATGCCGAATGCAAACGCCTTCCCCGACGCCCTCATCCGGCGCTTCGCGCCACCTTCTCCCGCAAGCGGGAGAAGGGCGCGCGCGCAGGCAAGTTTACGCAGCCTGCGTAGACTTGGCTGCGAAGCGGGTCGGATGAGGGCGCCGCCGCACGCGCATTGATGAAAATCCAGCGCTATTTCGCCGCCAGAGCATCGCTAATGAGCCCGAGCGCAATGTCGCAACCGCCGATCACGGCGTCATTGGGAATGCGAAGCACGCGATATTCTTGCGAACGCAGCCAGATGGTCCGGCGCGCATCGTGAATTTGCTGGTCCGGTTGATCATGCGGAGCGCCGTCGAGTTCGACAATCAGTTTCTCCTCGACGCAAAGAAAGTCGGCGATGTATTTGCCGACAGGGACTTGCCGTCTGAATTTTCGGCCTTCGAAACGCGATCCGCGCAGGGCGCGCCACAGAATCGTTTCAGCCGAAGTCATGCGCTTACGCAGCGACCGTGCAAACGGCAATGTCGGTGCTGTCGGGCGGCGCGGCATGACGCATGCCGCGAGCGGAGGGTAAAAACGTCAAGGCGGGTTTCCGGTCGCAGCGCCCTCATCCGGCCTGTCGGCCACCTTCTCCCGCTCGCGGGAGAAGGGCGCGCGTCCAGCGTTCTGGCGCCGAATTATCGGACATATCTTTCGATAACCAGAACCTCTTGCAACGCAAGGGTCAACGAATTTTCTCGAAAGTCTTGATTTTGCAGGGCCGCGATGTCGGCTAATGGCTCAGGACGAGACGATCGCAGAACCGATCGGCAAGGTCGCCTTCGAGCCGAACTCGGTCCTCGCTGTAGCCCCCCAAGCGTATCCTCCCCGCCGCTAACCCAGCTTCCGCCGATGGACCGTCGCCATCGCCAGCACGATCATGGCGAAGGCGTCATGCGCCAGCGCGACGGGGAAGGGCGCGACCAGCAGCAAAGTGGTGACGCCCAGAACGGCCTGGATCGCCACCAGGCCGGCGAGGATCCGCGCCCGAAGGGCGGCCCGTCTGGCGACTTTCTCCCGGTCGATATGGAAGGCGTGGAACAGGGCCAGCGCCAGCGCCAGATAGGCCGTCAGGCGGTGCTGGAGCTGAACCAAAGCGATATTGTCGATGAAATTGGCGGCCCAGGGTTTTTGGAAGAACAGCTCGGCGCGCGGCGGGAAGAAATGGCCGTCCATCAGCGGCCAAGTGTTGTAGGTGTAGCCGGCGTGCAGGCCGGCGACGAGACCGCCGAGGCCGATCTGCGCCAGGACCAGAACCAGCAGCGCCCCGGCCTCGAAACGAAAGCTGCGGGCGTCCGGGCCGAGCGGGTCGCGGTAATTGGGCGTGAGGCCGATCGCGGTCCAGATCGTGGCGGCGAAAGCCAGCGCGGCGAACAGAAGCTGGAGCGCCAAGGGCCCCTGCGCCGCTTCGACGCGCGGGAGAGCGGCGGGCGGGGCGATCCACCAGCCGGCGAGGCCTTGCAGGAAGACCAGCGCCAGAACGACGGCGAGCCGCGCGCGCAGGGCGCCGACGATCTCGCGCCGCGCCGCGAACCACGCCAAGGGCAAGGCGAAAAGCGCGCCGGCGACCGGCGTCCATTCGGCGATGGCGGCTTTCAATTCGGCGAGCCGCGTCGCGCCGCCGCCGACGAAAGCGGCGAACAGGCCGGCTGCCGCCAGCCACAGCCACAGCCGAAGCGCGCGAAAAGGATCGGCGGGCGCGGGTTTGGCCTTGACGTGTCGGCGTTTCGCCATTTCGGCTCGGCGTCCGGGCGCTGGAAAAACAAAGGCCGCGGCGGGGGCGCCGCCGCGGCGAAAGGTCGGTCGGGAAGGGCTTATTCGGGCGAACCGCCGCCCATGTGGCCGTGATCTTGGCGCATCTCCTCGCCCAGGCCCATCTCCTCGAAGGCGGCCTTCTGCTTGGCGTCGAGGCTGTCATAGAAGGCGGAGAGCTTGCCCGCCTCTGTCTTGAACTCGTCCGTCCTGTGCTGCATCATCTGCACGCGGAAATCCAGGCGCTTCGGGAAGGTCGAGAGGTCGGGCTTGTGGGCGCAGATCGAGTTCCGGAAATCGCTGGCCTCTTTCATACGCGTGTCGCCGATGTCCTTGAGGGCGGCAACCTGCGTCGGGTTCAGCTCCAGCATGGTCGCCAAATGTTCGGTGTGGTCCCGCATTTCGTCGACGAAGTCCTTGGAGCCGTTGTGGTCCGAACACATCTCGTCGAGCCACATTTCTTGCGGCGAGCCCATTCCTTCCAACTCCGGCGCGGGCGGACGCGGCTGCGCATTCGCTTGCGAAAGAGCCAGGGCCCCACACATACAGACCAGGGCCAGCGTGGCTTTGTTGAACATACGCATAGTGAAATCTCCCCATATATTTGACGTCGTAGCGCGACGCGCGACGGCTCATTGGTATTGCGCCGCCAATCCCGATCTTGGTATGAACTGGCCTTGTCGCGCAAGAGCTTGACAAGAGGAGATTTCATGCGCAGCCGTCAACGGAAACTGTTTGGCGCGGTTTTCATGGTCTTTTTCGTGATCGTCTATGCGCTGTTCGCCATGGTTCTGGCGCAGGCGACGGCGATGAAGGTCGAGAATTCGGCCCTGCGGCTGCTGATTTTCGCCGTCCTCGGCCTCGGCTGGGCCGTCCCCATGATTCCGCTCATCAGCTGGATGGAGCAGGGCGAGAAGTAATTTTTCGCCGCTCGTTCGGCCTACGCCAAAAGCTCACGGAAGTTTTTTGCCGCTCGCTCTGGCGCAAGCGGCGCCGGCTCACCCCACATTCAGTTTTCGCCCGCCGTTCCACAGCGCGAAAGGGGCGCCCGACAGCAGAACGTCGAAACTGGCGAGATCCTGCCACAGGCCGTTCACCGACAGGCGCGGCAAGGCGAAAAGATGGCCCGCATGTTCGGGAAAGATCATGCCGGGCCGCGTCGTCGCAGCCGTGGCGAAGCCGATTTCGGCGGCGAGCGCGAATTCGCGCGGCCCCGCCGAGCCGGCGTCGCCGTAAGGATAAGCGAAATGGCGGATGGCGCGGCCGAATTCCTTTTCGAGCCGTTCGCGGCTCTCCGCCATTTCCCGCCGCGCCGCCTCGACCGGCAGGCCGGCGAGATTTGGGTGGGTCATGCTATGGGCGCCAACGGTCGCCAGATCGTGGTCGGCCAGTTCGCGCAATTCGTCCCAGCCGAGACAATTCTCCTCGACCAGTTTTTTGGCGTCGATCCCCGCCTTGACGCCGAGTTGCGTCACCGCCGCCAGCAGGCGCTCGCCGCCGCCGCCGCGCAGCAGGCGATAGACGCGCTCGAAGGCCGCGCTTTTTTCGCCGTCGTCGCGCGCCGGCAGAAAGAGACGGGCGCCGTCGAGATCGAGCTCGACCCGGTCGAGACGGCGGATGGCCTCCTCCAGCTCCACCCACCACAGCCGCGCGGCGCGGTCGGCCAGACCCGGCGCGATATAAAAGGTCGCCGGCGCGTCATGGCGCTCCAGCGCCGGCAAAGCGTGGTCCGGAAGATCGCGGAAACCGTCGTCGAAGGTCAGCGCCGCGAAGGGGCCGCCCTCGCCGGTCACCAGCCGGAACATCGCCTCGTCGAGCGAGACGAGCGCCAGGCCGGTTTCGCGCAGGCGGGTGAGAACGGCGTCGAAAAAATCCGGCGCGATCTCCAGCAGGGCGTTGGGCGCGAACGCGGTTTGCGGCGAGGGCCGCACGCGATGAAACGTGAGGATAATGCCGCGTCCGCGAAAGATATCGCCCGCCAGACGATGCAGGCCGGTGGCCCGGAACAGGCCGAAGCCGGCGGCGATAGCGTTCTTCTTCCAGTTCATCGCGGTCGAGGCGCCAAGGTTGAAAGGTCGGGCGCACAAGCTAGCAAGCAAGCATTGACCTTTTATTGATAGAACGAAGCGGTTCGTCGCAGGAAAGGCCCGATGTCCGTCGCCGCGCCGCCAAGCGTTTCATCCACCATGCCGCGCGCCGCCGCGCCGGCGCCGGCGGCTTTCGCGCGGGTCGATGTCTTGAGCGATCCGGCCGAAGCTCTGGCGGCCTGGCGCGAATTGGCGCCGGAAAAGCGCGGCTCGTTCTACCAGAGCGAAAGTTTCGTCCTGGCCTGGTTCAAGATTTTCGGACCGCGCCGGAGGGCGACGCCGTTTTTCGTGGTTGCGCGCGACGCATCTAACGCGCCGCTCGCCGTCTTGCCGCTGGCTCTGTTTCGCTTCGGCCCCTTGCGCGTGGCGCAGTTTCCCGGCGAAAAACATTCCAATTACAATCTAGGACTGTTTCGCGCCGGCGCCGATCTTTCCGCGTCCGACCTGAAACACCTGCTGCGCGCGGCGGCGCGGTCCGCCCCCGGCGGCCCCCATCTCTATCGCTTGCAGAGCCTGCCGCTCGTCTGGCGCGGCGCGGCCAATATACTGGCGCGTCTCGACCATCGGCCGGCGGCCAGTCCCGCCCGCGCCGCATTTCTGCCGGAAGACGGCGAAGCCTTTCTGGCGCGCCAGCTTTCCGCCGACGCGCGCAAGAAATTGCGCAAGAAGGAAAAGCGCCTCGCCGCCATGGGGGCGTTGCGCTATTTCCGCGCCGCGGACGCGCGGGAAAAGCGCAAGGTTTTCGACGCCTTTTTCGCGCACAAGTCCGGCCGCCCGGAATTCCGCCGGACCCAGGCGGAACTCGACGCCCTGCGGGATTTTTATGGCGCGCTGGCGGAAGCGGGCGCCGAGCTTCACGCCTTGGCCTTGAACGATCGGATCGTCGCCGTGATGGGCGCGGGCGCCAATGGCGGTCGCCTGCAAGGGATGTTCATTTCCTACGATCCCGATCCCGAAATCGCCAAAACCAGCCCCGGCGAAATCCTGCTCACGCACGTCCTGCGCGACGCCTGCGCGCGAAAATTTTCGGCTTTCGACCTCGGAATCGGCGAGGCGCGCTACAAGGCGGCCTTTTGCGACGAGGTCGAGGAACTCGCCGACGCGCTCTACGCGCCGACATTTTTGGGGCGCCTCGCTCTGCCCTTGTTCGCTTTGGCCGCCGCCGCCAAAAGGACGATCAAGGCGAATCCGAAACTTTTGGCGCTGGCCGAAAAAATCCGCCGGGCCTGAAGGGCGGCGCGGCGGGAAAGTCCGAGGATGGACTATTGACCGGCGAAGGGAAGCCCTGTACTTCCCCTCTCACCCTCAAGGGAGCGCGTAGCTCAGCCGGTAGAGCATCTGACTTTTAATCAGAGGGTCGTGGGTTCGAGTCCCACCGCGCTCACCATTGAAAGATCGAAAGTTTGTGAAAATCAGAAGTTTGGCCGGAAATGCGGCGGCGACATAGCCGCCTATCCCGCGTCGGCGAGCACCCGGTAAGCGATGTGGGGAAATTCGCCCGACGAGGGCGTCGCGCTCTTTTTCCCGCCAAGCCATCCGCCCGCGACAATTTTCGATTTCGGCGCCGCCCGCCTGATTTTGCTGACGCTTACCGCGTTTGAGCGTTGACTGCTTTGTGCGATCCAGTGGCGATGAAGTAGAGACAGCCAGCCGCGCCGAATAGATAAATCAGGACATTCATCCAGGCCAATCCGTTCATGACGCCCGAAAGGACGCCGTTAACGGTTACGACCGCGCCGATGGCGTGCCCCGCCACGCTACCAATCAAAACCGCTCGCAGGGGTTCGCCTTCGAACTCCCTCGCGAGCCAACTAATCAAGCCCCAAGCTAGAAGGGCGCTGCCGAAAAAACGCGCGTCCATGGCCGTCGCTGGCGAGGGTTGAACGCTGTAAACATCAGCCAGCGTGTACGGAACTAATACGAATGCGACGCCAAAAACTATAGCAATTACTGAAATTATGGTGAGGAATGTTTTGCTCGACATGTGCGCCTCCCCGACTTATAGCCTCACGGCGAAAAATTTCATGCCCTAGAGCCTTTTCCGTTCCTTCGGAATCGGAAGAAGTCTCTAATTCATTGTTTTAACGCATATTCTTGTCCAAAAAGTCAGCAACTTTTTGGGAATATGCTCTAGACCCCGTCTGGCCGAAGCTCGGCGGCAGTAATTCATCCGCGAAGTTTAACTCAAAGCTGCGCAATTAAGTTCCCTGGCGAAGCAAATCCTTACCCACGCCGAGGGCCGGCTTGGCGAATCGCTCCCCGAGCAGATGGCGATGCGCCGAACAGGCGGCCTTTCCGATCGCTTTTCACGAACAGACCCGAATGCCGCCGCGCGGCGAGCAATGATTGACATGCGATCCATAGGCGGCGCGAGGATTGGGGCGGTCGAAGGGCCGGCCTTTGGGATGGCAGACGCCATAGGCGCCGAATTCCCAGCCGGGCGCGCAGCCCGGCAGCGCGCCGGCCGAAGTCGCGGCCAATCCGGTGGCGGCGGCGATTGTGGCGAGGATGAACTTGCGCATGGAGCGCCTCCGAATCGTGACAGCCTTTTCTTGCGCCCACAGGCTGGAATGAAGCTGAACGCGGCGCGGCCGGCCTGCGGCGACGGATCGCGCCATCGTGTTATGATGACCTGCTTTTGCAACAGGCGATTCGAGGCCGCATGGACAAGCCGCCGCCCTCCGCCCAAGCCGCGCCGATCCCGCTGGTCGTCGTGGCGGCTGTCGCGCGCAACGGGGCGCTTGGCCGCAACAATGCGCTGCCCTGGCGCGCGCCGGGCGATCTCAGGCGCTTCCGCGATATCACCTGGGGGCGGCCGCTCATCATGGGCCGGAAAACTTATCAATCGATCGGCGGTCCACTGCCCGGACGTGAAACCGTGGTGCTGACCCGCGATCCGAACTTTCTCGCCGGGGCGAGGCCGGCGCATGTTCATCTGGCGAGCGATTTCGACGCGGCGCTGGGCCTGGCCGCCGATCTCGCCCGAGCGATGGGCGCCGAAGAAGTCATTCTCGCGGGCGGCGCCGAAATATACCGCCTCGGCCTGCCGCGCGCCCGTTTGCTGCGCCTCACCCATGTCGATTGCGCGCCCGAGGCCGACGTCTATTTTCCCGAGATCGACTGGCGCCAATGGCGGGAAACGCGGCGCGAGCGCCCGCCGCGCGGCGCGGAAGACGAATTCGCTTTGGAATTCGTTGACTACCAACGCGTGTGATCGCGGCGACGCATCGCGCATTGTGCGCCCTGGAAGCGCACTCTATATAAGCTCGGTCGGCGCGGAAGACGCGGCGGCCGAGAATTCGAGGATCCGATGCCCTGGAGCAAACCGGGCGGCGAAGAGCCGCCGAAGCCCGAAGGAAACGATCCTTCCGATGGCAAGCGCGAAAATGGGCGCGGTCCGTGGGGCTCATCGGGGCAGGGCGGCTCCAACAACGGCAAGCCCTGGGGCGGGCCAGGTGGCGGCAGTCCCTTCGGCGGCAGTCCCTTCGGAGGCGGCCCCGGCAAACCACCCGATCTCGAAGCCTGGGTGCGCAAGGCGCAGGAAAAGCTGAGCAACCTCACCTCGGGCGATTTTTCTCCGCGCGTCCTGCTGCTGATTGGGGCGGCGGTTTGCGCGCTGTGGCTCGCCAGCGGCTTCTACACCATCGATCCCAATCAGATCGGCCTCAATCTCGTGTTCGGGCGCTATGTCGGCAAGACTTTGCCGGGCCTGAACTACAACTGGCCGGAGCCGGTCGGCGAGGTGCTCAAGCTCGATGTCACCGACCGCAATTCGATCGACATCGGCGCGATCGGCCGTGCCGACGAGCCCGGCGCGATCGAAGTGCCGGAAGAAAGCCTGATGCTCACCGGCGACGAAAATATCGCCGATCTGAAATTCCGGGTGATCTGGCAGATCGACCCAGCCCATCCCGAATTCTTCGCCTTCAACATCAAGAACCAGGCCGAGACCATCAAGGCGGTCGCCGAAAGCGTCATGCGCGACATCGTGGGCCACACCCAAATCCAGCCGCTGCTGACCGTGGCGCGCAAGGTGATCGAGCCGGAAGCGCAGAAAGCCATCCAGAAAGTGCTCGATTCCTATGGCGCCGGCGTCGAAATCCTCCAGGTGCAGCTGCTTTCGGTCGATCCCCCGCCCACCGTCATCGCCGCCTTCCGCGACGTGACCGCCGCCCAGCAGGATCAAAGCCGCTTCGTCAACGAGGCGCAGGGCGAGGCCAACGCCATCGTGCCGAACGCGCGCGGCGAGGCCGCCCGCATCCTGAACGCCGCCGAGGCCTATCGCGCCCAGACGGTGGCCGAGGCGCGCGGCCAGACGGCGCGCTATCTGAAAGTGTTCGACGAATATCAGAAGGCGCCCGCAGTGACCCGCGAACGGCTCTATCTCGAAACCATGGAGCGCGTGCTCGGCGGCGGCGACAAGATCATCCTCGACAAGGATTCGGCGACGACGTCGCTCCTGCCGCTGGCGCCCTTCGCCACCGAGAGCAAGCCCGCGCCGGGAGGCAATCCATGAACGCTCCCAGGCTGATCGCGATTCTCGCCGGCGCCGTCTTGCTGCTGCTGCTGGCGTTTTCCTCCACCTTCGAGGTCAACCAGATCGAGCAGGCGCTGCTGCTGCGCTTCGGCGCGCCGGCGCCGGGGGGCGGCCTCATCACCGAGCCGGGGCTGCATTTGAAATGGCCGCTGATCGAATCGGTCGTTTACATCGACAAGCGCATCCTCGACCTCGAATCGCCCAAGCAGGAAATTCTGGCCTCCGACAACCAGCGGCTCGAAGTGGACGCCTTCGTGCGCTACCGGATCGCCGACGCGCTGAAATTCTACCAGACGGTGGGCAGCGTTTCGCGCGCCAACAACCAGCTTGCCTCGGTGCTCAATTCCGCCTTGCGCCGGGTTCTCGGCGACGCCACCCAGACCCAGATCGTGCGCGAGGAGCGCGATGCGCTCACCGCGAAAATCCGCGACGCGGTCAACACCCAGGCCGAACGTTTCGGAATCGCCATCGTCGACACGCGCATCCGGCGGGTCGATCTGCCGCAGCAGATTTCCGAGAAAGTGTTCGAACGCATGCGCACCGAGCGCGGGCGTGAGGCCAAGGAATATCGGGCGCTCGGGCAGCAGGAGGCGCAGCAGATTCGCACCGCCGCGCAGCGCGACGCCACCGTGATCGTCGCCGACGCCCAGCAGAAGGGCGATTCGATGCGCGGCGACGGCGAGGCGGAGCGCGCCCGCGTTTTCGCCGAGGCCTTCAGCAAGGACCAGGATTTCTTCGCCTTCTACCGCTCGATGCAAGCCTATGACGCGTCGCTGAAGGACAAGAGCGCGCGCTTCGTGATTTCGCCGCGTTCGGATTTCTTCCGCTTTTTCGACAATCCCTCGGGCAAGGCGGCCAAGGCCGCCACGCCGTGACGCGCCGATAACGAGACCGAAGATGACCGCTGACCTGACGAAAACTCCCGCCGCGGGCCGCCTGCTCGCGGCCTTCGCCTTTGCCGGCGCGCTTTCCTTTGCCGCGCCGGCCGTCGCGGGTCACGCGCCGGATTCCTTCGCCGACCTCGCAGCGGCGGTCACGCCGGCGGTGGTCAATATTTCCGCGACCCAGGTCGATGAGGAAAAAGGCGCCGACGCGCGGAAACTGCCGCCCGGCGCCTCGCCCGACCAGATGTTCGACGAATTCATGAAGCGCCATCGCCATCGCCACGGCGAGCGGGACGGGCGCGGGTCCACCTCGCTCGGTTCGGGCTTCGTGATCGATCCATCGGGAATCGTCGTCACCAATAATCACGTCATCGAGGGCGACAACGATATCGAGGTGATTTTCACCGACGGGACGAAACTGAAAGCGAAGGTCGTCGGCGTCGACGCCAAGGTCGATCTCGCGGTGCTGCGGGTGAAGCCGTCCAAACCGCTGGCGGCGGTGAAATTCGGCGACAGCGAAAAAATTCGTGTCGGCGATTGGGTGCTGGCGGTGGGCAATCCCTTCGCGCTCGGCGGCTCGGTGACCGCCGGCATCATTTCGGCGAAAGGCCGCAATATCGACAGCGGCCCCTACGACAATTTTCTCCAGACCGACGCCGCCATCAACAAGGGCAATTCCGGCGGGCCTTTGTTCGACATGGCGGGCGAGGTGGTCGGTATCAACACCGCGATCCTGTCGCCCTCCGGCGGCTCGATCGGCATCGGCTTCGCGACGCCGTCGAACACCGCCAAACCGGCGATCGAGCAGCTGATCGCCTTTGGCGAGACCCGGCGCGGCTGGCTTGGGGTGCGCATTCAAAACGTGGACGACGCCATCGCCGACAGTCTCGGCCTGGGCAAGGCGCGCGGCGCGCTGATCGACGGGATCGACGAAAACGGCCCTTCGGCGCACGCCGGCTTCAAGCCGGGCGACGTCATCGTTTCTTTCGATGGCAAAGCGGTCGATGACGCGCGCGAACTGCCCAAGATCGTCGCCCTGACGCCGGTGGGCAAGCAGGTCGATGTCGTGGTGATTCGCGACGGCAGGGAGCTGACCAGAAAGGTGGCGCTGGGCCGGCTTGAGGAGCACGACGCCAAGGCCGAGCAGGCGAAGAAGGAGCAGGCGGAAAAGCCCGCGCCGCAAGAGCAGAAGACCCATGCGCTGGGGATGGACATCGCGGCCTTGTCCGACGCCGTGCGAGGAAAATTCCAGATCAGGGACGGCGTCCAAACCGGCGTCGCCGTGGTCGGCGTCGATGGCGATTCGCCTGCCGCGGATCAGCATATCTCGCCCGGCGACGTGATTCTCGAAATCAACCGCCGGCCGATGAAAGCGCCGAGGGATGTCGTCGCCGAGGCCGGCGCCCTGAAGGCGGAAGGCCGCAAGACCGCGCTGCTTCTGATCGCCAACGCCCAGGGTCAGGCGCGCTTTGTCGCGCTGGCGCTGAATTGACGGGGGCTTCTCCCCGGGCCGCAAATCAAAATCTCGCCGCCTCGGCGCGAAACGGGCGAAGGTGTGCGTCGCTCCCCATGGGGGCGGACACGGACGCCGACGAGCGGCCTCCGCGTCCCGCTCCAAGCCCTAATGCGTTGGCGAGAAAGATCTGCTTTCCGCTATGGTCCTGACCTTCATCAGCCGGTCCACCGCACCCAAAAGCAATTGCTTTTCGGCGGGCGACATGAAGACAAAGTTTCGAAGCAAAGGAAGCACATCGTCTTCCCGCGCATAATAGGCCAGTTCGGCAAAGGCGTTCAGCGCCGGTTGCCCCTGTTCGGCGAGCTCATCGACGAAGTCGTGAATCGCTTTGGCGGTCAAATTCCGCTCTTCTGACATGACGAGGGCCATCCGAATCACCGCCAACCCGAGGCGAGTTTTTCCTCATATTTCTTGGCGAAGACGGAGCCTTCGACGCCGCTGACTTCGTTCAGGCGTTTCAACGTCGAACGGTTGAAGGCGGCGGTGACGGCGATCGTGTCCGCATTGGCGATCTGCTTGGGAAAGCCGAGCGGCGTGACCCGGAAGTGCAATTGCACCAGACGCAGAAGCCAAAGCGGATTCATCTGAATGATGATCGTGTCGGTCGCGGTCGCCAATCCCCATTCGACAATGCCCGTCAACAGGGAGATGCCGACCGGGCTCAACACGCGACCGCGATCGCGGTGCGCGGGATGAACCGAATAGCGCGTCCATTCCCAGATATTGGCGCCAACCGGACGTTCGCCGTCGCAAAGGTCCGGCAGGACATCCGAGAGCAGGTGCGGCCTGGTCGAGGGGAACATCCTCTGATAGCCGAGAAGCACGCCGTCGTCGTTCAGGTAAAGCATATGAACGGCGTCGTCCGTGTCGAACTGATCGATTTCCCGACCGTCGCCGCGGTCGAGATCGGTCCATTTCATTTCCTCGACGAAGACGCGATGACGCAGGCGATAAGCCTGCTCCATCTGTTCCCGGTATTCGTGAATATTTTCAGATGTGACAATGTGTAGCATGGCCGCCGCCCCTTTTTTGGGTGTTGAGACGCTTAGTTAGCGTTTTGACGAAGGTCAGGGGCAGTACGGAAAACCTTACCTTTCTAAACTTTCGCTAAAAATCGAACGCGCCGGAAAAGAAAAGTGAGTCTAAGTGGATTCAACAGGTTGCTCGGAATCGGCGTTTGGACGGGGCGCGCTTGGTCAAGGCGTCAAGATATCATCCGCCGTCTCAGCGCCTCGGCGACCGCGAAGGCCGTCGTTTTCGCTCCGAGTTTGTCTCGGCACGAACGCAAATGTTTATCGACGCCATGTTCGGAAATCGTCATGATGTCGGCGATGTCGTGGCGCAAATGCCCGTCGGCGATCCATTGCAGGACTTCACGCTCTCGAACGGTCAGCTTGACCTCGGCTTGAAACGCTTCACGCAGCGCGATGGCGCGCGCGATCGCGTAATTCGCTATAATGGTAATGGCGTGCCGAACCTCTTCTCGTTTTTCCAGGTTCGGCCCGGCGAGAGAAAATCCTATGAGATTGTCTTCAATTGTAAAAAGGGGAATTGTAATCCCTCGTTTCAGGCCGAACTCGGCGGCCTCGTTCATTACGAGGAGTGACTTTTCGCTTTTAGCGCCGCAGTTATTGACTTCGTCCCAATAAAACGGCTGGGTTGCATCAAATAGTGTAGATATTATTGGATCGCTAAATATATAGTTTCGCCGAAAATATCTATTGGCCCATTCGCTGGGCCACATATTCATCAGGATGTTTTGCTTCTGGATCAGCGGCGGCGTGCCTCTGGTTGGGATCGTCCCAGCAAGAAGATATTCCGCCCCAAATTGACTTGTGAAGTCGAGGACAGCTTTTCCCAAGGCGTCGAGATCGCGCGCTTCATCGAGCGAGAGGATGAAACCCTTTGTGACGTCGAGAAGCTTGCCGGCGCGAGAACTCATCCCGCCTCCTAAGGATATTGCGAGAGAAAAGCGACGAAGTTCAGCACCTCGGCTCGCAGGACGCGATCTTTAATTTTAGAGTAATATTGCAATAATTCCAATGCTTCAAAGATATCGCTCGTCGTCTCTGGCAGCGGGACGACGTCGGGGTTGCTGTGAACGATTTTGGCGTGGTTGGGATCGAAAAAGGCTTGCATCGGAACGTCCAGAAAATCGGCCATGGCGCTTAACACGCGCGGCGGGATGCGTTCTTCGCCGTTCTCGTAACGGCCGATCTGCTCCGGCGCGATGTTTAAGGCCGAGGCGAATCGATCCGGTTCAAAACCTTGCGAAATGCGCAAGACCCGCAATCTTCTCCCCACCGCGGCATCAATGGCTGAAATCGGCATTTTAAAGATCCATTTGAAAGAAGGCTGTGCTCAGTCGCCGCGTCTCTGCGGGACGAAGGAAACATCAGCTCAGATTAACCAGAAATGAATTTCAGGGAAACCGGTTTGTTGCAAGGCTGCCCCGTCGAACCGCCGTAATATTCGTCTGCGGAATTCGCAAAACGAACGCCATTGCCGGAAAGTCCCTGGGCGTGGCCTTTCCGGCAAGGACTGAGAACTGTCGGACGTTTTCGCTCCGCGGCGATCGGCCGTCTCCCCTTTGTCCATTCCGGGCATGAGGAGGCAAAGGCGGGCTGAAACTTTTCGCGATCCGCCTTCCGCCGCGCAATTCGCTGGCGGGATTTATCTAACTTATTGATTTTATGGGCGCGCCACTCAGGATAAAACTGTTAACACTTATCTTATTGAAATTACAATATGAATTTCTCGCAGGGCGGCTCGGAAGGAAATCGGTTTGAAAGTTACATCCGCGATTGATCGATCTCTTGTCACGTTCGCCAGTCCGTCACCATCAAACCAGGAATGCGTTCGAACTCCCGCCGGTTCAGCGTAACCAAAACCGCCTCACGCCGCCGCGCTTGCGCGGCGATCAAGAGGTCGTAAGGACCGATGGGCGTTCCTTTGCTTTCGAGGAAAGCCCTAATATCGCCTGCCTTACAGGCGTCCGTTTCATCGAATTCTATGATTTCCGTGATTGCGGTCAAAAACGCGTCGATCCGCTCATGATTTCGCGCCGGATTCTGGCTCTTTGCGGCGCCATATCGCAGCTCGAATAAGACTGGGACCGGCACAATCAAGGTGCTGCCCGCCGAGATTTCATTCTGAAGTCTGACGTCTATAGCATCGTCGCGCCGGTTCATGACCGCGATAATGACGTTGGTGTCGAGGAAAAACATCGGCTGCCTTAATCGAAAGAAATCGTCTCATCGACCGTATCAGGCGCTTCCTCGGCAAGTTCTGGAAACGGCGTGTCGAGATAGGAGTCGAGGCTTGCGCGCCACGCCTTTACGTCGAAGACAGGTCTTTCGAGCGGTTCGAGGATGACCTTTCCCCCAATCCGGCTGACTCGCACTTCATTGCCCTCAAAGCGAAATTCCTTCGGTAAACGCACGGCTTGGCTGCGCCCATGCATGAACAGTTTTGCGGTCTGGTGTCTTTCGGCGGCTGACATTTCGGTAAATCTCCACCGTGATAGCTATCTGTGATAGATATCACGCGCCGGAGAGAATGGCTAGATCGCTTGCTCCGATCGCCGACATCCAATGCGAGGCAATCTTGGTTGATCGCATTCAGATAGAAAATAGATCTTCGCGCATAGGCTCGATCCTGTATCCCAACGCCTGATAGCCCTGCCGTCGCTTCGCCGCCATTCGCGCCAATACCGGAACGGATTTGTCTGCATAATCATAAATCATGACGTCGCGCTTTGCCTCATGCAAACGATGCAACCGACCGGCGTACTGGGCGAGAGTTCCCTTCCACGCGACGGGCATGGTCAAAAACAACGTGTCCAGCCGCGCGTCGTCAAAACCTTCGCCCAAATAACGGCCAGTCGCGAGTACGACGCGTTCTTCGCGTGGCGCTATTTGCCGAAGCTGATCCATCGCCGCGCGTCTCTGCTTTGCGGTCTGGTCGCCCCGTAGAACAATGACATTTTTGGCGAAACATTCGAGCCGTCCGGATAAATTTTCCAAATGGTCTGTTCGTTCCGTGATCACGACGGGAAAACGGCCATCTTCAAGCGCAAAAAGGATGTCGTTGAAATTCAGGTCATTCCGTTCTGCGTTTCCGCTCAGCGCGCGAAATACTTCCTGGATCGGCGTCGTCGTCGAACTCAGTTCGGATTCCAACCTGAACTTCGTTTCGCGAATGCGAACCAAATGATCGAAGGGCCGTTTTTCAGCCTCGGAGCGGGCGTCGACCCGAAAGCGGATCGGCCCGCATTGCATGGTGATGATCGGATGGTGGCCATCCTTTCGAGTCACGGTCGCGGAAAGACCAAGAACATATTTGGCTTTGGCGCGACGCGGCAGGAGTTCGAAACTGACCGCCGAAATGTGATGGCACTCGTCGATCACGAGATGGCCGTAAGAACCGACGATATCGTCGACTTCACCTTTCCGGACGAGACTTTGCATCAGCGCGACGTCGCCGCGGCCTGTCGGCTTCCGGCGCCCGCCGCCGATCACCCCGATATCGCGGCGCGGAAGATTTGAAAAAGCGGAGAGGCGCTCCACCCATTGGTCCATCAGTTGCTGACGATGAACAAGAATCAACGTGTTCACGCCTCGCGTCGCCATTATTGAAATCGCGACGATGGTTTTGCCGAATGCGGTTGTCGCCGCCAGCACTCCCGCGTCATGCGCGAGCAAGGCATTGGCGGCTTGCTGCTGATCCGGGCCGTAACGTTCCAATGAAGGCCATTTTGATCGGAGAGCCTTTGAAACGGACATCTTCGATCTCCACCGCCAATTCATGAGATCGAAACAGTTCTTCCACCGCTTCAAAGCAGCCTCGCGGCAAAGCCACGAACTTCTTGGACAACTCAGCGCATGAAAATGATCCGCGGTTTGTCATGGGTCGAGCGGCGCGCCGCCTGAGCCGCATAAAACTCAGGGTTTTGAAAAGCTGCGATGCGGATGAGGCGCGCGATGAAGCTTGAGGGCAAACCATCGCGAGGGATGTAGATTTGATCGCCAAATGTCAGCTTGACCGTCGCGGGCAATGTCCCGACGACATTTATCGTCGGCGTCCGACGCGACGGCGGCGCAAGCCAAGGTTCTTCGTCATCGTCAAACAGCGGGATTCTGACGCCCAGGATCTTTCCGGCGGCGCTCGCCTGCTCAACCAAACGTTCGACGTCCGGTCGCAACATGGGAGCGATCTGGGCAAGGAAAACCCACTGGTCAGGATAAGGCGAAAAGTCATCGTCGATGAAAACGCTGTTCCCGCTCTGAGGCGCCAAACCTTGAAGCGGTAGGGCGATGAGATTCCCGAAGCCTCCCGCGGGCAGGACATCCTGGCTGGGAAAGAGGCGGTCATAGGATTTGAACCCGATGTCGGGTGCGTCTTCCATTGTCTCCGTGATCAGAAAGGAACCGAGGCGGCGCGCCAACGCCCCAGGCGCCGGCTGATCGAAAAAAATCCAGGCATGCGCGCCTTCCCCGGAACGTGAGCGTTCCACCGCGACGGGAATGTCATGCCGCCGACATGTTCTCGCGAACGCCGCCACGTCGTCTCGCCAACCCTCATCATCGAAATCCACCGCCAAAAGCCAGCAGCTGTCGTCGGGCAGCAAAGGATAAACACCCATCACGAAGGCGGCGCCATCGGGTTTCATGCCGCGCAAGTGACGGGCGATCATTTCATCGCTGACAGGCACAAAAGCCTGATGCGGACAGTCGGAACACTTGATGCGGGGTTTGCCGCAAAGGCCTTCGCGCCATTCATTCGCGCAGACCGGGGAATAGCCGGAGCGTCCTGATTTGGCGTTTTCCCACCTCGCGGGAAACACGTCGTCGCGCCCTCGAAACAATCGACGGAAAAGCGCGATTTTTTGAGCGTTTGATAGCGTTTCGTCGCCGACATCAGGGCGTCGGTGTTGATTTCCGCGAGGAAGTGACCCGGGATTTTCACTGAGAAGTGACCCACCAGGATTTATGGGATCAGGGTCGTGCTTGGGTCAAGTTTTTGGTCTTCTCCTTTCGTCCTTTTGTGGCGGCAGCGCTCGCCTTGAAGCGGAAGCTGTCATTGCCGGTTTCGACGATGTGGCAGTGATGGGTCAGGCGATCGAGCAGCGCGGTCGTCATTTTGGCGTCGCCGAACACATCCGCCCATTCACTGAAGGAGAGGTTCGTCGTGATGGCGACGCTGGCCCGCTCGTAAAGCTTGCTCAGCAGATGGAAGAGCAAGGCCCCACCGGACGGGCTGAACGGCAGATAGCCGAGCTCGTCGAGGATCACGAGATCGAGCCGCGCCAGCCGGTCGGCGATCTGGCCGGCTTTGCCCTGGGCTTTTTCCTGCTCCAGGGCATTGACCAGTTCGACGGAGGAGAAGAAGCGAACCTTCTTGCGATGATGCTCGATGGCATGAACGCCGAGCGCCGTGGCGATGTGAGTTTTTCCCGTTCCTGGACCGCCAACCAGGACGACATTGTCGGCCTGGTCTATGAACTCGCAGCGATGCAGCTGCCGAACCAAGGCTTCATTGACCTCGCTGGCGGCGAAGTCGAAGCCGGTCAGATCCTTGTAGGCGGGAAAGCGCGCCGCCTTGATCTGATAGGCAATGGAGCGAACCTCGCGTTCGGCGGTTTCCGCCTTGAGCAATTGCGAGAGCATGGGAATGGCCGCATCAAAAGCCGGCGATCCCTGTTCCAGCAGATCGCTTACGGCCTGCGCCATGCCGAACATTTTCAGGCTGCGCAACATGATGACAATCGCGGCGCTGGCGGGATCATGACGCATGGCGGTTCTCCTGCGTGACGTCGCGCAAGGCGTCATAGCGTTGGACATCGGCGCGCGGTTCACGGTTCAACGCCAACGCCTGCGGCGCCTCAATGGGCGTCGGCGCCGGCGGCTTACCGTCGACCAGCCGGTGCAGCAGGTTGAGGATATGGGTCTTGGTCGGCGCGCCAGCGCCCAGGGCCAGTTCGACAGCGCAGAGCACGGCCTGCTCGTCGTGATGCAGCACCAGAGCCAGTATCTCTGCCATTTCCCGGTCGCCGCCGGGATGTTTGAGGAGATGCTGTTGCAGCCGTTTGAAGGCTTCCGGCAGTTCGAAGAAGGGCGCGCCATTGCGCAAGGCGCCCGGCTTGCGTTGAACGACCGCCAAATAATGCCGCCAATCATAGACCGTCTGGCCAAGCCTTCGGTGAGAACGATCAATAATCCGCTTGTGCTCGCAAAGAACCTGGCCTTCCCCGACAATGACAATGTGCTCTGGATAAACGCGCAAGCTCACCGGGCGATTGGCGAAGGAAGCCGGGACGCTGTAGCGATTGCGCTCCAGATGGACGAGGCAGGTGGGCGACACTCGCTTGCTGTATTCGACGAAGCCATCGAAAGGCCGGGAAAGAGGCATCAGGGTCGGCGTCTCGCTCGCCCAGACTTCGGCGATCGTTCCTGGCTGGCCTCCATGAGGAATCTCCTGCCACAGCGCCTGGCAGCGGTGCTCCAGCCATTCATTCAGCGCCTCCAGCGTCGGGAAGCTCGGCGTCGGTTGCCAAAGCCTGTGGCGCGCGTCTTGGACGTTTTTCTCGACCTGGCCCTTTTCCCAGCCGGAGGCCGGATTGCAGAACTCGGCGCCGAACAGATAGTGGCTGGTCATGGCGAGGAAGCGTGCGTTGACCTGCCGCTCCTTGCCGACCAGGACGCGATCGACCGCCGTTTTCATATTGTCGTAAATCCCCCGCCGAGGCACGCCGCCAAACACCCGGAACGCCTGATAATGGGCGTCGAACAGCATCTCGTGGGTTTGCAGGAGATAGGCGCGAACGAGGAAGGCGCGGCTGTAGGACAGCTTGATATGGGCGGCTTGCAGCTTGACCCGCTCGCCGCCGATGATCGCGAAGTCCTCGCTCCAATCGAACTGGAACGCTTCGCCCGGCTGAAACGCCAGAGGGACGAAAGCACCCCGGCCGACCGTCTGCTGTTCGCGATGGCGGTCTTCTTTCCATTCTCGGGCGAAGGCGGCGACGCGGCCGTACGAGCCGTCAAAACCCAGCGCGACGAGATCGGCGTGCAACTGCTTCAGTGTGCGCTTCTGCTTGCGCGGCCGGCCGGCCTCGGTTTTCAGCCAGGCTGACAATTTGTCGGCGAAAGCATCCAGCTTGCTTGGTCGGTCAGGAACCTTGAACTTCGGATCGACGACATCAGATCGCAGATATTTGCGGATCGTGTTCCGCGACAACCCGGTTCGTCGCGCAATCTCACGGATCGAGAGCTGGTCGCGAAAAAACCACCGGCGGATAACGCTCAACAAAGCCATGTCTATCACTCCGTTGCCCCCCGCTGAAAACAGCAAGGGTGGGGTCAAAACATGGGTCAAATCTCAATGAAAATTCCCGGCCTAAACGGGTCAGTTCTCAGTGGAACTCAACACGTCATGGCGTCTGCGGTAATTGCAGGACTGGTGTAACTATCGCCAATACGCGATGTATAATAAAGCGACATATCTGTTAAACCAAGACCAAGGGAGACCGTCCCACCTATTTGCTGAATCGGCCCGTAGGGCGTATTATCGGGGTTTACAATCTGATTGGTTGAACCAATTACTCCGACAGTTTGACCAAAAACATCTATAAAGGTCACAGTCACATTAGGCATTCTCGCCCCCATCATTCTCTATTGTGCCAAGTTAGCAATAACCATGACGGATGTTATTTCCATGCGATAGACACGCCAATGAAACAGCGATCGTTTACGAGTGAGCAGACAATTCGATATCATCGTTTAATTTCTATGTTTGCAATTATATAGGTTATAGCATCAATCATAAATATTATAAAAAACAACACAATAAAGTTTATTGCAACAAACTCTTTTACAATCAAAATTGTCGAAAATGGTCGGCTGCCATAGTAAGCGCTATTCACATCTGCGCCAAAATGGTTGTACATATAACGCAAGCCGATTGCAGCCATGATAAAAAAAATTATATATACAATCAAAAATATATTAGCCCCAATATATTTCTTTCTTGCTGCTACATATTCTGAAAGAGCTTTGAGATTTGCGATACTTAGTATCACCAAATAACAGCACGAAAAAATAATCATCGTAACAACGCATCTTAAATACCAAATTGCACCAATGGCATGCTCGTTTGAATTAAACATGTACACGAATAAAGAAAATACGCCGACAAACAAATAGGCGGGAGTTAATAGCTTACTTACCGTGCTAAAATCTCTGCCAGGATCGCGGTTGGGGGTCTTAGCAGGAGATTGCATTCGGTCTACCCTAGAGAACAGAAACATCAAGAATTACGGCGGAATCACGGGAATTACGGTGATAATACGAATTCCCCAGATATCACAGGCTTTATCCACGCTTCCGCGCCGACGACCGCCGGAAACTCCGCCGTATTCCGCAAAACGCTCAAACCCGCACGCATGCCTCACCTCCTCGTTCCAGCCGTGCGAAACATCGGCAAACGCCTCGCTTCCGCGCTGTCTCAGCCAGATTAGCCATCGCGCACGGCCCGAAGCTGCGCCTCATGCCCCACAATCCTCCGCCAGATACCCGAACCGCATCATCATCGGCCTGTGGGCGGCGATGATCGCTTTAACCTGGCTCTGTGACAGAACGTCCTTCCACTGCCTAGCCCTCCCTTCGCGGAAGAATTTTTCTGCCTCCGGCGGCTTTTCGACAAAGCCCTGCGCCGCCTCCTGCCGCGCCAAGGCGTCGAACGAGGATTTCTCGATCGCCCGCCGCAATTGCTCCGGCGTCGGCTTGAGCCGCAAAAAACTCGCTAGCCGGCCGAAACTGCGCTCCGGCGCCGCCAGCAAATCCTCGTAGCGCAGAATTATCACAGGCCGATGCGGCACGGACAGCCAGCTCGCGACGTGAAAACTCCACGAGCCCATGAATTCATAGACCCTGTGCTCGTTGCCGGCGCCGGCGCCGGACAAATCGGCCATCAGCGCAATGATCGCATCGATCGGGACGCCGGCGAAATGCGCGTAGGACACCGCGACATCGAGCGGATTGCGCACCAGATAGACGGCGGCAAGCGTCACGTCGAAATTGATGGTCGGAAAGCCCTCGACATTGGCGACGGCGTTATGGGTCTAGATGAAGAGCGGCCCGCCCGCGCCGGCGGTCATATCGGCCTGAACCGCGAAGCGCGCTTCCGCGATCTCCTGCGGCGTCGCTTCTTGCGCCGGTTTGCCCAGCCTGCGGTCAAAAAAGGGTTTGAGCGCCTCGCGCCCGGTCATCTCGTGCAGGGCGTTGATGCTCTGCGCGCCTTCGGAAACGCCGCGCAATTCGCGCAAAAGATTGTGCAGGAACACCCGCACCCAGGTATTGCCGGACTTGGGATAGGAGGCGATCCAGACCGCACGCTGCCGCAGCCTGACGTCTGCCGAGCCGGCGCCTTGGCCCAGAATATCGGGCAGCGGCCTTTCATCGATTTGGTCAAAGCAATCCATGAGGGTCAAACGCCGAAAAAGTTAACGGGCATTAACGTTTGACACCAAGCACCATTCCGCCTGCGAGAAGTCAAGCGCCGGAATCGCCGTTGTTGGGCCGCAACGCCTGCGACAAAATGCCGCACCATCGCGCCGCGACCACATTCTGAGCGCCGACGGTTGCCGAGGCTTTCGATCGATTTCCCTCAAAACGATCCAAGGTTCATTGGCTGTCGATCGGAAGGCCTGGCTCGGGCAAGCGCATCCGCAGATGCACAGGTGTGAGTGCTTCATTGTTCTGCATTCCGCTTCAATTCGCTACGCAGGATTTCGCCGCACGACGCAGAATTCCGCCGAAGGTTGCAGAACGCCATGGCGGCGTTGGCCGCAATCGCGAATACCGTCGCGCGGCGCCTTTGCGGCCTCAACCGTGCGTCAGACCGCGAATTGACGCGGCGCAAAATGATTGCGGATGTGTCACCGCGGCGTTGCGCGCGCGGCCGGGTTACTGCAACGCAAGCGGCGCCGCAGCGCGACAGGGTCGTTTCCGCGCCATGTGGATGGATTCACGTGACGGATTGACTGGGCTGCTTCGCCGTGCCCTCGTCGCCGCATGAGGACGGCGACATGGTGATTGAAGATCAGCTTCGGGAACGGTTGCGCAAGATTGAGGCGCTTTATCTCGGCGCCGCGACTGATGGCGAGCGGGACGCGGCGGAAGCGGCGCTGACGCGGTTGAAGACCAAGCTTGAAGAGGCCAGCCGCGTCGATCGGCCGGAAGAGATGAAGCTCAGCTTTCCCGATCATTGGTCCGTGCGCCTCTTCATCGCGTTGTGCCGGCGTTATGGCCTCAAGCCCTATCGTTATCCGCGCCAGCGCAACACAACGGTGATGGTCAAAGCGCCACGGCGCTTCTTTGATGCCGTCGTGTGGCGGCAATTCAACGACGTGCACGCCGATCTCTGGGCTTATTTCGAGCAGACGACGGAGCGCCTGATCCGCGACACGATTTCCGCCGACGTCGCCGACGCCGAGACGGTCAAAGCGCCGATCGGACTGCTGTGAACTGAACGGCGTCAGGCGCCCAGGCCAGCTTTTCCGTTCCGTCTACCGGTTGAGAGCGAGCGGCTCGTGCAGCCGATGATGGGCCATGCGCCCGGAGACGATCCGCTCCAGAACATCCGTCCGCCCACTCTCCGGCTCGATTCCGTTCAGTTGTAAGGGGCACGACGCCGCAACCGTCGCCATCCATACGCCGCGCACAAGGCTGCGGCGCAAGTCGCGCCCGCGAAGCGGCCGAAACGATCCCAGGCACACGCCGGCGGGTGGAAGAAACGCGCCGGCCAAGCGCGTTGGCGAACACGAAACTGATGAAAATGATTGCGGCGCCGGTCATTCCGAAGAGCACGAATTGAGCAAGGCAATCCGCGCAGGAGACTGAGGAGACTGAGGATTGGCGCCGAGGCGGAGCGAAGCGAAACACGCTGTCTGGCCTGCCGCCACGCGGGCGAAAGACGGCTCGACCGCATTCGATTGCTTGTAATGCCGCCGTGGATTGGCCGGCAAAAGGCGCCGCGACGGTCGAAGCGCTGCTGTTCGATTGCAGCCGGACGGCGCCGTCATTGAGTGCGGAAGCGCGCGGCGCATCAGAACGCGGCTGGTTCAGGGGCTGGCGTCATGGCGAACGTTAGTGTATTATTTCGTAGAATAAAGCACGAACAGCAATATCGAAAAATGTTCGCAAAGCACACCCGATTCAGAGCGCAAGATAAAGCGGATTTTCAATCCGCGCGGCCTGCGCCCGCAAGCTGTTGTCTGCACATTGTTTTCCGTGCCGGAAAACGGCGCCGGAGCGGCGCGTGAGAGGTGCGGGCGCGCAGGATGGCGGGCTATCTGACTGATTTCCAATCGACGTTTGTGCGCGTGCGTTGATGTGCGCTTCGAATTTCATGCGCCAGAGCCGCCGTATGCACGCTATACTTGGATCGCCGCATTTGAGCTCTTGCGCGGCCTGGAATTCACACCGATCCTGGCGTCATGACAGGCCGCGAGGACGATCATTTCCGCATCAAGCCGGGCCGGTCCCGAAGCCGGGGGCCGCGCGCCAATGTCCGCGACCTGCCCTTTCTCACCCAGGTGAAGATCGCCGCCCGCAAGGCCGGCGGCGCCGGGGGCGGCTTTGGGGGGATAGGCCGGGAGGGAGGGGCAAGCGGCCGGTTCAACGCGCGCGGCCGGGGCGCGAAGCTCGCGGCGTCCTTCGCCCGCGACGGCGGCGGCTGGCGGCGCGAGTCTTCCGGACGCTTCCGGTCGCGCCGCGTCGTGGTCAAGGCGCGGGTGGTGAGGTTCGCCGGAAAGGGAAAGGGCGGGCGCAGCCCGATGAGGCGCGGCGTCTCGGCCGGCGCCGCGGACGCGCATCTGCGCTATCTCGAACGCGACGGGGTGACGCGCGACGGCGACAAGGGGCGCGCCTATTCGGCGCTCGAAGACGAGGCCGACGGCAAGGCCTTTCTCGACCGCAGCAGCGACGACCGCCACCAGTTCCGCTTCATCGTCGCGCCGGAGGACGCCGTCGAGCTCGGCGACCTGAAACGCTTCACGCGCGAGCTGATGGGGCGGATGGAGCAGGATCTCGGCACACGACTCGACTGGATCGCCGTCGATCATCACAACACCGGCCACCCCCATAGCCATATCTTGGTGCGGGGCGTCCTCGACGACGGACGCATCCTCAACATCGCCGGCGATTATATCGCCCATGGCGTCCGCCATCGGGCGGGCGAGCTGATGACGCTGGAGCTCGGGCCGCAGACCGAAATCGAATTGCAGCAGAAACTCCGCTATGAGGTCGAGGCCGAACGCCTGACCCGGCTCGATCGGATGATGCTCGCCGAGAGCCGGGAGCACGGTTTTATTGACCTGCGCCCGGATGCTGCCGAGAGCTATCCGATCCGCGCCAACCGGCTCCTACTCGTCGCCCGAGCGAAGCGGCTGGAAAGCTATGGTCTGTCCGAGGAGATCGAGCCGGGGCGCTGGACGCTCGCCGATCGGGCCGAACTCACCCTGAAAGCGATGGGGGAACGTGACGACATCATCAGGACCATGCAGCGGGCGCTCGCCGACCATGGCCTCGCCGGGGAGCGCGGCGCGGCGCAATATGTCACCCATGGCGACCGGATCGCGCATGCCATCGTCGGGCGCGTCCTCGACAAAGGCCTGGCCGGCGACGAGATGGGCGATCGGCTTTACTTGGTGATCGACGGCGTCGACGGGCGCACCCACCATGTCGAGACCGGCGACGCCACCCGGCTCGATGAAGTCAAGCGCGGCCATATCGTCGCGCTCGATCCGCTACCGAACAAGGCCGATCCGCGCCCGGCCGACCTCAACATCGCCGCCATGGCCGAGGCCAGCGGCGGAACCTATCGGCCGAGCGAGCATTTGGAGGCGGCGCGACCCGCCATCGAGCAACGACGCGGCGACCCGGACGCCTTCATCCGCTCGCATGTCCGAAGGCTGGAGGCGTTACGCCGCGCCGGCCATGTCGAGCGCGTCGACGCCGACCATTGGAAGATCCCGGCGGATTTGCCCGAGCGCGGCGTCGCCTATGACGCGCTCAGTCGGCCGAAAGACTTCGCCGTCCGCACCCTGTCGACGCTCGGCCTCGAAAGGCAAATCGGCAGCGACGGCGCGACCTGGCTCGACCGGGAGCTTGCCTCGCGCAACCGCACGGACCTCGCGAGCATCGGCTTCGGCCGGGAGGTGAGCGAGGCGCTGGAGCGCCGCCGCCAGAGCCTCGTCGACCAGGGCCAAGCGACCCGTATGGAAGACGGTTGCATCCGCGCGCCCAAGGACCTGATCGCGCGGCTCGAAGCGGCGGAAGTCGATCGCGTCGGGCGGCGGATGGCGGCGGACCGCGGCCTGCCCTTTACCCCGAGTAAACCGGGCGAAAATGTCGCCGGCGCGCTCGCCGGCTCGGTCAATCTCGTCAGCGGGCGCTTCGCCATGATCGAGGACGGTCTCGGCTTCCAGCTCGTGCCGTGGCAGCCGGTTCTCGAAAAGCAGATCGGCAGGCACATCTCCGGCGTCGCCCGAGATGACGGCGGCGTCGAATGGAGTTTTGGCCGGAAGCGAGGTCTGGGTTTGTGAGGCGGCGCTAAACTTCTTTGCGCGTCGTAGGCAGGCGCATTGTGGCGCGTTCATAGGCCATTCTTGTTTCCGAGCGCTCGCGCGATCCTGTCGCCATGTCCCGACCGCGCGCCCTTCGCCGCAAATCTCGCCGCGATCGCTGCGACCATCCAAAATCTTCGCCCCGCGTCGGCGGGCGCGCGGAGGACGATGGCGCGGCCTGGGTCGTCGTCGACGACTGGCCGGAAATCCCACCGGTGACGCGCGCCGAGATCGACGTGATCGAGACCTGGTTCGCCGACCTGCTCGACGAAATTCTCAGCTCACGCCGTTGAGTTGCCACGAGTTCATGTTCGGGACGCGCCCGGAAGGCGCAGTTTCGGGCGCGCCCGCTTCGCCGCCAATGGATTTTCTCCCACCCAGACCGAGCAAGGCCGTATGCAAACGGCGCGGCGCAGCCTAGAATCAGGGCGTTTGACGGTTCTTCGGCTCAGTCGCAACGCCGATGACTCCCGAAAAAATATGAGGTCGCGCGATGAATGTCGAAGCTCGCATCCGCAAAGACAATGCGCCGCAGGACGCGGCGACGCGGGCGTGCCTTTATCTGCGTGTTTCGACCGGACGTCAGGCGGAGAGCGACCTCTCCATTCCCGACCAGCGCCGCCAGCTTACCGAATGGAGCCAGGCGCGAGGCTGGAAGGTTGCTGCGGAATACGCCGATCTCGGCGAAACCGCCACCGACGACAACCGCGCCGAATTCCAGCGCATGATCGAGCGCGCCTGCGACGACGACCAGCCCTTCGACGTCATCGTCGTCCATTCCTTCAGCCGTTTCTTTCGCGACGCCTTCGGCCTCGAAATGTATGTCCGCAGGCTGGCCAAACATGGCGTGCGGCTCATCTCGATCACCCAGGAGCTGGGCGACGATCCCGCGCAGGTGATGATGCGCCAGATCATCGCGCTGTTCGACGAATACCAATCGCGCGAAAACGCCAAACACGTGCTGCGCGCCATGAAGGAGAACGCCCGCCAGGGTTTTTACAACGGCTCGCCGTTTCCTCTCGGCTATAAGGTCGAGGAAGTGGAAAAGCGCGGCGCCCGCGTCAAGAAAAGGCTCGCCGTCGATCCGGTCGAGGCCGAGACGGTCAAGACGATGTTCAGGCTCTGCCGCCTCGGCGACGGCAAATCCGGGCCGATCGGCGTCAAGCAGATCGCCTCCTGGCTCAACGCGCGCGGCTATCGCAGCCGCACCGGCGGATTGTTCGGCGTCGGCGCGGTGCATAAGATCCTGACCAATACGGTCTATGTCGGCCAATGGGTCTTCAACAAGCGCTGCGCCAAAACCTTCAAGGAGAAGCCGGCGAGCGAGCATATCGTCGTCGACGTGCCGCCGATCATCGAAAAGCAAGAATTCGAAGCGGTCCAGGCCTCCTTAAAGGCCCGCGACCCGCGCGTCGCCGCGCCGCGCGTCGTCACCGGCCCGATCCTTCTGACCGGCCTGACCGTCTGCGCTTCCTGCGGCGGCGCCATGACCCTGCGCACAGGAACGTCAAAGACCGGCGCGGTCCATAAATATTATGCGTGCTCGACCTGCGCCCGTCAGGGCAAGACCGCCTGCAAGGGCCGCTCGATTCCGATGCAGAAGCTCGACGATCTGGTGACCGAGCATCTGTCCGAGCGCCTGTTCCAGCCTGAGCGGCTGACAGCGATCCTCGCCTCGGCCGCGGCGCGGCGAACTGAGAAGGCGCTCGAAGTCGACCGCCGCGTTTCCGCGTTGCAAACGGAAGTCACCGAGACGGAAGAAAAGCTGAAGCGGCTTTACAAAATGGTCGAGGACGGCGTCACCGATCTCGACGACATTCTGAAAGACCGCCTCGCCGGCTTGAAGCTCGATCGCGACCGCGCCAAAACGGCGCTTGAGCGCATCAAGGCGCAAACCGCCGCGCCGACGGCTTTCGATTCCGAGGCAATCGAACGCTTCGGCCGCGCCATGCGGGAAAACATCGCCACCGGCGACATCCCCTTCCGCAAGGCCTATATCCAATCGGTCGTTGACCGGATTGAGGTAGACGACGGCGTGGTTCGCATCATCGGAGATAAATCGACGCTGGAACAAGCCATTGCCGGCAAAGCGATCGCCGGCGGCGGTGTTCGCAGATGTGTACCGAAGTGGCGCTCCCTAGGGGACTCGAACCCCTGTTTTCGCCGTGAGAGGGCGACGTCCTGGACCGCTAGACGAAGGGAGCCGCAGCGGGAATCGTTCTATATCGGGGCGCGGCTTTCGCCGCAAGCCTTTCGCGACGACAAGTTGGCGCGGCCTTGCGGCGTCAATAGGCCATGCAGCAGCAGGTCGATGTGGCAGGCGACATAGGCGTCTTCGTCCAGCGTCAGGCTTGCGCCGAAGATCAGGCGCATCAGGCTCAGGAAAACCGAGGGCGCGATCGCGATTTCCGCGCCATGCGCGACGATTTCCGGCCGGAAGTCGCCGCGCGCCGCGCCGGCGGCGAGCAGGTCCGAGACCATGGCCATGGCCGGGGCGAAAAAATCGCGGCGATGGCGCTCGACCAATCGCGGAAAATTCCTGCCGTCCGAGACCATCAGCCCGATCAGGGCGCGGCCGAAGCGATCGTTGGCGCAGCGGCTGTAGATATACTGGAGGAAGGCGCGCAGCCTTTCCGCGCTGCCGCCCTCGGCCGAGACCAGCATGGCGCCCGCGTCCGCCAGCATGGCCTGCGAATAATGGGAGACGGCCTCCTCGAACAGGCGCTCCTTGGTCTCGAAATAAAAATAGATCGCACCCTTGGTCACGCCGGCGCGGGCGGCGACATCCTCCATCCGCGTCGCGGCAAAACCGCGCTCGGCGAAAGCGTCGAACGCCGCTTCGAGGATTTCGCCCGGCCGCTGCGCCTTGCGGCGCGCCCGCGCTTTCATGTCGCCGCTCTCCCGACTTTCGGACTTATTGACTTCCCAGTCAGTCAATAATATTTCTTTCGCCAGGAATAAAGTCCAAAATTTTTCGTCGGGCCGCAAGGAGCCCTCATGCCGGCCGGACCTCGCGTCATCGCCCTTTTGCTGACGGCTTTCGCGCTCGCCGCATGCGGCAAGAGCGCGACCCACGCGTCGCGCCCGCCTTTCGCGGTGGTGACGCAAAAGGCGGAGCCGCAATCCTACGACAGCCTCATCACCCTGACCGGAACCGTGCGCGCGCAGGTGCAGAGCGATTTGTCCTTCCGCATCAGCGGCCGGGTCGTCGCGCGCGACGCCGATGTCGGCCAGCATGTCGCGGCCGACGCCGTGCTGGCCCGGCTGGACCCGACCGAACAGCAGGCCGATCTCAAGGCGGCGAAAGCAGGGCTGGCGGGGGCCCAGGCGACTCAACGTCAGGCCGACGCCGCCTTCGCCCGCCAGAAAACCTTGCTCGCCAATGGCTACGCCACCCAGGCGGCGTTCGACCTGGCTCAGCGCGCGGACCGCACGGCGGCGGGCTCGCTCGACGCGGCCCAGGCGCAGGTCGCCATGGCCAAGGATTCCTTGTCCTATACCGAATTGCGCGCCGGCCATCCCGGCGTGATCACCGCGCGCAACATCGAGGTGGGGCAGGTGGCGCAGGCGGCGCAAACGGCTTTCACCCTGGCGCAGGACGGACCGCGCGACGCGGTCTTCGCCTTGTATGAATCCGCCTTCGCCCGGAAACTCAGCTCGCCCGTCATCGCGCTCGCTTTGGTCAGCGATCCGTCGGTCAAGACCTCCGGCCGGGTGCGCGAGGTCTCGCCGGTGGTGGACGTCAAGACCGGCACGGTTCAGGTCAAGGTCCAGATCGATCCCGACGGGCCGGCTCTGCCGCTCGGCGCGGCGGTGACCGGCAGCGGGCGGCTGCGCCTCGACAATGTCTTCGTCCTGCCCTGGACGGCCCTGAGCGCCAAGGACGGCAAGCCGGCGCTGTGGCTGGTCGATCCCGCCGACGATACGGCGCATCTGCGCCCGGTGAAGATCGCGCTCTACGCCAGGGAGTGGATCGTCCTGAACGGCGGACTCAAGGCGGGGGAGAGCGTCGTGGTCGAAGGCGGCAAATTCCTGCGCGAAGGCCAGATCGTCGCCCCGCGCCAGACAGTCTCCTCGAAACAGGAGGCCGCGCCATGAACCGTCGCAGTTGTCTTGCTCCTGTCATGGTGCTGACTTTGACGGCAGTGCTCGCCGGCTGCAAGCAGGAGCGGGAGCCGCCGCCGCCGCCGCGTCCGGCCCTCACCATGCTGGTCGAGCCCAGCGCCGCCCTGGACATGGTTTTCTCAGGCGCGATTCAGCCGCAGGTGCAGACGCCGGTCGGCTTCCGCGTCGTCGGCCGCATGATTTCGCGTCCGGTCAACGCCGGCGACCGCGTCGAGAAGGGCGAGAGTCTCGCCGCGATCGATCCGCTGTCGCTGGAAATGGCGGCGCGCGCCGCCACGGCCAATCTCGCCAGCGCCCGCGCCCAGTTCGACAACGCCGCTTCGACCGAGACTCGTCAGGCCGCGCTGCTCGAAAAGAAGACCACGTCGCAGGCCGCCTTCGACAATGCCGAGCAGGAGCGCGCGGCGGCGCGGGCCAATATGGAGCAGGCCGAGGCCAATCTCGCCAAGGCGCGCGAGCAGCTCTCCTATGCGGTGCTGAAAGCCGACTATTCGGGCGTCGTCACCGCGATCGACGCGGAAGTCGGCCAGACGGTTTCGCCGGGCCAGCCGATTCTGGCGATCGCCGAGCCGACCCGGCGCGACGCGGTGATCGACGCGCCGGGAAATGACATCGACGCATTGCAGGTCGGCCAGACCTTCGATGTTTCCCTCCAGATCGATCCGGCGAGGACGGTCAAAGGCGCCGTGCGCGAAATCGCGCCCGAGGCCGACGCGGTGACCCGCACCCGGCGGGTGAAGATCGCTTTGGACAATCCGCCGCAATCCTTCCGCATCGGCGCCACGATTTTCGCGCGGGCCGTGACGGGAGCCGACGACATGATCCGCATTCCAGACTCTTCCTTGCTGCGCGTGGGCGACAAGGCGCAAGTCTTCGTCGTCGATCCGTCCAGCTCGAAGGTCGAATTGCGCGATGTCGAAATCGCGCCCGATCGCACGCCTAAGCGCTGGATCGTGCGCGCCGGGCTGAAAGCCGGCGAGCGCATCGTCACGGCGGGCGTCCATCGCCTGACAGCGGGCGAGAGTGTGAGAATTTACGGGAGCGAGGCGCCGTGAGCCGGTTCAACCTTTCGGACTGGGCGCTCGATCGGCGCTCGCTCGTCTGGTATTTCATGATCGTTTTTCTGCTGGCGGGCGTCTTCTCTTACTTGAGGCTCGGCCGCGAGGAAGACCCGAATTTCACCATCAAGACCATGGTGATCCAGGCCAACTGGCCCGGCGCGACAGCCAAGGAGACGACGCTTCAGGTCACCGAGCGGATCGAGCGCAAGCTCGAAGAACTCGAATCGCTCGATTACACCAAGTCGATCACCACCGCCGGCCAGACGACCGTCTTCGTCAATCTTCTGCCGACCACCAAGGCGCGCGACGTGCAGCCGACCTGGGTGCGCGTGCGCAACATGATCGCGGATATCAAAAGCCAGTTTCCCTCCGGCGTGCAGGGGCCGTTCTTCAACGACCGGTTCGGCGACGTGTTCGGCAATATCTACGCCTTCACCGGCGATGGCCTGACCCTGCGTCAATTGCGCGACCAGGTCGAATTCGCGCGCTCGCAAATCCTCACCACGCCCAATGTCGGCCGCGTCGATCTCATCGGCGAGCAGGACGAAGCGATCTATCTCGAATTCTCGACCCGGCAATTGGCCGCGCTCGGCCTCGACCTGCAATCGGTGATCAACACGCTGGCGGCGCAGAACGCGGTGACGCCCTCGGGCTTCGTGCAGGCCGGGCCGGAGCGCATCGCGATTCGCGTCAGCGGCCAGTTCTCATCCGAGGATTCGCTGCGCGCGATCAATCTGCGCGTCAACGACCGCTTCTTCCCGCTGACCGACGTCGCCACGATCCGGCGCGGCTATGTCGATCCGCCGACCAAGCTTTTCCGCTACAACGGCCAGCCGGCGATCGGGCTCGCCATCGGCATGAAACAGGGCGCCAATCTGCTCGAATTCGGCGCGGCGCTCGACAAGAAGATCGCGCTGCTCAAGAACGAACTGCCGATCGGCGTGGATATTTATCGCGTGTCGGATCAGCCGGCGGTGGTGGACGAGGCGGTGTCCGGCTTCACCCGCAGCCTGTTCGAGGCGATCGTCATCGTGCTCGGCATCAGCTTCATCAGTCTCGGCTGGCGCGCGGGTCTTGTCGTCGCCATCGCCATTCCGCTGGTGTTGGCGATCACTTTCCTGGTCATGCGCATCTCCGACATTTCGCTCCAGCGCATTTCGCTCGGCGCGCTGATCATCGCGCTCGGCCTGCTGGTGGACGACGCCATGATCGCGGTGGAAATGATGGTGGCGCGGCTGGAGGCGGGCGACGACCTGCGCAAGGCGGCGACCCATGTCTATACCAGCACCGCCTTTCCGATGCTCACCGGCACTTTGGTGACGGTCGCGGGCTTCATACCCGTCGGCCTCAACGACAGCGCGGCGGGCGAATTCACCTTCACTCTTTTCGTCGTCATCGCGGTGTCGCTGGTGGTCTCCTGGATCGTCGCGGTGCTGTTCACGCCGCTGCTTGGCGTCGCTTTGCTGCCGGCGACGATGAAGGGCCATCACGAGACAGGAAAGTCTTTTTTCACGCGCGGCTTCGAACGCGCGCTCGATGTCTGCATGGCGCACCGCTGGCTGACCATCGGCGCGACGCTGGGCGCCTTCGTTCTGGCTCTTGCCGGCATGGCTCTCGTCCAGCAGCAATTCTTCCCCAGCTCCGACCGTCCGGAGTTGATCGTCGACTGGAATCTGCCGCAGAACGCCTCGATCGAAGACACCAACGACCAGATGGCGCGCTTCGAGCAAGAAATGCTTAGCCATGAGCCGGATGTCGATCACTGGTCGACTTATGTCGGCGAGGGCGCGCGGCGATTCGTTTTGTCCTTCGACGTGCAGCCGGCCAATATCGCCTTCGGACAGACAGTGATCCTGACCACAAGCATCAAAGCCCGCGACCGCCTGCGCGCAAAATATCATGACTGGCTGCGCATGCCTTTCCCGGCACGGACGCCTTCGTCCATCTGCTCGACATCGGCCCGCCGGTGGGGCGGCCGGTGCAATATCGCGTCAGCGGCCCGGACCTCGACAAGGTGCGCGACTACGCCCAGGCGCTCGGCAATATCGTGGCGAAAAACCGCCATCTCGGCGACGTGACCTTCGACTGGATGGAGCCGGCGCGCATGGTCCGCGTCAATGTGCTGCAGGACAAGGCGCGCACTTTGGGCGTGTCGTCGCAGGACATCGCCGCGACCATCGACGGCGTCGTCAATGGCGTCGAGGTCACCCAGCTGCGCGATGACATTTATCTGGTTGACGTGATCGCGCGGGCGCGCGGCCGGGAGCGCGGTTCGGTCGAGACCTTGGAGAATCTGCAACTGCCGGCGGCCAACGGCCAGTCCGTGCCCTTGGCGGCGGTCGCCAGTTTCAGCTACGGGCTGGAGCAGCCGACGATCTGGCGGCGCTCGCGCCTGCCCACCATCACCCTGAAAGTCGCGGTCACCGACGATGTCCAGCCCGCGACCGTGGTGAACGAACTGGCGCCCGATGTGAAGGCTTTCGCCGACGCCTTGCCGCAGGAATACAAGGTCGAGGTCGGCGGCGCGGTCGAGGAAAGCGCCAAGGCGCAGGGGCCGATCAACGCCGTCATGCCGCTGATGCTGTTCATCATGGCGACGATCCTGATGATTCAGTTGCAGTCCTTCAGCAAGCTGGCGCTGGTCTTCGCGGTCGCGCCGCTCGCTTTGATCGGCGTGGTGATCGCGCTGCTGTCGAGCAATTCGCCGATGGGCTTCGTCGCCACGCTCGGCGTGCTGGCGCTGATCGGCATTCTGATCCGCAATTCGGTGATCCTGATCGTGCAGATCGACACATTGCGCCAGGAGGGCGTCGCTCCTTTCGAGGCGGTGCGCGAGGCGACCCGCAACCGCATGCGGCCGATCATGCTGACGGCGGCCGCCGCGACTTTGGCGTTGATCCCGATCTCGCGCGAGATTTTCTGGGGGCCGATGGCCTATGCGATGATGGGCGGCATTGTCGTCGGCACGGTGCTGACGCTTCTGTTCCTGCCCGCGCTTTATCTCGCGTGGTTCCGCATTCTTGATCCCGCCGCGCCCGCCTCATAATTGTCGTATAAAGCGTGTTGTTCGCGACGCGAACCTGTCTTTACCCCGATACGCTTGCAACATCATGGCTTCGAACAAGAAAAAGGCCCCGCCCAAAACGCCGCGCTCGTTGATCCTGCTGCTCGCGGGCTTCGCCGTCGCGCTCGCGCTTTCCGCCATCGGCCTCGGCATGCTGGCGAAGCAGCAGCCGGGGGTTTCGGCCATTGGCGGGCCTTTCGCCTTGCAGACCGGCGACGGCAGGACCGTCACCGACCGCGACATGCTCGGCGCGCCCTTTCTGGTGTTTTTCGGCTATACCCATTGCCCCGACGTCTGCCCCACCACTCTGGCGCGGATGTCGCAGGTGCTTCAGGCGCTGGGGCCCGACACGAAGCTCAAGATCCTGTTCATCACCGTCGATCCGGAACGCGACACGCCGGAGCTGATGGCGCAATACGCCAGCAGTTTCGGCTCCCAGGTCATCGGCCTTTCCGGCGACCGCGCGGCAATTGACAAGGTGATGCAGGACTATCGCGTCTATGCGCAAAAGGTTCCGGAGAAGAACGGCGATTATTCAATAGACCATAGCGCCGTCATCTATTTGATGGGCCGCGACGGCAAGTTCCTGCACGCCTTCAACCTCCAGCGACCGCCGGAAGATGCGGCGGCGGAGCTGAGGCCGCTGCTTTGAACGGGAAAGACAGGAACTGGCGGCGGCGCGGCCTGTCTCGACCTTTCATACGGTTTCCGCAAGATTGCTTCGCAATCCGCGGAAACGCCATGGCGCGAAAACCCTCTATGTCGCGGGCGGATTTTCGCGCCAGCGGAATACGAATTCCGAATGATTCATTCGGAATTCGTATCAGCCAATCTCTCGCGAAAAACCCGCCCTGACCAGGTCCGGGCGGGCGTTGTCGCGGCCATTGCCGGCTTCTTGTTCTATTCCATTTTGCCCTTCATCGCCTTGACTTGCTCCTCGATCTGCGCCTTGACGGCTTCGAGATTGAAGCTCGCGCCGCGCTGCATCGGCGGGTAGTCGATGAAAGTCTGGGCATATTCGCCGACCTTCTGTTGAAGGAAGACAAAGCGCCAGAATTCGTGCTCGTAGAAATCGATATATTCGAACGAGCCGTCGTTGCCTTTCTGGAACCCGAGCCGCTCGAACGGATCGAGCCGGAGATTGGTGAGAATCGGCCAATCGAGCTTGACTGTTCCGGCAAGCCAACCGCCCGGCTGGTCGATCATGCGGAACTTGTAATCGTCCAGCCGGACCGCGCCGAGCGTCCCCTCCGCGAAATAGAAGATTTCGTGGCGGTTGGACGGCCCCTTGCCGGTCAGCACGTTCGTCTGATCATAGCCGTCGAGATGGACCTTGTAGGTCATATCGCCGAGTTGCTTGCCCTTCAGCAATTCCTGCTTGATGTTCGGATCACCAGCGAAAGCGACCAGGGTCGGGAAGAAATCAAGCCCCGACATGATGCCGTTCTGCACCGTTCCGGCCGGAATGTGGCCAGGCCAACGGATGATCATCGGCACGCGAATGCCGCCTTCCATCACCGTTCCCTTGCCGGCGGCGAAAGGCGTGTTGCCGCCGTCGGGCCAGGTGAAATTCTCCGTGCCGTTGTCGGTCGTGAACACGACGATGGTGTTATCCTCCAGCCCGTCGGTCTTCAACTTGGCCAAGACGCCGCCAACGACATCGTCGAGCTGCGACATCACGCCTTCTTCAAGATACCAGCCGTTTTCGCCGGTCAGCTTGGCGGCGTATTTTGGCGAAAGATGCGAGATGACGTGCACGCGGGTGGGATTCAACCAGACGAAAAACGGCTTGCCGTCCTTCTCGGCCTTGTCGATGAACTTCACGGTGTGATCGAGGATGTCCTCGTCGACGGTCTCCATGTTGTATTTGATGCCCGGCATCGGGTGCGGCGGCAGCGGCCCCTCATCCACGATCTTCTGTTTGCCGATCTTGCCCCAGCGAGGCTCGACGGTCGGATCGTCTGTGTCGGTGGCGAATGTGTGCAGCAGGTTGCGCGGTCCGACGACATCTTTCAACTTCGCCGGATAGGAATGCCAGAACGGGTCTTCCATGGCGTCGAGGTGATAGAGATAGCCGAAAAACTCGTCGAATCCGTGCACGGTCGGCAGATATCGATTGAGATCGCCGAGATGGTTCTTGCCGAACTGGCCGGTGGCGTAGCCCATCGACTTCAGAGCCGTCGCAATGGTCGGCGCTTCGTCGGGCATGCCGACCTTGGCGCCCGCCTGGCCGACGGTGGTCAGGCCGGTGCGGATCGGTAGCTCCCCGGTGATGAAATTGGCGCGCCCCGCGGTGCAGCTCGGCTCGGCGTAATAATCTGTGAAGCGCATGCCTTCGCCGGCGAGCTTGTCGAGGTTCGGCGTGGTGTCATACATCAGGCCCTGATGATAGGCGCCGATATTCTCCCAGCCGACGTCATCGCCCATGATAACGATGATGTTGGGCTTCTTGTCCTGCGCCGAAGCGCACGACGCCGAGAGCGGCGCCGCGAACGCCAGGACGGCCGTCGTGGCCGCCAACGACTTTATTTTGCGTGAAAAGATCATATTGAGCCTCCGTCACAAAAGGGTCATTGGTATTTTTGCCACTCAAATTCGGCCGCCGGAAATTGTCCACCCTGCGGAAAAATGTGAATGGCGGCGTATTCTGCACCACGCCCGGACGTTTTCAAGGAGACTATTCATTCAACATTACGTGACTTCGAAATTGATAAAGCAAAACATCGCAAATTCAAGCTTTAATCCAAATTATTCATGCTTTAGTAATTCGATCTCTGGCTCGGAGCGACCGCGTGCGAAACAACCCGTGGACAACGAAACGGAACAACTCAGCGCCTTCAGCCGGCTGAAACATGTCGAAGCCAAGAGCTTCGTCTCACCATCCCCCGCGTTTCAATAAAACCCGATCGGGAAATATTTCAGGTAAAGCTCGTTCAATTTTCCGTTGTCGTCAAGCTGCTGGAGCGCCCAGTTCAGCGCCGCGCGCAGGGTCTCGTCCTCCGGCCGCACGCCTATGCCGACGCCCTGGCCGAAAAAGTCGGGTTCGAGAAAAGGCCCGCCCTGGAAGACGCAGCAGGCGCGCGAGCGCGGGTCGTTCATCCAGATCGCGAAAGTCACGGCGTCGCCGAAGGCGAGGTCGATTTTTTTGCCGCGCAGGGCCGCGAACAAGGCGGCGCGGTCGGGAAAGCTTTTCATCGTCACCGGCGCGAAAAAACGCTTCAAGAAGGCCTCGTGGGCGCTGCCGGCCACGACTCCGACCGTCATGTTGCGCAAAGCTTCGGGCCGGACATCGACATTCTTCGCGCCGGCCAGCGACATGAAGCGCGCCGGGGTCAGATAATAGGCGGCGGTGAAGCGCAGGCGCGCTTGCGCCGCCGGCGTCTCCTTGAGCGAGGCGATCAGCGCGTCGCCGTCCTTTGACTTCATCGCGTCGAGCAGATTGTCCCAGCGGCGCGGCTGGATGGTGCAACTGGCTTGCAATTCGTCGCAGATCGCCCGCGCCAGATCGACATTGAAGCCCGCCAGCGTTCCGTCCGGCCCCATGAATTCGAAGGGCGGATAATCGTCGGCGGTCAGGAAGCGGATTTGCTTCACCGCGCCGGCCGCCGGCGCATCCAGCCGGTTGTGGGAATCGAACAGACTCGGCAAAAAAATCGATGAATTTGGCGTCTCGGCTCGCGCCATACAACCAGTGAGTTGAAATGCGCAAAAAAAACAAAAAGATAACCAAAAAACGCTGGCCGCGTCCCTGGGTTGACGGATAAAAATTCCGCGTCTGGCCACGTTCCGTCCCGATCCGCTCATAAATCCTGGGCCCTTATACCGCGACGGCCGGCCTTTTGCAGCCGAAGTCGTGGCATGGCCGCCTGAAATCGCCTTTCTCGCCGCCGAGGGCGTCGGGCCGGATCTGCTCGACCATGCCGCGCGCCGCGCCCGCTTCCAGGCCGTGGGGGCCGATGAGGTTCTCATCGCCGAAGGCCTGATCGAGGAGAGCTTCTATTATCGCGCGCTGGCGCGGCGGCTCAATTGCGCCTGTGTCGAGCGGGCGGCGGCCTTGGCTCCCGGCTTCGATTATCGCGCCGCCTTGCGCGCCAGCGTCGCCCGCGCCGATCCAAAGCGCGAAAATTTCGATTGGCTGATGGCGCCGCGCGGGCGGGAAGTCCGCAAATTGCTGGCGCTGGGCGAAGCCGGCGCTGGCCGTGTGGCGATTTGCGCGCCAAAAATTTTTTCCGCGCTGGTTCGCGCCGCCGGCCGCCATGCCTTGTCCATCGACGCCAGTTTCGCTCTGTCGCGCGCCGATTCGCGCCTCAGCGCCAATGCGCCGCAATTGCGCTGGAGCAACCGCCTGGCCGTTCTGTTCGCCTTGACGGTCCTGGCCGGTCTTCTGGCCTTGTCGTCGGAACTGCTCGCCTTCACCTCGCTTTTTCTCTCGCTGCTGTTTCTGGCCGGAATTTATGTGCGGCTCTGCGCCTTCGCCGCCAGTCCCGCGCCGGCCAAGCCGCCGCCGCCGCTACGCGAGCGCGACCTGCCGACCTATACGATCATCGCGCCGATGTATCGCGAGGCGGGCGTCGCCGCGCAATTCCTGCGCGCGATCGGAGCGCTCGACTATCCGCGCGCCAAGCTCGAATTGAAAATCGTCCTGGAGCATGACGATACGGAGACGGCGCGGGCCTTGCGCGCCGCCGGCCTGCCGCCTTACGCCGAAATCGTCGTCGCGCCGCGCGGGGCGCCGCGCACCAAGCCGCGCGCGCTCAATGTCGCCCTTCCCCTGGCGCGCGGACGGCTTTTGACTATTTTCGACGCCGAGGACCGACCCGAGCCGGGACAATTGCGGGCGGCGGCCGCGGCTTTCGCCGCCTCCGAGCCGAGCCTCGCCTGCCTTCAGGCGCGGCTCGCCATCGACAATGGCGGCGAGAGCTGGCTGTCCTATTTCTTCGCGCTCGGCTATGCGGCTCTGTTCGACGTGATCAATCCCGGCCTCGCCGCGCTCGGCCTGCCTCTGCCGCTTGGCGGCACCTCCAACCATTTCCGCACCGATCTGTTGCGCCGGGTCGTCGGCTGGGACGCCTGGAACGTCACCGAGGACGCCGACCTCGGCCTGCGCTTCGCGCGGCTCGGCTATGGCGTCGGCATGCTCGCGGCGACGACTTTCGAGGATGCGCCGACCGATCTCGCCGGCTGGCTGGGGCAGAGATCGCGCTGGATGAAGGGCTGGATGCAGACGCTCGCGGTCTTTTTGCGCCGGCCGCGCAAGCAGGTCCGCAGGATCGGCCCGGTCCAGAATTTCGCCGCGCTCAGCGCCATGACCAGCCTGGTCGCCGGTCCGCTGTTCGGCCCGTTTTACATCGTGCGCTTCATTCACGATCTCTGCTGCGGCGACCTGCTGGCGCCGCAAAATCCCACGCGCCTGGCCTTCGCCGCGCTGAGCCTCGGCGTCGGCCTGTTCGGCCTCGCCGCACTGATTGCGCCGATGATCCTCGGCATGAAAAGGCGCGGACTCAAGGCCTCGCCGCTTCTGGTGCTCGGCCCGCTCTATCTGCTGCTGCTGAGCGTCGCTGCGTGGCGCGCTCTATGGGAATGGACGCGCCGGCCTTTTGTGTGGACCAAGACCGAACATGTCGCCCGGCGATCTCACGCGGCCTCGGATGCGACCAACTTCCCGGCCAAGGCGTCGGCGATCAAGGCGCGGGCGTTGTCCACGCCGTAGAGCGCGACGAAGGAGCCGAAGCGCGGGCCGCGCTGCTCGCCGAGCAGCACCTGATAGAGCATGGCGAACCAGTCGTTCGACACGCCGGGCTTTTCCGGCGTCGCGCCCTTGGCGGCAAAATTCTGGTAGCGCGGGATCGGGCGCGCCACGTCGTAGAGCAGGGTCTGGATCTCTTCGGCGCTCGGATTGGGCGGCAGAGCGGCGAGCGCCTGGGAGAGTTTTTCCAGCGCCTCCCGCTCCACCTCGTCCGCCGCGCGATAAACTTTCTTGGGCCGCACGAAATCACGGAAATAGACCACGGCGTAACGGATCATCCGGTCGAGCCGGGGAAATTTTTCCGGACTCGCGCCGGGCGCATAGCGGCGCAAAAAGCCCCACAGCACGGCGGGATCCTCGCTATTGGCGACCGCCGCCAAATTCAGCAGCATGGCGAAGGAGATCCCCATTCTTTTCGCCTCGCCGGCGGGACTGCTTTTCGCTTCTCCCTCATGTGCGATGAATTCCGGCGCCGGCGGCTCGCCGGCATGGATGTGCCAGGCCGGATTGCCGAGCCGCAATTTCCACTCCTGGCGCGGATAAGCGTCGAGGAAAGCGAGATATTCGTCCACTGCCCGGGGGATCACGTCGAAATAGAGCTTTTTCGCCTCGCGCGGCTTCCAATACATGAAGAAGGCGAGCGATTCGGGACTGGCGTAGCGCAGCCATTCGTCGATGGTCAGGCCATTGCCCTTGGACTTGGAGATTTTCTGGCCGGTCTCGTCGAGGAACAATTCGTAGTTGAAACCCTCCGGCGGCGTTCCGTCGAGGGCGCGGGCGATCTCGCCGGACAGCTTGACCGAATCGATCAAATCCTTGCCGGCCATTTCATAATCGACGCCCAGCGCGCACCAGCGCATCGCCCAGTCCGGCTTCCATTGCAGCTTGCAATGGCCGCCGGTGACGGGGGTCTCGAAACGCTCGCCGGTGTCGGGGTCGCGCCAGGCGACAAGGCCCCGCGCGCCATCGATTTCTTCGAGCGGAACCTGCATCACAATGCCGCTGCGCGGATGAATCGGCAGGAAGGGCGCGTAGGAAGCCGCGCGCTCGGCCCGCAGCGACGGCAGCATGATTTTCTGCACCGCGTCATAGCGCGCCAGCATCTTGAGCAAAGTCGCGTCGAAACGGCCGGACTGGTAATATTGCGTCGCCGAGGCGAATTCGTACGCAAAGCCGAACGCGTCGAGGAACGAGCGCAGCCGCGCGTTATTGTGCTCGCCGAAGCTTGGATATTCGCCGAACGGGTCGGGCACCTGGGTCAAAGGCTTGCCGAGATGGGCGGCGACCAGTTCCTTGTTGGGAATATTGTCCGGAACTTTTCGCAGACCGTCGAGATCGTCGGAAAAGGCCAATAGCCGCGTCGCGATCCGGCCCTCGGTGAGGGTCTCGAAGGCGTGGCGCACCATGGTGGTGCGCGCCACCTCGCCGAAGGTGCCGATATGGGGCAGGCCCGAGGGGCCATAGCCGGTCTCGAACAAGACCTGTTTCTGCCCGGTGCGCTCCACCCTGGCGACGAGTTTCTTCGCCTCTTCGAACGGCCAGGCGTTGGCGTTACGGGCGAATTCGGCGAGCTGGGACGCGGTCTCGGACATTTTTTCTCAGGCGGATATGATGTTCTGAACTGTCCGCCCAAGCCGTCATTGCGAGCCATGGGCGCGCTTGGCGCGCCCGTCCAACTTACCACGCTCAACGCTAAGCGTTGAGCTATGTCGAAGCAATCCACCTTTCGACTTGCCGCAACGCTGCGATGGATTGCTTCGCTGCGCTCGCAATGACGAATGAGGCGGCGCTGCAAATCTCTCTTATCTGTTGCGCGGCGCTGGCGGAAGGGCAAAAAAAATGCTGTAACTTGGGCCAAAAGGGGGCGGAATTTGGCGCTGATCTACAAGATTGTCGCGGCAGACGAATGGGCGCGCGCGAGCGAGACAGGTCTGTTCGAAGGCTCGACGGTCGATCGCGCCGACGGCTTCATCCATTTCTCGACCGCCGCCCAGGTCATGGAAACGGCGGCGAAACATTTCGCCGGGCAGGACGATCTGCTGCTGGTCGCGGTCGAGGAAAAACATTGCGGCGACAAGCTCGTCCATGAAATCTCGCGCGGCGGCGCCCTGTTTCCCCATTTTTACGCGCCCTTGCCCGTCGCTCTGGCGAAATCCGCTTCTCCCCTGAAACGCCGCGCCGATGGCGCGCATGATTTTGCCGGACTGCTGGAATGATCGGATTTTTCGACTCCCTGGCCTTGCCTTTCCTCCATGCGCTCAAGGCCGAGCGCGCCCATAATCTGACGATTTTCTCGCTGGAGCGCATGCCCTTGCCGCCGCTGCCGGCGGACCACGAGGCGCTGGGCCAGAACCTGTTCGGCCTCGATTTTCCCAATCCGGTCGGCATGGCGGCCGGCTTCGACAAAGACGCCCGCGTTCCCGACGCCTTGCTTCATCTCGGTTTCGGCTTTGTCGAGGTCGGCACGCTGACGCCGCGCCCGCAGCCCGGCAATCCCCAGCCGCGCCTGTTCCGCCTGCATGAGGATCGCGGAATCATCAATCGCTTTGGCTTCAACAGCGGCGGCCATGCCGCCGCCCATGAGCGGCTCGCGGCGCGCAATGCGCGGGGCGGGGTGGTGGGGGTCAATCTCGGCGCCAACAAGGATTCTTCAGACCGCGTCGCCGATTATGTCGCCGGCATCGAGGCCTTCGCCGATGTCGCCTCTTATTTCACAATCAATATTTCCTCGCCCAACACGCCGGGCCTGCGCGACCTGCAACAGGCCGGCGCGCTCGGCGAATTGCTCGCCCGCGTGCTCGACGCCCGCGACGCCATGGCCGCGACCGAACCGCGCCGCCCGGTCCTGCTGAAGATCGCGCCCGATCTTTCCCTTGCCGAACTCGACGATGTGGTGCGGGCCGCGCGCGCGCAAAAAATCGATGGCATGATCGTCTCCAACACCACCATTTCCCGGCCCGATTTTCTCCGCGACGAGGCGCGCAAGGAGACGGGCGGCCTGTCGGGCGCGCCCTTGTTCGCGCTCTCGACCCGCATGCTGGCGCAGACCTTCCTCCGCGTCGAAGGGCAGTTTCCGCTGATCGGGGTCGGCGGCGTCGATTCGCCGGAAGCCGCCTGGGCCAAGATCGAGGCCGGCGCGAGCCTGGTGCAGCTCTATTCCTCGCTGGTCTATGAGGGCCTCGGCCTTGTCGCGCGCATCAAGCACGGGCTGGTCGCCCATTTGCAGGCCCGCAAGATGACGCGGATCGATCAAGCTTTGGGCAGCGCGGTCGACGACTGGCTTTGATTTGCGGGGGGAGATAGCGCAATGACCGATTCCCGTCTTTTTGCGCCCGCCGTCGCCCGCAACCGCGACCCGATCCTCGACGTTCTGCGCCGGGTCTTGCCTTCGAGCGGGCTGGCGCTCGAAATCGCCAGCGGCTCGGGCGAACATGCCGCGCATTTCGCCGCCGCTTTCCCCGATTGGGTGTTTCAGCCTTCCGATCCCGACGCCACGGCGCGGGCGAGCATCGACGCCTGGACCGCCGCGACCGGCTTGAAAAACATCCGGCCGGCGCTGGCGCTGGACGCGGCGCGCGCGCCCTGGCCGCTGGCCCAAGCCGATGCAATTCTCTGCATCAACATGATCCATATTTCGCCTTTTGCCGCGACCGAGGGCTTGTTTCGTCAGGCCGGCGCAATCCTTCCCTCCGCCTCCGCGCTTTATCTCTATGGCCCCTATATTCGCGAGGGCGTCGAGACGGCGGAAAGCAATCTCGCCTTCGACGCCTGGCTGCGCGCGCAAAATCCACAATGGGGCCTGCGCCGTCTCGAAGCCGTGGCGGCGCTGGCGCTCGATAACGGATTCCGGGGGCCGGAGGTTGTCGAAATGCCGGCAAATAATGTAAGTGTGATTTTCCGCCATCGCCCGTGAGGGTGCGGGGGATGATGGCGGTCGGTTCTAGAAGTTCCCGTCACCGTTCCGCAACGGCCTAGGCCGACTGATCGCGGCGCGCGGAATAAGGGCAGACCGCGCCGTTGGGACGCGGCATTCAATCGACAAATTGAGCCGCCCCGGCCAACAGAAAACTGACCATCAATAGGCTCAGACCGGCGCGTTGAAATCGATACCGGCGAAGGTTGCGAGCTATCATCTCGTCAATCAATTGCTTGTTCATGTATGCGGCTGGCGCTTCAAACGCGAAGCTTCCCTTAAACAGCAAGAACGTGCCAACTGCGCCGCAAGCGGCGGCGGTGAGGTTGATCCATTTGCCCGGCGTCAAGGTCATCTTGGACTCCGTTGACAGTGCACTGTATTGACGCTGGCGCGCGTGGCGTTAGCTTTTCAAAGGCCATGTGAAGGTGCTTTTATGGACTTCCGCCGTAACGAAGTTGAAAATCGGGTGGGCTGACGACGAAGAGACCTCAGGCGAAGCCGGCGCGGCTGCGCCAATTGTCGGGGCGTTCAGGCGACTTCGAGAACCCGAAGGCCGGACACGTCGATTTGTTCCGCTTTATGGGTGTCGACGGCTGCTTGCATCCGAAGCCATATGCCTGGCCCGTTGCCGAACACCTTGCCAAGCCGGGCCGCAATGTCGGGGGTAACCCGCTGTTGCTCGTTCAGCAGCTTGTCGAGCGTCTGGCGGCTGACGCCGAGCGTTTCGGCCACTTCCTTCTTGGTATTGGGCAGCGCCGGCAAGATGATCTCGCGCAAAAGCTCGCCGGGGTGCGAAGGCGCCATGGCGGGATGCCGCGTGGTGAGCTTAGCCATGATAGTCCTCCAAATTCACGTGCTGGGCGTCGCCGTCCATGAAGCCAAAGGTAATGCGCCAGTTGCGGGAGACCGAGACCGCATATTGCCCCCGGCGGTTTCCCGTGAGCGGATGCCAGCCGAGACCGGGGACGTCGAGTTCGGCCGGATCATTGGCGACGTCGAGCATGTTCAGGACGATCCTGACACGCTTCGCCCATTCCGGCTTTATCCCGCTGGCGTCGTTTTTCAGCCAAAAAAGCCGGAGCGCCTTCGATTTGAAACTGGCGATCATTTTCCCGCTCAGTCTTTAATCTTTATTCTGACGTTAATTCGTTAATGACATTATGTCAATAAACGGTTGACAAATAATCGCGCCATCAGCGTAACTGGGTAACTGCAAGCTTTAGGTCGCCGGCGGAGGAGGGCGCCCGCGGACGGCTTTCCCCTCAGAAAGGCGAGGCGAGCACGGACGGCGGTCGCGAGGCGGTCCGTTCGGCGCAAGGGGCGGCAAGGCCGGCGCTCTGGCACGATTGCGGCTGGTCGGACCAAAGCAGCGGCGGGCGGCTCAGATAAAACAAGGCGCCCCAGAGGATCAGCGCGGCGATGAAGGCCAGCGCATTGGGCGCCGGTCCGCACCGCATGCGGCGGACGCCGACCTGGGACGTCGAGGCGGCGGCAGGCCTTCGTCGGTCGCGACACGAAACACTCATTTCAGCCTCCCGGCAGGATGCGATGCGGGAGGGATAATCCTGAGCGGCGCAAGGATTCCATAAGGATTGGGCGGCGCCGGCGTTAAGATTGAATTAATGCGCCCGGAAAACGGTTCAGGCCGAGGCCCGCCGCGTCCGGGCCCCGGCGCGGGCGCGCAAGACGTTGTCGATGAACAGGCGCGCGCTTTCCGGCCAGGTGTAGCGCGCGGCGTGAAGCCGGCAATCGGCGCGGGAAAGCTTGAGCGCGCCAAGGCAGGCGGCGCGCAAATCTTCATCCAGGACGCCGACGCGCGAGTCGGTGACGACGTCGATCGGGCCGGGAACCGGGAATGCCGCGACCGGCGCGCCGCAGGCCAGCGCCTCGATCATCACATTGCCGAATGTGTCGGTGCGGCTGGGGAACACGAAAACATCCGCCGCGGAATAATAAGGCGCCAGTTCGTCGCGCGCCTTGACCCCGACGAACAAGGCGGCGGGAAAGCGCTGCTGGAGGTAGGCGCGCGCGGGCCCGTCGCCGACCACGATCTTGGAGCCGGGCAGGTCGAGGGCGAGAAAGGCCTCGATGTTCTTTTCCGGCGCCACCCGGCCGCAATAAAGGAAGAACGGGCGCGGCAGGTTTTTCAGCTCGGGCGGCAGGTCGGCGACCGGGCGGAACAGGCTCTGGTCCACGCCGCGCGGCCACAGCATCGGCGGCTGAAAGCCGCGCGCGGTCAACTCGTCGGCGAGCGTCCGCGTCGCCACCATCAGGCCGGCGCCGGCGGCATGGAAGCGGCGCAGGGCCTCATAGGACCAGGCGGCGGGGATCGGCCAGCGCGCCTCGACATATTCGGGGAAGCGGGTGTGATAGGAGGTGGTGAAGATTTCGCTGTGGCGCGCGCACCAGAAGCGCGCCGACACGCCGAGCGGGCCTTCGGTGGCGATGTGGATATGGTCGGGGCGGCAGGCGCGGATTTTTTCGCCGACCGCGCCCGGCCGGGTCAGGGCCAGCCGGATTTCGGGATAGGACGGCGCCGCGACGGTGGGAAACAGATCCGGCCCGATGACCGCGAATTCGTGACCGAGTTTCTCGCCCGCCGCGATCAGGTTGGAAAGCGTGACGACCACGCCATTGACCTGGGGGCGCCAGGCGTCCGAGACGATGCAGATCTTCATGCGGTCCACGCCGGGAAAACGGACGGGACGCACAGGGGATTCGCGAAGGGAGCGAGGCTCATGAGCCCCGCTTAGCAATCCGATGTGACCGAATTTTAACGCATGCGGCGGCGCGCGGCTCAGTTCTTTCCGCGCATGGTCAGAAGGCGCAAGGCCAGCCAGGCCGGGATGACGATGACAGCGCCCGCCATGACATAGGCGGCTATGTCGTGAAGCGCCTCGAATCCCATGTTCCAGAAGCGCAGGACCATGACCCGGAGGCTATGAAAGATGTCGGCGGGGCGAATGTCGAGCCAGACCAGGAAGAATCCGACGATCAGCGACAGGAACACCAGCCGCACCGCGACCGAGGCCGGCTTGCCGCCGAGAAAGCGTTCGAGTTCGCCCGCTTCGGCGCGGCGGGCGGGGAGGTCGGCGGGGCGGGGCTCGAAGGGGTGGCGCGCCGGGCCGTTCTGGTCGGTCATGATGGATCCTTGTCGGAGAGGGGCGGCGAGACAGGCGCCGCGCGCCCTGAAAGATGGACTGGGCCGGCGCCGGCGCCAGAACGTGACCGAAATTTAATCTCCCTGCGCGTCGGCGGAAAGATCGGTCATCGATTCGATCCGCGCCGCCGCGATCACGGCCTGGGTGCGGCTTTCGACGCCGAGTTTTTGCAAAATGGCCGAGACATGGGCCTTGACGGTGGCCTCCGACACCGAAAGCTCATAGGCGATCTGCTTGTTGAGCAGGCCCTCGGACAGCATCATCAGCACGCGCGCCTGCTGCGGGGTCAGGGAAGCGAGCCGGCGCACGTTCTCGGCGGCTTCGCGGTCGACCGGCGCATTGAGATCGACATCCGCCGGCGCCCAGACGTCGCCCGCCAGCACGGCGCGGATCGCCGCCTGCATCGTGTCCATGTCGGTGCTCTTGGGAATGAAGCCCGAGGCGCCGAAATCGAGACACAGGCGAATGACATTGCGCTCCTCGCGCGCGGAGACCACCACCACCGGGACGCTGGGATATTCCGCGCGCAACATCATCAGGCCGGAATAGCCGCGCACGCGCGGCATGGCGAGGTCGAGCAGAATGAGATCGAATTCAGGATTGGCTTCGAGCGCCTTGGTGGCTTCTTCGAGACTGCCGCATTCGACAATGTCCGCCCCGGCCAACGCGTTGGCGACCGCCTGCCGCAAGGCCCCACGAACCAAGGGATGGTCGTCGGCGATCAAAATGCGCGTCGTCTGATGTTCCACTCTTTTCACCTTGGCCCTGAGACGAACCCCCAACCGACGCGGAAACGTCAAGCCGGAGGAAGGTCGTCAATCCTACTTCTTTCTGTCGCATACTCAAGTCTAATAGGCGACGCCAGCCTGATTCCCGTGCGTGGGGCGCGGGCCTGCCCTGCGCGCCTTCGCAGCGCGGCGCGGCATGCTGCGCCGCCGTTGGCCGGCGGCGCTTGCAAAGGCCGGAAAAAACGACAAAAATGATCCAGCGCAAAGAAGGGCGCCCCCACCTTGTGTTTTGGTGGCCCTATTCCGAGCCCCTCGGGGCGCGCATGCGACAGGCTGTGACAACGAAACGCTCGCCGAACCGTTGAAGAACCTGTATAGCAAGCGACCGCCGGGGGAAAAGGTCGAGCTGCGCCGGGACGAAGCGCGGCGCGTAAAGGGTGATGAGGAACGAGAAAATGCAGTATCGGCAAATTTTCGAAGACGCGATCCATAAGCTCAAGACCGAACAACGCTACCGCGTTTTCGCCGATATCGAACGCCACGCCGAGCGTTTCCCCTCCGCGCTCTGGCGCGACGACAGCGGAAAAGCGCACGACGTCACCATCTGGTGCTCCAACGATTATCTCGGCATGGGCGTGAACCCGGAAGTGATCGCGGCGATGAAGAGCGCCGCCTCCCGGCATGGCGCCGGCGCCGGCGGCACCCGCAATATTTCCGGCACCAGCCATCCTCTGGTGCAGCTCGAAGCCGAACTCGCCGACCTGCACGGCAAGGACTCGGCTCTGCTTTTCACCTCGGGCTGGATTTCCAATCTCGCGGCGATCTCCACTGTCGCCGACCTCCTGCCCAATTGCCTGATCCTGTCCGACGCCCTCAACCATAATTCGATGATCGAAGGCGTCCGCCGCTCCAAGGCCGAGCGCCAGATCTGGCGCCACAACGACGTCGCCCATCTCGAAGAGCTGCTCGCCGCCCAGCCGCTGGAGCGCGCCAAGCTGATCGTGTTCGAGAGCCTCTATTCGATGGACGGCGATATTTCGCCGATCAAGGAAATCTGCGACCTCGCCGAAAAATACAACGCCATGACCTATATCGACGAGGTCCATGCGGTCGCCATGTATGGCGCGCGCGGCGGCGGCGTCGCCGAGCGCGAAGGCCAGATGCACCGCCTCGACATCATCGAGGGCACGCTTGCGAAAGGCTTCGGCGTCGTCGGCGGCTATATCGCGGCCAGCGCCGCGATCTGCGACGCGGTGCGCTCTTTCGCGCCGGCCTTCATCTTCAGCACGGCCTTGCCGCCGGCGATCTGCGCCGCCGCCACCGCTTCGGTGCGTATCGCCAAGACTCAGCCCCAGCTGCGCATGGCCCACCAGCGCCAGGCCTGGCTCACCAAGCACGCCTTGATGAACGCCGGCCTGCCGGTGCTGCCCAATCCGTCCCATATCGTGCCGGTGATGGTGCGCGACGCCCAATTGTGCAAGGCCGCCACCGATCTGCTGATCACCCGCCACAATATCTATATCCAGCCGATCAATTACCCGACCGTGCCGACAGGAACCGAGCGGCTGCGCATCACCCCGACGCCCTATCACAGCGACGCCCATATCGCCCATCTGGTCGAGTTGCTGGTCGATGTCTGGACGACCCTGCGCCTGCCCTTCGTCGAGCCGCTGAAGGTCGAGTCGCCCTTCGCCAATGACGCGACCTGCACCTATCCCGCGGTCACCATGAAGCGCGCCGCCGAATAAGGCCGCGCGGGTCCATCGGTCCTGAAACATGGGCGCGGCCTCAAGGGCCGCGCTCAATTTTTTTCCAGAAGCTCCAGCACGGCGCGCGACGGAAAACCGTCGGCCTTGGCCACGCCCGCCTTTTTCTGCAAGTCATGGATGGCGAGGCGGGTCACCGGCCCGAAACGGCCGTCGATCTTGCCGTCATAGAGTCCGCGAGCCGCCAGGCCGCGCTGGATCGCCTGACGTTCGGTAAAGGTCAGCGGATTCGTCTCCTTGGGCCAGGGCGCGCGGAAAACCGGGCGGCCGGCGATCCGCTCAGTCAGGACCGAGGCCGCGAAGGCGTAGGAATCCGAGAAATTATAGGCCTTGAGCACGAAGAAATTGCCCGACAGCAGGAAAGCCGGGCTCGGCCCGCCAACCGGGAAGAACAGCATGGCCTCGCCCGAGCGCGGCAGGGCGCCGCCCGCCAGTGGCGCGACGCCGGCGACGGCGAAGGCGCCGAAATCGCCGCGCAGGCTCGAATAAGCGAAATTTTTTGGGATTTTCACCTCGATCAAAGGCGGCAGGCCCGGCGTCCAGCCGGATTGCTTGAGAAAATTGGCGATCGAGGCCAGCGAGTCCGGCGCGCTGGTCCAGATGTCCGGGGCGCCGCCGCCGCCAAAATTGCGGGCGTATTTCATATAGGCGGAGGGCATGAATTGCGGATCGCCCATCGCCCCCGCCCATGAGCCGCGCAATTTTTCGCGCGGAATCCCCCGCTGCAACAGAACCAGCCCGGCGACGAATTCTTGCGAATAGACCGGATTGTCCGGGTGGAGAAAAGCCAGAGTCGCCAGCGAGCGCAGAATGTCGCGGTCGCCGCGCGCGGCGCCGTAATCGCTCTCCATGCCCCAGAGCGCGACGATCATCGCGCCCGGGGCGCCGTAGCGGGCGGAAATCTCGCGCAACGGTCCGGCGTATCTTTGCGCCATCGCCCGGCCCTTGGCGGCGCGCGCCGGCGAGGCGGCGGCGTCGACATAGGATTTCAGCGGCTGGACGAACTCGCCCTGCGCGGCGCGCTTTCCGGTCAGCGTCGGATCGAGCGTCAGGCTGGAGGCGACCGAGTCGAATGTCGCCGCCGAGACCCCGGCCACGCGCGCGGCTTCGCGAAAACTCTCGACGAAACTGGAAAAATCGCGGGCGAAAGCAGGCGCGGCCGCGACCAGGGCGATTGCGGCGAGCAGTTCACGACGGTTCATGCGCTTGCGTCCTTAGGGTCCGTGCGGATTCCGCCAAAGCGATTCCGGCAAGGCCCAGCGCCATGGCGACGCCATGATAAAGGCGAAAGAGCATTTCAGGGAAGGATTGCCCGATTGGCGTCGAAAAAAACTCGCTTTTCGGCGCGCATCATGCCGCCCCGCTCACGTTCGCTCGCCGGAGGCTCCATGCGCCCGATCCCGCCGCTCGCTTTTTCGCTCTTGGCTTCACTCTTGGCGCTTTACGCCGCCGCGCCCGCCCTCGCGGCGGATATCGAGGCCGCCTCGCGGATCGACGCGGTCACGGTTTATCCCGATGCGGCCGTGGTCAACCGCGTGGCCGACGCCGATTTGCCGGCGGGCGAGAACCGGCTGATCTTGCGTGGGCTTCCCCCCGGAATCGATCCCGCCAGCCTGCGCCTGCGCGGCGAAGGCGACAGAAGCGTGCTGCTTGGCGCGGTCGATCTGAAAAAGGCGCCGGCCGCCGGCGACAGCGATTTCGACAAGCAGATGAAGGCGTTGCGCGACGAGCGCGCCGCCGCGCAGGTCAGGATCGACGCGCTCGCGGCTCAGCTCGACATGACCCGCCTCTATGGCCATACGGCGCCCGACAAGGTGGGCGAAAAGGGCATGAAGCCCGAGGATTGGAGCGCGGCCTGGGATGCGGTCGGCGCCGCAATGGCCAGGACCGGTGAGGCGCTGCGCGCCGCCCGCCTGGCTGGGGCGGCGATCGACGAGAAGATCGCGGCGCTGGAGGCCGCCCGGCCGGCGCCGGGGCCCGGCGGCGCGACCGAGGACGTTGCGATTGACCTCACCGCGCCCGCGGCGGGAAAGGTCCGGCTTTTTGTGAGCTACCGCGTCGCGGGCGCGCGCTGGACCCCAACTTATGAGGCGCATCTGAGCACCGGCGGCAAGGACGGCGCGCCGCGTCTCGAACTCGCCCGCCGCGCGCTGGCAGCGCAGGAAACCGGCGAAGACTGGAACGACGTCAAGCTAACCCTGGCTACGTTCGCGGCGACCGGCGCCGCCGCCGCGCCCGAGGTGGAGCCCCAGGTCATCGAATTTTACCAGCCGCCGGTTCCGACCGCCGCCATGGCCAGGCCCGGGGGAGCGATGATGAGCGCGCGCGAGGCGGCGCAAGCGCCGCGCGCCAAGGCCGAAATCGTCCAGGCCGAGTTGAACGCCGGCCCCTATCAGGCCAGCTATGCCGCGCCGGGCCGCGTCAGCCTGCCCTCCGGCGGCGACGCCAGGAATATCGCGCTTTCGACCCAGACGCCCCAGGTGGAATTGACCTGGCGGATTTCGCCGGCGCTCGACCCGCGCGCCTTTCTTTCGGTCCATTATGAGAATGGCGAGGAGGCGCCGCTGCTGCCGGGCGTTGTCGCGCTTTATCGCGACGGCGAACTGATCGGGCAGGACAGGCTGCCGCTGGTCGCGCCGCACGAGGGCGGCGATCTCGGCTTCGGCGCCGACGAGCGCGTCATCGTGCGGCGCGAGCCGGTCCGGCGCAAGGAGAACGAGCCGGGATGGTTCGGCCGGACCAAGGTCGAGACGCGCGAATTCAGGACGACCTTGCGCAACCTGCACGACTTCCCCGTTCACGCCGCCGTCACCGACCAGACGCCTTATTCGGAAAATTCCGCGATCGTCGTCGAGCTTCTGCCGCAGACCACGCCGCCGGACGGAAAAGACCCGGAGGGCAAGCGCGGCCTGCTGCGCTGGCGCTTCGATCTCGCGCCCAACCAGAGCAAGGACATTACTCTGGCCTATCGCATGAAATGGCCGGCGGACCGCGAGGTGATCATGCCGGCGCCGTGATTAGCAGCAAACCTTCTTAGGTTCGCACTCGACCTGCAACGAAAGAAATAGCCGAATTTGGCGACAAGGGGTATGGTTGCCAGATGAAGCACATGAAGCCTGTCAACTCTGAGCACGCCGCATTTGGGATAGGTTGTTATACCGTTCCCGAAGCGGCGCGCCTGTTGAAAATTGCGCCCCTGAACATTCGCCGATGGCTGGGAGGCTATTCCTACAAGGCTTCCGGCGAAGAAGCATTCTCCCCGCCGCTATGGACGCCGCAACTGCCAAAAATCGAGAGTCATATTGAATTAGGTTTTCGAGACCTGATCGAATTGCGTTTTGTGGCGGCATTTCTAAAAGCGGGATTGAACCTTTTTACCATCCGAAGCTGCCTCCAGTACGCCCGCGAGTGTGTCAATGATGATCGTCCGTTCTCGACACGTCGCTTCCAAACTGACGGAAAAACTATTTTCCTCGAAGGGCTTCAACGTAGCGGTGAAACTGAACTGTTGGATTTGAAAAGGCGGCAGTACGCGCTTAAGGACATTATTGAAGGTTCGTTCAAGGAGCTCGACATCGAACATGACGCTGTCGTTCGTTGGCGTCCGTTCAATGGCAAACACTCTATCGTCATCGATCCTAAGCGCTCCTTCGGGCAACCAATAGCTGCGCAGTACGGCGTCCCGACTGTAACGCTTTGTGAGGCCCTTGAAGCAGAAAAATCTGTTGAGCGCGTCGCATTTCTTTACGAAGTCTCAACTTCGGCGGTAAAAGACGCCGCCCAATATGAAAAGCAGCTACAGGCAGCTTGAAAGTATTTTTTGATCATAACATCTCGCCTGCTTTGGCCCGCGCTGTCCGCGAATTGTTCCGCGATCAGCATGCGGTTACGTTTTTATCTGAGAAATTTAAAAGAACTACTGCGGACGTTGAGTGGATTTCGGCGCTCAGTGAGGAGGGTAGATGGGTTATTATATCAGGTGATAGACGAATTACGAAAAATAAGGCGGAATACAACACCTTCCGAAGCTCAAAATTGATTGGTTTCTTTCTGTCTCCCGGATTAAACAAAGCTCCCGTTATCAAGCAGCTCGAAAGAATTTTGGCCCAGTGGGAGAATATCGAAAAAATAGCTGGAACCGTCCAAGGTGGGGCTATGTTTGAGCTTCAAATGAAAAGCACGAGAATTCAACAGCTCAAATAACCTCTCTCCGAGAATCAGAGAGAGGTCTACGTAGCGAGGCGGTCTGCGTATCACGCCTCGGCCATCACCTTGGCGACGCATTGGCTGACATAATCGATGTTGTTCTCGTTCAGCGCCGCGACACAGATGCGGCCGCTGTCCAGCGCATAGACCGCGTAAGTCTCGCGGAGAGCAATCGCTTGATCCCTGGTCAGGCGCGAATAAGAAAACATGCCGTTCTGGCGCACGATATAGGAAAAGTCGCGGCCGGGCATGCGCTCGGCGAGCTTGTCGGCCAGCAGCTTGCGCATCTGCTTGATGCGCTCGCGCATGCCGCCGAGCTCTTGGTCCCATTGCTGGCGCAGGGCGGGGTCGGTCAGCACCATGGCCGCCGCCGCCGCGCCATGGCCGGGCGGCGAGGAATAAGTGACGCGGGCGATGCGCTTGAGCTGGCTCTGCACCCGCGCGCGCTCCTGCGCGCTGGCGGTCAGCACGCACAACGCGCCGACGCGCTCGCCATAGAGCGACAGCGACTTGGAGAAGGAGAAGGAGACGAACAAAGGCCCGCCGTCGGAGGCGAACAGGCGCACCGAAAAGCCGTCCGCCTCCAGCCCTTCGGCGAAGCCCATATAGGCCGTGTCGAGGAAGGGGATCAGGCCGCGCGCACGCACGATCTTGGCGATCTCGCGCCACTGGTCGTGGGTCAGGTCGAGCCCGGTCGGATTGTGGCAGCAGGCGTGCAGCAGCACCGCGTCGCCGGCGGGGATCGCCGACAGGGTCTCGATCAGGCCGGAAAAATCCAGTTCGCCGTCGGCGCCGTAATAGGGATAGGTTTCCACCGTGAAGCCGGCGGCGGAAAACAGGGCGCGATGGTTTTCCCAGCTCGGATCGCTGATCCAGACCTTGGCCTGGGGCGAGGTGACGCGAATCATTTCCGCGCCGAGCTTGAGCGCGCCGGTGCCGCCAAGCGACTGGATGGTCGCGACCTTGGCGAGATCGGCCGAATCGGCGAACACCATGGCCGCCACCGCCGCGTCATAGGCGGCAAGGCCGTCGATCGGCACATAGCTATGCGGCGCGGCCTTGGCGAGCAGCGCCTCCTCCGCCTGCTTCACGCAAGCCAGCAATGGCGTCTTTCCATTGGCGTCCTGATAGACGCCGACGCCGAGATTGACTCGGTTCGGCGATTTGTCGGCGACAAAGGCTTCGGTGAGGCCGAGGATCGGGTCGCGGGGAAGCTCCTCGACGCCGGCGAAAACACTGGTTTGCATGGATGCGCTCGATTAATGTTTGAACTGGCGTGCTTGTTAGCGCATTTTTCCCTGTCAGCGCCAGTTGGATTTGCGCGCTCGCGAAATTGGAACTTCTCCAAAATACGCGCGTTACCGAATTGTAATCGAGCTTTAAGGGCGCCGCCCTTTTTCCGCCACGGTTTCTGGTCCCTATATGTTCACGTTCACGGTCGGCATAGGCGACCGTTTCGGGCGCGCCAGTTCCGGGCGTCCGGCTTTTGGAGGGTTTGATGGCTGCCGCGCTTCCCATTCTCGCCGGTGACAACGGCCTCACGCGCTATCTCGAGGAAATCCGCCGTTTCCCGATGCTGCAACCGGATGAGGAATATGTTCTCGCCAAGCGCTGGCGCGAACATTCCGATACCGAAGCGGCCCATCGGCTGGTCACCTCCCACCTCCGGCTCGTGGCGAAGATCGCCATGGGCTATCGTGGCTATGGCCTGCCGATCGGCGAAGTGATCTCCGAGGGTAATATCGGCCTGATGCAGGCGGTGAAGCGGTTCGAGCCGGAAAAGGGATTCCGCCTGGCCACATACGCCATGTGGTGGATCCGCGCGTCAATTCAAGAGTATATCCTGCGGTCCTGGAGTTTGGTGAAGCTCGGCACCACCGCGAATCAGAAGAAATTGTTCTTCAACCTGCGCAAGGCCAAGAGCCAGATTTCCGCTTTCGAGGACGGCGATCTCAAGCCCGAGAACGCCGCCGCCATCGCCACCAAGCTCGGCGTGAGCCAGCAGGAAGTGCTCGAGATGAACCGCCGCCTGGCCGGCGACGCTTCGCTCAACGCGCCCCTGCGCGAGGAGGGCGACGGCGAGTGGCAGGATTGGCTGGTGGATGAATCCACCGATCAGGAAAGCATTCTGGTCGAGAGCGAAGAGACTTCGAACCGCCGCGCCGCGCTGGCCCAGGCGCTAGGCGTGCTCAACCCGCGCGAACGTCGGATCTTCGAGGCGCGCCGTCTCGCCGACGATCCGATGACGCTGGAAGGCCTTTCGACCGAATTCGGCATTTCGCGCGAGCGCGTGCGCCAGATCGAGGTGCGCGCTTTCGAGAAGGTCCAGCAGGCCGCCAAGGAGCGCGTCGCCCGGGTCGAAGCCGTCGCCCGGCCGCTGTCCCTGGCCGGTCCGGCGCGGGTCTGATCCGCGCCGGGGCCGTTACGGTTTGGCCGGCGCGTCGCCCGGCGGGCTCTGCCAGGCGGTGAAAACGTCATCGATGATCTGCGTTCCCACCGCGCCCTTTTCGATGGTCACCTTGGCGATGCGGCCGTCGGCGAGGCTCATCGGAATATCGAACCAGGCGAGGCCGCGGATCATTTCAATATTCGTGGTCAGCGAGGCGGAATAGAGCCCGACCAGGAAAAGGTCGGGCGCGACATCGACCTCCATGCCCTGGAGCGGCGCGCCGCGCGGCGCGTCGTCGCGGCGCATTTCCGGCACATTGATGGCCTTGACGTTGCCGACGACTGAATTCGGCGCCGGATCGAAATGGACCGTGATCGTGTGGCTCGCGGAAAGCGTCGCGTCGTAATTTTTCTCGATGGTCATCGAGGCTTTGAGACCGGCGTCGGGGACGTCGATATCGGCGCGGATCGAATCCGTCAGCTGGCGGTTCGGCCCGCTATTGACCGAATCGCGCCGCCAGACGACCGTGCCGACATAGGTCTTGACGCCGCCGGGCTCGGACGCCGCCTGGATCAGCACGGCGGCGCGATAGGCGATCGGAACGCTTTGGGCCGGCGCCGGCGCCGGATTGGCCGGAGGCGCGGCAATTGGCGGGGATGCGGGTTGCGGCGCCGGGGTGGCTGCGCCGACACGCTGTTCGATTTTGCCGCTGGTCTGCTGTTCGGCCTTCTGGGGCGCCGGCGCGAGCTTGGCGAGGTCTTCCGGCCGGTCGCGCAGCTTCCACGCCGCGCCCGCGACCAGCACCACCACCGCCGCCAGCGCGCTGCCGAGGATGACGAAACGGCGCAAGCCGCCGCCCGAACCGCGTGGCGGCTTGGGCGCGGCGGGACGAAGGTTTTCGCGCCCGGCGGACATTTCGTCCGCCGTTTCGGCGGGCGCCGATTCCGCCGAACGCTCGGGCGCGCCCGACTCCGGCTCCTCGGCGGCGGGCCTTTCCGAAGAATTCGGCGCCGCGGGCGCTTTTTCCTCGGGCGCCGCTGTCGGCGTCTCCTCGGCGGGCGCGCGGGTTCCGGCGAAATCCAGCTCGATCCGCGCAATCGCCTCGTCCAGGGCGCGGGCCTCGCGCTCGATCGCGGCTTCGGGCGCGGGCGGCTGCATGTTCCTCAGTTGGCCGAGCAGGGCCTTGCGGGCGCGTTCATAGATCGCGCCGCGGGTTTCCGGCGTCGAGGTCTTCAAGCCAGTCACGGCCTTGGACAGCAGCGGGTAATAATCAGCCATCGCGCGCCTTCGTGTTGTTCACCGAATCCCCGGGGACGATCTTCGTGCCCCGGCGTCAGTCCTGGAACGGGTCGTGCATCAAAATTGTGTCCTCGCGCTCCGGACTTGTCGAGAGCAAGGCGACGGGCGCCTCAATCAATTCCTCGATCCGGCGCACATATTTGACCGCTTGCGCCGGCAGTTGCGCCCAGGAACGCGCTCCTCCGGTCGGCTCGCGCCAGCCTTCGATCGTCTCGTAGATTGGCTCGACCCGCGCCTGCGCCGCCTGGGAGGCGGGCAGATAATCGATGGTCTCGCCGTCGAGCCGATAGCCGACGCAAACCTTGAGCGTATCGAAGCCGTCGAGAATGTCCAGCTTGGTCAGGGCGATCCCGTCGATGCCGGAGGTTTTCACGGTCTGGCGCACCAGAACGGCGTCGAACCAGCCGCAGCGCCGCGCGCGGCCCGTGACGGTGCCGAACTCGCGGCCGCGCTCGCCGATCAGGCGGCCGGTTTCGTCGTGCAATTCGGTCGGGAACGGCCCTTCGCCGACGCGCGTCGTATAGGCCTTGGCGATGCCCAGCACATAGCCGACCGCCTTGGGTCCGAGGCCGACGCCGGTCGGGGCGTTGGACGCCACCGTATTCGACGAGGTGACGAAGGGATAGGTGCCGTGGTCGATGTCGAGCAGGGCGCCCTGCGCGCCTTCGAACAGGATGCGCTTGCCCTGCCGGCGCAGATCCTCGAGCAGAGACCAGGTCCGGTCCATATAGGGGAGGACGTGCGGCGCGACTTCGTCCAGTTCGGCGCGGATCGTCTCGGTCTTGAACTCATCCAGCCCGAAGCCCCGGCGCAAGGCGTTGTGATGGGCCAGCAGGCGGTCGATCTTGGCGTTCAGCGTCGAGGGCTCGGCGAGATCCATGACGCGGATCGAGCGGCGCCCAACCTTGTCCTCATAGGCCGGGCCGATGCCGCGCTTGGTCGTGCCGATCTTGTTGCCGGCGGCGGCGGAATTCTCGCGCAGGGCGTCGAGTTCGCCATGGATCGACAGGATGAGCGGCGCGTTCTCGGCGATGCGCAGGTTGTCGCGCGAGATCGCGACGCCCTTGGCGCGCAGTTCGGCGATCTCCTTCACCAGATGGCGGGGATCGAGCACCACGCCATTGCCGATGACGGCGAGCTTGCCGCGCCGCACGATGCCGGAGGGCAGCAGGGACAATTTATAGGTCACGCCGTCGATGACCAGCGTATGGCCGGCGTTGTGCCCGCCCTGATAGCGCGCCACCACGTCCGCCGAGACCGAAAGCCAGTCGACGATCTTGCCCTTGCCTTCGTCGCCCCATTGGGCGCCGACCACCACCACGTTCGCCATCGTTCGCGCTCTTCCGTTGTTTTATCGCCTCGCTCCGGCAAAGGCCGACCGCTCGGCTGGAGTGTTTTATCGCCTCGCTCCGGCATACGCCGACCGCTCGGCTGGAGTGTTGCTCCGCCTCGCTCCGGCGCAGGCCGAAAGCGCGGCGGGATTTGGAACCGCCCGTAACACAAAAAGCCCGGCTCGCGCCGGGGGATCATGATCCGCGTAACGGATCGAGACGGTGAAGTAAAGCGTCAAGGCCCGCGAAAGGGCGGGGAAGGCGGCGGCGAGGATTAAAATTCGCGGTAAAAGGTTAGGGTTAAGACCTGTTTAAATCTTTGGTGGCACAAATTTCAGAGTGAACACGAATTCGGGCCATGCGCGCCCCGCACACGAAGGGATTTTGCCATGGGCAGCTTGAAAGCCCTCACTCTCGCCGGCGCCGTCGCGACGCTCGCCATTCCTGCCGCTCTTGTTCCGGCCGCCCACGCGGCCGACCTCCTGCCGCCGCCGCCCCAGCTGGAAGCGCCGCCGCTGCGTGGCCCGATTGAGGACAGCGGCTTCTATCTGCGCGGCGACGTCGGCGTCGGGATCAATCAAGGTTCCAGCCTGAGTTCGACCTTCAGCGACGGCTCCACCCTCGCGTCCCTCGGCGCCTGGGACGGGCCGGTCAATGTCGGCGACAGCAGCCTGATCGATTTTGGCGTCGGCTATCGGTTCAATACGTGGTTTCGGGCCGACTTGACGGGAGAATATCTGTCCGGCGCGAATTATAATTCCAAGGTCTTCTATCAATATACCGGCGCAGGCAGCAATTGCCCGGTCGGCGGCGCGGCCAATTGCGGCGACAATTACACCGGCGCGATCCGCACCGGTCTGTTCATGGCCAATGGCTATGTCGATCTCGGCGCCTGGCTGGGCGTCACGCCCTATGTCGGCGGCGGCCTCGGTTTCGCGGCCTATAGCGTGAGCGGCGTGACCGACGTCAGCATGAGCCAGCCCAACGCCTTTGGCGTGGCCCCGGACAAGAGCGGGACCAATTTCGCCTGGGATCTCACGGCCGGCCTTCTTTATCACGTCACGCCCAATCTCATGCTCGACATGAGCTATCGCTATCTCGACATGGGCGCGCTCCAGACCGGCGGGATCGCCTGCAACGGCGGCGCCGCGACCGGCTGTCATTACGAAACCCAGCATTTCAACATGGCGTCGAACGATCTGACGCTCGGGATGATCTGGCTGCTTACGGGTCCGGGCTATGCTCCGCCCGTCGTGACCGCCAAATATTGAGCCGCTCCCGCCGTCGCGGGCCTTTCCCGGGGCGAAGGCGCAAGCTTTCGCCCTTTTCCTTTGCCGCGAGCGCTTGCCGCTCCAACGCCGGGCTCGACAGTATAGACAATTTTTTTTTGCGCAACTCATTAAGGTTAAGTCACGTTTAACCATCTTCCTTCACACTCTTTGCACGATCGGCGCGGAATCGCGCCCCGACAGGCGAAGAGGGAAGACATGCGTAAGACGATTCAAACGGCCGCCGCCGCGCTTCTTGCCTGGACGGCCGGCGGTCTGGCCGCCCGCGCGGCCGACATGAATATGCCCCCGGTCTATCAGGAGGAGTCGAGCCCGATGGTCGAGTTCGGCTCGGGCTGGTATCTGCGCGGGGATATCGGCTATTCGTCGATAGCCGTTCCGTTCGGCAACCCGCCGGTGTCGGTCAATGACGCGACCGCGCCGCCGTCGGCGCAATCGATGTTCGGCCCGGGGACGACCCATTACAGCGCGATGAATGCGACGCTGGGCGCCGGTTATGTGTTCAACAGCTGGTTCCGCACGGATGCGACCTTCGACTGGCGGAACGACAACAACGAGTCCATCAATACCTATGGGCAAAATTGCGCCATCGACGTTCCGGCGACCACTACCATTCCAGCGTATGTGAACTATGCCAACGACGCCTGTTACAAGACCGACACCGTCAAACTGCAATCCTGGACCGGCCTGTTCAACGCCTATGGCGATCTCGGCCACTGGTTCGGCCTCACACCCTATATCGGCGCCGGCGTCGGCATCACCCATGTCCAGACGAGCGCCAACGAAATGTGGTACTGGGACGACGGCCAGGGCAATTACGGCGGCGCCGGCGTCAATTCGTATAATTCCGTAGTAGGCGGTGGCTTGATTCACTATGGCTATCCGGGCAATATCGGTCCGTCCCAGATCCGCAATAATTTCTCCTGGGCCCTGATGGCCGGGGTCAGCTATGATGTCGCGCCGCATATCAAGCTCGACCTCGGCTACCGCTACCTGAACATGGGCTCGATCGGCGTCGAGACCAATACCGGCGCGACGGCGCATCAGACCTTCGACGCGCAAGAGGTGCGCGTCGGCCTGCGCTGGCTGCCGGACCTTCAATGAATCGGCCAACACGACGGCGTTCAATTCGCGCTTTTATGGCCGCCACGAGGCGGCCATCTGCTTAACGCGGCGCCGTCCTTCGCCCTGCCTCAGCGCTGTCCGCCGGCCGCCGCGCTCTCCGCCGCGCCGGGGGCGAGCGGCAGGACGATTTCGACCAGTGTGCCTTCGTTTTTGCGGCTCTTGATCGAGAAGCCGGCGCCATTGGCCTCGGCCAGCGCCTTGGTCAGCGGCAGCCCGAGCCCGGTTCCGCCGCGTCCCGGCGCGACCTGACGGAACGGCTCCAGCGCGGTGCGCAATTCGCTTTCGCTCATGCCGACGCCGGTGTCCTTGACCCGCACCGCCACATGGCCGGAATCGCTCAGCGCGGTGGAGACGATCACCTGTCCGCCCGGCTCGTTGTAGCGCACGGCGTTGGCGAGAAGATTGAGCACGATCTGGCGCAGCGACCTTTCGTCGGCGTGGACCGGCGGCAGATTCGCCGCCAGAGCCAGCCGGGTGATGACCTTTTCGCGATTGGCCTGCGGCTGCATCAGCGACACGCATTCCGACACGACGCGGTTGGCGTCCACCGCCGTGAGGTTCAGATCCAGCTTGCCCGCCTCGATCTTGGACAGGTCCAGTAGATCGTTGACCAGACTGAGCACATGCCCGCCCGAGGCGTGGATGTCGCGCAGGTATTCCTTGTAGCGTTCGTTGCCGACCGGGCCGAAACGCTCGCCCATGATCACTTCCGCGAAGCCGAGAATGGCGTTCAGCGGCGTGCGGATTTCGTGGCTGACCTTGGCCAGGAATTCGGATTTCGCGCGATTGTCGCGCTCGGCCCGCTCGCGCGCCTCGTCCATCCCGTGTTCGGCCGGCTTCCAATTCTTGAGGTCGCGCAAAATCAGGCAATATTTGCCGTCCGCCGGTTTGCCGAGACGGCCGACGGAAATATGGAGCGGACGCGTCGCGCCGTGGCGCGCGCGTCCCAGCGCCTCACGCCCCTGCCGCTCCGCGCCCGCCTTGGCGCGGGTGAAATGGTCCAGCGCCGAAACCTGCAAATCGCGCGCGAACAACAAGGTGAAATTCTCGCCCGCGATGTCGTTGCGGTCGTAGTCGAGCAAGGCTTCGGCCTTGCTGTCGAGTCCCAGGATGACGCCGTCGGCGTTGAGCAGCACGATTCCGTCGGCGGCGGCGTCGAGCATCGACCGCCATTCCTCGCTTTCGGCTTCGCGCTGGCGCAGGCTCGCCTCCAGCGCGGCGACGCGTTGATCCGGCGCCGTCGTCGCGGGTCGCGAGAAAGTGAGCAATTCGGCCGGCGCGCCGTCCCAGTCGAGCGGGGCGCGATGAATTTCGGCAAGGAAAGTTTCGCCGCCGGCCGCGCGCGCCCGCACCGCGGTTTTCTCGCCCCGGGCCGGCGCCTCGTCCAGCGACCCGAAGGCGGCGCGCGTCCCGCCGGCCGCGGCGAAGACCGCGCTGTCGGCATAGCCGAGCCAGTCGAGCGCCCGCCGGTTGACGTAAAGCATTTTGTCGCCCCGCGTCACGATCAGGCCGAAAGGCGCGGCTTCGGCCAGGGCCACGCTTGCGCGCCCGGCGCCAAGATCGCCGCTCCGCGTCGCGACCTGCGGCGACGGGGCGGCGAGGAGGAGAGCGGGGCCTGGCGCGGCGGGCGCGCCGCGTTCGCCTTCCCCGTCCGAGGCGGCGGCCTTCGGCCCGCGCGCGCCGAGCGTCCGCGCGATTTCACGAAAAGCCGAACGCTCGTGCGGCGCCAGCGCGATCAGGGCCGCTTCGTCGTCGCCGTCGTCGCGGGCTGCGGCCTCGGGACGCAAGGCGGCGTGCGGGCGCAGAGGCACGACGACGCCGGAAAAACCGGGCGGCGGCGCGGGCGCCTCCGCCACGGCCTGGGCGTTGGAGTCTGGCGCCGGCGCGGCGGGCGCGCGATCGAAAGGCCGCAGGACAACCGGCCCCTGGCGCAAGCGATCGAGATGGACCACGCCAAATCCGCGCCACCCCTCGAAAGCGCCGCCGGGGTCGAAAACCGGCAGGCCGCCGAGGGTTGTCGGCGCGACCGCGCCGGCCTGCTCGACCGGCCAATCGACATCGATCCGGCTGAATGTGGCGCGTCCGCGCAAGGCTTCGGCCAGTTCGCCGCGCGGATCGAGCCCAAGGATATCCGCCGCGTCGAGAAAATCGCGCTCGAGCAGATCGGCGCAGCCCGCGCCGACGATTTCGGCGAGCGGCGGGGTGAGTTCCATCACCACATTGCGCGCGTCGGCGCGCCAAAGGAATCGCGCCGGGGCGAGGTTCGGGAATTTTCGTTCGAGCCGGCCGCGCAAGGCCTCCAGTCCGGCGGGATGGGGGTCGGCGGCGGCGGGCGCGGCGACCGGCGGCGGCGCGGGGCGGTTGGCGCGCGGCGCGCCGCGCAGGCCGAGGCCGGCAAGGACGAAGAGCGGATCGCCGCCGGCCGTGCGGCGGCACAAAAAAGTGAACGCGCCGGGCGCAGCGCCGCCGGCGAGCTGAACGCGCTCGAGCCGGGCCGCGGCGCCGGGCGAAAGCTCGCCCGCCAGTTGCGCGAGGCGGCGGGCGCCGGCCGAATCGGCGCGAAACAGCGGGAGCGTCAGATCGGCGGCGGCGCCGGCGCCGAACAAGGCGAGAGCGGGGGCGTTGGCGTGAACGACGCGCGGCGGGGCGCCTTGGGCGACGATAATAGGCGCGCCGGCGCGCGCCAGCGAGGCCAAGGCCGGCTCGGCCAAGGCCGCCGCGACATCCGCGCGGATGTCGCTGCTCTCGCGTCCCAAGGCGTTTTCGTCAGCCATGTCTCCCGGCCATCTTCGTCGGCTTTTCATGCGCCGGCTCCGCGGCCGCGATTCGGCGGGGCGGGTGGCGTACTTAACGAAAACTAAACCACGTCCGCCGCCGCGAATCCACATTTGATCCATTTCATGCCATTCGGCGTGCGCTTATGCTTAATTAAGCACGCCAGGGCGGTTAAAAAAGCCTTGCTGCATCGCACAATAATCATTGCGATGCAGCAAGATCGTCGCTATAAGAAAAGCGTAATGCCGGATCACCAGCGGCAAGGGGCGTTCAAAGGCCTGGCCGCGCAAGCGAGGACCATTCCATGAACAATCTCAATCTCGAAATTCCTGCCGAAGTCCGTGATTTTGCGGAGAAGACCGTCGATCAGGCGCGCAAGGCGTTCGAGAGCTTCGTCGTCGCCGCGCAGAAGGCGACCGCTCAGTCCGAGGCCGCCGCCGAATCGATGGCTTCGAGCGCCAAGGAAGTCAGCTCCAAGGCGATCGGCTTCGCCGAAGCCAATGTGAAGGCCGCCTTCGACCTCGCCGAAAAGATGGTCCACGCCAAGGATCCCAAGGAAATTCTCGCCATTCAGTCCGAATATCTGAAGACCCAGGTCGCGGCCGTGCAGGAGCAGGCCAAGTCGCTCGGCGAAGCCGTGAAGAAGGTCGTCACCCACACCACGGAAACGAAATAATGGCCAGCGGACCGAGCAAAACCAAAGCGCCGGCGCCCGCCGCGCCGGCCGCGCCCGTCGCCAAGTCGCCCGTGGCGCCCGTCGCCAAGTCGCCCGTGGCGCCTGTGGTCAAGTCGCCCGTGGCGCCTGTGGTCAAGGCGCCTGTGGCGCCTGCCGTCAAGGCGCCCGTGGCGGAGACGCCCGCTCAGCCTCTCGCCGCGACGGCGGCGCCCGCCGTCAAGGAAGCCCCCGCCAAGCCGGTTGCGGCGGTCGAGCCGGCCGCCAAGGCTGAAACGCCCGAAAAGCCCGCCAAGCCGGCCGCGGCTCATCCGGACGTCGCGATGGAAAGCCACTTCGCCGGCGCGAGCAAGAGCCTTCAGGCCTTTTCGAGCAAGGCGATGGAGGCCTATCAGGCCAACGCCGCCGCCTCGGTGCAATATTTCCAGGCGCTGGCCAATGTCCGCAGCGTCAGCGACGCGATCGCCTTGCAGAGCGAACATATGCGCAAGCAATATGAAACCTTGACCGCCCAGGCCAGGGAGCTTGCCGCGCTCGCCCAGCAGGTCGCCGCCGAAGCCGCCGCTCCGCTGATGGAGAAGATCGACAAGACGTTCAAGTCGCGTTGAACGGAACAAGGCGAGGCGTTTCGGCTCGCCGCCCGGCTTGGCTGGGCGACGGGTCCGAGGGCGTGAAATTTGCGCGCGCGGCGCTCTTGCGTTCGCGCGCGCGCCGCTATAGGTTCCGCCGAAATTTCAGCCGCCATAGCTCAGTTGGTTAGAGCGCTAGATTGTGGATCTAGAGGTCCCCCGTTCGAGCCGGGGTGGCGGTACCATTGAAATCCCGCAGTTCCGAAATCCTTCAGTTCCGAAATCCTTCGGTTCAAAGCGCCCGCGCGGCGGGATTCAGCCGGGCCTTGCTCAGAGCTTGCAGCAATCGGGTCTTTTGCGGTTCGACGATTCCGACGCGATCGAGCGCCCCGGCGGGGTCGGCGGCGACGGTGGGGAAATCGCTGGCCAAGGCCGCGCGGCTTCTTTTCACGTGCAGTCGAAGTCGTTCTCCGCTGTGCAAATGGCGATCCGCGGCATGACGCCGATCGCCGAAACATCGACATCGCGACCTTGCAACAGATCGGCGGCCTGGCTCAACTGGCCCCGCGCCGCATGCCGTCGAAATCGTGGAGATGGCGCATGGCGTCGACATTGATGACTCCATAGGCGTCGCCGATGCGCTGCGACAGGGCGCGCGCCTCCCCCGCCGGCGAGGCGCCGGGTTGAGCCGGGCCGATCCGTTTCGCCCAGACGATCGTGCCGTCGATGAGGCGGACTAGAGCGGATTCGACTTAATTCGGGTCATATCCGGCAGCGGCGAAGAAATTTGCGCATTCTTGCGGCGTGAACGCAAGCAAGGCTTCGCCGATGACGTTCCAAAGGCCCTCCATAGTTCGCTCCGCAGCTTTTCGCAGAAGTGCTTTCAGCTTCGAGAAGGCGTTTTCGATCGGGTTGAAGTCCGGGCTATAGGGCGGCAGGTAGAACAGCTTCGCGCCCGCCGCTTCAATGGCGGCGCGAACGCCAGGCCGCTTGTGACTGCCAAGGTTGTCCATGATCACGATGTCGCCAGGCGAAAGGGTCGGAACCAGAACCTGATCGATATAGGCCTGGAACCAGACGCCGTTGATCGGCCCGTCGAGCACCATCGGAGCGACCATTCCGGTCAAGCGCAAGCCGCCAATGAAGGTTGTTGTTTTCCAATGGCCATGCGGGATGCTGGCGCGCAGCCTCTCGCCCTTTGACGCTCGTCCGCGCAGCCGCGCCATATTGGTGGAGGCCCATGTTTCGTCAATGAACACAAGGCGTTCCGGGTCCAGGTCGAGTTGCCCATCGAACCAGTCTTCTCGCCGCTTCAAAATGTCGGGACGGTTTTGTTCAGCTGCGTGAGCGGTTTTTTTTAAATGTCAGCCCGCAGCGGTCGAGGAATGTCCACAATGTCGAGCGCGAGGTTTTCACGCCGCAGTCCACGGCCAGCCGCTCAAGTAACTCGCTGATCGTCAGGTCCGGGGTTTGATCAATCAGCCCGAGCAAAAAATCCCGGTGCGGGTCCAGCTTGCAGCGCCGGGGCTGTCCTTGTTTGTGGGCTGTTCGTTCACCGGTCTGGCGAGCGCGGCGCACCCATACGATGGCCGTCGCTGGACCTATCCCGAAATGCGCAGCCGAACCCCGAACAGACTTGCCAGATAACGCGGCATCGATAACGCGATCACGCAAATCCTGGCTGTAAGCACGGGCCATGGGATGCCTCCCTCGCAATCACGAGAAAAGAATCGCACGGCTCCGCACGATTGGGAATCCCTCTTGAATCGAAAAACGGCGAACCCGCTCTAGTTCGACCGCCACATCGCCCGAGGCGCCGGCGCGCAGGGCGATCTCATAGGAATTGAGGCTCTTGTCCGCGCTTTTCGCTTCGCTGGGCTTTTTGACGATCAGGTCGTCGAAGACGCTCATTTCGACCGCCAGCGCCTGCGCGAGGTCGCGGGCGAAGGCGCTCGCCGCGCTGTCCGGGAGGGATCGCGGCTTGAAAATATGAACCATTGGCGCCGGCGGCGCATTGGCGAGAGTCGCGCCGGGCGAAGACGCCGGCAGACAGGACAGGATGAAAAAACGGCAATGGCAAGCGCCATGACCAAGGCGGCTAGCGACGACAAAGCGAACCATTTTCGCTTTGGCGCCGCCGCCACGGCGCGCGTTTCGGCGTCCTCCGCCGGCCTGTCGGCGGTCGGCGCGTCTCCCGCGCGCAGAAAAACCGGCTGATAGGAACCGGGCGCCAGCTCGATGCGCAGGGGGTCGTCGCCTTTGCCGGCATAATAGCTTTTCAGCGCCTGCCGCGCCCCCAGGCCTGAACGAGCACCGCCGAATTGGATTGCGGGTCGAAATTGTCGCCCAGCCCCAAAGCCGAGGTGGCGATGGTGAAGGCCTTCAGCCGCTCGCCGCGCCCGGCCAGCGTCTCATCGACGACGAATTTGAGAAATTGCGCCGATCCCCGATTCTTTAAAATCTCCTCGGCCGCCAGAAGCCGCTCAAGCCCCTCCTCGATCTGCTGGCGATCCGTCGCGGCGTCCACGGGCGAGCTCTGAAAACGGCGTGAGTGTTGTGGAGATCGAAATTAAAGGATAAATGCTGTCCGAGCAAGTAAAGCCGCCCGATCCTGGCGAAGCCAAAGGAAACAACTTGTCGATTTGCGCGGTGACGGCTATCGCGGCTTATTCCGTAAACACGATCGTCTTGCGCCCGTTGATCAGCACGCGGCTTTCGATGTGGTAGCGCACGGCGCGAGCCAGAACGCGGCGTTCGATGTCGCGGCCCTTGCGGATCAAATCCTCGGGCGTGTGGTGGTGCGAGATGCGCTCCACATCCTGTTCGATGATCGGCCCCTCGTCGAGTTCGGAGGTCACGTAATGGGCGGTGGCGCCGATGACCTTCACGCCGCGCGCATGGGCCTGATGATATGGTTTCGAGCCCTTGAAGCCCGGCAGGAAGGAGTGGTGGATATTGATGCAGCGCCCGGAAAGCTTGGCCGCGAGGCCGTCGGAGAGAATCTGCATATAGCGGGCGAGCACCACCAGTTCGGCGTTCGTCTCCTGGACCAAAGCCCAGATCCGCGCCTCCTGCTCCATCTTGGTCTCGCGGATGACCGGCAGATAGTGGAAGGGGATTTTTCCGAAATCGAGATGGGGATAGGCCTCGCGCGGATAATTGGCGAGAATGCCGACAATATCGATCGGCAGCTCGTCGATCCGCCAGCGATAGAGCAGATCGGCGAGGCAATGGTCGAACTTTGAGACCAGAATCAACACCTTGGGCCGGCGCCAGGCGGCGCAAAGGGTCCAGTCCATAGCGAATTCTTCGGCAAGCGCGTCGAAACTGGCGCGCCAGGCCTCGACATCGGCGTCCGGGCGCACCGGATTGAATTCGATGCGCATGAAAAAGCGGTTGGTGTCCAGTTCGTCGAACTGGCGCGAATCGCCGATATTGAAGCCGGCCTCGAAAATATGGCCGGCGACCCGCGCCACAATGCCGGGGCGGTTCGGGCAGCTCAGCAGCAGCCGGTAGATTTGCGCGCCGGGCGCGGGCGGCGGCGGCGGCGCTGCGGCGCATAGTCCCGGTTTGGATTTGCCCGGTTTGGCTGTCGCGGATTTGGATTTTTCTGCGCGGGAGAGGGCGGCCATATAACGCTTCCACAGCGGTGCGCCCGAATGCGAATTCAGGCGGGTTTGCCGCTGTGTAGCCGTTCAATCGCCGAATGTCGATCCGACCTAGGGGAAATCAGGCGCGCGCGGCGCGAACCTTGGCCAAAGCATAGGCCGGGAGCAGGATCGGCGCGCGCGTCCCGCCGCCGCCTTCCCAGGATTCCTCGTCGGTCGGCAGCAGCATGACCGCGGTCGCCGCGACCACGCCGCCGAAGGTCATGCCGAAGCCGCCGTAAAGCAGGGCAAGGCCTTGCAGCATGAGTTGCGACGACATCATCAGATCGCGCAAGCCGGCGAGATTCGAAAGCAGAATGGCGGAAGCGCAGATGAAGCCTACACCCCATCCGAGCGCCCAATTGGCGACGATCAGACGCACCAGTCGATTCTGCTGGGCGCGATGGCGATTCTGGATCATGGCGCGGCTCCCAAATTCTCTTAACCGAAACAGTCTAGCGCAAAACAGCCTTCGCGCCAGCCGATAATTCATGCATTTGCCGCGTCCAGCCGCAATACCTGCGCGGCGCCGCCCAGTGCGGCTTCAGCCAGGCGCAATATATGCGCATGGTGGGTGAAGAGAATGGGTTGAATTGTCGCGCTTGCCGCCGCGAGCGCGTGCAAACCCGCGGTGGCCCGGCGGTCGTCGAAACTGGCGAAAAGATCGTCGCCGATGAAGGGCGGCACCTCCGCCCGCGCCGCGTAATCCTCCAGAAAAGCCAGCCGCAAGGCGAGATAAAGCTGGTCGCGCGCGCCCTCGCTCAAGGATCGGAGTTCGAGATCTTCGCCGTCGGCGCGGCGCGCGCCGATATGAAGCGCGCCGTCTTCGGCGAAAGTCTGGTCCAGCCCGGAATAGCGCCCCTCGGTCAGCGCCGCGAACAAGGCGCCGGCGCGGGCAAGCAGCGGGTTCTTGCGCTCGGCGCGATGGCGGGCGAGACCGGCGTCCACCAGCAGCGCCGCCAGTTTCAGCGCCGCCCAGCGCCGCGCCTGTTCGTGGATGTCGGCGCGCGCGCTCTCGCGGGCGAAAATCGCGGCTTCAGCGCCGGCGCTTTCCCGCAGCCCCTCCCACTCAGCCTTTTTCGCGCTCTGCTCGGCGTAAATTTCGCGCGCCTGGCCGGTGCGCTCCTCGCTCTGGCGGGCGATTTCCGCAAGCCGGATTTCGGCCGCGTCGGCGTCAAAACCTTCCATCTGACGCGCCAGCGCCGCCTCGTCGAATCCGTCTGCGACCAGGGCCAGATTGTCGCTTTGCGCCTTGATTTCCCGTTCCGCCGTCTCGCGCGCGGAAAGCCGCGCCGCCAGCGCTTCCGGCCCGGCGGTCGCGCCGAATTCCGCGCAAAGATTTTCGACCTGCCGGTCGGCCAGCGCCAGAGCCTCGTCCGCCTGACGCATAGTCTGTTCCGCAACTTGCAGGGCGCGTTCCGCGCGCTCGCGCAAAACGGCGGTCTCTCTCGCGCGCGCCAGCCGGTCGCGCAGCTTCGCGACCGCCGTTTCCGCCGGCCGCGCGGGAATGTCGCGGCCGCACGAAGCCAGCAGGGCGTCGAGCCCTCGTTCGAATTCGGAAAGATCGTCGCGGATCGCCGCGACCCGCCGCGCCTTTTCCTCCTCGTCGTCCAGTTCGGCGGGCAGAGCGCGAAAAAGCGCGATTCGGCCCTGCGCCTCGTCGAAAGTCGCGTCAGTGTCGAGACGCAGCCGGGCGAGGGCCTCGCGCCAGTCGGCGCGCCACAAGACTTCCTCTTCCGCCAGCCGCGCCAGTTGCGCCTTGAGCCGCGCGATGCGCTCCGGCGCGTCGGCGAGCCGGGCGCGGGCCTCGCGCGCCGCGCCCTGCGCCTTGGCGATTTCCTCGATCCGCGTCGCGATCCGCCGCGCCAGCCCACCGGGGCCAAGCGGCAGGGGCTCCAGGCCGCATTCGCCGGCCAGAGCCTCCAGACCGGGCCGCGCTTCTTCGAGCCGGCGCCGCAAATCCTCGGCGCGGGCCTTTTCGCGCGCCAGTTCCTCGCGCGCGGCGAGCAGATGGTCGGCGTTGATGCGCCACCTCTGCATTTCGCGCGGCGCGGCGGGCGTCACGCCGCTGGCTCGCCACGCCCGCGCCCAATCGTCGCGCAGCCGCGCGCCTTCTTTTTCAAGCTCGGCCAGCGCCGCCTCGGCGCCATGCTTTTCACTGTCGTGAAGCGCGATCTTCTCGCGCTCGGCCTCCGCCGCCGCGACTTGCGCCGCGCGCGCCAGAAGATCGTCGGCGTCGCGGTCGGCCTCGGTGGAAAAAGCCTCGAAAACCCGCGCGCGGTCCTCAAACCGGGCCGGATCGGGCGGCACGGTCCCGAAAAGGCCGCGCAAATCGCGCCATGCTTGGTCGCGCCGGGCGCGGGCGGCGCGCAAGTCCGCCAGACTTGCGATCGGCCCCTGGCGCTCCAGCTTGCGCAACTGGCTTTGCGCCACGCCCAGTTTCTCCGTCGCTTCTTGCGCCTTGGCGCGTAAAACCGTTTCGCGCGCGGAAAAATCGTCGAAGGCGCGCGCCGCCTGTTCGATGGCGCTCGCCTCGGGGCTGGGGTTGCGGGCGAAACGGTCAAGGTCTTGCAGCGGCGGCGACAGCCGGCCTTGCGTCTCGGCGAGCAGGCGCGCGCTTTCGTCGCACAGGCGCGACGCATCGCGGAAGGCGGCGTCGAGCCTTTCGACCTCGCCCAGCGCGCGAAATTTTTCCCGCAGCATTTCCGCCTCGGGCAGGGCCTTGCCCTTTTGGGCGCCAAGCGCGGCCAGCCGGCTTTCCTCTTCCGTGAGATCGCGCTCCGGCTGCTGTTTCTTGACCGCCAGCTCCCGGCCGCGCGTCGAAATTTTTTCGGCGCGCAAAAGCGTCGCGGCGTCAGGCGCGGCGGCGCGCAATTCGTCGATTGCCGCCAAGCCGCAGGCCTGCGCGCGCAGGTCGAGTTTTTGGCGGGCTTCCTGCAAGGACTTCTCGCGTCTGGGCAGGTCGGCGGCGGATTTTTCAAAAGCGCCGCTGGCGCGGATCAGCGCCTCGATGGTTTCGGCTTGCGCGAGAATGTCGGCGTCGGGCCGCGCCGCTTCCAGCTCGGCGCGCGCCGCCTCGCGATTTTTTTGCGCCTGTTCGGCCTGCTCGTGGGCGCGGTCGCGCGCGGCGCGTTTTTGCGAAAAATTCGTCGCGGCCTCCGGCGAAATGGCGGCGAGATCGGAAAACGCCGCGGCGTCCGCCCGCAAGGCGGCGAGGCGGCGCAGGATCGGCGCGGCCTTGCGCAGACGCTCCAGCCGCAGCTTTTCGGCCTGGGCCTCCTTTTCGGCGGCCTCGATCTCCGCGATCCGCGCGCTTGAGGATTCGATGGCGTCGTTGAGCGCCTTCAACTGGCCTTCCGAAACCAGCGCCGCCTTTTCTTGCGTGCGCGCGGCGTCATAACGGTCGAGCGCCAGATAGAAGGCGCGATGGCCGGCGCGGCGGTCGCCGAAAATTTTCTCGGCTTCCGCCTCGAAACCCTTGCGCAGGTCGAGCAGGCCGCGCAGGCCGGAGGCGGCGGCGAACAGGCTGGCGCCGATCTCGCCCTCGGCATGCAGCATTTCGTCGCCGCCCTGGCGCAGGCTTTGGGCGTCGAGGCCGAAGGCGCGGTGGAAAATCTCGCGCGTCGCCGCGCCGAGAAAAGGCGCGAGCGCGTCGTCCGGCAAGGCGCTGCCGGTGGAATCGATCAGCGTGTTCCTGTCGCCGCGCCGGCGAAAAAATTGCAGGATCTGGCCATTGCGGCCGCGAATGGTCGCGCCGATCCGCATGTCCTTGGGCCGCAGGAAGGAAATTTTTTCCCGCCGGGGCGCGCCGTAAAACAGATCGCCGATGGCGGAGAGGGCTGAGGATTTTCCGGCCTCGTTGGCGCCATAGACGATATGAACTTGCGCGCTGGCGTCGAATTCGAGCCGCAGCCCTTTGAAGGGGCCGTAAACATCCAGCGTGAGGTCGATGAGCCTCATGACCCGTCCCCGCCTTCGGCCCGCGCCACGGCGAGATCGCGCGCCTCGCGCAACAGCGCGTCGAGTTCCGCGCCGAGGTCGAGGCCCGGCGCCGGGATTTTCGCCTCCACGCCCGCCAGCGCGGCGAGCGCCGCTTCGCGCACGTCCGGATCGGCGAGACAGGCGTCGAGCAGGCCCGCGAAGTCGAATTCGCGGTCAAGGGGTTTGGCGGCGGCCGGCGCCTCGGTTTCGAGCAGCAGCCGCTCGATGGCGATGTCTTCCTGGGCGCGCTGCGCCGCCGCCTCGATCTCGTCGCGCCAGCGCGCCGGATCGGCGGCCAGTTCGGCATGCAGCGGGCTCGCGCCGGCAATGCGGATGCGCAAGGCGAGCGGCCGGCCCTCGGCCAGAAGGACTTCCTCGCCGGCGCGGGCCTCCAGCGCCCGCAACAGGCCGGCCATGTCGTCATGGGCGGCGGCGTCGAGGGCGATTTCGCAAAAACGCGCGCGATCGACGATCAGCCGGCGCAGGTCTTTCACCTGCCCGTCGGCGACATCGACCAGGACCGCGCCTTTGGCGCCGGTCTCGCGGATGCTGCGGCCCTGAAGGTTGCCGGGGAAGACGATAAAGGGATCGCGCGCGACCAGCTCGTAAGCGTGGACGTGGCCGAGCGCCCAGTAATCGTAATTTTTGGCGCGCAGATCGTCGAGGCTGCACGGCGCGTAAGAGGCATGGCCGGGGCGACCGTCAAGGGAGGTGTGCAGCACGCCGATGTTGAACCAGCCCGGCTTGGGCGACGGCAGGCTTCGCGCCAGATTTTCCGTCTCGGCCGGCTTGGCGAATCCGCGCCCGTGCAGAGCGACGGACAGATCGGGAAGTTCGAAAGTCGCCGCCCGGCTCGTCGGGAATTGACGCGCCAGATCGGGAAAGATCAGGCTCCTGGTGATTTTGGACTCGGCGTCGTGATTGCCCTTGAGCAGGAAGATCGGGATCCCCGCCTTGGCCAGCCGCGCGATCTGCCGGTTGAAGAACAAAGCGATCGTGGCGTCGCGCCAGTCGCCGTCGAAAATATCGCCGGCGAAAATGGCGAAAGCGACCTTTTCCGCCAGCGCCCGGTCGATCAATTCGACAAAGGCTTCGCGGCTTGCGCCGGCCAGCCGCTGGCCCAGCGCCTCGTCGCGCAGGCTCAAGCCGCGAAACGGGCTGCCGAGATGAAGGTCGGCGGCGTGGAGAAAGGTGAAGCGCATGGCGGGCGAGGTCGATTCGTTTTGTCGAGTCTAGGCCGGGCGGGGCGGCGGAAGAAGGGTTCGTTGCGAAAGCTCGCGGCTTGATCCGCCGAACGGGAGCCCGTCCTCAGAAAATGGACGAATTTGATTGCCCGCGATTTTCGGTCAACATGCGACCATCTCGATCGCAGCGCGTTTCACGTTCCGCTGCTGACGCAGATCAAGGACCGGAGAGCGGCTTTGCTCTTGTCTGGGAAAAAAACGTAAGGGGGAGCCATGTCCGGCCAGGTCAAATATACGCTCGATGAAACCCAGATCCCGAAATTCTGGTACAATATTGTCGCGGATTTGCCCGCGGCGCCGCATCCCGTTCTGCACCCCGGCACCAAACAGCCGGTCGGACCGTCGGACCTCGAGCCGCTTTTCCCGATGGAGCTGATCCTCCAGGAGGTTTCCACGGAGCGGCAGATCGAAATTCCTGAGCCCGTACGCGATATTTTCCGCATGTGGCGTCCCTCGCCGCTCATCCGCGCGCGCCGCCTCGAAAAGGCGCTCGACACGCCGGCGAAGATTTACTTCAAATATGAGGGCGTCTCGCCCGCCGGATCGCACAAGCCCAATACCGCGGTTCCGCAGGCTTGGTACAACAAGGAGGCCGGCGTCAAGAAACTGACGACCGAGACCGGGGCCGGCCAATGGGGCTCCGCGCTCGCCTTCGCCGGCTCGCTGTTCGACATCGACGTGACCGTGTTTCAGGTGCGCGTCTCCTACGACCAGAAGCCTTATCGCCGAGCCTTGATGGAACTTTATGGCGCGCGCTGCATTCCTTCGCCGTCCAATGAAACCGAATCCGGCCGCGCGGTGCTCGTCGAACACCCCGACAGTCCCGGCTCGCTCGGCATCGCCATTTCGGAGGCGGTCGAAGTCGCCGCGAAAAACGCGGACGTGAAATACGCCCTCGGATCGGTGCTCAATCATGTCATGCTGCACCAGACCATCATCGGTCAGGAGGCGATCCAGCAGTTCGAACTGGCGGGCGACGATCCCGACGTCTTGATCGCCTGCGCCGGGGGCGGCTCGAATTTCGCGGGCCTCGCTTTTCCCTTCCTCGGCCTTCAACTGCGCGGCGGGCGCAAGCGCCGCGTCATCGCCGTCGAGCCGGCGGCCTGTCCTTCGCTGACGCGCGGCAAATTCGCCTATGATTTCGGCGATACGGCGCATCTGACGCCGCTGGTCAAAATGCATACCCTCGGCTCGACCTTCATTCCGCCCGGCTTCCATGCCGGCGGCCTGCGCTATCACGGCATGGGGCCGCTGGTCTCCCACCTCTATGACCTCGGCCTGATCGAGGCGCGCGCCTATCATCAGATCCCCTGTTTCGAGGCCGGCGTGCAATTCGCCCGGGCGGAGGGAATCGTTCCCGCGCCGGAATCGACCCACGCCGTGCGCTGCGCGATCGACGAAGCCTTGCGCTGCAAGGCCGAGGGCAAGTCGGAAACCATCGTCTTCAACCTCTCGGGCCACGGCCATTTCGACATGGGCGCCTATATCAGCTATTTCGCCGGCAATTTGGTCGATCAGAACTATGACGAAGGCGAACTTGCCATGGCGCTCGCCGGTTTGCCGTCTGTCGCGGCGCAATAGGCGGCGAGGAAGGAACATAGCAGGACAGGCCCCAGGCGCGGCCTGTCCTGTCCCGCTCGGTTCCTTCATGTATCGCTGGCTTGCGGGGACAAGAAATGGAACGGCTGATTGAGGTAAGGCCTGACCCGGTCGGCGGGATTTCACCTTAGCGGGCGGGTGTCGGTTCGGCCGATCGGCCAAACAAGACTTTGCTTGTTTCACTTCCCAAAACTTGCTCTTCTGGCGCGCGAAACAGGCGGGGCGCCATGAAGGCTTGCGTGATCCAGATGAATTCGACCGCCGACAAGGCCGGCAATCTGGCGCAAGCGCGGCGGCTGGTCGAGGGGGCCGTGGCGCTGGAGCAGCCGGACTGGATCGGCCTGCCGGAAGTGTTCGATTTTCTCGGCGGCTCTGTGGCAGAAAAATTCGAGGCCGGCGAAATTCTGCGCGAAGGGCCGGCTTATGCGCTTGTCGCCGAACTGGCGAAGAAGCATGGCGTTTTCCTCCACGCCGGCTCGCTGCTGGAAAAGAACGCCGACGGCGACCGCCTGTCCAACACCTCTGTCGTTTTCGACCGTCAGGGCCGGGAGATCGCGGTCTATCGCAAGATTCACATGTTCGACGTCACCACGCCGGACGGCGCCGCCTATCGCGAGAGCGCTGTTTTCAGGCCGGGCGACGAGGTCGTGACCTATCAGGCCGAGGGGCTGACCTTCGGCTGCGCCATCTGCTACGATCTGCGCTTTCCCGCGCTGTTTCAGGCGCTGGCCGCGCGCGGCGCCGAAGCGCTGGTCCTGCCTTCGGCTTTCACCCTCCAGACCGGCAAGGACCATTGGGAGGTTCTGTGCCGGGCCCGCGCCATCGAGACGCAATGTTATTTTCTCGCCCCCGCCCAGATCGGCGCGCATCGGGCCAAGGGCGAAACCCGGCTGACTTACGGCCATTCGCTGATCTGCGACCCGTGGGGGCAAAAGATCGCCATGGTCTCGGATGCGCCGGGTTTTGCGACGGCGCGGCTCGATGCCGCGCTGGTCGCCAAAGTGCGCGCCTCCATCCCGGTCGCGGCGCAAAGGCGCGAGACTTTTTCCTGAGCGGCAAGACCATGGACGCGCAAACAGTTTCGCCGGAAAAGCCGCGAAAAAATTGGGGCTCGCTCGTCGCTCTGCTGGTCTTCGCCCTGGCCTCGGCATTTCTTTATGGACGCCATGAAGGCGGCGAGGCGGTCGAGGGATCGTCGCCGCTGATCGGTTCAATCGCGCCCTCGCTCGCCGCGCCGGGGCTTGGCGCATCGGCGCCCTTGAGCGACGCCGACCTGCGCGGCCATGTCACGCTCATCAATTTCTTCGCCTCCTGGTGCGGGCCATGCCGCGCCGAGCAAGGCGAGCTGATGGCGCTGGCGCGCGATCCGCGCCTCAAGGGCAAGGCTGTCCTGCTCGGCGTCGCCTTCAAGGATCGCGCGGCGGATGTCGAAGCCTTTTTCGCCGGGCGGGGCGATCCCTTCGAAAAAATCGGCGCCGATCCCCTGGGCAATCTGGCGGCGCGCTGGGGCGCGCGCGGCATTCCCCACACTTTTGTCGTCGATGCTTCGGGCAAGGTCGTGGACGATTTTCTCGGCCCGATGGGGCCCAAGGCGCGCGCCCGTGTGGCGGAAATGCTGACGGCCTCCGGCGCGGGCGGAGAGAGCCCGCCGCCCTATTGAAAAGAGAAGGCTTTTATTCGCCCCCCGCCGCGATTGCCGCGAGGCCCTGTTCGTCGCGCACAGTGACGCGCTGGCGACCGCAATCGACGAGGCCTTTCGCCGCCCAGGCGCTGAGCGTCCGGCTGACGGTGTGCAGGGTCGCGCCGGTCATTTCGGCGAGATCCTGCCGCGACAGCGGGAAGTCGATCAAAATCCCGTCCTCGGTCTTGCGCCCGGCCTGACGCACGAGTTTCAGCACCGCGCCGGCGATGCGCTGTTCGACGTGCTGGGTGGCGAGGTCGAGCACGCGGTCCTGCGTGTCCTGCAATCGCTGCCCTAAGGATTGCATGGCCTGGACCGCGAGGCTCGGATAGGCGGCGATCAGTTCCGCCCAGGCGGCGTTGGGCCAGGACAGGGCAAGCGACTCGACCGCGGCGGTCGCCGTGCCGGGATAAGCCGCCGCGCCAATCGCCATGGCGACGCCGAACATGTCGTTGGGCGCGATGAAGCGCACCAGGATTTGCGCGCCTTCGGCATTAATCCGGGTGACGCGCAGACGGCCATGCAGCAGCACGAAGAATTTGTCGGCCGCCTCGCCCTGGCGAAAGACCGCCTCGCCCTTGGGAAATCGCTGGACCTGAGCGCGCGCGAGAATGTCGTCCAGCGCCTCGGCGCTTAAGTTCGCGAAAGCCGGCGCACCGGCGATCAGTGAGCGGTCGAGCCGCGCCATGCGATAGTCCCCATTCACGGCCGCCTGTTTGCTTTCGGGCAAAGTCGCGGCCTCCCGCAAGGTGTAGCCGAGGTGGATCAGGCGACCAGGGAGCTATCATGTCCGACCTCGGAATCCGGCGCAAGAACGAAGGTCCAGCCATTTTGAGCTACGGTTTTCGGCCGTTCTTTTTCTCCAGCGCCTTGTGGGCGGTGGTGGCGGTCATGCTCTGGCTGCCGCAATATTTCGGCGAATTCACCTTTGCCAACGCCTTCCAGCCGATGGACTGGCACGCGCACGAGGCCTTGTTCGGCTATGGCGTCGCCGTGGCCGCCGGCTTCCTTCTGACGGCCGTTCCCAATTGGACCGGAAGGCTTCCTCTGCGCGGCAAGGGATTGCTTTTCCTGTTTTCGGTTTGGCTTGCCGGCCGTCTCGCCGTGGCCCTGTCCGGTCACATCGGCTGGCTCGCCGCCGCCCTGGTCGATTGCGCCTTCCTGTTTGTGTTTTCCTTCGTCATCGCCCGCGAGATCGTCGCGGGAAAGAACTGGCGCAACCTTCGGGTGCTGGCTGTCGTCGCCGTGCTAGCGGCGGCCAATGTCGCCTTCCATGTTGAAGCGCATTTTCGCGGCGACGCGGCTTTCAGCCGGCGCTTCGCGCTCGCTGCTTTCGTCGCGCTGATCATGCTGGTCGGCGGTCGGATCGTGCCGAGCTTCACCCACACTTTTTTATTGCAGCGCCGCGTTGCGGGACGGTTGCCGCAGAAATTCGGCCGTTTCGACGCCTTGTGCATGGCGGCCTCGGTCGCGGCGCTGGCCGGCTGGGTCGCCGCGCCGGACAACAAGGGGGTTGGCCTCGCCCTCATCGGCGCCGGCCTGCTGAATATCGCGCGGCTGGCGCGCTGGGCCGGCGAAAGAACCTCGGGCGAGGCGCTGGTGTTGATGCTCCACATCGCCTTCGCCTTCATTCCGCTCGGCTTCATCCTGAGCGGGCTGGCGGCCTGGAGTCCGGCGATTTCATCGAGCGCCGGGCTGCACGCCTGGGCGGTCGGCGGGGTCGGCGGCATGACCCTGGCGGTGATGACCCGGGCGAGCCTCGGCCATACCGGCCAGGCCATGCGGGCGGGGCGGGGGACGAAGCTACTTTATGTCGCGATTCTTCTCGCCGCGTTGGCGCGGATCGCCGCCGCCTTGGCGCCGCAATGGAGTTTCGCTCTGCTCCATGTCGCGGCCTTCGCCTGGCTCGCCGCCTTCCTTGGCTTTGCTGTGGTTTACGGGCCGGCGCTGTTCCGGGCGCGCATGTGAAAGTTCCGGGGAAGGCGCGACGCCATTGACGGGCCCGCGCCTTCATGTTCAGCAAGGCCGGGAGAAACCCAATGGGTGAACACGCCAGATTGGTCGGGCTGCGGTTTCGCGGCGAGGAAAGCGCGCGGATCGAGGCGGCGCTGGTCGAAAGATTGGACGACTGCCGCTGGCGCGCGCGGCTCAGCCCGGCGGAACGGGCGCGCCCGGGCGACCGCCTGCGCTTTGGCGAAAGCTCGGAAAGCATGGCCTGCCTGCTGGCCTTTCTCGACGCCGAAGTCTTGTCGATCGAGGGCGAGGACGCTGTGCTCGCCTTCGCCTTTTCCGGCCCCGCGCTCGACGAGGCGATCGAGCGGCTGGCCTGCGGGACGGAACATGGCCGAGGCCGATGAAACCTCGCCCGAAAGTCTGACCTTATGGCGCTGCATCGGCTGCGGCGCGATGGGCAACGCCGGGGAATGCGTGGCGGCCTGCGCTTTCAAGCGCGCCTTGGTCGTCGACGCGGCCAGCCATGCCGACCTGCTCGAATATTTTGTGAACCTCCACGAATATAACGAGGCCTTGCGCGGCTTCGCCGGCGATGTCGTCGCGGAAACGGCGACGCCGGCAGGCTTCGAGCGCGGTCTGGCGGATTTGCGCCTGCGTGCGAAAAACCTGCTGGCGCAGGCGCCGCGCGAAAATGCGCCGCAAGCCGTTCCAGAGGACGAGCGCGCGGAAATCTGGCTCTGCGCCGCCTGCGGCATGGTCGAGGCGCCGCGCGACTGTCTCGGCATATACGTGCGGCGAACCGGCGATTAGGTCCGCGCCGAGGACCATGACGCCTTGAGCGCGCGGATCGAGCGCGCGCAGACGGAAAGCCGGCCGCTGGCGGCGCTGGCGCGGCAGATCGGCTGGAGCGTTCCGCGCCCCGGACAATCCGAGCGCATGCGCGAGGCGGCGCGAAGCGCGGCGAAGAAGCTGGCGGCGCCGAAATCTTTATGACCGCTTTATGCGGCGCGCCTTTTTCCTCCATAGCGTCCTTATTCCGGCTGGCGCCATATGCCCCCGACAAGCCGCAAAGGAGCGAGCCCATGTGGGATGTCATTTACCTCGCCGCGGGCCTCGGCCTGATGGGCGGGATGATTCTTTACGCCAAAGCCCTGACGCGGGCCTGACGGAGGCACGGATGTTCGAACCGATCCTCGGCCTGATCGTGGCCGTCCTGCTCGGGATCTATCTCGTTTTCGCCCTGCTCAATCCCGAGCGCTTCTGAAATCAGCGCTTCTTAAATTAGCGCTTCTGAAATTTTCTGGAGTTCGCCATGACCCTTGCCGGCTGGCTGCAAATCGGCCTGATCCTTGGCCTGGTCGCGCTCACCACGCGTCCGCTCGGCCTTTATATGGCGCGCGTCTTTTCCGGCGAGCGCACTTTCCTGTCTCCGGTCCTCGTCCCGATCGAAGGCGGATTCTACCGCCTCGCCGGGGTTGCGCCGGAGCGGGAGCAGAACTGGCTCGCCTATACGATCGCCATGCTGGTCTTTTCGGCGGCGGGTTTCGCGTCTCTCTACGCGATCCTGAGGCTCCAGGCTTTTCTGCCGTTCAACCCGCAGCATTTCGACAATGTCCCGCCAGATCTCGCCTTCAACACCGCGATCAGCTTCCTGACCAACACCAATTGGCAGGCCTATAGCGGCGAGACGACCATGAGCAATTTCTCGCAAATGGCCGGCCTGGCGGTGCATAACTTCCTTTCGGCCGCGACCGGCGTCGCCCTCGCCATCGCGGTGACCCGCGCCTTCGCCCGTCACAGCGCGGCGACGCTCGGCAATTTCTGGGTCGATATGACCCGGGCGACGCTCTATGTCTTCCTGCCGATCAGCCTGATTCTGGCCCTTGGGTTCCTGGCGAGCGGCGTTCCGCAGACCCTGGCCGGCTCGGTCGACGCGACCACGCTCGAAGGCGCCAAGCAGACCATCGCGCTTGGCCCGATGGCGAGCCAGGAGGCGATCAAGCAGTTCGGCACCAATGGCGGCGGCTTCTTCAACGCCAACTCCGCCCATCCCTTCGAGAACCCGAACGCCTGGTCCAACGTGGTGCAGATCTGGGCGCTGCTGGCCGTCTCTTTCGGCCTGGTGATCACCTTCGGCAAGATGGTCGGGTCGGAGAAACAGGGCTGGGCCTTGTTCAAGATCGCCGGTGTGGTGCTTCTGGCCGGCGTCGCCATTGTCTATGCCGCGGAAAGCTACGGCAACCCGCTGCTGACTCACCTCGGCCTCGACCCCGCCGGCGGCAATATGGAAGGCAAGGAGACGCGCTTCGGACTCGCTTTGTCGTCGCTTTTTGTCGCGGCGACGACCGGCACCGGCTGCGGCGCGGTCAACGCCATGCACGATTCGCTGACGCCGATCGGCGGCCTGATCCCGATGTTCCTGATGCAGCTCGGGGTGATCACGCCCGGCGGCGTCGGCTCGGGCCTTTACGGTCTTGTGGTCTTCGCGGTCATCACCGTGTTCATCGCCGGGCTGATGGTCGGCCGCACGCCGGAATTTCTCGGCAAGAAGATCGAATCCCGCGAGGTCAAGCTCGCCATGCTGGCGGTGCTGATCCTGCCGCTTTCGATCCTCGGCTTCTCGGCGGTGGCGGCGGTGCTGCCCTCGGCCCTGGCGAGCCTCGCCAACAACGGCCCGCACGGCCTGTCGGAAATCCTCTACGCCTATACGTCGGCGACGGGAAACAACGGCTCCGCCTTCGCCGGCCTCAACGCCAATACGCCCTGGTACAACGCCACTCTCGGCGTCGCCATGGCGCTCGGCCGATTCGGCTATGTCGCGCCGGTGATGGCCATGGCCGGCTCGATCGCCGCCAAGAAGAAGGTCCAGGCCTCGCTCGGCACGTTCCCGACCGACGGCGGCCTGTTCGTCGGCCTGATGGTCGGCGTCATCCTGATCGTCGGCGGCCTGCAGTTCTTCCCCGCCCTCGCCCTCGGTCCCGTTGTCGAACATTTTCTGATGTTCGCCGGCAAGACGTTCTGAGCCCGAGGCGCCAGCCTCGGCTGGGCGCGAACGCCATAGGGCGCTCGGCGGAGGCCCGTCTCGCGACGGGCTAAGGGCCGAGCTGACGCGAGGGGCGCCGGTCGCGTTAGCGGCCGGCACAAAAAAAGGTCATTCGAAATGTCCAAGAAATCGCAATCCAAACACCAGATCTCGCTGTTCGATACGGCGATCATGCGCTCCGCCGCGATCGATGCGGTGAAGAAGCTGGCGCCGCATCATCTGGCCGCCAATCCGGTTATCTTCGTCACCGAAATCGTCGCCGCCCTGGTGACTTTCCTGTGGCTGCGCGCGCTTTTGTTCGGCCATGGCGAGTCGCCGTTCTTTTCCGGCCAGATCGCGCTGTGGCTGTGGTTCACCGTGCTGTTCGCCACTTTCGCCGAGGCCGTGGCCGAGGGGCGTGGCAAGGCCCAGGCGGCGACCCTGCGCGCCACCCGCAGCGACACTCTGGCCAAGCGGCTGCTCGACCCCGACGGGCGCGGTCATCTCGGCATGGCCTATTCGACCGTCCCGGCGCCGGACCTGAACGTCGGCGACATCGTCCTGGTCGAAGCCGGCGATCTGATCCCGTCGGACGGCGACATTATCGAAGGCGTCGCCTCGGTCAACGAAAGCGCGATCACTGGCGAATCGGCGCCCGTGATCCGCGAGGCGGGCGGCGACCGCTGCGCCGTCACCGGCGGCACGACGGTCCTCTCCGACTGGATCAAGGTGCGCATCACCGCCCAGCCCGGCAACACCTTCATCGACCGCATGATCGCGCTGGTCGAGGGCGCCGAGCGGCAGAAGACGCCGAACGAGCTCGCCTTGTCGGTGCTGCTCGCCGGCCTCACCATCATGTTCCTGATCGCGGTGGTCACGCTGTGGAGCTTCGCGACTTATTCGAACACCATGGTCAGCGTGACCGTGCTGGTGGCGCTGCTGGTGACGCTGATCCCGACCACCATCGGCGGCCTGCTCTCGGCCATCGGCATCGCCGGCATGGACCGTCTGGTGCGCTTCAACGTGCTGGCCACCTCCGGCCGCGCCGTCGAGGCGGCGGGCGACGTGGACACGCTGCTGCTCGACAAGACCGGCACCATCACCTTCGGCAACCGCATGGCCAGCGAATTCATCACGCTGCCGGGCGTCGAGCCGCGCAAGCTGGCGGAAGCCTCGCTGATTTCCAGCCTCGCCGATGAAACCCCGGAAGGGCGCTCGATCGTCGCCCTCGCCAAGAGCGATTTCGGCCTCGCCGAGCCCGACCTGTCGGGCAAATCGCCGGTGGTCATTCCCTTCGCCGCCCAGACCCGCCTCTCGGGCGTCGATCTCGGCGAAAGCAAATTGCGCAAGGGCGCGGTCGATTCGGTGCTGAAATTCGTCGGGCTGACGCCCGACCAGGCGCCGCCGGAGTTTCGCCAGGGCGTCGATCGCATCAGCCGCACCGGCGGCACGCCGCTGGCGGTGGCGATCAACAACTCGCTGCTCGGCCTCATCCACCTCAAGGACGTGGTCAAGCCGGGCATCAAGGAGCGCTTCGCCGCCCTGCGCGCCATGGGCATCAAGACCGTGATGATCACCGGCGACAATCCGCTGACCGCCGCGGCGATCGCCACCGAAGCCGGCGTCGACGATTTCCTCGCCCAGGCGACGCCGGAGGACAAGCTTAAATTCATCCGCAAGGAGCAGACCGGCGGGCGCCTCGTCGCCATGTGCGGCGACGGCACCAATGACGCGCCGGCGCTGGCCCAGGCCGATGTCGGCGTCGCCATGCAGACCGGCACCCAGGCGGCGCGCGAGGCCGGCAATATGGTCGATCTCGACAGCGACCCGACCAAGCTGATCGAGATCGTGGAGATCGGCAAGCAATTGCTGATGACCCGCGGCTCGCTGACCACTTTCTCGATCGCCAATGACGTGGCGAAATATTTCGCCATTTTGCCGGCTTTGTTCCTGGCGACCTATCCGGAACTTGGCGCGCTCAATGTCATGCGCCTGTCGTCGCCGCAGTCGGCGATCCTGTCGGCGGTGATCTTCAACGCCGTGATCATCGTGCTGCTCATCCCGCTGGCGCTCAAGGGCGTGACCTATCGCCCGGTCGGCGCGGCGGCGCTGCTGCGCCGCAATCTGCTGATCTATGGCCTCGGCGGCCTGGTCGCGCCTTTCGTCGGCATCAAGGCGATCGACCTCGTCGTCGCCGCGCTGCATCTTGCCTGAGGAGAAGGCCATGCTCGCTCATTTCCGTCCCGCCGTCGTCCTGCTGGCGCTGTTCACTTTGCTTACCGGCCTCGCTTATCCGCTGGCCATGACCGGAATCGCTTCCGTCCTGTTCCCCCGGCAGGCCGGCGGCTCGCTGATCCTGCGCGACGGCAAGGTCGTCGGCTCGGCGCTGATCGGGCAGAATTTCGTCTCGGCGAAATACTTCCATCCGCGCCCCTCGGCGACCAGCGCGCCCGACCCGAAAGACGCCAGCAAGACCGTGGACGCGCCCTATAACGCCGACAATTCCAGCGGCTCGAATCTCGGGCCGACCAGCAAGGCGCTGATCGACCGGGTGAAGGCGGGCGTCGAGGCCAAGCGCGCGGCAGGCTGGACCGGGCCTCTGCCGGCCGACGCCCTGACCACTTCGGCCTCCGGGCTCGATCCGGACATTTCGCCGGAAAACGCTCTGCTTCAGGCGCCGGAAGTGGCCAAGGCGCGCGGTCTCGATGCGGGAACAATGCGCAATCTCGTACTCGCCCAGGTGCGAAATCCCTGGCTGGGCTTTTTCGGCGAGCCGCGGGTTAATGTGCTCGAACTGAATCTGGCGCTCGACGAGCTTAAATGACGCGCGAGAGCCTTTTCCGTTCCTTCGGAATCGGAAGAAGTCTCTAGTTAATTGTTTCAACGCATATTCTTGTCCAAAAAGTCTGCAACTTTTTGGGAATATGCTCTAGAATAAGCCATGGCGACGGAGCGCGATCTCGATCGCCGCCCTGATCCCGACGCGCTACTGGCGCTGGCGGGACGCGAAGGGCGCGGCAAACTGAAAGTCTTCCTCGGCGCCGCGCCCGGCGTGGGGAAGACTTACGCCATGCTGCAAGGCGCTCGCCAACTCATGGCCGGCGGGCTCGATGTCGTGATCGGGCTGGTCGAAACCCATGGCCGGTCGGAAACGGCGTCCCTGCTCGAAGGGCAGGAGGTTCTGCCCCGCCGCCTGGTCGAGTATCGCGGCCGGACCATCGAGGAATTTGACCTCGACGCCGCATTGGCGCGCAAGCCCGCGCTGATCGTGGTGGACGAACTCGCCCACACCAACGCGCCCGAGAGCCGCCATCCCAAGCGCTGGCAGGATGTCGAGGAACTGCTCGATGCGCGCATCGATGTCTGGACGGCGCTCAACATCCAGCATCTCGAAAGCCTCGCCGATGTGGTGAGCCGGGTGACCGGCGTCGCGGTGCGCGAGACCGTGCCCGACAGTGTGCTCAAGAACGCCCAGGACGTGATCCTGGTCGATATTACGCCGGAGGAGCTGATCCAGCGTCTGCACGAGGGCAAGGTCTATCTGCCGCAGACCGCGCGCCGCGCCGTGCAGAATTTTTTCACGCCGGGCAATCTCACCGCCTTGCGCGAACTGGCGCTGCGCCGCACCGCCGACCGGGTGGACGACCAGATGGTCGTTATTCTGCGGCAGAACGCCATAGAAGGGCCCTGGGAGACCTCTGATTACCTCCTCGTCTGCATCGGCCCCGACGACCGCGCCGAAATATTGGTCCGCACGGCGGGCCGCATGGCGACCAAGCTCAACGCCTCCTGGGTTGTGGTCCATGTCGAGCGGCCCGGCCATGAGCAGACCGATCCGGCGCGGCTCAAGAGGATCGACGACGCCCTGCAACTGGCGGAACGGCTGGGCGCGCAAAGCCAGCGCCTGAGCGCCAGCGACATCGTCGGCGAGGTTCTGCGCTTTGCGCGGCGCGACAACGTGAACCAGATCATTGTCGGACGCTCGCGCGCCGGCTGGCTGCGACGGCGCCTGGGCCACAGCTTTTCCGACGAAATGGTGCGCCGGGCGAGCGATATCGCGGTTCAGGTCATCACGACGCCGGAACGGGAGACGCCGCGCGCGGCTTTGCGATGGACGGCACCCAAGCCGAAGGGTCTCGTTCCCGGCCTGATCGCGGCTTTTGTCGCGGTCGCCTTGGCGGTTGGCGTCGGCGAAGCTTTGTCGCTGTTCATCAAACTGTCGAACCTGTCGATGGTCTTTCTGCTGGCGGTGCTCGGCTGCGCGGTTTCCTTTGGCCTGTGGTCGGCGGTCGCCGCCTCGATCCTGTCCTTCCTGGCCTATAATTTCTTCTTCATTCCGCCGATCTACACCTTCACCGTCGCATCGCCGCAGGAGCTCCTGTCGCTGCTGGTTTTCGTCATGGTCGCGGTCTTCACCGGCACTTTGGCCGGCCGCGTCCACGATCAGGCCGAGGCGGTGCGGCAGCGCGCCCAGCATTCGGAATCGCTTTATGAATTTTCGCGTAAACTGGCTGGCGCCGCCAAGCTCGACGATGTGCTGTGGGCCGCGGCGGCCCATCTCCAGAAAGTCGTCGGCGGCGCCGTGGCCTTCCTGATTCCGGAAGAGGGCGACTTGCAGCTTCGCATTGCCTGGCCGCCCGACGTCGAATTGAACGATGGCGAGATGAGCGCCGCGCGCTGGGCTTTTTCCAAGAGCGAAATCGCCGGCTGGCGCACCGACACCTTGCCCAACCTCGCCAAACAGTTCCGGCCACTCCTCACCCCGCGCGGGGCGGTTGGCGTGTTCGCCTTCGAGCCGATGGCGCGCGGCGGCGCGCCGACGCCCGAATTCGAACGCGCCTTGACCTCGTTTCTGGAGCAGACGGCGCTCGCCGTCGACCGTTCGCTGCTGATCGGCGAGGCGGTGCGCGCGGCGGCGCTCGAAGACAACGAAAAACTCCGCACGACTTTGCTCTCCTCGCTATCGCACGATTTGCGCACGCCGCTGGCGACCATTTCCGGCTCCATTTCGACCCTGCGGCAGTTGCGCGACCGGCTGTCGCCGCAAAAAGCCGAGGAATTGCTGGCTTCCGCCGAGGAGGAGACGGAGCGGCTGACCCGTTTCATCGCCAATCTGCTCGACATGTCGCGCATCGAATCCGGCGCGCTGAAGGCGCGGCGGGATTATCTCGACGCCGCCGATTGCATCCGCAACGCGGTCGAGCGTGGCCGGAAAGCCTTTGGCGCGGACTCAATCGAAACCTCGCTGGCGCCGGACCTGCCCTCTATTCGCGGCGACGCTCAATTGCTGGAGCAGGTGCTGTTCAACCTGCTCGACAACGCCCATAAATATGGCGGCGGCTCCAAGGCCGTCGTCCATGCGCGCCGCGAGGGCGACCAGGTGGCGATCACGGTCACCGACGATGGACCGGGAATCAAGCCGGCCGATCTCACCCGCGTGTTCGAGAAATTCTATCGCGGCGGCAAGTCGGACGGGCGCAAGGCGGGAACGGGCCTGGGCCTTTCCATTTGCAAGGGGCTGATCGAGGCGATGGGCGGAACGATCGAAGCGCAAAGCCCGGCGGCGCGCCGGCGCGGAACCCGGATCGTGCTGCGCTTTCCCGTGGCCGAGATGAGGGAGAGGCTGCCGGCATGAAACAGCGCGTCCTGATCGTCGACGACGAGGAACAGATCCTGAAATTCCTCACCACGGCGCTGGAGGCCTCCGATTATGCGGTCATCCATGCGCGAACCGGCCGCGAGGCGCTGCACATGATCGCCACCGCCGCGCCCGACCTCGTCATCCTCGATCTCGGCCTGCCCGACATGGACGGCAAGGAGGTTCTGGTCAAGGCGCGCGCCTTTTGCAACCGCCCAATCGTCGTGCTGTCGGCCCGCGACCGCGAGGCGGAGAAAATCGAGGCGCTCGATCTCGGCGCCAATGATTATGTCGAAAAGCCGTTCAAGATCGGCGAGCTTCTGGCGCGGCTGCGGGTGGCGGCGCGGCTCGCGGGCCAGGAACAGGTGAAGCCGATCGTGTTCGAGGCGGACGGGCTGCGCATCGACCTGGAGCGCCGGCTGGTGACGCGCGACGGCGTCGCGGTGAAGCTGACGCCCAAGGAATACGACCTGCTCGCCTTCCTGGTCCATCACGCCGGGCGCGTGGCGACTCACCGCCAGATTCTCCTCAATGTCTGGGGTCCGGCCCACGCCCAGGACACGCCCTATCTGCGCGTTTTCGTCGGCCAGTTGCGCGCCAAGATCGAAGCCAGGCCCGAGTCGCCGAAGCTGATCCTGACGGAGCCGGGCGTCGGCTACCGGTTTTGGGCGGAGGATTGAAGGCGGCGAAAATCAGAATGAGCGCCCAAATTCTTCGATAAATTTTCACGATAAGCGTGCTGACAGGGATCATATTTACGACGCGGAGGATCGTTTTCTCGATAATTCATGGAGGACAAAAATTTTTATGCCAACAAATATGCCAACAATTCGCGGCGCTAGAGCATTTTCCGTTCCTTCGGAATCGGAAGAATGCTCTAGAGCGGGTTCGCCGTTTTTCGATTCAAGAGGGATTCCCAATCGTGCGGAGCCGTGCGATTCTTTTCTCGTGATTGCGAGGGAGGCATCCCATGGCCCGTGCTTACAGCCAGGATTTGCGTGATCGCGTTATCGATGCCGCGTTATCTGGCAAGTCTGTTCGGGGTTCGGCTGCGCATTTCGGGATAGGTCCAGCGACGGCCATCGTATGGGTGCGCCGCGCTCGCCAGACCGGTGAACGAACAGCCCACAAACAAGGACAGCCCCGGCGCTGCAAGCTGGACCCGCACCGGGATTTTTTGCTCGGGCTGATTGATCAAACCCCGGACCTGACGATCAGCGAGTTACTTGAGCGGCTGGCCGTGGACTGCGGCGTGAAAACCTCGCGCTCGACATTGTGGACATTCCTCGACCGCTGCGGGCTGACATTTAAAAAAAACCGCTCACGCAGCTGAACAAAACCGTCCCGACATTTTGAAGCGGCGAGAAGACTGGTTCGATGGGCAACTCGACCTGGACCCGGAACGCCTTGTGTTCATTGACGAAACATGGGCCTCCACCAATATGGCGCGGCTGCGCGGACGAGCGTCAAAGGGCGAGAGGCTGCGCGCCAGCATCCCGCATGGCCATTGGAAAACAACAACCTTCATTGGCGGCTTGCGCTTGACCGGAATGGTCGCTCCGATGGTGCTCGACGGGCCGATCAACGGCGTCTGGTTCCAGGCCTATATCGATCAGGTTCTGGTTCCGACCCTTTCGCCTGGCGACATCGTGATCATGGACAACCTTGGCAGTCACAAGCGGCCTGGCGTTCGCGCCGCCATTGAAGCGGCGGGCGCGAAGCTGTTCTACCTGCCGCCCTATAGCCCGGACTTCAACCCGATCGAAAACGCCTTCTCGAAGCTGAAAGCACTTCTGCGAAAAGCTGCGGAGCGAACTATGGAGGGCCTTTGGAACGTCATCGGCGAAGCCTTGCTTGCGTTCACGCCGCAAGAATGCGCAAATTTCTTCGCCGCTGCCGGATATGACCCGAATTAAGTCGAATCCGCTCTAGCTTATTGTTTCAAAGTATATTCTTGTTCAAAAAGTCTGCAACTTTTTGGGAATATGCTCTAAACGGCGAATTTGTGTGTGGGCAAGAGCTCGCGACGGATGGTTTCGCGGCAATGGCCATGATCCGGCTCACGGCCCGCAGCGTCGCAAGGCTCCCGAAAGCCTCGGGAAATCTTCGAACCGGCTGTCACGCCGATTCGGCGTGTTGCTTCGCCAGCAGCGCCTTGATATCGGCCTCCATGCGGAACTGAGTGGTGGCGGCTTTCATCGCCACGACGACGCGGAATACGTCGCGCACGACGCCTGGCAGCCGCGTCTTGTCGGCGCACATGCCGGCGGCGGAGCCGAAAGCGAGCCGCACCAGATCCTTGTCGTCGCGCGCCATGCCGATAGCGAACAGGATCAGAGTCACAATGCGCGCGTTTTCAGTCGACAGGATGTGCGTCAGGCGGCTCCACTGCCGCTCCCAGACGCGCCATTCCTCGCTCGATACGTCCGACTGCCTGGCGCGTGTGAACAGCACGACCTCCGCGATCACCGGCTCCCACGGCCACTGCGGCTCCTGCTCCTTCTTCTGTAACGCGACGATCGCCCGATGATGATGGTGGTTGCAGTGGTCGCACTGATAGTAGAGCGCGAGCGCCCAGGCGATATATTCGCGCACCAGTCGCGACAGCACGAACGGGTCCGATTCACTCTCCGCGCCGCCGAGGGCGTGGGCCATGAGGAGCGCGAGCACCTCCTGGAACGGACCGCCCGGCACCGATTTCACTGCTGTGCTCATGTTCGCTTCGCCTCTTCGCATTCCGGGGACGCGTCCGATCGCCCCGAATAACCTGCTTGATTTTCGCGGGGCGCTGTCCAAACCAAAAAAATGTTGACAATCGTGTTCAGGAATGGTGCTGGCCGGGATCGAATATAGCGCGTAGCGAATTGATATATCTAATATTTGCATTTGGAAAAAATATTTATGCCAACAATTATACCAACAAATTTTGAAGCTGCGCCTTTCGCAAGCGCATCAATGCCCATCCAGATGACCGCCGCTGCTTTTGCCGAATGCGCTAGAGACCCTGTGCAAAAGCTCACCGAGCAAGCTGGACGTTGTCGGAAACTAGTGGAGGATGCAAGCTGCAATTTTCGCTGGTCGCACAGGTCACGCCCCATGGATCGCATCAATCGTTGGAAGCGCGCGGAGGAGCTGACCGTATATCAAATTTCATTGTTGCTTGCGGGTCATGGCGGCCACATCGGGCTGTTCATGGGCGCCCGCACCCTGAAAGAACATTGGCCGCCAATCGGCCGCTGGATCGTGGAGCAGTCGGCCTGATCGAAACCCTGGCGCGATCGAGGCGGGGATCTCCCCGGTCCTGCCGGACGCGGGCTGGCGAGATCGGAGATGGCGCGCAATTTCCAGCCAACAGATAACAGGGTATGAATAAATGTCGAAAGGCCGTTCCCATGACTGAGCAAACAAGCAAACCCGGGGAGACCAAGGCTCCGCTTATATGGGCGGCAGCCGGCATCGTTGCTGCGGTTTTAGTGGTCGGGCTGTTCGGCGGCCGCTTCATGGAAAAAAGGCGCCCCATGACGCCGGACGCGAAATTGCAAATGGCGCTGGAGGCTTTCCGGTCGGGCTACGACCAGACCGCGCTGGCTCTGCTCACGCCTTTGGCCAAGGATGGCAACGCCAAGGCGCAATATTGGCTCGCGGACATTTACAGCGATGACGATCCCAATTCCAAACCGGATATGGCGAAAGAGCAGGCGCTGCTTGAAAAATCGGCCGGCCAAGGGTTCGTTCCGGCGGAAAGGCGTCTCGGCGAGCTCTATCTGAGAGGAACCGCAACCTTCCAGGATTTCGGCAAGGCGCAAGATTGGCTGCATAAAGCCGCAATCGCCGGCGACGCCACGGCGCAGGAGGAGCTGGGACACATCTTCGCTTTGGGACTCGGCGTCGCGCAAGACAAGTCCCAGGCCTATGCCTGGTATGAAAATTCCGCTCTTCACGGCGACGGTCTGGCGGAGCGCCTGCGCGACGATCTGGTCAAGCGCATGTCGCCCTCCGAAATCGACAAGGGAGAGCAGGCCGCGAGGGAAATCGCGGCGAGCATCAAACCCGCCAAGTGACCATTCAGGCGAGCCGCAATCGTCTTGCGGTCAGTCGTCCTCGGCGGTCCGGCGATAGCGGCGCGAAACCAACGTCGTTGCGAGCGCCGGCCGCGCATAAAAATTCATTGCTGAAGACCAAGGAAACCTGGCCATGTCCATGCCTCAACCGACGCCCAACTCCCAAATGATCGAGACCATCAGCCGGTCGATGCATGACCATTGGGGCCTGTTTCTGGCCGAAGGACTCATTTTATGCATCCTCGGCCTGGGGGCCATAGTCGTTCCGCCGCTCGCCGGTCTGGCCACGACGATTTTCCTGGGCTGGCTGTTCCTCGTCGCGGGGCTTTTGGGTCTCTATTTCACCTTTCGCGCCAAATCCGCGCCGGGATTCGGCTGGTCTCTCCTGTCGGCGGTCGCCGCGCTTGGCGCCGGCGCGCTGCTGCTGTGGAATCCGTTCCAGGGTCTGGCGACGCTGACCTATGTGCTGGCCGCCTATTTCATCGTCGATGGGGCTGCGGTCATTTTCCTCGCCATCGCCCATCGTCGCGAATTGTCCGGCAAATGGGAGTGGCTGCTGCTGAATGGCGTTATCGACCTGATCCTCGCCGGAATCATCATTTCCGGCCTGCCGGGGACGCTGATCTGGGCGCTCGGCCTGCTCGTCGGAATCGACCTGCTGTTCGGCGGCGCTTCGCTGATCGCCATGGCGTTGGCGGCGCGCAAGGCGGCCGCTTGATCGAACCGACCGTCGCCCCGACGCATTAACGGATCAGGAGCCTGGTCATGGCCCATGCAGCGAACGTAACCGGGAGAGGCGCTGGCGCCTGCAAGGCGTCATGACATTGTTTACGGTGTCGACCTGGGTTCTACCCTTGGTGCTGGCCATTACCCTGCACGAAGCCGCGCATGGCTATGTGGCCCATGTTTTCGGCGATGACACGGCCTGGCGGGCCGGACGCGTCACCTTCAATCCGCTGCGGCATGTCGATCCGTTCGGCACGGTGCTGCTCCCGGCCCTGCTTCTGATGATCCACGCGCCCTTTCTGTTCGGCTACGCCAAGCCTGTGCCGGTGAATTTCCAGCAATTGCGCCAGCCGCGCCGCGACATGATCTGGGTGGCGGCGGCCGGACCGGGCATGAACATCGCTTTGGCGGTCGCCGCCGCCCTTCTCGTCCACGCCGTCGGCGTTCTTCCCGCCGGCGCCGAGCGATGGGCGCTGGCCAATCTCGTCAATGCGGTCAGCATCAACGTCTTTCTCGCCGTGTTCAACATGCTTCCACTGCCGCCGCTGGACGGCGGACGCGTCGCCGTCGGCTTGCTGCCGAATGCGCTCGCGGCGCCGCTCGCCGCGCTGGAGCCCTATGGCATGATGATCCTGGTCGGCATGTTTTTCCTGCTGCCGGCGTTGGAGGCGCAGACCGGATTGCGGATCAACCTGTTTGATGAACTTGTGATACGCCCGGCGAAGGCGGTCATTTTGATCATCCTGCGTCTCGCCGGACTCGCGTGATGTGGGCGAGAAAGATCAGGCGAATGAAAGTCGCGGACAACGCTGACCATTACGCCCGTGTCCACAAGGACATGGAAGACGCCTGCAGTTTCGACCAGCCCTTGGTCGTCATGAACGCGCTCGCCACGGTCGTGGCCTGTTACGGGCTGCTCTCGAATAGCTCGGCCGTCGTGATCGGCGCCATGATTTTGGCCATGCTCCTCGGACCGATCTCCGGGGCGGCGTTGGCGCTTGTGGAAGGCGATCTGGCCCTGTTGCGCAAGGCGTCGCTCGCGGTGGGCGGAGGGGTTGCGATCGTTCTCGCGACGGCGATCGTCATCGGCTTCATGCACCGCGACGTCCCGCTGACCCATCAGATCCTGGAGCGAACCTCCCCGAATTTTTTTGAATTGATGATCGCTTTGGGCGGAGGCGCCGCCGGGGCTTATGCTTCAATCTCGCCGCGCTTGAGCATCGCTTTCGTCGGCGTCGCGATCGCCACCGCTTTGGTTCCGCCGCTGGCGAGTTGCGGCCTGCTGCTTGCCCGAGGCGAATTCGAACTGGCGGCGGGCGCATTTTCGCTGGCTTTCATCAATATCGTCGCAATCCAGAGCGCCGCCGCGTTCGTTATCTGTGCCAGCGGGATCGCGCGCGGCCACTGGGCGAAACTGCTGGCGCCCAATTTGATCAACGTCGGAATTCTTCTCGTTCTCTTCGGCGCGCTGCTGATCAATTTGCGAACGCTGGTCGGGGCCGCGCTATTCGAGGCCAGCATCACACAGGGTCTCAGACAGGAACTCCGCGAATATCCGGGAACCTTTTTGGCCGATGTGCGCGTTTCTCGCGGACATGAACCCGACGCCACGCTCATCAGAGCCGTCGTGCGAGGGCCGCGCGAATTGAATGCGGGGGATGTTGGAAGACTGGAGGACCGGTTGCCGCGACCGAGCGACGGAACCCCTCTCCAGTTGCGGCTGCGCCAGATTCACACGAACGTGATGACGCGAAATGGTCCGCTTTTCTCGGCGGAAGACGCCGGGAACGGCGATCGGTAGGTAAGTCGATCGAACCGCGCGCCGGTTCTGGCGGGCGTCGTAGACGGCGACGACCTCATTTCGAGGCTGTCGGAAACAAGCTTCCAGCGATTGAAAGCGACGTGAGCGACGCGCCGGCGGTTCCGGGAGCTGCGCCGGCAACGAGCTGGCGCGGCGTCTGCCCAGAATCGTGACAGCGTCGCTTCAAACAAACTGCGAGTTGAAATTGCGCATTCGGCGCCGCAACTGCGCATCTTCGGCATTGACGCCGACGTCCGCAGCCTTCCGCCTTTTCGTTGGTTCACTTGCCACGGCGCGGAAATTGCGCTCCTGACGCCAAGCCACCCTTGCCGACGACGCTCGGGACCGTCCGCAATCCGCCGGAATGGCCAGTTCGTAAGATCCTCGCCGAATTTCCGGATATGGCGTGCGCCATGGAAAGGCGCCGCTTTCCAGTGGGTGCAAGCCCCACTCGGCGACCGCTCCAGCCGAAAGCAACCGGAGCAGGCATGGAGGCAAGGAAATGTCTGAAGCCCCCGGGTAGCCGGTCACTTATAGGTGACGGCGCGAGTGTGCGGGCCGCAACGCGAGTGAACGCCGAGCAAGCCTCGAAAAGGAAGATGTGCAGGCCGACCCGACTGCCATTTCGGGGAAGGCTAATATGACTGGATGAGATGAGCGATTCGCACGGGATTCCAGTGCGCGCCTATGGACGCCCTAAGACGGAAACCACATGCTTTCATTAGGTTTTTCAAGGCGTTCCGGACGGTTTCGGACTGTCTTGGACGGCTTTTTGGTGCCCCTGGCCGGAATCGAACCAGCACTCCTTGCGGAACTCGATTTTGAGTCGAGCGCGTCTACCAATTCCGCCACAGGGGCTCGCCGGGGGAGCCCCGGAAGAGGCGCGAATATAGCGTGCGGCGTTGGTCCGTCAATCGCCCAGAGACGCGCGTTGCGTCATTTTTAGCATTCGTCGGCTAAACAGGGTTCTTGGCCCGGGGCGCGCGACGGTGTACCACGGTCGCGCCCGCAAAAGATCGGATCATGATGTTCAAGAGGCTTTACGACTGGACCCTGGCGCTGGCGGAAAGCCGGCATTCGACTCTGGCGCTCGCCGGAATCGCCTTCGCGGAAAGCTCGTTCTTTCCGCTGCCGCCGGACCTGATCCTGCTGCCGATGTCGCTCGCCAGGCCGAACAAGGCCTGGTTCTATGCCGCCGTCTGCACCATTGCTTCGGTCACCGGCGGCGTGCTCGGCTATTTCATCGGCGCCGCGCTTTACAACTCCCTCGGCCAATATATCATCCATCTCTACGGCTATGGGTCGCGCCTCGATTCGTTGCGCGCCTTCTACGCCCATTGGGGCTGGGCCTTCATTCTGGTGAAGGGCCTGACGCCGATTCCCTTCAAGCTCGTCACCATCGTCAGCGGCCTGCTCGGCTATAATCTGCCGCTGTTCGTGCTGCTGGCGGCGATCACGCGCGGCGCGCGCTTTTTCCTCGTGGCGGCGGCGATGACTCATTTCGGCGATCCCATGCGGGTCTGGCTGGAAAAGCATTTCGCCTGGTTCGTCGTGACCCTGCTCGCCATTATCGTCGGCGGCTTCTGGACCGCCGCTCATCTGGTGTGACGCCATGACTCCTTTCGCCCGGCTCCGCGCCGCCCTCCGGCCCGAAACAGCCGCGCTGCTCGTTCTGGCGGCGGCGGCGGCGACGCTCGCCGGCGCCTGGACGTTTCAAGCCTTGGGCTTCCAGCCCTGCGAATTGTGCCTGATCGAGCGCTATCCCTATTACGCCTCGCTGCCTCTGGCGGCGGCGGCTTTTTTGCTCGCCCGCCACGCGCCGCCGCTTTTTTCGCGCGCGGCGCTGGGATTGATGGCCGTTTTTTTTCTCGCCGGCGCGGCGCTCGCGACCTATCACGCCGGGGTGGAGTTGAAATTCTGGCCGGGGCCGGCGGGTTGCACCGGCAATTTCGTCGCGGCGACCTCGGTCGAGGCTTTCCGGGCCCAGTTGGAGCATGTTCATGTCGTGCGCTGCGACACGCCAGCCCTGCGCATATTCGGCGTTTCGCTGGCGGGCTGGAATGTGCCGATCTCGCTCGCCATCGCCTTGGCCGCGTTTTTGGGGGCGACGGCGCCCAAAAAAAGCCTAAGCATATTCCCGAAAAGTTGATAGACTTTTCGGACAAGAATATGCGGCAAAACAATGAAGTAACAGAGCGCGTTCGACTCTATGATTTGCGAGCGCGCTCTACGCGTCGCGACTCTTGTCGCCCAACACCGCGCTGAGCGGCATTCGCGCCGAGCCGGGGCGGAGCGGCTTTTGCTGGCTTTGGTGCGGCGCCCAGCCGGATGCCCAGACGATCTCGAAGGTTGCGCGGATTCGCCCGTCGGGGTCCGAATATTTTTCCGCATAAAGCGCGGCGGCGCGCAAAGCTACGTCGCGGCGCAAGGGGCGTCGGGCGCCGGCGGCCAGAACATTGGTCGCGCCCATGGCGCGCAGGTCGCGCATCAGGCCGAAGGCGCTTGAATAGCGCACGGTGAAGGCGTCGCAATCACTCACCGGCAAGGCGAATCCCGCGCGCTGCAACAGGCCGCCGAGATCGCGCAGATCGGCGAAAGGCGCGACGCGCGGGCTGGCGCCGCCCTCGATCTCGTCCTGCGCCTGGGCGAGGCAGAAGCGCAGTTCCGAAAGCGTCTGGCCGCCGATCGCGGCGGCGAGGAACAGGCCGTCCGGCGCGAGAATGCGGCGGACCTGGGCGAACACGCCGGGCAGGTCATTGGCGAATTGCAGGCTGAGCGCGCTGACCACGAGGTCGAAACTTTGCGGCGCGAAGGGCAAAGCCTCTTCGTCGGCGACCAGCGAGGGCGTGGCGTCGCTCGCGAGTTCGACGACCGGCGCCGCGCGCAAAACCAGCCGCCCCGGCGCGGCCAAAGCTTGCGAAATCGCCGGATGCGGCGAGCCCAGATCGAGGGCGCGGGAAAAAGGCCGGCTGATCGGCGCGAGGCGAAAGGCGAGGTCTTCGGCCACGCGCGCGGCGAGAAAGTCGCAGGGCTCCTGGGCCCGCGCCGCGCGGGCGAGGCGCTTGCGCCATAGAGCGCGGTCGAAGATCAGCGGCGGCGTCGTCACGCGCCCCTTATGCGCCGAGGCGCGGCCGGCGTCAAAAGTCGCGCGACGCCGCGAAAAGGTTTAAGCTCAGGCCATGTTCCGGCTGATCCCAGCGCCTTTCGCGGCGCCGAACTGGCTGAAAGACGGTGCGCTCGCCCTGAAAAAGGCCGGGGGGACGGCGCTCGACCTGATCTATCCGCCGACCTGCCTCGCCTGCCGCCGCGCGGTTTCCGAACATGGCGGCCTGTGCCCGCAATGCTGGCGCGCGATGCGTTTCATCGAGCGCCCCTATTGCGAGCGCCTCGGCACGCCGTTCGAGACCGATCCGGCGGCCGAAGCCGGGGGCCGGACAATCTCTGCCGCCGCGCTCGCCGACCCGCCGGTGTTCGCGCGGGCGCGGGCGGTGGCGCGTTTCGAGGACGGGCCGGCGAGGCAGCTCGTCCATCGCCTGAAATATTCCGACCGCGACGAACTGGCCGGGCCGATGGGCCTGTGGATGGCGCGCGCCGGCGCCGAGCTTTTGTCCGACGCCGACATGCTGGTCCCGATCCCGCTGCACTGGACGCGGCTGGCGCACCGGCGCTTCAATCAGGCGGCGGCGCTGGCGCGCGGGATCGAGAAATTTTCCGCCGTGCCGGTCGAGACCGGGCTTCTGGTCCGCGTCAAGCCGACGCCGCCGCAGGTCGGGCTGACCCGCCGCCTGCGCGCCCAGAACATCCAGGGGGCGTTCGCCGTGCCGCAAGCGCGCAAGATCGACGCCGAAGGACGCAAGATCGTGCTGGTTGACGATGTCATGACCTCTGGCGCGACGCTCAACGCGGCGGCCCGCGTCTTGCTGCGCGCCGGGGCGGAGCGGGTGGACGCGCTGATTTTCGCGCGCGTGGTCACCGCGTGACAAATCTGCCCATTGCCGGCGCGCCTCGGCCGATTTAAAAAAGCCCCATGAAGAAGATCGAAATCTACACCACCGCGACCTGCCCCTACTGCATCCGCGCCAAGGCGCTGCTGAACAAGAAGGGCGCCGCTTTCGAGGAAATCAGGGTGGACATCAATCCCGCCTTGCGCCCGGAGATGGTCGAGCGCGCCTATGGGCGGACGACGGTGCCGCAGATTTTCATCGGCGACCTCCATATCGGGGGCTGCGACGATCTTCACGACCTGGACGACGCGGGCCAGCTCGATCTCCTTCTGTCGGCTTGCGGCCGGCCATGATCCGCTTCGCCCTCGTCTGCGCCAATGGCCATGAATTCGAAAGCTGGTTCGCCAGCAACGAATCCTATGGCTTTCAGATCGCCAACAAGCTCGTCTCCTGCCCTTTTTGCAACGGGACCGAGATCGCCAAGGCGGTGATGGCGCCGGCGGTGGCGCGCGCGGATCGCGCGCCGTCGATAAAGCCGGTTGAAGCGCCGAAACAGAATGTCGCGCTGCTGGGCGAGGCCGATCGTGGCTTGCGGGAGATGGCGCGCGAGCTGAATCGGAAGATCGTGGCGGCGACCGTGGATGTGGGAACGGAATTCGCGCGCGAGGCCCGGCGCATCCACGACGGCGAGGCGCCCGAGCGGCCCATTCGCGGCCAGACCTCGGCGGAAGAGGCCCGCGCTTTGCTCGATGAAGGCGTCGCGATCATGCCGATGCCGGCGCCGCCCGAGGATCTGGGCTGAGCTATCGCTTTCCCTGCATCGGAACAGGAGCTTGGCATGACGAGACAACCGCCCGCGCGGCCGGCGTCCTATGACAAGAAGGTCGCTATCGTCCTGCAGGGCGGCGGCGCGCTCGGCGCCTATCAGGCCGGCGTCTATGAGGCGCTCTCGGCCAGCGAATATCCGCCCGACTGGATCGCCGGCATTTCCATCGGCGCGATCAACGCCGCGCTGATCGCCGGCAATGCGCCACAAAATCGGGTCGAGCGCCTGCGGGCCTTCTGGGACGAAGTGACGACCCCGGGCTTCCCGGCGCGGCCGGCCATGGGCGCTTTCGACGCGGCGGTGGGCCCGGCGAGCGCGGCTTTGTTCGGCCAGAACGGCTTTTTCACCCCGCGCCCGCCGCTGGCGCTGTGGTTCGGCTCCGGCGCGACCAGCTTTTACGACACCTCCGCCTTGCGCGCGACGCTCGAACGTCTGGTCGATTTCGACCGGATCAACAGCCGGGAAACCCGCTTTTCGGTCGGCGCGGTTCATGTCGAGACCGGGAATCTGGTTTATTTCGACAATGCGCGGATGAAGATCGGCCCCGAGCATGTGATGGCGAGCGGCGCTCTGCCGCCGGGTTTTCCGGCCATCGAAATCGGCGGCGAAGAATTCTGGGACGGCGGCCTGGTCTCCAACACGCCGCTGCAATATGTGGTCGAACAGGTTCCGCGCCGCAGCCGGCTGATCTTTCAGGTGGACCTGTTCGCGGCCCGCGGTCGCGCGCCCAAGACTCTCGGCGAGGTCGCGGAGCGCGAAAAAGACATCCGCTATTCGAGCCGCACCCGCGCCGTGACCGACACGATCCGGCGCGAGCATGACGTGCGCCACAATATCAACGAGCTGTTGGAGCGGCTGCCGCCGGAGCTGCGCGAGCTGCCGGCGTCGAAATGGCTTTATGATTTCGGCTGCGTGACGACCATGGACATAGCGCATCTGATCTATCGCCCCGGGGCGCCGCAGGGGGCGACCAAGGATTTCGACTTCGGTCGGCAGGCGATGGAGACGCGCTGGCAGGCGGGCCTGACGGATGCCCAGGCCACGCTCGCGGCTTCGCCCTGGCTCACGCCGATGGACAAGGACAAGGGCGCGCGCACCTTCGATGTGCGGCGCGCGGCGGGGAAGCCCGAGCGCGACAGCCGGAAGATGTGAGGCGGCGGGGGCGCGCAGCTTCGTCACAACAACGTCATGGCCGCGCTTTTCGCGGGCGTCCACGCCGTGCGGAGCAGCAGACGATAGGGGTTGGCCCGCAGGCGTCGCGTGGATGGCCGGGACGACGCCCGGCCATGACGGTCCCAATCGATCCGCGTTGACCTGAGCAGGGGGCCAAGATTGCGCGACATCACCATCGCGCGACATTACGATTGCGCAACTCGAGCCATGGACTTCGTCGGCGTTCTCGATCAGTTTGCGCGGCGAATCGCCTTGCGTCCCAATACCGGAGCTTTTTCATGAACCGCCGCGCTCTTCTTCGTCTGGCCGCTCTTCGTCTAGCCACCTTGGGCCTGGCGCTTCAGGCCGTTTCGCCCGCTTTCGCCGACGACGGCAAGATCGACGTGGAGGCGATCCTCAACGATCCGGCGGCGCCGGTCGGCGGCAATCCGAAGGGCGACGTCACCATCGTCGCCTTCCTCGACTATAATTGCCCGTTCTGCAAAAAGGCGACGCCGGAGCTGGACAAGCTGGTCAAGGCCGACGGCCATATCAGGCTGATTTACAAGGATTGGCCGATCCTCACTGAAGCTTCGGTCTATGGCGCGCATCTGGCGCTGGCCGCGAAATATCAAGGCAAATACGAGCGGGTCCACAATGCGCTGATGGCCGTGCCCGGCCGCCGCAACGGCGAGGAAATCATGCTCGGGGCGGTCAAGACTTCAGGCGTCGACATGGGCCGGCTCAACGCCGATCTCAAGGCGCATGACGCGGATATTGCCGCGCTGATCAAGCGCAATGGCGAACAGGCCCAGGCGCTCGGCCTGGAGGGCACGCCGGTCTTTCTGATCGGGCCGTTCAAGGTCGCCGCCGCGCTCGATTACGCGGATTTCAAGAAGGTCGTCGGCCAAGTTCGCGCAGCGCAAAAGGCGAAATGAGCCGCGCGGCGCAAAAGGCGCAATGATCCGCGCAACGCAAAAGGCGCGATGAGCCGTCCCGCGCGGCGGCGGGACGGATCGGCGGACGCCTGAATTCAGTTCTTGGGCGTCGGGCAGGTGCTGAGGCCGAGGATGCTGTAAAGCGGGCACATGCCGACGGCGCCGGTGACCAGCGGAACCACGCCGATCCATCCCCACACGCCGACCTTGCCGGTGAAGGCAAGGCCGATCAAAACCAAGCCGACGATCACGCGCAATGCGCGATCCACAGTTCCCTCATTCACTTTCATCTGGCGCCCTCCTGTTATCCTGGAGCGGCTCGCCCGCCGCCCATGGCGAAAGCCTAGTCGAATTCCCTTGCCGCCGATAGATGCGCCAACCACGCGGGCCGTGTTCAATGCCGCTGTTGCGGCCGGCGGCGCGGTCTGGGATCATTCGGCCATGGTGCGCGTTATGCAAAAGCTGGCCGATGGCGAAATCGGGCAGAAACAGGCGAGGGTAGGGCGCGATGGATGAGCGCGCGCTGTTGAGAAAAATGTTCGACGCGGCGGTGGCCGCCGCCGCGCCCGCTCTCGTCGTGCCGCCGCATCTGCCCGCGCCGCCGCCTGGGCGCACGATCGTCGTCGGCGCCGGCAAGGCCGCCGCGTCGATGGCCCGCGCGGTGGATGCGAACTGGCCCGCCGACAAGCCGCTGAGCGGCCTTGTCGTCACCCGCTATGGCTATGGCGTCGGCAAGCTCGACCGCATCGAAGTGGTCGAGGCGAGCCATCCGGTCCCCGACGAAGCCGGCCTCCATGCCGCGCAAAGAATTCTCGACAGGACGCGCGGGCTCGGTCCCGACGATCTCGTCCTGTGCCTGATCTCGGGCGGCGGCTCGTCGCTTCTGTCCCTGCCGGCGCCGGGCGTGACGCTGGCCGACAAACAGGCGATCAATCGCGCGCTGCTGCGCAGCGGCGCCGATATCGAAGACATGAATTGCGTGCGCAAACATCTCTCCGCGATCAAGGCGGGGCGGCTCGCGGCCGCCGCCGCTCCGGCGCGGGTGGTGTCGCTGATCATCTCCGATGTGCCGGGCGACGACCCCTCCATCATCGCCTCCGGTCCGACCGTTCCCGATTCCAGTACGCTGGAACAGGCGCGGGAGGTGCTCAAGCGTTACAAGATCGACGTTCCGCCCGCCGTCGCGGCGCTGCTCGCCGATCCCGCCAACGAGACGCCGAAGCCTGGCGACCCGGTTTTCGCGCGCAACAGCTTGCGGATGATCGCCACGCCCCAGGCTTCGCTCGAAGCCGCCGCGAGCGTCGCCCGCGCCGCCGGTTTCACGCCTTTGATCCTCGGCGACGCGCTCGAAGGCGAGGCGCGCGAGGTCGGACGGGTGATGAGCGGCATTGCGCGCCAGGTCGTGACGCATAATCAGCCGATCCCGGCGCCCTGCGTGCTGATTTCCGGCGGCGAAACGACGGTGACCGTGCGGGGAAAGGGCAGGGGAGGGCGCAATGTCGAATTTTTGCTGGCGCTCGCCATCGATCTCGACGGCCTGCCCGATGTTTTCGCCCTTGCCGGCGACACCGACGGCGTCGATGGCGCCGAGGAAGTCGCCGGCGCGCTTGTGACGCCGGACACGCTGGCGCGGGCGGAAAGTTTGGGCGTCAACGCCAGGGAAAGGCTTGCCGACAATGACGGCCATGGCTTTTTCGAGCGGCTCGGCGATCAGCTCGTCACCGGCCCGACCTTGACCAATGTCAACGATTTCCGGGCGATCCTGATTTCCGGCGATCGGGGGAGGGGGCTTGAGGATCTTTAGTGGATGAGGCTTTCATGAACGAAGGGCCGGCTTGCACCCGCCCTCGCGCAGTGATCATCTGAGTTAACGGCGCGATCAAAAAAAACGACGCCGAATTGGGGAGGGGAAAAATGTTCGCGCAGCTTTTGACGCCGGTCGGGAACAGCCTCGGCCTGTCCTTTCTCGCCGCCGCGTCGCCGGTGGCGATGGTGCTTCTCCTGCTTGGCGTCCTGCGGCGCCCGGCCTGGCAGGCGGCTTTGGCCGGTCTCGTGACCGGCCTCGCGGCGGCGATCTTGCTGTGGCGCATGCCGCCCGCGCTTGCCTTGAATGCCGTGGCGGCCGGTGCCGTTTTCGCGCTCTGGCCGGTGATGTGGATCGTGGTCAACGCGCTGCTGCTCTATAATGTCGCGGTCAAATCGGGCCGGTTCGAAGCCTTTCGCGTCTGGGTGCTCAACCATTTGCCCAACGACCGCCGCATCGTCCTGGTGGTGATCGGCTTCTGTTTCGGCGCGCTGCTCGAAGGCGTCGCCGGCTTCGGCACGCCGGTCGCGATCACCAGTTCGCTGCTGATTCTGGTCGGCTTTCCGCCCCTTGAAGCGATTGTCTTCGTCCTGATCTTCAACACCGCTCCGGTCGCCTTCGGCGCGCTCGGCGTTCCGGTCACGGTGCTCGGCGCGGTCACCGGCCTGCCGGCGACGGCGCTGGCCCAGATGATCGGCCGCCAGCTTCCTTTCATCGCGCTCATCCTGCCGTTCTATGTCATGGCGCTTTACGGCGGCTGGCGGTCGATCCGCGCCTTGTGGCCGGTTCTGCTGGTCGCCGGCGGCAGTTTCGCGGCGTCGCAATTCGTGGCGTCGAATTATCTCGACTATGCGCTGACCGACGTTCTCTCGGCGCTGGGTTCGCTCGTCGGCACGCTTGCCTTTCTGCTGGTGTGGAAGCCGAAGCTTTCGCCGGAATTCGCCATCAACAGGGAAGCGTTGGAAGAGCGTGGCGTCGAAACCTATGTCCAGCCCTGGCAGGGCTGGCTGCCCTGGCTGATCGTCTCGGCCATCGTCATCGCCTGGACCCATATGGGGATCGCCAAGGTCGCCCAGCAGGCAATTCCCTGGCCGGGTCTCGACAAGGCGATTTCGATCACCCTCTACAACGGCAAAGCCTATGCCGCCGTATGGACCTTCCAGCCGCTCGGCACGGGCACGGCGATCCTGCTGGCGGCGGTCGTCACGGCGCTGGTCGTCAAGCTTTCGGTCAAGGATTTTCTCGGCGCTATCCGGCAGACCGCCATCCAATCCTTCATCCCGATCGTCACCGTGATGACGATCATCGGACTTGCCTATCTGATGAACTATTCCGGCCTTGCCTATACCCTCGGTTATGGCGTCGCCTCGACCGGCAAATTGTTCGTCGTTCTCTCGCCCTTCCTCGGCTGGGTCGCGGTCATGCTCTCCGGCAGCGACACATCGGGCAACGCCCTGTTCGGCAATTTGCAGGTGGTCGCGGCGCGTCAGCTTGATCTCAATCCCGTGCTGTTCGCGGCGACCAATTCCTCGGGCGGCGTGCTGGGCAAGATGATTTCGCCGCAAAACATCGCGACCGGCGCGGCCGTCACCAATTTAAGGGGCCAGGAAGGCGCGATTTTCGCGGGAACTTTCGTCCATAGCATCGTTCTGACCTTTTTGCTCAGCCTGCTGGTCGTCGTGCAGCAATATCTGATCCCCTGGATCATTCCGGTCGTCGGAGCCATGAAATGATCAGAATGCCGGAACCCGACGCCGCGCTGCTGGCGCGGCGGGCGGAAATCGTCGCGGCGCTCCAAGCCATTGTGCCGGGCGAGGGGGTGATCGAGTCCGAGCGCGAGCGCCGCGCTTTCGAATGCGACGCCTTGACCGCCTATCATCAATTGCCGATGGCGGTGGTGCTGCCGGAAAACACCCGGCAGGTCGTCGAAATCCTGCGCTATTGCAAGGCCAACAGGATCAAGGTGGTGCCGCGCGGCGCCGGCACCTCGCTGTCGGGCGGCGCATTGCCGCTGGCCGATGGGATCGTTCTGGGTCTCGGCAAATTCAAGCGCATTCTCGACATCGATGTCGCCAACCGCTGCGTGGTGGTGCAGCCCGGCGTCACCAATCTCGGCATCACCCACGCCGTCCAGGCGCACGGGCTTTATTACGCGCCCGATCCGTCGAGCCAGATCGCCTGCAGCATCGGCGGCAATGTCGCGGAAAATTCCGGCGGCGTGCATTGCCTGAAATATGGCCTGACCACCAATAATGTGATCGGGGTCGAATTCGTCACCATGGAGGGCGACATCATTCGCGTCGGCGGCAAGCATTTCGACGCCGGCGACTACGATCTGCTCGGCGTGATGGTGGGTTCCGAAGGCCTGCTCGGCGTGGTCACGGAAGTGACGGTGCGGGTGCTGCCTTCGCCCCCCGGGGCCCGCGCGCTTCTCATCGGCTTTCCCTCGATCGAAGGCGCCGGCGAATGCGTCGCCGCGGTGATCGGCTCCGGGATCATTCCCGGCGGCATGGAGATCATGGACAAGCTGGCGATCGAGGCGGCGGAAGCTTTCGTCCACGCCAATTATCCGCTCGACGCCGCGGCCCTGCTGATCGTCGAACTCGACGGCTGCGCGGCGGAGGTCGATCATCTGATCGCGGCGGTGGAATCCATTGCGATGGACCATGGCGCGACCTCCTGCCGCGCCAGCCAGTCGGAGGAGGAGCGGCTGCTGTTCTGGGCTGGACGCAAGGCGGCCTTTCCCGCCGTCGGCCGCATCTCGCCCGATTATTACTGCATGGACGGCACCATTCCGCGCAAGGAAATCGGCCGCGTGCTGACGCGGATGAAGGAGATGGAGCGGCATTACGGCCTGCGCTGCGCCAATGTCTTTCATGCCGGCGACGGCAATCTCCATCCGCTCATTCTCTACGACGCCAACCAGCCCGGCGAATTGCAGCGGGCCGAGGATTTCGGCGCCGAAATATTGCGGCTTTGCGTCGAGGTCGGCGGCGTTCTGACCGGCGAACATGGCGTCGGCGTCGAAAAGCGCGATCTGATGAACACGATGTTCAACGAGACCGATCTCAACCAGCAGCAGCGGCTCAAATGCGCCTTCGACGACGAGAGCCTGCTCAATCCCGGAAAAGTCTTTCCCCAGCTTTGCCGCTGCGCCGAGCTCGGCCGGATGCATGTCCACGCGGGACAATTGCGCTTTCCAGATCTGCCGCGTTTCTAGAACTTGCTCGGTGAACTCCCGTTCACCGAGCAAGCTCTAGATTTTTGTTTTCACGCATTTTCTTAACGCGAACCGGCATCCACTTCGCTTGAAAATGCTCTTGAGGCGCGAAAAACCATGACCGAGTTCCGTCCCTCGGACGAGAAACAGATCGCCGAAATCGTCGCTGACGCGGCGGCGCGGCGACAAAGCCTGGAGATCGTCGCGGGGGGTAGCAAGCGCGGCTTCGGGCGGCCGGTGAAGGCCGAACATGTTCTCGACGTTTCGCGGATCGCCGGCGTCGTCAATTACGAAGCCGCCGAACTGGTCTTGACCGCGCGTCCGGGAACGCCGCTCGCCGCGATCCAGGCGGAGCTTGCCGCCAAGGGCCAGATGCTGGCCTTCGAGCCGCCCGGCTGGCGGAGGCTTTTTGAAACCAACGCTGAACCCACCCTTGGGGGCGTGCTGGCCTGCAATATCGGCGGGCCGCGCCGCGTGCGCGCCGGGGCGCCGCGCGATTTCTTCCTCGGCTTTTCGGCGGTCAACGGGCGGGGCGAGATTTGGAAGGGCGGCGGCAAGGTGGTGAAAAACGTCACTGGCTTCGATGTCAGCAAATTGCTCGCCGGCTCCTTCGGCACGCTTTCCGTGCTGACCGAAATCACGCTCAAGGTGATGCCGCGCCCGGAGACGGAATGCACCATCCTGCTCCACGCGCTCGCCGATGAGGTCGCGGTGGCGACCATGGCCAAGGCCCTGAACACGCCTTTTGAAGTCTCGGGCGTGGCTCATCTGCCGCCGACCGCCGCGCGGCGGTCGGCGGCCCCCGCTATCGCTCAAGGACTTGGGGCGGTCACCGCGCTGCGGATCGAAGGGCCAGGGCCATCGGTCGCCTTCCGCGCCGAGGCGCTCGAAAGCCTGTTCGGTCGCGGCGAAAGGCTCGATCCTGCCGCGTCCGCGCCATTCTGGGAGGAGGTCGGCGAGGCTCGATCGCTGTTGCCGCAAGGCGCGTGCGTGGTCTGGCGCCTTTGCCCGACGCCGAGTGAGGCTTCCTCCGTCGCGAGCGCGCTTCATGCGCGCCTGCCTTCGGCCGAGGCTTTTTTCGACTGGGGCGGCGGCCTGGTCTGGCTGAGCCTGGACAGTGAAGAGGCGGGCGCCGACGCCGGCGCGGCCGTCGTGCGCGGGGCGATGAAATCCTGCGGCGGACACGCCACCTTGATGGTCGCGCCCGCCGCGACGCGCGAAAGGGTCGCGGTTTTCGAGCCCGCGCCCGGCCCGCTCGCGGCGTTGCGGGCGCGGGTGAAGGCCGGCTTCGATCCGTCCGGCGTTCTCAATCCCGGCCGCATGCAAGAGGGCGTTTGAGGCCATGCAGACCAATTTCAGCCCGGCCCAGCTTGCCGACCCGAACATCAGGACAGCGGAAAAGATTCTGCGCGCCTGCGTCCACTGCGGCTTCTGCACCGCGACCTGCCCGACCTACGTGCTGCGCGGCGACGAGCTCGACAGCCCGCGCGGCCGCATCTATCTCATCAAGGACATGCTGGAGAACGACCGCGCGGCGAGCGCCGAGGAGGTCAAGCATATCGACCGCTGCCTGTCCTGCCTGTCCTGCATGACGACCTGCCCGTCGGGCGTCGATTACATGCATCTGGTCGATCATGCCCGTCACCATATCGAACAGACCTTTCGGCGGCCCTGGCTCGACCGCGTCATGCGCCGCGTCTTCGGCTTCGTGCTGCCGAGGCCCGCTCTGTTTCGCGCCGCCCTGATCCTGGCGAAACTCGGCAAGCCCTTCGCAGGCTTGCTGCCGGCAAAGCTGCGCGCGCCCTTCGCCATGGTCCCGAGTGTCGTCCCGAACGCCTCGGCCTGGGACAGGCCGCGCGTGATTTCGCGGCCGCAGCCGAATGTGCGGCGCGTCGCCCTGATGACCGGCTGCGCGCAAAAGGTGCTGTCGCCGCAGATCAATGAGGCCACGATCAGGCTGCTGACGCGGCATGGCTGCGAGGTGGTGATCGCGGAAGGGTCGGGCTGTTGCGGCGCGCTCAACCATCATCTGGGCCAGGACCAGGGCCTGGATTTCGCGCGGAAAAATATTCTCGCCTGGAGCCGCGAGATGGAGGCGGGCTTTCTCGACGCCATTGTCGTCAACGCCTCGGGCTGCGGCGTGACGGTCAAGGATTATGGCTTCATGTTCCGCGACGATCCCGAACTCGCGAACAAAGCGGCGAAGATTTCGGCGCTGGCGCGCGACATCACCGAACTGATGAGCGAGATCGGCCTTCTGGCGCCCGTCAACGCCGCCGGGCGGCGCGTCGCTTATCACAGCGCCTGCTCGCTCCAGCACGGCCAGAAAATCCGCAACCAGCCGAAACAGCTTTTGCAAGACGCCGGCTTTACCGTGCTCGATCCGCCCGAAGGCCATCTCTGCTGCGGCTCGGCGGGGACATATAATCTGCTTCAGCCGGAGATTGCGGCGGAGCTGCGCGATCGCAAGGTCGCCGCTATCGAAAGCACGCGGCCGGAAATGGTCGCCGCCGGCAATATCGGCTGCATCACGCAGATCGCCGGCGGGACGCGCCTGCCGGTGGTCCATACCGTCGAATTGCTCGACTGGGCGACCGGAGGCCCCCGCCCGCGCAATCTCCCTGCGTGAAGGGATCGCACAAAGCAAACGGCCCGCCTCCGAACAGAGGCGGGCCGTGTGGCGAATGCCATTTGCCGTGAGATCAGGCGACGTGCTTGATCACAAAGCGATAGACGCCGCCGTCGGACGTCGACTCGACCAGCTCATTGCCGGTGGTGCGGCAGAAGGCGGCGAAGTCGGCGACGGAGCCCGGGTCGGTCGCGAGAATTTCCAGGGTGCCGCCGGCGGGCACTTCCTTGAGGGTCTTCTTCGCGCGCAGGATCGGCAGCGGGCAGTTCAGACCCTTGGCGTCGAGCGTTTTATCAGCCATCGTTTCCTCTTTTTTGGTTTGGTGGTGAAACTTCAGATGAAGAGATTGATTTCGGACTTCAACGCCTTTTCCATATAGGTCGCCGCGCCGCCGATCTCGATGCCGTCGATCAGGTCCGACGCCTTATATTCGAACAGGTCGAGCGTCATCTGGCAGGCGATGATCTTCACGTCGGATTCGATCGCCGCTTCGCGAAGCTCCTCGATCGAGGCGACGCCCTTGCTCTTGATCAGATTCTTCATCATGGTGGTCGCGCCGGCGTCAACGCCGGGGAGCATGTTGACGATGTTCGGCATGGCCATATGCATGCCCATCACGGGCATTTTCATGGCGGCGTTGCCGAGCGCCGTCACCTGAAGGTCCAGCTTCTTCTTGAGAATTTCCAGGCCGTAGAAGGTGAAGAACAAGGTGACGTCGACGCCCATGGCGGCTGCGGTGGTCGCCAGGATCAGGGGCGGATAGGCCCAGTCGAGCGATCCCTTGGTGACGATGATCGTCATGGATTTGGCGTTCGCGCCGGCGTCAGTATTCTCGGTCATTTGGTTTTCCTTGGTATATGGGAAGCGCGCCGGCGGGGCCGGCGCGTCCGGTTCAGTCGGTGGTGACATTCTTGAGCTTGGCGATGCCCATCATGCTGAGGGCGGCGGATTCATAGAACGGCTCGCTCTCACCCTTGCGCATCTTGCGGATGAAATATTTCTCGAAGCCGATTTTGGCGGCGTGGACCCAACGGCCCTGACCCGACCAGTTGACGTTGCGCGGCGGAATCTGCGGCTGGGCGACGAAGGCGATGCCGCTGTCGCCGAAATCCGCCAGACAGATCGCGTTCCAAGTGCCGCGGTAGATCGGCGGGCGCCCGCGCAGCATCTCGCCGATGTTCTTGGCCGTCGCGGTGACCATGGATTCGATCATGAAGCCGGTCTTCGGCACGCCGCAGGGAACCGGCGTCGGGCCCATCGGCGGGATGGCGACGCAGACGCCCACCGAGAAGACGTTCTTGTATTTCGGGTTCTGCTGATGCTTGTCCACGATGACGAAGCCACGCGGATTGACCAGCCCGTCGATGCCCCGCAATGGCTTGATGCCGCGGAAGGCCGGCAGCATCATCGCCATGCCGAAAGGCAGTTCGTGCGTCGCCGCGACGGAGCCGTCGGCGGCGACTTGCTCGACGGTCATCTTGCCCGCTTCGACCTTTTTCACGCGTGTGTCGGTCAGCCACTTGATGTGCTTCTCGCGCATCTCGCTTTCGAGCAGGCCCTTGGTGTCGCCGACGCCGTCGAGGCCGAGATGGCCGACATAGGGTTCGGCGGTCACGAAGGTCATCGGCACCTGATCGCGAATCTTGCGCCGCCGCAGTTCGGTTTCGAGGATGAAGGTGAATTCATAGGCCGGCCCGAAGCAGGACGCGCCCTGCACCGCGCCGGTGATGATCGGGCCGGGCTTCTTGCAGAATTCCTCGAAGGTCACAGACGCCTTTTCGGCGTGGTCGATATGGCAGACCGAGGTGGTGAAGCCCTCCGGCCCGAGGCCCTCGATCTCGTCGAAAGCCAGTTCCGGCCCGGTGGCGATAATCAGATAATCGTACGAAATTTTCGTGCCGTCCTCGAGCTCGAGGCTGTTGGCCTCGGGGTCCATCTTGGCGACCGGGACCGGCTTGAAATTGATGCCGCGCTTGGCGAAAGTCGGCGCGAGATCGACTTCGATCGACTCGCGGGTGCGCCAGCCGACGGGAACCCATGGATTGCTGGGCACGAAATGATAGACCGGATCCTTGGTGACGACTGTCAGCCGATCTTCAGGACGCATATGGTCCTTCATTTCGTAAGCCATGATGGTGCCGCCGAGCCCGGCGCCCATGATGACGATTTCCGCCATGCTACCCTCCCCCATTGCGGGCGTTGCAAAATGCCGCCCATTTTTGTCGGATCAGATTATTCGCATTTGTTGGAATGTCGAGTGGAATCCGCGCGGCGACCGGCGCCTTTTTCGAGGCGCCGCGCGGAGGCGAGGTTTCAATAACGGGCGTCGAACGGCTTTCCGCCCTTCGGCCAGTCGTTAACCTTGGGCGGATAATCCATCCGGGGCTGGTGGGAGAAGAATTCCGCGACATCGAGCGAATCCTGGTCCGACAGGCCGCCCTGGTCCTGCGGGAAGAACTCGCGATGGGCGATCGGCATGTTCGCCTTGACGAAGCCGGCGGCCGTCGAAGTGCGGGCCATGCCGGCGCCGATGTTATAGGACTGGTCGCCCCACAGCGGCGGAAAAATCCAGTCGCCGGCGGCGCTCCTGGTCCCTTCGCCGTTCTTGCCGTGGCAGACGGCGCATTTTTCGGCGAAGACCTTCTCGCCATGCGCCGGATCCGGCTTCATCGCACGGTCGAGCTTGGGCAGGCCGCGGCCGAGAATCTTGCCGTCCGGCCCCTTCTCGCCTTTCAGCCAAGCCATATAAGCGACCATGGCCTTCATCTCGGGCGAATCGACCGCCAGCGGCGCGCCGTGCATCGAACGCTGGAAGCAGCCGTTCAGGCGGTCCTCGATGGTGATGACGTGGCCGGCGCGCTTGTTGTACGTCGGGAACAGCGACACGACGCCGAAATAAGGCGAGGCCTTGGCGATGGTGCCGCCGTCGAGATGGCAGGAATTGCAATCCAGCGCGTCGCCGACATTGGTCGGCAGCAGCTTGTGGGTCTGCGCCATCAGACGCAGGCCAAAGATCAACTGCCCCGAATTGGGCGCGGTCAACAGATCGCTCAGGCGCGGCGTCAGGATCGTCTTCGGCGCGGGCGGCGGCAGAGCCAGTTCGGCGCGCATGGCCTTGACCTGGTCGGCCGTGATCCCGGTCGTCCTGGCGCCCCAGGAGCTACGGCCGAAATTGAGGATTTCCGCCAGCTCTTCGTCGGTCAGGCGGTTGAAGGCTGGCATCTTGAACTGATGCCCCTCGAACGCGGTCGGCGCGGCGGTTCCGCCCGCCAGGACGATATGCAGGACCGACGTCGGATCCTTGGAGAGGAAAGCCGGATTGCCGGCAAGCGCCGGGAAGATATTGGGCGCGCCGAGACCCGTCCTCTGGTGGCAGGAGGCGCAGAATTGCTCGTAGCCCAGGCCGCCGCGCGTGCCGTAAAGCGTCTTTTCGTCGCCGGCCTCGACCACCTGCGGCCTGGTTCCGGGAGGCGCCAGCGAGACGAGATAACGCGCCATGGCGCGCAGGTCGTCGTCGGTGAAATATTGCGTGCTGTAGTGGACGACCTCGGCCATCGGCCCGAACACCATGGTGTGCGTCTCGGCGCCGGTCTTCAGCAGTTTGAACAGACCGGCCTCGGAGGTCAGGTCGCGCAGGCTGATGGCGCGCCACGGGCCGATGGTCGAGCCGGCGAGATAATCGGGGCTGGCGGCGGTATAGGCCTTTTCCTGCAAGGCCAGGCCGCGCGGCGTGTGGCAGGTTCCGCAATGGCCGAGGCCCTCGACGATATAGGCGCCGCGATTCCATTGCGCGTCCCTGGCCGGATCGGGCGTGAACGGCTTCCTGTCCAGGAACAGCAGGTTCCAGAAATACATGCTCGCCCGGATATTGAAGGGGAAATGCATTTCCGCCGGCTTGTCGGCCTGCTCGACCGGAGCGACGCCCTTCATGAAATAAGCATAAAGCGCCGCGACATCCTCGTCCGTCACCTTGACGAAGGAAGGATAGGGCATGGCGGGATAGAGATGACGGCCGTCCGCCGCGACGCCGTCGCGCAGAGCGCGGCTGAACTGTTCCAGCGTGTAGGAGCCGATCCCGGTCTTGGGGTCGGGGGTGATATTGGTCGAATAGACGGCGCCGCCGGGGGTCTTGAAGGCGAGCCCGCCGGCCATGGTCTTGCCGCCCTCGCCGGTGTGGCAGGCCGCGCAATCGCCGAGATGCGCGAGATAGGCCCCCCGCGCCACCAGGGCGTCGTCGCCCGAAGGCGCCGCCCAGGCGGGGGCGGCGCTCAGACCGGCGAATACCAACGCGGCGACACGCGCGCACGCGCGCTTCGTGGCCATATTCCCCTCCCATGTCACGCACGCCTTGGCGGCGTGTCGTCGTTGCGCGCGGCCGGGTTCCGGCCCCGCCCCGCGATGTTAGGCCGAACGGCGCTCCAGCCACGCGAAAACCGCGAGACTGACGGCGGCCAGGCCCAGAAGCCAGACGAGATCCGGCGCGCCGGTCAGTTCCGGCAGCCGAACCTTCCCCAAAGCCCAGACATTCAGAATATGCGCCTTGATCCAGCTGAAGCTGAAGGCGTAGAGCATGGCGCCGGCGATCATGCCGAGGACGGTGACCAGGGCGTGCAGGCTGCCCGTGGCGGTCGCGGCCAGGGCCGTGCCGGGACAATAGCCGAGAATCGCCACCGCCAGCCCGAACATTGCGCCGCCGAGCGCGACGGCGAGCACATTGGCTTCCTTGATATGATAGGTCGCGTCACCATGATGGATCAGCACAAGGACGCCCAGCCCGCCGACGACAATGGCGGAAAGCAGCATCTTCAGCATGGTGAAGTCGCGGAAACAGAACTGGCCCTCGACGACATTGCTGTCGGTCACCCGGGCGCGAGTGAGCAGGAAGCCGAAGGCGAAACCAACGGCCAAGCCGAGCAGGACAGTCATGGCGTTCCCTTCCGTCCGAAGATGATCCGCACGCCGATCACGGCGCTGGCGAAGACGACGACGATGAAGATCCAGCTCGACAAGGCGAGCTGCAGGGTTCCGGACAAGCCATGGCCGCTGGTGCAGCCCCCCGCCATGCGCGCGCCGAACATCAGCAGCGCGCCGGCGAGGAAGGAGGCGATAAAACGCTTGGCGACCGATCCGCCGAACCGCGCGCGCCAGAAATTCGGCACGGTTTCGACACGGAAGGTTCCCGATACAAGCGAGGAAACCAGGGCGCCCGCCATCAGGCCGATCAGGAAGATGACGCTGTAATCCCAGGAAAAAGGCATGGGCGCCCAATAGGGATTATGCGCGGCGGCCTCGGCGCCGACGAACAGCGCCGCGACCGGCTGCGCGGCGCGCGACAAAGCCGTGGTGACGCCGAGCGGATCCTTCGGGACGGCGAAGGCGACCCAGCTCAGCACGCCGATGGCGGCGCCCAGGAGGTAAGGCGCAAGGTCAAGCTTTCGCCCCTCCGCGCTCCGCGAAAGACTGGTCGTCGATATCGACATTTTGGTCCTCCCTCAAGTTGGGCGCCGGCTTTGTGTCATTCAGTTGGCGGCGCCCTTGTATGGCTTGAAGCCATATTTCTCGAAAATCGCCAGCGACTGCGGCGATTGAATGAATTCGAGCCACAGTTTGGCGGCCGCCGGATGCGGCGCGCCCTTAACCACAGCGCCGCCATAGATCGCAGTCGCGTTCTGCGCGTCGGGAATATCGACATGCCCGATCGGATGGCCGGCTTTTTCCTGGAAGATCGCTTCGGATTGCCAGGTCACGCCGGCCTGCGCCTTGCCCTGCATCAGATAGAGCGGAGACTGGCGATGGTGGATATGGGTCAGGATGGTTTCGCCATTGGCGACCTTGGTTTCATAGACCGCCTTGACCAGAGCGTCGCCGCCCGCCTTGGCGAGCGCGGCCTTGATCTGGCGGGCGACGCCCTCGAAGGCCGGATTCGGCATGACCAGCTTGATTCCCGGCTTGCCGAGATCCTGGAGGCCGGTCACATGCGCGGGATTGGCCTTCGGAATCATGATCGTCAGCGTATTGGTGGCGTAAGGAACGCCGGGCGCATCCAGCATGTCCTCGCCGACATATTGCTTGATCTTCTTGTAGCCCGCGAAATAGACGTCCGGCTTCACCGTCCAGGTCATGTTGCCAACGGTGATGGTTCCGCCGGCCTTGATCTGCTGAACCAGCAGGCCTGGCGGAATCGTCTCCCAATAGACGCGGCCCTTGAATTCGGGATGCAGCTTCTCGAACGTGTCGACCAGTTCGGCGGTGGCGAAAAAGTAATTTCCGCCGAAGAACAAAGCCAGTTTCGGATCCTGGGGCGAACCGTGGAAGTCGGCGAGATTGTCGGCGTCCGGCTCGGTGAAGTCGAGGCCGCGCTGGGCGGTGGCAACGTCGTTATTGGCGCCGCCCTGCCACGGCGGGGCGAAGTCGGGACGCAGCTTGACGCCCTCCGCCCGCGCGCCCGTGGAAACGCCCAAAGACGCGCCGGCAGCCAAAAGCGCCGCCGCGGCGAACAACGCCGCGCGCGAAAGAAGTTTCATTTTCATATTCCTTATTTCACGTAGGAGAAGCCGGCCATCGCCAGTTCGGGCAGGGTGCCGACGATGCCGGGCGTCAGGACGCAGCCGGGGATGATGTGATTGGTCAGTTCGGCCGCCATTGCGTCATGGGACAGCTTGTCGGGATTGACGCCCGACTTGATCAGCTTCTCGGAAACTTCCCACATCGTATTGTGGCAGGCGAGGAAGACCACCCCGCGGCGCATCAGCGCCGGAATCGACACATTATGGCCGGAGAAGACGCCCTCTGCATTCTCGAAATCTTTTGCGTCGGCCGAGGCTCCGGGCTGTTCCGCGATGAAGACATTCTTCGGGAACTTGTCGCCGGCGAGCTTGGCGAGCTGATATTTGTCCCACATCGCCTGATCGAGCAAAGCGAGATGCGCCGTGCCATGGGTCGCGGAGACGACCAGGAAATTCGGGCGCCGGAAACCGAAGACCTGGGCGTTGAGCGCGTTGCGCATGCCGTTGAGCCAGGGGCTTGCGAGATCGGTGTTGTCCCAGGTCTGTTTCGGCGCGCCGCGATAGGACAGAACCTCGGCAAGCGCTTCGTGATCCCAGTAATTCTTGTCGGTGAGAATCATCGGGACGGTCTTGAAATCGCGGCGGCGGGGCGCCTTGGCGAGCTTGGCGGCCAGGTCCGCCAGCGTGTCCGAACCGACGGGAAGGACCATCGAATCGGCTTTGGCCGAACCTTCGGCGGCGAGCGCGCCCGCGAGGCCGAGGCCCATGGCGAAAAGGGCGTCCCTGCGTCCCACAACAGCGTCAGTCATTATTCCTCCCGTTGATGCTCGTCTTCGCGGCCTGCTTGATCGCCACGCCGCGGAAATCTGAAAAGGCCGCGCCTGGAGGGCGCGACATATTAGCACATTCGTATCATTTCAACCGTGCGACGGATGTCAAGGCGGTGGCGAATAATTCCCGCGCCGCCGCTTTTCGATCGCATGGTCGGCTTGAGCGGCCGTCAGCGAGGGCAGGCCGATCAAGCGGGTGGCGAACCAGCCCGAAGCGAGGCGCCTGACGCTCACCGGGAAGACAGGCAAGCCCATCGCCGACATGGCGTGGAAGCCGACCATGAGCCGGGAGGAACGCGCTAGCGGAGGCAGACAGGCGACGGTCGACGCTTTGACAGGCCGTCGCAATATCCGAACCCGCGAATATCTAATCCATCGCATAATTTTGGACGGAAGGTTCGATTGGATCGATCATTTCCGTCCCTTCTGCGCATTCGCCCAGTCGAGCATGACGCGTCCCCACTTTTCGGCTGTCTCGTCGTCGATCTCGAGAATGGTGTAGCGCGCGCCTTCGCGGATTGTCAGGCGCAGCAGGGCCATGCCGCTCTCGTAATCGACTTCGTCGAGCTTGATCCTGCGACGGTAGGGCGCCTCGATCTCGGCGATTTCCCGCTTCGGCGCCGTCGTCATCGGCGCGGGCTTTCGGCGGCGTAGAAGGCCTGCTCCAGCCGGAACTCCCATTTGTTGGGCGTGTCGGGATATTCCGGCTTGATGTCCATATAGAGATGGATTTCGCCGTCGCGCGCCGCTTGGACGACCTTCTGCTCAAGCTCGGTGAAGCTCGTCATTTCGGGATGGGCGATGATGAGTTCGCTGATTCGCGCCAAGGCTTCCTCCTAATTGCTGTTGATTTGGTTGTTGAACCTGATTCGGCACAGGCTCCGCCGGCTGTCGCCGCGGTCTTCGAAGGCCGAACGGTCGTGCAGGACATTATTGCACAAGAGTCCTTGCCCCGCCGCCATTTTGAGGCGCCGCGCCAGCGGCTCCGCCTCGATCAGGGCGAGCAGCTTCTCGGCCGCCGCGCGCGTTTCGGCGTCGCGCCAGACGACATTCCGTTTCCGTGCGGTGTAACGCATGATGAGCGCGCCCGAATCGTCCAGGAAAAAGACCGGGCCGGCGTTGGCCGCGCGAAAGCGGCCCGAATCGTCGGTCGCCTCGGGGATGGTCATCGCTTGCGCGTGCATCAGCAGGCGCAAGGCCGCCTCGTCCGCGTCGCGCAGCCGCAGATAGGCCAGTTCATGATCGAGCAGGCGGTTCTCGCCGCCCTCCGAGGCAGCGGCGGCGCAGTGGAGGATCATGCCGCGCACGCAATTGTCGGGGCCGTGATAATTGTAATAGCCGTCGGTGTGCCAGGCGATTCGCAGCGTGGTGTAGGGGATATAGCCGACCCGTCCGCCATCGTGGGCGACTTCGATTCGCACCACGCCATTGCCGTTCGCGGAGCGGTGATCTTCCCGAGCGCGCAGGCCGAACGAGCGGGTGAAGGCCAAAAGCCATTCGTCGAGCGCGTCGTCGTCGCACGGGGCGGCGCGCCATTCATAAAGCGCGTAATTGGTGGCGGCGACCTGTTCCAGCAGCGCCGCGCGCTCGGAATCCGAGACCGCGCGCGGGTCGGCGATCGGCGTTGGCGGGATGGCAAGAGCCGACTCCGCCTGAAAAAGCTTGACTTGTCGCCAGCGGCGCCAAGAATCCCCATCTTCCAGGGAGAAAGCCGCCGGAGTCCAGGCGTCCCGTTTCGCCCACCCTTCGGCGAAATCGTTTGTTTTGGTGGGGTTTCCGTCCTGCATTGAAAAATTACCATTTTGTTGCACGCGACCTATTCTCATATTCGCATTTTCTGTTATGATCGCAAGAACTAATCAAAACGAGCAGCCGAACCGGGCAGGCCCGGTACGGCTATCTTTCGCAATAAAAGTGACGGCCAAAATGCGCCGTTCCAGGGAGGTAGGCAATGTCGCAAGACGATTCCATTCGCACGGAAGGTAAGGGCGCATCCGCGCCGATTCACTCCACGCCGATGCTGGACCAGCTGGAGAGCGGGCCGTGGCCGAGCTTCGTCACCGGCTTGAAGCGTTTGCGCGACAACGCCGGCGCGACCTATGCGCCGATGATGAACGACCTTCTCGGCCAGCTCGAGCACTCCTATGAAGAGCGGACGGGCTACTGGAAGGGCGGCACCGTTTCGGTCGTCGGCTACGGCGGCGGCGTCATCCCGCGCTTTTCGGAAATGGCCTCCAAATACCCGGCCTCCAAGGAATTTCACACCCTGCGCATCCAGCCGCCGGCCGGCATGCATTATGACACCGACGTTCTGCGCAAGATGTGCGACGTGTGGGAAAAACACGGTTCGGGCCTGATCGCCTTCCACGGCCAGTCCGGCGACATCATGTTCCAGGGCTGTTCCAGCGAGAACGTCCAGCCGGCCTTCGACGAGCTCAACGAAATGGGCTTCGACCTCGGCGGCGCCGGCCCGGCTTTGCGCACCTCGATGTCCTGCGTCGGCCATGCGCGCTGCGAAATGTCCTGCTATGACGAAGTCAAGGCGCATCGCGAAGTGATCAATGAGTTCCTGGACGAAATGCACCGTCCGGCGCTGCCCTACAAGTTCAAGTTCAAATTCTCGGGCTGCGGCAACGATTGCGTCAACGCCATCCACCGCGCCGATTTCGCGGTGATCGGCACCTGGCGCGACAACATGAAGGTCAACCAGGACGGCGTGAAGGCCTATGTGGCGCGGGTGGGGCGCAAATATGCGATCGACCATGTGATCGCCATGTGCCCGACTCGCGCTCTGTCGCTCAACGACGACGACACGCTCGATGTCGACAACAAGAGCTGCGTGCGCTGCATGCATTGCCTGAACGTCATGGGCGGCAAGGCCTTGCAGCCGGGCGACGACAAGGGCGCGACCATTCTGGTGGGCGGCAAGCGCGCGCTGAAGGTCGGCGACCTGATGGGCATCAACCTCATCCCGTTCTTCAAGCTGGACACCGACGAGGACTACCGGAACCTGGTCGATCTGGCCCGCCGGATGATGGAGTTCTTCGCCGACAACGCGCTGGAGCACGAGCGCATCGGCGAGACCATCGACCGTATCGGCCTGCCGGCCTTCCTCGAGGCGCTGGAGATCGAGCCGGACGCCAACATGGTCAACCATCCGCGCACCTCGTGCTACGTCCGCACCGACGACTTCACCGAAGAGGCGGAGAAATATTTCGAGCGCAAGGCCCGCGAGGCCGGTCTCGACGTCGCCGCCGACTGACGCCGGCGCGCCCAACATCAGGCCCCGCCCGCAAGGCGGGGCTGGACAACGATAATTTTTCTCGGAGGACAACGTATGAGCAGCGCCCCCACTTTGCGCCGCCCCGATGAAACGGGCGTCCCGGATCCCTTCCCCTATATGCATCCCCTGATGAAGAAGAATTACGGGAACTGGGCCTGGCATGACCGCCCCCGTCCCGGCGTTCTTCATCACGTCGCCAAGAGCGGCGAGGAAATCTGGACCGTGCGCGCCGGCACCCAGCGCCAGATGGATGTCTTCACCATCCGCAAGCTGTGCGACATCGCCGACAGGTTCGCCGAGGGCCATGTCCGCTTCACCACCCGCTCGAACATCGAGTTCATGGTGGCGGATCACGCCAAGGTGCAGCCCCTGATCGACGCGCTGAGCGCCGAGGGCTTCCCGATCGGCGGCACCGGCAATTCGGTGTCTATGATCTCCCACACCCAGGGCTGGCTGCACTGCGACATTCCCGGCACCGACGCCTCCGGCGTGGTGAAGAGCCTGATGGACATGATGCATCAGGAATTCATCAAGGAAGAGATGCCGAACCGCGTTCGCATCACCACCTCCTGCTGCCAGATCAACTGCGGCGGCCAGGGCGACATTTCGATCAATGTCCAGTACACCAAGCCGCCGAAGATCAACCACGATCTCGTCGCCAAGGTCTGCGAGCGTCCGGCCGTCGTCGCGCGCTGCCCGGTCGCGGCGATCCGTCCGGCCCTGGTCGACGGCAAGCCGTCGCTGGAAGTCGACGAGCAGAAATGCGTGTGCTGCGGCGCCTGCTATCCGCCCTGTCCGCCCATGCAGATCAATGGCGCGGATTCGACCAAGATCGCGGTCTGGGTCGGCGGCAAGCACTCCAACGCCCGCTCCAAGCCGACCTTCCACAAGCTGGTCGTCGCCAATCTGCCCAACAATCCGCCGCGCTGGCCGGAGGTTGAAGAGGTGGTCCACAGGATCCTCTATGCCTACAAGGACAACGCCAAGAATTGGGAGCGTATGGGCGAGTGGATCGACCGCATCGGCTGGCCGCGATTCTTCGAGCTGACCGGCTTCGCCTTCACCAAGCACCACCTCGACACCTGGGTCGGCGCGCGCAAGTCGATGAACATGTCGGCGCACGTGCACTTCTGATTTGGCCGGCCGCCGCGCTGAACATGGCGCGGCGGTCGCCTCGGAGAGGCTTTTGGCGATGGAGCGGGTTTGACCTAGTTCATTGCCGAGCAGCCGCAGATATTCGAATATGTGTGGTCACGAGCCTGACTCGTGCGTTCAACCAGTGAGGTCGCTTTGCGCTTCGCCATTCAAATCAACGAAGGCCCTTACACGCATCAGGCGTCGGACACGGCCTATCAATTCACCAAGGCCGCGCTGGAAAAGGGCCACGAAATTTTCCGCGTGTTCTTTTACCACGACGGCGTCAACAACGGCACGCGCTACACCGTGCCGCCGCAGGACGACCGCAACCTGCAGAAATTGTGGACCGAGCTGGGCGAGAAGCACAAGCTCGACCTCGTAGTCTGCATTGCGGCGGCCCAGCGCCGCGGCATTCTCGACGCCAACGAGGCGAAAAGGCAGGGCAAGGACGGCGACAATATCGCCCCCGGCTTCCGCATTTCCGGCCTTGGCCAATTGATCGAGGCCGGCATTCGGGCCGACCGCCTGATCGTTTTCGGCGATTGAGGGGCATGGGGCGTCGAACGACGCCCGTCCGAAAAGAGAGAACGTCATGAGCGACGAACAGGCGAAAAAGAAATTCATCTATCTGAACCGCAGGGCTCCCTACGGCACGATCTACGCCCTCGAATCCCTCGAGGTCGTCCTGATCGGCGCGGCGTTCGAGCAGGACGTCAGCCTTGCCTTCATCGACGACGGCGTCTTCCAGCTGATGAACAATCAGGACGCCTCCGCCACCGGAATGAAGACCTTCGCCAAGATCTATCGCGCCCTCGGCGACTACGAGGTGCGCAAGCTCTATGTCGAAAAGGAATCGCTCGAGGCGCGCGGCCTCTCGGTCGACGACCTCATGCCCATCACTTATGAGGACGAGGACGAGGATTATGCGCAGAAGCCGTCGATCATCCTGGTCGACAGGTCGGAAATGGCGAAACTCATCGTCGACCAAGATGTCATCATGAGCTTCTGAGGCGATCTTCATGTCCACTTTGCACACTGTCAATAAATCGGCCTACGAGCGCAACGCTCTGCAAGGCTGCCTCGACCACGTCCTGCCTGGCGACGCCATTCTCCTGATCGAGGATGGCGTGTACGCCGCGCGCAAGGGCGGCTCCATCGCCTCGGCTGTGGCCGCCGCCAAGGGTAGCTGCAAAATTTATGCGCTTGGCCCCGACCTCGCCGCGCGCGGCGTCGTCGCGGCTCAGGTCATGGAAGGAATCGAAACCGTCGACTACGCCGGTTTCGTCGATTTGGCGGCGGGCGCGACTCGCGTCTGCGCCTGGCTCTGAACTACGAACACTACGGAGAACAAAATGTCGGGTTATGATATAAACGGCGCGGTCGTGGATCACGACGAAGAAGGCTATCTCACCGATATCGGACAATGGACGAAGGACGTCGCCGACGTCATCGCCAAGGCTGAACACATCGACATGACCGAAGAGCATTGGGTCGTCGTCAACTTCCTGCGCGATTACTACGACGAATATCAGATCGCGCCGGCCGTCCGTATCCTGGTCAAGGAAATGACCAAGAAATACGGCAAGGAAAAGGGCGACCAGAAGGCGCTTTACGCTCTGTTCCCCTATGGTCCGGCCAAGCAGGCCTGCAAAATCGCAGGTCTCCCCAAGCCGACCGGCTGTATCTGATCAAAGGTTCGTGATCCGGAACGCCGGAAGAGCGCCGGGTCGGGAGGAAACGATGGTAACGATTATCTATGCGACGGCGTTCTACGCCGCGTCGCTCTTGTTGGTCATTGCCCTCGGCAGGCGCATATGGCTATATGCGGCGACTCCCGCGCCGTTGAAGATTCCGACGACTCCCGCCCCCACCACCAAGGGCGGGGTCGTCCTCCGGATGATTCGCGAAGTCACGGTTTTTGAAAGCCTGTTTCGCGCCAACAAATGGATCTGGCTGTTCGGGTGGGTTTTCCACCTTTCGCTGGCGGTCGTTCTTCTGCGCCACCTGCGATATTTCCTGCAGCCGGTTCCCCTTCCGATCGTGCTTGTTCAGCCGTTCGGCGTGATCGCCGGGTTCAGCATGGTCGGCAGTCTCCTGGCTCTGTGGGCGCGCCGTATCGTGGTCGAGCGCATCCGCTACATCACCGGGCCTTCCGACCATCTCATGCTGGCGCTGCTGGTCGCGATCGGCCTGAGCGGGCTCAATCTCAAGTTCCTCGCCCGGACCGACATCGTCGACGTCAAGGAGTTCTTCCTCGGCCTGATGTATTTCGACGTGCATCGGCTGCCCGCCGATCCGGCGCTGCTCCTCCATCTGACGCTCGTTCTGACCCTGATGGTGGTGTTCCCCTTCTCGAAACTGTTGCATGCGCCGGGCGTCTTCTTCAGCCCGAGCCGAAACCAGGCTGACGATACGCGCGAACATCGCTACGCGCGCAGCGCCAAGCTTGAATCCACCCCGCGTCGCGCTTGAGGTTTGTTGATATGGCAGAGGCGTCCAGCGATTTCGATCCGCTCGAGAAGATCCACGGCGATCCGCTCGAAGTGCCCCATCTGACCTGCGGGGCGATGGCGGGGTCGAAACCTTTCGGCGCGGCGCCCAATCATCAGGCGCCGCTCGGTTTCCCGGGCGAACTGGTTCCCGACTGGCACGACAAGGCGATCTCACGCCTTGGCGAATTGCTCGACAGTTCGCGGGCGCTTCGGGTCTATCTCGACTCGTGCGTCAAATGCGGCGCCTGCACCGACAAGTGCCATTATTTCCTCGGGACGTCCGACCCCAAGAACATGCCGGTCGCCCGTCAGGATCTGCTGCGCAAAGTCTATCGCCGTCATTTCACCCTGGCCGGGAAATTGTTCCCCAAGCTGGTCGGCGCCGAGGATTTGACCAAGGAAGTCCTGGACGACTGGTATTCCTATTTCCATCAATGTTCGGAATGCCGCCGCTGTTCCGTCTTCTGTCCCTATGGCATCGACACGGCGGAAATCACCATGGCCGGCCGGGACATTCTCGACTCGATCGGCATGGGGGCGAAATATTCGAACGAGATCATTGGCAAGGTCTACACCGTCGGCAACAACCTCGGCCTGCCGGCCAAGGCGCTGAAGGCGACGCTGGTGGGGCTTGAGGAAGAGATCGAGGAAGAAACCGGGCTGCCGGTCAAGCTGCCGCTTGACGTGAAAGGCGCGGACATTCTTCTGGTGACGCCTTCCGCCGACTTTTTCGCGTCGCCGCATATGGAAGGCCTGATGGGCTACGCCAAAGTCTTCCACGAGGCTGGCGTGTCCTGGACGATTTCGACCCATGCGTCCGAGGCGGCCAATTTCGGGCTGTTCATCGGATCGAACGAGAATATGCAGAAGGTCGCCATGCGCATTCGCGACGCGGCGCTGGAGCTCGGGGTGAAACGGTTGGTCTTCGGCGAATGCGGCCATGCCTGGCGCGTCGCCTATTCGTACCTGAACACGCTCGCCGGGCCGTTTGACTTCCTCGATCCCAAATATCCCGTCCCGCAGCATATCTGCGAATTTACCTACGACCTGCTCCAGCAGGGCAAGCTCAAGTTCGACAAGTCGAAGAACGACGAATATCGGCTGACCTTCCATGACTCCTGCAACGTGGCGCGCGCGTCGCGCATGGGCGATTGGGAAGGCGGTCAGTTCGACATTCCGCGCGACATTCTGCGCGCGGTTTGCAACCATTATTTCGACATGGCGCCGGAGACGATCCGCGATCAGACGTTCTGTTGCGGCGGCGGCGGCGGTCTGTTGACCGACGAATTGATGGACCTGCGCAAGAAGGGCGCGATGCCGCGCATGCGCGCGCTCAAGGAGGTCGTCGACGAGCATGGCGTCACCCACATGGCCGCGATCTGCGCCATCTGCAAAACGCAATTCTCGAAGGTGTTTCCGTACTATGGCCTCGATCGCGAGGCGGTCGTCAGCGTACACCAGATGGTTTCGAATGCGATCATCCTGACCGGATCGGTGCAGGAGAAGGAATTGGAGGAGTCCCACCATGAGTGAAACGGCGCAGAAGAAGGATCTTACGTTTCGTCGCTTCAAGAGTGGCGAAAACATGTGGGATTGGCCGGATCTGACGGCAAAAATCTTCCAGCAGGACCACAGCTACAAGTGCCCGACCTATGTGCACCGCGCCCCGCCGTGCCAGGGTTCGTGCCCCTCGGGCCACGACATTCGCGGCTGGCTCTCCATCGCGCGCGGCATGGACAAGTCGCCGGTCGCCGGCCAGCCCTGGCAGGAATACGCCTTCAACCGCATGGTCGAGGCCAATCCCTTCCCGGCGAGCATGGGCCGCGTCTGCCCGGCGCCTTGCGAGGATGGGTGCAACCGCAACGAAGTCGACGATTTCGTCGGCATCAACGGCGTCGAGCAATATGTCGGCGACTGGGCGATCGAGCACAAGCTCGCCCTGCCGGCCGCAGCGCCGCTTTCGGGCAAGAAGGTCGCCGTCATCGGCGGCGGCCCGGCCGGCCTTTCCGCGGCCTGGTTCCTGCGCAGCAGGGGCCATGCGGTCACGGTCTTCGAGGCGCATCACGAGCTCGGCGGCATGATGCGTTTCGGTATTCCCGGCTATCGCACGCCGCGCGACATGCTCGACGCGGAAATCTCGCGCATCACCTCGCTCGAGGGCGTCACGGTCCGCACCGGCGTGCGCGTCGGCTCGGACGTGAAGATGGAGGAGCTGGAGCGCGATTACGACGCGATCTTCTGGGGCATCGGCGCGCAAAAGGGCCGTCCGCTCCCCGTTCCCGGCGCCGATGCGGTCAATTGCATCACCGGCGTCGAATTCCTCGACGCCTTCAACCATGGCTGGGCGCTGTCCACCGCCAAGAACATCATCGTCGTCGGCGGCGGCGACACCTCGATCGACGTCGCCTCGGTCGCGCGCCGCATCGGCCATATCAACGCCAAACACGAGCATGACACCGACGCGTCCGCCGCGACCCATGGTTATACCGCCCATGACGTCACCGGCGCGCTCGCCCGAGAGGGTGTGAAGGCGACCCTGACCTCGCTGTTCCCGATCGAGCAGATGACGGCGGCCGAGCGCGAGCGTGAAGACGCCAAGCGCGAGGGCATCGACATCAAGGGCGGGGTCATGCCGCTGGAAGTGGTGATCGGTCCCGACGGCAACGCCACCGCCTTGAAATTGTGCCAGTGCACGATGAAGGGCAATGTTCCGCAGCCGATCGAAGGCACGGAATTCACCATCGAATGCGACCTGATCATTTCGGCGATCGGCCAGATGGCCGATCTCGCGGATGGTCTGGAAAAGCTCGACAACGGCCGCAGCGCCATCGCCATCGACAATGTCTACAGGGTCAAGGGCACGACCAAGCATTTCGCCGGCGGCGACGCGATTCGTCCGCATCTGCTGACCACCGCCATCGGCCATGGCCGTGTCGCTTCGGAAACGATCGATCATTTCCTGGGCGGCGCGCTCGAAGAGAAGCGTCCGAGGGTCGACGTCCACCAGTTCAACCTTCTCGAGGAGTTGCACCAGCGGCATCTCGATCCGACGCCCTACGATCACGCGCAGGGCCGCGGCACCTCGTCCGCCAAATACGCGGTCCACAATTTCGAGGATCGCGGCGCGAGCCAGATCATTCCGCACACCGCGCTGTTCAAAGGCCATTTCACTTATGTCGGCCGCAACAAGCGCGATGAGCGCCATGTCGACGCCGAACATGTGCTGGGCGATTTCGCCGAACGCATCGTCGCCTTCAGCGAGGCGCAGGCCCAGGCGGAAGGCAAGCGCTGCATGTCCTGCGGCATGTGCTTCGAATGCGACAATTGCGTGATCTTCTGCCCGCAGACGGCGGTGTTCCGCGTGCCGAAGAAGGATCGCGCGGTCGGCCGCTATGTCGACACCGACTACGGGAAATGCGTCGGCTGCCACATCTGCGCCGATGTCTGCCCGACCGGCTACATCCAGATGGGCCTCGGGGAGTGAGATGCGCTTTCTGAGCAAAATCCTGGTCGCGGCCCTGCTCCTTATCGGAGCCGCGATCACGCTCTCAAGCGGCTCCGCCGGCTTTTTGCTGGGCGGCTCCGCCGCTTGGGCGGCGGAGGGCGCCGGGCGCGTGCCTACGCCCAATCCGCCTCACGGCATGGGCGAGCATTGCGTCATGCCGACCGAATTCATGCGGCGCAACCACATGCTGATGATGTATGCGCATCGCAAGGACGTTCTGGTGGAGGGGATCAGGACGACCAAGTTCAATATTGACGGATGCGTCAATTGCCACGCGGTCAAGGGCGAAGACGGCCAGCCCGTGTCGTTCCAAAATCCGAAGCATTTCTGCCGCACCTGCCACAGCTATGCGGCGGTGCGGATCGATTGTTTCGAATGCCATAATTCCAAGCCGCAATCCTCCGACAAATCCGCGGCTTTGGGCGCCGATGGCGCGGACGCGGCCAAAATGGCGGCGTTTCTCCGGGAGACGAAGAAATGAGCTCGTGTTCGGGCGGTGACGAAAAAGCCGGGATGGATCGCCGGGGCCTGCTCCAGACGGCGGGCGCCTTCGCCGCGTCCGTGCTGGCGCCGGGCGTGACGCTGTATGCGTTCGGCGGCGGCGAAGCCGAGGCGCATTTTCAGGCCCGGCCGCCCGAGGAGCCGGCCTCGTCGAACCAGCGCTGGGGCCTGCTGATCGATCTCAACAAATGCTCGAATGGCTGCAACGCCTGCGTGACCGCCTGCAAGGATTACAACGGCTGGCAGAACACCGGGCGCGAGGACATCGATCCGCAGTGGATTCGCAAGGTCACGCTCAAGGATCCGAACACCGGCGTCGAGCGTTCGGCCCCGGTCATGTGCCAGCATTGCGCCTCGCCGCCCTGCGTCGACGTCTGCCCGACCGGCGCCTCGATGAAGCGCGCCGACGGCATCGTTCTGGTGAACAAGCATATCTGCATCGGCTGCCGCTATTGCATGATGGCCTGCCCCTTCAAGGCGCGGTCCTTCATCCACGAGGACGAGACCGATCAGAAGGTCAATAATCCGAGCGGCAAGGGCACGGTGGAAGGCTGCACGCTTTGCGTCGATCGCATCGACGCCGGGCAGAGGCCGGCCTGCGTCGAAGCCTGCGCGAAAGAGGGCGGCGCCTTGATCTTCGGCGATCTCAAGGATCCGCAAAGCGAAATCTCGCAGGCGCTGCGCCAACTGCCTTCGGTGAAGCTGCGCGCCGACCTTGGCGTTGATCCTGGCGTCCAATACGCCAACCTGTTGTAATTCTTCTGCGGGCGGCGGCTGACCGCCCGCCGCCAAATAGAAGCGAAGGGGAGAGCGCCGATGGCGCAGATCAAATTTCGACGGCTGACCTCGCATAGCCCGACTTTCTGGGCGCTGGTCCTGGCCCATGTCGCCGCGGTGGCGGTGGGCCTGAGCGCCGCGCTCTATATGGAGATGAACGGCCACCATGTGACCGGCATGACCAACCAGATCGTCTGGGGCACGCCGCATGTCTTCGCCGTCTTCCTGATCGTCTCGGCTTCCGGCGCGCTCAATGTCGCCTCGGTGTCCTCGGTGTTCCACCGTCTCGCCTACAAGCCCTTCGCGCGGCTTTCCGGCGTCCTTGCCGTGGCGCTGCTTGCCGGCGGCCTCGCCGTGCTGGTTCTCGACCTTGGCCGGCCGGACCGGTTGCTGGTGGCGATGACGACCTATAATTTCCGCTCGATTTTCGCCTGGAACATCTATCTCTACACCGGTTTCATGGTGATCGTCCTGGCCTATCTGTTTTCGATGATGGATCGCCGGGTGTCCAAGATCACGACGGTGACCATGAGCCTCGGCTTGACGGCTTTCGCCTGGCGTCTGATCCTGACCACCGGCACCGGCTCGATCTTCGGCTTCCTGGTCGCCCGCGACGCGGTTTCCGGCGGCGTCATGGCCCCCCTGTTCATCGCCTCGTCACTGGTCTACGGCCTCGCCTTCACCGTGCTCGTGCTGCTGATGATGTCGATCGAAGCCCACGAGACATTATGCACCCGCGAGATGATCTCCAAGTTCCGCGGCCTGCTGATCATCTTCTCGCTGACGGTGCTGTTCCTCACGGCGATCCTGCATGTCAGCAAGATCTACGCCGCGCCTACGCGGGCCGTCGAAGCCTTCATCCTGAGAGATGGCGGAATTTACCCGCTGGTCTTCTGGGGCGTTCAGATCTTTCTCGGCAATATTCTGCCCCTGTTGATGCTTGCTTACATGCCTCGCGCCTACAGCAAGCGAAACACCTTAGGCTTGGCCGCGATTCTCTTCCTCATCGGCGGGCTGGCGCAGATGTATGTCGTCATCATCGGGACGCAGGCCTTCCCGTTGAGCATTTTCCCCGGCTATGAGGTTTCCAGCACGTTCGGGGATGGCGTGATCGCCGCCTATGCGCCGAGCCTGCCCGAAATCCTGCTGGGCCTGAGCGGCATTTCCATCGCCATGCTCATCGCGACAGCGGCTTTCTACCTGCTGCCCTTCCTGCCTCAGGGCGTGCCGCTGGACCCTCACGGCGTGCCGCTGGATCCCGAGGAAGCCGTGGCGGACGCTGGGGCCGCGGCATGACGCGATTGTTCGTTTCGGCGGCGGCGAAATCCTCCGGCAAGACGACGATCACCCTTGGCCTCGCCGCGGCGCTCCATGCGCGCGGCTTGAAGGTCCAGACCTTCAAGAAGGGGCCGGATTACATCGATCCGATGTGGCTGGCGCGCGCCTCGGGCCGCGCGAGCTACAATCTCGATTTCAACACCCAAAGCCCTGACGAAATTCTTGGCCTCTATGCGCGCGCCTATGGCGACGCCGATATTGCCTTGATCGAAGGCAACAAGGGGCTGCACGACGGGGTCGATCCCTATGGCGCCGATAGCTCCGCCGCTTTGGCCAGGCTTTTGCGCACGCCGGTGGTCCTGATCATCGACGCGCATGGCATGGCGCGCGGCGTCGCGCCTTTGCTGATCGGCTATCGGGATTTCGACCCCGATGTCGCCTTCGCGGGCGTGATCCTGAACAAGGTCGGTCCCTCGCGCCAGGAAGGCAAGCTGCGTCAGGCGATCGAGAATTACACCGATCTCAAGGTGCTCGGCGCCCTGGGCCGCGACCACGGCCTGAATATCGACGAACGCCACCTCGGCCTGACCACGCCCAGCGAGGCGGGCGAATGCGATGAAGTCATCGGACATGCGCGCGAGGCCGTGTCCAAGGGGGTCGATCTCGACGCTTTGCTGGCTTCCTCCGCGCGCGAGGAACAGCGCCCGGCGCCGGTCCTGCGCGCCTTGCCGGCGCCTGACGTGACGCTGGCGGTCGCCCGCGACCCCGCCTTCGGCTTCTATTACGCCGACGATCTCGAAGCCTTGCAGGAAGCCGGCGCGCGGCTGGTGTTCGTCGACATGCTGCGCGACTCCCGCCTGCCGCCCTGCGACGGCCTGTTCATCGGCGGCGGCTTTCCCGAGACCCAAAGCGAGGCGCTGGCGGCGAACAAGTCGATGCGCGACAGCGTTCGCGCCGCGATTGAAGGCGGTCTGCCGACTTACGCCGAATGCGGCGGCCTGATGTATCTGACCCGCTCGATCTCTTATCGCGGCGCCGCCGAAGGCTCGGTTCAGGCCATGGTCGGCGTCATCCCGGCGGATTCGGTGATGGACGCGCGGCCGCAGGGACGCGGTCTGGTGCGGGTCGAGCCCACGGCCGACTTTCCCTGGCCGAAGGCGGAAGCCGCGCCGGTGGCGGCCCATGAATTTCATTACGCGCGGCTCGAAAATGTCGCGCCGGACCTGCGCTACGGTTGGCGCGTGCAACGGGGTTACGGCGTGGACGGCCAGCGCGACGGCATCGTGATCGGCAATCTTTTCGCCAGCTTCACCCATCGGCGGACGACCTCGCGCGACCGCTGGACGGATCAATTCGTCGCTTTCGTCAGGCAGAATCGCAAGCGCCAGGCCGCTCGGTCCGGCGCCGCGGCGGGCAAGGGGCTGACGGGGCGCCGGCAGGCCAGTTAACCAACCCAGCCAGAGGCGAAACCATGAGCTATCAATTTCAAGGCAAGGACATCGAAACCACGGCGACCGGCTATCTGGTCGATCCGGAGGACTGGAGCCGCGAGCTGGCGGAACATATCGCCGGCCTCGACGGGATCACCCTCGGCGAGCGTCATTGGGACGTGATCGATTTCCTCCGCGAGGAATATTTCGAAAACAACCAGAGCACGCCCAACACCCGGACCATCCTCAAGGCCATGTCCGACAAATGGGGCGGCAGGGTCGATCAGAAGACGATTTACGACCTGTTCCCGCTCGATCCATCCAAGCAGGGCGGCCGCATCGCCGGCGTCGCGGAAAGCCGGCGCAAGGGCGGCTATTGAGCGCCGAAATAGGCGCTGGAAAAAATAGATAAAGAATGTAAGATTTCGCGCCGCGCAAATCCCGCGCGGCGCGGAACCTTTTCATGCGACTGACCAGCTACACCAATTATGCCTTGCGCATCCTGATGATCGCGACGATGCGCGACGGCAAGCTCGTGACCGTTCAGGAGGTCGCCGAGTCCTTTGGCATATCGAAAGCCCATCTGGTCAAATGCGTCCATCAGCTTGGGCTGTGGGGCTATCTGGAAAATGTCCGGGGCCGCAACGGCGGGTTCCGTCTTGCGAAGCCGGCGAAGGACATCACGGTCGGCGAAATCGTGCGCAAGACCGAGGACGACCTCAATCTAGTCGAATGTTTCGACGCGGTCACCAACACCTGCCCGCTGATCGGCCTGTGCGGCCTCGGCAAGACGTTCAAGCGCGCCTGCAACGCCTTTCTCCAGGTGCTGGACACGACGACCGTCGCGGACATATCCGCCAATCGTGCGGAAGTGCTTGAGGCGCTCAATCCAGCCTGGACCGAGGAGCGGCGGCGGCGCGGGCGTGAAGCGAAACGCGGCCTTGACGCGGCAACGCGGGTTTTCTAAACAGGGCCTCCGACGTTTCGGCGTCCGGGCGATTAGCTCAGCGGGAGAGCACACCCTTCACACGGGTGGGGTCATAGGTTCGATCCCTATATCGCCCACCATTTTCCTGCCGATTTTCATTTCCTCCCGATTTTCGTCGGCTCTGGCGTTTCGCCGCCGCGCAGCCCATATTGACGCCTGAAAATCGCGGCTGGATTTCCGCGCATCGGAACCTTTCGGACCCGTCGATGCTGCATCGCCTGAAACATTTTCTGCTGACCGTCGCCGCCGTCCTCTTCCTGATCGAAGCCTGGCTGTGGGACTGGACCTTGGTTCTGGGGCGCGCCGTGATCCGCCTGCTGCCCTGGCAGGCGTTCAAGGACGCCGTCGCGCGCCTCATCGAGAGCCTGCCGCCCTATGCCGCGCTGGTGTTCTTCGTCATCCCGGTTTTCGTGGTCGAGCCCTTGAAAATCTTCGCTGTCCGCGCGATGACGCATGGCCATATGTTCAAGGGGCTGCTTGCTCTCGTCGCGCTGAAATTCGTGGGCGTGGGCGTATTCGCCTTCATCTTCGATCTCACCCGCGACAAGGTGCTCGAAATCGGCTGGTTCGCGCGCTTCTACCGCTGGGTGCTGATGTGGCGCGACAAGGCGCATGCTTTCATCGCGCCCTACAAGGCCGCCGTGGTCGCGCGCCTTGCCGCGCTCAAGGCGCGGTCCCGGGCGCTTTTGGCGCAAATCATCGGCGAGCATTCGCAAGAGGAGGGTTTCATCGCCTCGCTCGGCCGCATCCGCGCCCGCATCCGCCGCAGGGTCGGCGCCGCTTTTCACGATTAGAGCATATTCCCGAAAAGTTGCAGACTTTTCGGATAACAATATGCGTAGAAACAAATAATTAGAGCATTCCTCCGATTCCGAAGGAACGGAGAATGCTCTAATAGAATTCCGCCGCCGCCGCCGGCAATTCGTCGAAATGCGAGATGACCCGGTCGGGGCCATATTCGCTCACCGGGCGATCCGTGTAGCCGAAATCCACTACGATCACCGGGATTTCGGCGGCGCGGGCGGTGGCGATGTCGGTCTTGGAATCGCCGACCATGATCGCGCGTTCGACCTTGCCGCCGGCGGCCTCTATGGTCTTGAGCAAGGGCCGGGGATCGGGCTTGGCGATTCCGAACGTGTCCTGGCCGCAGATGAAGGCGAAACGATCGGCCACGCCGAGCTTTTCCAGCAGCAGTTTGGCGGGGCGCTCGACCTTGTTGGTGCAGACCGCGAAGACCCCGCCGCGCTTTTCCAGCGCGTCCAGCGCCTCGACCACGCCGGGATAGAGTCGGCTGTCGTCGGCGATGCGGCCTTCGTAATGGACCAGGAAACGCGCATACATTCCTTCGAGCCGCTCGGGCGTAACGTCTTGGTTCTGCTGGGCCAGAGCCCGGACCAGCAGCGCGCGCGCCCCGGCGCCGAGCAGGGCGCGGGCGTCCGCGATCGGCGTGGTGTCGAAGCCTTCCTCGACCATGATGTAATCCAGCGTTCCCATCAGGTCGCCGGCCGTGTCGGCGAGGGTGCCGTCGAGGTCGAAAACGTAAAGCACGGGGTCCGTTTGCGCGGCCATCAAGTCCTCCTGTCGTGGGGACAGGCTATAGCCTCTCGCGCGCCCGATGTCATGCCGGCGAACCTTCCGAGTTTTTTCGGGATATTTTTTAGAATCCTTTATTCTGCTCATCGATGCGATTCGCTCGGTGCGGGCACCGCATACGAATTCCGCTGGCGCGAAAATCCCCTCGCGACTTGAAGGATTTTCGCGCCATGCCGTTTCCGCGGATTGCAGAGCAATCTTGCGAAAACCGTAACTGGGAGAAAGCCTCCATGCTGAAATGGATTGTTCTGGCCTTGCTCGCGACGACCGCGGCGGCGCGCGCCGCGACTTACGAATTTCTCGCGGCGCCGCAGATCGACCTCAACCGGGTCTATCGGCTCGACAAGACCATTGGCGAGGTCGGCGCCTGCCAGTTCGGCCTCAAGGACGGCGCGGCCGTGGGCGTCACCTTGTGCTATTCCGCCGGCGACGGCGCCGGGCCGCAGCCGCCCGGCGATTACGCCCTTGTCGGCACCAAGCACGAGCACGAGGCCAGCGTCTTCCGGGTCAATCAGCGCAGCGGCGAAATGTCGATCTGCTATGTGCTGAAAGGCGCCGTGGTCTGCACGCCGTGGGCGAAATGATGCGCGCAACGGTTTGAGGTCGGGCCGTCGCCGCGCTATCTTATGGCGTGGAAAGGACATTCCGATGCGGCTCGCCGATCCCTCCCTCCTGAAAACTCAAATGCTGCTCGGCGGCGCGTGGCGCGGCGAGGGCGAACTGGAGATCAGAAACCCCGCCAATGGCGCCGTCCTCGGCCGCGTGCCCAATGGCGGCGCGGCGGAGGCGGCGGAGGCCATCGAAATCGCGGCGCGGGCGCAGAAAACCTGGGCGGCGCAGACCGCCAAACAACGCGCCGGCCTGCTGCGCCAATGGTTCGAACTTGTGGTCGCGGCGCGCGACGATCTCAGCGTCATCATGACCAGCGAGCAGGGCAAGCCGCTGGCCGAGGCGCGCGGCGAAATCGACTATGCCGCGAGTTTCATCGAATTTTTCGCCGAGGAAGCCAAGCGGGTCTATGGCGAGACCATTCCCTCGCCCTGGCCCGACGCGCGCATCGTCACTCTGCGCCAGCCGATCGGGGTGATGACCGCGATCACGCCATGGAATTTTCCGGCGGCGATGATCACCCGCAAATGCGCGCCCGCCTTGGCCGCCGGTTGCGCCTGCGTGGTCAAGCCGGCCCCCGAGACGCCGCTGACCGCTTTGGCTTTGGGCGAACTGGCGGTCCGCGCCGGCCTGCCGCCGGGCGTGCTGAACATGGTCACCGGCGACGCGCCCGCCATCGGCAAGGTTTTCTGCGAACATCCGGCGGTGCGTTTTGTCGGCTTCACCGGCTCGACCGAGGTGGGCAAACTGCTGATGCGCCAGGCGGCTTCGGGGGTCAAGAAGGTCGGGCTGGAGCTGGGCGGCAATGCGCCCTTCATCGTTTTCGACGACGCCGATCTCGACGCCGCGGTCGCCGGCGCCATGCTGTCGAAATATCGCAACATGGGCCAGACCTGCGTCTGCGCCAACCGCCTCTATGTGCAAGAAAGCGTCTATGATTCCTTCGCCGAAAAGCTGGCGGCGGCGGTCGAGAAATTGAAAGTGGGCGACGGGCTGGAGGAGGGGGTGCAGCAGGGGCCGCTGATCAACGCCGAAGCGCTCGCCAAGGTTGAGGCCCATATCGCCGACGCGCTGGCCAAGGGCGCGCGGGTGACAATCGGCGGCCAAAGGCACGAGCTGGGCGGCACGTTTTTCCAGCCGACGGTTTTGTGCGACGTGACCCCGGAGATGGCGGTCGCCCGCGAAGAAACTTTCGGGCCGGTCGCGCCTCTGTTCCGTTTTTCCGACGAGGCCGATGTCATCGCCCAGGCCAACGCCACCCCATATGGCCTCGCCGCCTATTTTTACGCCCGCGACCTCGGCCGGGTTTTTCGGGTCGCCGAGGCTCTGGAATATGGCATGGTCGGGGTGAATTCGGGCATCATCTCGACCGAGGTCGCGCCCTTCGGCGGGGTGAAGGAATCCGGCATCGGCCGCGAAGGCTCGCGCCATGGGATCGAGGAATTTTTAGAGATCAAATATGTGCTGTTGGGGGGCCTGCAAGGATGATGACAGGCCCGTTCATTGCGAGGAGCGTCAACGCTCTGGCCGTCCGTCGATGCGCGCGTCGCCGTAAATCATGCAAAGCCGCCTCGATCCGCAAGGGCTGCGGTGTCACGCGCGCGATGCAGCACGCGGATAATCACAACTTCGGTTGCGGTCGCCGCGTAATAAATCGCGTAGTTGCCTTCAAAGGTCACGCGCAAGCCCGCCGCCAAACGTTCCCGTGATGGCCCCGCCATTGGAAATTCCAGCAAACGCCTGCCAGCGTCGTCGATCTTGGCAAGCAAGCCCGTGGCTATCAATTCCGAAGCCTCAAGAGCAACATAGGTCCAGATTTCGGCAAGGTCGGCTTCCGCCGCGTCGGTTAGACGGAGGGTGAGCGATTGGCTAATAGCTTCCTCCCTCGTTCAATGATCCGCGCGCGATCGAAATCCTTGACGCGGCCAGCGGCAACGTCAGACAGCCCCTTGTCAATATCGGCCTTGAGCGCCGCAAGCTCCTGAAGCTGCAAGGCGCGCTTCATCTTCCAATCTCGCAACGCGGCGCGCACAACTTCGCTCGTCGAGGCATAGTCGCCTTGTTCAACGGCGCTCTTGACGACAGCGGCCATCTCCGTGGGCAGTGTGATGGTGAGGCGTTCAATCTCGGCCATGATCATTGTCCTCTCTCAAAAACGTGGTCACACTATATCATACTTAGTATGCAAACACGAGAGAGGGCGATACTCCTTATGCGCGCCATTTTTGCACCGAACAGGCAACCGCCAAATCTGGAGGTCGAGGCGAGCCACCACTCTACACGATCCTCGTCCGCACCTCGCCGACACCCTCGATCTCGCCGACCAGCACGTCGCCGCGCTCCAGCGGGCCGACGCCGGACGGCGTGCCCGAAAAAATCAGGTCGCCGGGCGCCAGCGCGACATAAGTCGAGAGGGCGGCGATGATTTCTGGGACGGACCAGATCAGGTCGGAAAGGTCGCCGTCCTGTTTCACCGCGCCGTTGACTTGCAGGAAAATCCGTCCCCTGGCGGGATGGCCGATTTTTGCGGCGGGGTGGATCAGGCCCAGCGGGGCGGAAAAATCAAAACCCTTGCTCAGATCCCAGGGCTTGCCGGTCTTGCGCGCTTCGGCCTGGAGGTCGCGGCGGGTCAGGTCGAGGCCGGCGGCATAGCCATAGACATGATCCAGCGCCTGGGCGGCGGGGATGTTTGCGCCGCCTTTTTGCAGCGCGACGACCAGTTCGATTTCGTGATGGAGGTTGGTCGTTCTGCTCGGATAGGGCGCGCCCCCGCCGTCGATCACCAGCGCATCGGCCGGTTTCGAGAAGAAGAAGGGCGGCTCGCGGGTCGGGTCGCCGCCCATTTCGCGGGCGTGGGCGGCGTAATTCTGGCCGACGCAGAAAATCCGGCGCAGCGGAAACAATCCGCCGCCTTCGACTGGCGCGGCGGGACGCGGCGCCGGCGTAAAAACATATTCGCTCATCATCCTGCTCCACGAATCGGGTTTCGCGGCCCCAGTCTCGCGCAACCCTGGCGCTTCAACCTCGGGACGCAGGCTAGCATGGTCCGCACCCTCCGTCCTTGTCAGCCTGCAAGAGAGCGGCGGCCTGTCGCGCGCCTTCACGCCAGCGTCGCCGAAACGTAAGAATGTTGGTTCCGCCGTCCTCCGATCCGCGCAAAGGATCAAATATGCGCCTGATCCGACTGATTTTCGCGCCCCGCTATCTCGCCGTGCCGCTGAGCGCGCTGTTTTTCGTCTGGGCGCTGTTCTCGCTGTCGATTTACCCGCAGCGCGGCCATCTGCTGGCGATTCCGCTGGTGATTTTCGGCGGCCTGACCATATTGGGCCTGGGCGATTTGATCCAGAAGCGCCATTCGGTGCTGCGCAATTATCCAATCCTCGCCCATCTGCGTTTTCTGATCGAGGAAATCCGTCCCGAGATCCGGCAATATCTGTTCGAAAGCGAAACCGACGGCGCGCCCTTCAGCCGCGACCGCCGCGCTTTGGTCTATCAGCGCGCCAAGATGCAGCTCGACAAGAGGCCGTTCGGCACCCAGCTCGCGGTCTATTCCGACGGCTTCGAATGGATGCTCCATTCGCTCAATCCCCGGCCGCAGGCCAAGGCGGCCTTTCGCATCGAGATCGGCGGGCCGGAGTGCCAAAAGCCCTATTCGGCCTCGGTGCTGAATATTTCGGCGATGAGTTTCGGCGCGCTCAGCGCCAACGCCATTCGCGCCCTCAATGGCGGGGCGCGGCTCGGCGATTTCGCCCATGACACCGGCGAGGGCGGCTTTTCGCCCTATCACGCGGAAAAGGGCGGCGACATCGTCTGGGAGATCGGCTCCGGCTATTTCGGCTGCCGCACGCCGGAAGGCGGGTTCAGCGCGGAAAATTTCGCGGCGACGGCGCAAGACCCCCAGATCAAGATGATCGAGATCAAGCTCAGCCAGGGAGCCAAGCCCGGCCACGGCGGGGTGTTGCCCGCCGCCAAGATCACGCCGGAGATTTCCGCCATTCGCGGTGTGCCGCTTGGCCAGGATTGCGTGTCGCCGGCGGCGCACAGCGCCTTTTCGACGCCGCTCGAAATGATGGCGTTCGTGCGGCGATTGCGCGAATTGTCGGGCGGCAAGCCAGTGGGGATCAAATTCTGCCTCGGCCAGCCGATCGAGTTCCTCGGCCTGTGCAAGGCCATGCTGGAGAGCGGAACGACGCCCGATTTCATCGTCGTGGACGGCAAGGAAGGCGGCACCGGCGCCGCGCCGCTGGAATTCATGAATCACATGGGCATGCCGATGCGCGACGGGCTCAACTTCGTCCATAACGCCCTGGTCGGCGCCGGCCTGCGGCATAAGGTGAAGCTCGGCTGCGCCGGCAAGATACTCTCCGCCTTCGACATGGCCCGCGCGATGGCGCTCGACGCCGACTGGTGCAACAGCGCGCGCGGCTTCATGTTCGCGCTCGGCTGCATCCAGTCGCTGTCCTGCCACACCGACACCTGCCCGACCGGAGTCGCGACGCAGGATCCGGCGCGCGGCCGCGCCATCCATGTGCCGGACAAGATCGAGCGCGTCGCCAATTTCCACCAAGCGACCCTGCATGTCCTCGCCGAACTCACGGCGGCGGCGGGGCTCGATCATCCCAACCAATTCACGCTCGACCATTTCCGCCGGCGGATGGCGGAAAGCGGGGTGGCGAGTTTCGTCGATCTCTATCCGGCGCTGGACGACGGAGAATTGCCGCGCGGCGCGCGCGACGCGCGGCTGGCGGCGCTATGGGACAAGGCGAGGGCCGATCGCTTCACCGTCTGATACGGTTTCCGCAAGATTGCTTCGCAATCCGCGGAAACGCCATGGCGCGAAAATCCTCTATGTCACGGGCGGATTTTCGCGCCAGCGGAATACGAATTGCGAATGATTCATTCGGAATTCGTATGAACAGCGCGCGAGGGCGCCAAAGCGCGCGCCTCAGACCTTCTTGCGCAGGGCGGCGGCGACGCGCGGATCGAGATGCGGTTCGGTCTGCTTTGGCTGGGGGCGGGGCGGCGTGCCCACCCAGGCCAGGTAGTTGTTGATGGTGCGCCTGAGGTAGTTCTTCAAAAGGGTGACGGCGACCAGAAGCAGCGGGGCGCCGGCGCCGCCGATGACCAAAGCCATGCCGAAACGCGCGTTCTCGGAGAGGGTTCTCAGCAAGGGCAAACGCGGCAAAGCGAAATGAAGGGCGATGCAAATTCCGGCGACGCCGATAATGCCGTTCAACGCGATGCCGAAGCCACGCTGCTTGAGGGCCTCATCGCTGAAATAGCCGAAGAAACCGGCGAAGACGAACAGAACGGCAAAGAACAGACTGACATTCTCTTCGTCCACATCGCCCAGGCCGACCCATTCGACGAGCGAGTCGGAGAAGGAGTGGCTGGAGCCGTAGCCGTCCGCCAAAGCGTGACCGGCTCCGAGCAGGAGCAGGGCGACGGTCACCGGCACCAGAATGGCGAGCGGCCGCGCCTTGTCCGGAAATCTGTTCAACATGCTCGCGCCTCTGCCGTCGACCCATAGACAGGTCGGCGACAGAAACCTATCCGGCTTCGGTTGAGACTTCGTAAAACCGGACGCGCGGAAGCTTACATATTCGGATAATTCGGCCCGCCGCCGCCTTCCGGCGTGGTCCATGTGATGTTCTGCGCCGGATCCTTGATGTCGCAGGTTTTGCAATGGACGCAATTCTGCGCGTTGATGACGAAGCGCGGGTCTTTTTTCGCCGCCTCGTCGCCATAGACCACTTCATAAACGCCGGCCGGACAATAAAGCCGCGCCGGTTCGCCATAGACCGGCAGGTTTTTGGCGATCGGGATCGCGGGGTCGGCCAGTTTCAGATGGCAGGGCTGGTCTTCCTCGTGATTGGTGTTCGATAGAAAGACCGAGGACAGTCTATCAAAGGTAATCACGCCGTCGGGTTTGGGATAGACGATCGGCTTGACCGAACCGAGCGGTTGTAATGTCGCGTAATCCGGCTTGCCGTGTTTCAGCGTGCCGAACAGGGTCAGGCCGGCGAGTTCGTTGAGCCACATGTCCACGCCGCCCAGCGAAACGCCGAGATAAGTGCCGAGCTTCGACCACAAGGGCTTGACGTTGCGCACCTTTTTCAGGTCGGCGCCGATCGGTCCGGCGCGCCAGCCGTTGTCGTAATCGGAAAGTTCGTCATGGGCGCGACCGGCGGCCAGCGCCGCCGCCGCCGCATCCGCCGCCTCGATTCCCGACAGCACGGCGTTATGCGAGCCTTTGATCCGCGGCACATTCATGAAACCCGCGCCGCAGCCGATCAGCGCGCCGCCGGGGAAGACCAGCTTCGGCACGGATTGCCAGCCGCCCTCGGTCAAGGCGCGGGCGCCATAGGCGAGGCGCTTGCCGCCCTCGAAGGTCTCGCGCACCATCGGATGGGTCTTGAAGCGCTGGAACTCGTCGAAGGGCGAGAGGGTCGGGTTCGAATAATTGAGATGGAGGACGAAGCCGGCCAAAACCTGACTGTCCTCGATATGATAAAGGAAGGAGCCGCCGCCGGTGCTGGCGGACAGGGGCCAGCCGAAGCTGTGCTGCACCAGGCCCGGCTGGTGTCTTGACGGATCGACGCGCCACAACTCCTTGATGCCGATGCCGAATTTTTGCGGTTCGCGGCCCTTGTCGAGGCCGAAGCTCGCCAGCAGCGTCTTGGTCAGCGAGCCGCGCGCGCCTTCCGCAAACAAAGTGTATTTGCCGTGCAATTCCATGCCGCGGGTGAAAGAGGCCTTGGGCTTGCCGTCGCGGCCCACGCCCATGTCGCCGGTGACGACGCCGCGCACTTCGCCCTTGTCGCCATGGATCACTTCGGTCGCCGCGAAGCCGGGATAGATTTCGACGCCGAGTTCTTCCGCTTTCGATCCGAGGAAGCGGCAGACATTGCCGAGCGAGCCGACGAAATTGCCGTGATTGTTCATCAGGCGCGGCATGGCGAAATTCGGCAGGCGGACGCCGCCGGACGGGCCGAGGAGATAGAAGCGGTCTTCCGTGACCCGCATTTTCAGCGGGCAGGCCGGGTCTTCGCGCCAGCCGGGCAGGAGCTTGTCGAGGCCGATCGGATCGATCACCGCGCCGGACAGGATATGGGCGCCGATTTCCGACCCCTTTTCGACGATGACGACCGAAAGCTCTGGATCGACCTGCTTGAGCCGGATCGCCGCCGCGAGGCCGGACGGCCCGCCGCCGACGATCACCACGTCATAATCCATCGCCTCGCGCGGCTGCAATTCGACATCGCTCATCTGAGTCTCCCGTAACGGGGCCGGACCCATGCGATCCGGCGAATTCTGAAACCCCTTCATAACGCGCGAATCGGCGCTGTCCACCGAGGCGAAGGGCCAATATGAAGATAGTTTATATATAAACTATTGCCGCGGCAAGCGGACGCGGTTACAAACCGCCATGATCGACGCCGGCGCCATGGATCGGGAGACTTTGGCCGCGCTTTTGCGCTGGTACGACGCCATGGGCGTCGATTGCGCGGTTTCCGAGGAGCCGGTCGATCGTTTCGCCCAGTCAGCGCGAATGGCGGCGGCGATCAAGCCGCCGGCGCCGGAAGCCCCGCTTTTGCCGCGGCCCGCGGCGCCGCAACCGCAGCGCCCCGCGCCGCCCGCCGCCTCGCCGCAGCCGCCACGCCCCGCGCCGGCGGCCGCCTTGTCACAACCGCCGCGCGCAGCGCCGGCGGCCGCCTTGTCACAAGACGCGGCGGCGGCGGGCGCCCGCGAACAGGCGGGGCGCGCGCAAGATCTCGACGAATTGCGCGACAGCCTCGCCGCCTTCGACGGCTGCGCCCTGAAATATTCCGCGACCCGGCTGGTTTTCGCCGATGGCGCGCCCGATGCGAAAATCATGATCGTCGGCGAGGGGCCGGGCGCCGAGGAGGATCGGATCGGCAAGCCTTTCGTCGGCCGCGCCGGGCAATTGCTCGACAAGATGCTGGCGGCGATCGGCCTCGACCGCACAGGAGTCTATATCGCCAATGTCGTGCCCTGGCGCCCGCCGGGCAACCGCGCCCCGACGCCGCAGGAGCTGGCGCTTTGCCTGCCCTTCGTGCGCCGCCAGATCGAGCTGGTCTCGCCGGATTTCCTGATCCTGCTCGGCGGCTCGTCGGCGCAGACGCTGCTCAACGAGAAGGAAGGGATCATGCGGCTGCGCGGCCATTGGCGCGATTATCGTTGCGGCGACAAGACGATACGCGCCTTGCCCATGCTGCATCCCGCCTATCTGCTGCGCACGCCGCTGAGAAAGGCCCAGGCCTGGCGCGATTGGCGGACGCTCAAACATGCGCTGAACTTGAAATATCGGCCCGACTTGAAACATGGGTCCGACCTGGCGGGGCTTTCGTAATGGCCGCGCATTTCAGGCTTGAAGCCGAGCTGATCGCGCAAGGCCTCGGGCCGGTCGCCGGGATCGACGAGGTCGGGCGCGGGCCGCTGGCCGGGCCGGTCTGCGTGGCGGCGGTCATTTTGGATCCCGCCGACCTTCCCGACGGTCTCGACGATTCCAAAAAGCTTTCCGCGCGCCGTCGCGAGGCATTGTTCGAAGAGATTTGCGGGCGCGCGCTGGCGGTTTCGGTCACGCTCGGCCCGGCGGCGGAAATCGACGCGCTGAACATCCGGGGCGCCACGCTCGCCTGCATGGGCCGCGCCGCGCGCGGTCTCGCCGTCGCGCCGGGTTTCGCTTTGGTGGACGGGCGCGACCTGCCGGACTTGCCCTGTCCCGGCCGCGCTGTGGTCGGGGGCGACGGATTCAGCCTTTCGATCGCCGCCGCCTCGATTGTCGCCAAGACCACCCGCGACCGGCTGATGGCGCGGCTCGACATTTTTCATCCCGGCTATGGATTCAAGGCCCATGCCGGCTATCCGACCGCGACCCATCGCGCGGCGCTGAAAAGCTTGGGGCCGTGCCGCGAACACCGCCGCTCCTACAGGCCGGTGCGCGAGGCTTTGGGGCCTGTGGCTGCTTGTCCCGCCGCCGCGACGGCGGGCGCATAGTTAATTTTCCTTCGAAACCAATTGCCAAGCTCAAGAGCTTGTTAAGCTTTCCGTACGGAAAAGAGACAGAGTCCCAACGGGTTGCTAAACGCGCCCTTTACCCCGCTTCGCTTAACTGGCGCTTGTCAGTCAGTCGCGTTGTGGTTTCGAGTACATGCGTATCCATCGCGCCGGGGCGACCGGCCAAAAAGTCCAGAACCTGGTTTCGCGTACTGGACTTAGGCCGGGCCGCCGCCCCGTCGTCGTCGTCGCGCCCAAGACGGAAGACGCGCCGCTCGACCGGATCGTTTCCGGCGATTGCGTCGAGGCCATGCTCGGCCTGCCCGAATCGAGCGTCGATCTGATCTTCGCCGACCCGCCCTATAATCTTCAGCTCGAAGGCGGCCTGACCCGCCCGGATCAGAGCGAAGTGGACGCGGTGGACGACGACTGGGACAAATTCGCCTCCTTCGCCGATTACGACCGCTTCACTCAGCGTTGGCTCGCCGCCGCGCGCCGGGCGATGAAGGACGACGCCACCATTTTCGTCATCGGCTCGTACCATAATATTTTCCGCGTCGGCGCGATCATGCAGGATCTCGGCTTCTGGATCCTCAACGACATTGTGTGGCGCAAGGCCAATCCGATGCCGAACTTTCGCGGCCGGCGCTTCACCAACGCCCATGAGACCTTGATTTGGGCCTCGAAAAGCGCAAGCGCGAAAAGCTATACCTTCAATTACGAGGCGCTGAAGGCCGGCAACGAGGACCGCCAGATGCGTTCGGACTGGTTCTTTCCGATCTGCACCGGGGCCGAGCGCCTGAAGGACGCGGCGGGCCGCAAGACCCACCCCACCCAGAAACCGGAGGCGCTGCTCGCCCGGATCATGATGGCGGCGTCGAAGCCCGGCGACGTGGTGCTCGATCCGTTTTTCGGCTCTGGCACGACGGGCGCGGTGGCGAAAAAACTCGGCCGCCATTTCATCGGCTGCGAGCGCGATCCGGCCTATCTCGCCGCCGCGACCGCGCGCATCGCCGCCGTCGAGCCGCTGCCGGAAAGCGCTTTTTCAACGCCGCTCGCCAAAAGGCAGGAAAAGCGCGTCGCCTTCGCCAGCCTGATCGAGGCGGGCATGATCGCGCCCGGCGCCGAGCTTTTCGACGAAAAACGCCGCTCGACCGCCATCGCCCGCGCCGACGGCGCCATTGCGCTCGGCGACATCGTCGGCTCGATCCACAAGATCGGCGCCTTGGCGCAAGGGTTGCCCGCCTGCAACGGCTGGACTTTTTGGCGCACGATGCAAGACGGCGCGGAAATCAGCATCGACGAGCTGCGCGGGGAATTCCGCGCGCGAGCCGGCGAGGCGGAGGCGGGGTGAGCGCGGCGGCGCGTCGCCCTCACGCCATGCGCCATTCATAACGGCGGTTGACAATCCCGCCCATCGCGCCCCATTGATTCTTGCCTCGCGCCCCGCCATTTTAGGCCGCATGAAATAGTCGCGCTTTTCTCCGCGCGAAAATCGAGGATCGTCAACTGACCAGCAAAAAGAAGACAGGCGCGGAGCCGGCGCCGGCGCGGGGAATCGACCCGGCGCGCGCCAACCCGCATATGCAGGCCGTGCTCACGGCGCTCGACGATCTCAAGGCCGAGGAGGTCGCCGTGATCGATCTCGCCGGCAAGACCTCGATCGCCGACTGGATGGTCATCGCCACCGGGCGTTCGACCACTCAGGTCGGCGCCTTGGCCGACAGGGCGGTCAAGGCGCTGAAAGAAAGCGGCGCGGCGACGCCCGCGGTCGAGGGCCTGCCCGCCTGCGACTGGGTGCTGATCGACGCGGGCGACCTCATCGTCCATCTGTTCCGGCCCGAAGTGCGGGCCTTCTACAATCTCGAAAAGATGTGGGGCGTGGATCGCCCGGCCGAGAAACGGGCCGAGGCTTGAGTTTTCGGCGGCGATGAAACTGCTGCTCGCCAGCGTCGGGCGGCTCAAAAGCGGCCCGGAGCGCGAACTGGTCGCGCGCTACGCCGAGCGCTGCGTCGCGGGCGGACGGAAAATCGGCTTCGGCGGCTTCGAGGCGCGCGAGATCGACGAATCGCGCGCCCGCCGGCCGGAAGACCGCAAGGCCGAGGAGGCGGCGGCGCTCGCCGCGCTGATTCCGCCGGGGGCGCGCAAAATCTGCCTCGACGAGCGCGGGCGCAACCTGACCAGCGCGGATTTCGCCCGAAAACTGGGCGAATGGCGCGACGCCGGCGCGCCGGCCTGCGCCCTGGTGATCGGCGGGCCGGACGGGCTCGATCCCGCCTTCCGCGACAAGGCCGACCTGACCCTGGCGTTCGGCGCCATGACCTGGCCTCACCAAATTGTGCGCGCTTTGGCGGCCGAACAGCTCTTTCGCGCATTGACCATCCTCGCCGGCCATCCCTATCATCGCGCGTGAGAAGCCGTTCGAACGGCAAACGCCAAAGGCCTGACCTGAACCTGAAATGGCAGGTTCTTTTGGGGACATAACAAAAAATCGGTCCCGGAGCGCGCCCATCGCATGATCGCCGACGAAAGCTTCGAACTTGCCCCCTGCGGGCTGGCTGTTGTTGCGCCGGATGGCGCCTTTGTGCGGGCCAACCGCGCCTTTCGCCGCTGGACCGGCCTCGCCGCGCCCGGCCCGGGCGAAACCCGGCGTTTCGCCGATCTGATCGACGGCGACGGCGCGGGTTTTTTCGCCGAGCTTTCGGCGACGCTGGCCCGCGCGCCGGAGCTTGACGAGGTTTTCGTCCTGTTGCGCGGCGAATCGGCCGCAATTTTCCCGGCCTATGTGAATTTTGCCTTGCGGCGCGACGAATTGGGCGCGCCGGCCGCGATCCATCTGTCCGTGACGCGCGGCGAAAGCCGCGCCTTGCACGAGGCCGAGCTTGAGCGCGGCAAGAGGGCGGCGGAACAATTGGCCGCCATCGTCGCCACCTCGTCCGACGCCATCGTCAGCATCGATCCCCGAGGCCGGGTGCTCAACGCCAATCGGGCCTTCAGCGAGATTTTTCAATATGAGCCGGCGGAAATCGCCGGCGCCAGTTTCGCCGATCTGGTCGTGCCGGAGGAATGTCGCGCCGATTATGAAAGCAAGCTCGCCGCCGTCGCCTTCGGCCCCGGCAAGGCGCAGGTGGTGCGGCGCCGGCGCAAGGACGGGACGCTGCTCGATTTCTCCATCTCGACCGCGCCGATCCGCGCCGACAAGGGCGAAGTCGCGGCGATCTCGATGATCTATCGCGACATCGCGCCGCTGACACGGGCCGCCGAACATATCGAATTCCTGCTGCGCGAGGTCAATCACCGCTCGAAAAACCTGCTCGCCGTGGTCCATGCCGTGGCGCGGCAGACGGCGCGGCTTTCCCCGTCGCCCGAGGACTTCATCGACAGTTTCATGGCGCGGCTTGCGGCGATCGGAAACAGCCACGATCTTCTGGTGTCGCGCGACTGGCGCGGGGTGCGCATCGCCGATCTCGCCCACAACCAGTTCCGCCTGCTCGACCTTGAGGCCCGCGAGCGGATCGAGGTTTCGGGCGATTTTCTGGAGGTCAATCCGCGCGCGGCGGAATCCTATGGCCTGGCGCTGCACGAACTGTCGATCAATGCGGTCCGGCATGGCGCGCTGTCGGCGCCGGACGGCAAGGTCGCTCTTTCCTTCCGGCTCGACCGCGAAAGCAAGTTCTACACCCTGACCTGGCGCGAGAGCGGCGGCCCGGCGGTGACGGAGCCCGAGCGTTCGGGCTTCGGCGGGACGGTGCTGACCCGCATGGCCCCGCTCGCCATCCAGGGCGAAGGCCGGCTCGACTTCACCCCCGAAGGCCTGCGCTACCGCCTCTCGGCCCCGGTCGCCGAAATCGCGATGGATGGATAAAAAAAACCGGCCGCGTCGATCGCGGCCGGCGAATGTTCTAAAGGGTTGCGCCGTCAGGCGATCGCATCTTCCCGCCGCGCGCGGCGATAGCCGGCGAGGCCGAGGCCGCCGAAGCCGAGGAGCATCATCGCCCAGGTCGACAGCTCGGGGACTGCGTATGCGACGCCGCCGTAGCGCAGGCCGACTTGAGCTTGATCGAAGACCGAGAACGACTCGTTCGTCGGCAGAGTCATGGCGCCAAGCGCGTCGGTGATCTCGACGATCTGGTTCGGATCGGCGCCGTTGTCGCCCGAACCGCTGGTCGTCGAGGTTGTGGCCCAGAGAGTGATGTCGCCGTTTCCGTCGATCCGGCCCGTCAGATTACGCAGGCCGGTGACGGTTTCCTGGTAGTCCCAGCCGGAGACGTTGTAGGTGTCGCCGATCAAGTTGCTTTGCAGCGTATAGTCGAGATGCCACGTTCCGTTGACGTCCGACCACTTTTCGAGGCCGGCGTTGGCGGATGCGTCGGTGGCGTTGCCGGTGCCTTCATCGGCCACATAGAGCGTGTTCGCATTGGCGAAAAACAGACCGAACGGGGTGAAGTTCGCCCCTGTCTGCTTGGCGGAATCGGTCGGGAAGCCCGGCAGGACCGAGATCGTCGCGCTATTCGCGGTCGCCGCGGTCGGGAGTTGGCCGTTCGGATTGCTGACCGTATAGACCGTGTCGATGCCGTTGCCGCCGCTGCCCTTGGTGAAATAAATATTGCCGTCGTAGTAGGTTATGCCACGGTAATTGTTGGTCTTACCCGCCTTGTCCTTGGAGTAGTCTTGGTAAGTTGGATAGGTGTTGAAGGTCTTGTCGATCATCTTCGAGTTTTGCGTCGAACCCGGCGTCACGACCTCCAGGCCGGTTGTCGTGGTGAGCTGCGACGCCGTGGTCGTGCCGCTGTTGGAATTGCCGACCGTATAATAGAGGCCGTTCGGCGCCAGCACCGCCGCGCGATTGTTGTCGCCGCCATAGGCGAGGGTCGGGGTGGTGGTATAGGCGCCGTTGGCGCTGACCGCGACGACCGACCGATTGAAAGCAAAATCGGTGTACGTTCCCTTGTAGAATTGCGAGGCGACGTTGGTCGTGTCGATATAGGACGTGCTGTCGGCGTTCGACACATCGAGCATGCCGGCGGCAAGGGTCGGATAACCCGCGCCGCCGGGCGTATAGCCCATGAAGGTCGCGACCGGGCCATTGGCGGTCTGCGTGATGCTGAGCCCCAACTCCGACTTCGAACTGAAGCTGGTGACGACCTGACTCGTATTCAGCGTTTCGCTGGCGAGGGTCGAAGCGTTCGACGCGTTCAGGTCCAGCAGCGTGAGCGGCGAGGTGACGCCAAACTGCCCATCGACCGACGAGTTGTTCCAGACCGAGTTGATGTTTCCGTTCGAATTCGCCGTGCCGCCCGGAATCTGGGTCGTGTTGGCGACAAGACCGGCGACCTGGCCAATGTCCTCATAGTTTGTCGTCGTGACGAGCAGCGAGTCGCCGTTGATGAGATTGCCGGCTTGGGCCTGGTTGGCCACGGAAAGCGCCACCGCGCTACAGCCGGCGATCAACGCCGCGCGTCGCGCGGAGATCGAATGAATTGACATGGGATTCGCCTCCGAAAGTCCCGTGAAGTTTACGTAGGTCACGGTAAATCGGCTCGATGACACTTTTGTCACCAAATAGTCGGAGGGCGCGATTTCGACCGGCTGCCGAAGCTCGAGGTCAGGCGATTGATAAACTTAGGCTTTCCGCCACAGTGAGACCATTTTGGCGCGACCGAAGGATGTCGCGCCGAATTGTTGCTCACGCTTGCAAACGCTCGTTCTCCAGAGAACAGATGTGAACCATGTTCCTTTTTTCATGCGCGAACGCGCGTTTTGCGGCGTTTCGCGGAATTCTCCGGTCACCGCCCCATTGCCGGCGCACATTGCTTCTTTAAGCTGACGCGGAACAATTCGGTGAAACGGGCGGCGACCGCGCCGGATGTTCGAGCTTCGGCCGAACCGCCCCGCCCCGCCTGGCTTCACTTGCGACAAAGGGCAAGAGCCGCCTCGACTTCACCCCCGAAGGCCTGCGCTATCGCCTTTCGGCGCCGGTCGCCGAAAACCTGATGGGGCAGGCCGCCAACTGTCGAATTGATTGAGGCCCCGTTGACCATTCCGTTTCGTCATCGTCACGGGGGATTGGTTCGATCGTTGTAAATATTCACGAAGCGGCGGTCCTCAATGTCGAAGTAATAGACCCCAGCAAATTCGTCGATGTTGGGAATTCTAATCGCGACAGCGTACCGATCCGTTTTGAGCAACGTTTCGTCTGTCAGTTGCGATTTTTCGAGCGCGCCGAGCACCAATCTCGGGCCGGTTTGTTCGATAAGATTTCCTTTGTCATCGTATCGCGCGGTGGCGACTGGCATGCCTATTAAAGGTATCATTTTTTGAACTGGGAAACCTGCATTTTCCAAACTTTTCATAAATACGTCAATGTAATTCACGGCGCGTTGTGTGATTCCAGCTATAATGATTTTAGGTGTAGCATCTTTCATGTGTTGTGCTCGTTAGTTAAGTATGACATACAAAGGTTCCAATACGTCATGGAGTGTCGAGTGCAGGGCAATTCGTGTTTCCATACCAAGTGGTGACAAATGATTGCTTATTGGCGCAGTTATAGTAACAGTTGGTGTGTGGTGTTCCGTCTATCGTCAGTGGGATCGCCGCGGTCAATGCGCAGAAGTTGTCGTTGGCGGGGAAAAAGCCCTGGATGACGGCTGCGACCAACGAGGGCGGCGCCGCGCCATCCTTCGGGCGAAACTTCCCGCCCAAGCCGCCTTCGGTTCCCTTCGGCCAGGCAGGATATTGCGGATCGTCGGGCGCGGCCTTGAGCAGCGCTTCCGCCCGATCGGCGCGGCGCGCCTCTTCTTCGGTCAATGTGGGCAATTGGAGATATTGCGTGGCGAAAATCGCCTGAGCGCGTTCGCCTGCGTTCATGGCGCGGGTCACGCTTCCTAGCCTGGACACAAGACCAGAACAATTTACCGGTCGTCCGGCGACAAAGCTGAAAACCCGGTTCAGCTCCTCGACTGGCCGCGGAGCGAAGTTCGCGCCAGTCTTTATCAATAGCCTGATCGGCCCGACAGAGGGGCCATTTTCGCCGCAACTTGCCTGATGGCGATCAAGTCTCGGCGCAAGGCGACGAATCCGTCCGGTTGGAGATATGGCCTCTCTCATTCGATTTCCTTCATATTTTTCAGGCCAATATAAGAACATAAAAAGAACAAATGTCAAGACCTCGGTCGAATTTCGAGGGACCGGCGATGCGGCGCTCTTTCCCCATTGCCGGCGCAAATCCCTTCTTTAAGCTGACGTTCGACAATTCGACGGCAGGCGGAATGACCAAGCGGACGACAGAGCGCAAGGGGATGGCGGGCTTCTTCCGCGCGGCGCTCGCGCTTGCCTTGCTGTGCCTCGCGGCGCCTTCGCGCGCGCAGGCTCCGGCCCCGCCGAGCCCGCCGGCGCCGTCCGACAAAAAGGCCGCCGATCTTGAGGCCAAACGCCATGATTTTCAGGGCGTGCGGGACAATCTCGCCCAGTCCGAGGCGCGGAAGATGAAGATTGAGGACGAGATCTTCTCTTATCGCAACGATCGCGCCAAGCTGGTGTCGGCGCTGATCGACGCCAAGAACAAGATCGAGGACGCCGAGGCGAAGGTGGCGGAAAGCCAGAGCCGGCTCGACACGCTCACCGGCAGCGAAAGCGCGATCCGGCGCTCGCTGGAGAGCCGGCGCGGCGTGCTGATCGAAGTGCTCGCGGCCTTGCAGCGCATGGGCCGCAAGCCGCCGCCGGCGCTGCTCGCCGAGCCGGAGGATGTCTTGCGCGCGATTCGCGCCTCGATGCTGCTCGGCGCCGTCCTGCCCGAGCTGCGCTCGGAAACCGAGGCGCTAGCCAGCGATCTCCAGGATCTGGTGTCGCTGCGCGAATCGATCGCGCGGGAAAAGGCCGATCTCGCCGCCGGATTGCAGGCGCGGCGCGACGAGCGCGCCAGGCTCGAAGCCTTGATCGTGGCGCGGCAAAAATCGATCGGCGTGGCGCGCGAGGCGCTCACCGCCGAACAGGCCAGGGAAAAGGCGCTTGCCGGCCAGGCCGCCAATCTCAAGGATTTGATCGCGCGGATGGAGACCGAACTCGAATTCGGCGCGCAAGGCGGCGGAAGAGGCGCGCAAGGCGGACGCGGATCGCGCCAAACTCAGCCAGGAGCAGATCGAGGAGGCGAAAAAGCGTTTCGCCGAGGCGGCGTCGCGCGATCCGGCCCGGCTCGCCCCGGCCATCGCCTTCGCCGACACCAAAGGCATGTTGTCGCTGCCCGCGCCGGGAACGATCGTCAAATATTACGGCGCGCCGAGCGATTTCGGCGGCGTCGAGAAGGGACTCTCGCTCGCCACCCGCGCCAACGCCATTGTTTCGGCGCCAAGCGATGGCTATATCGCCTTCAGCGGTCCCTGGCGCAGTTTCGGGCAACTCTTGATCATTAACGCCGGCGGCGGCTACTATGTCGTCCTGGCGGGAATGGCGCGAGTCGATGTGGCTGTGGGACAGTTCGTCCTTGCCGGCGAGCCCGTCGGAAACATGGGGGATGGCGCGACGAAAACCGCCGCGGCGGTCGCGATTGGCGCGACGCAGCCGGTTCTTTATGTCGAGTTTCGGAAAGATGGAGCGGCCATCGACCCCGGTCCCTGGTGGTCGAAGTCGGAGATGCAAAGGGTTCGCGGATAATGCGCAAGACATCGCTGGTTCTGCTGGGCGTCGCCATGGGCGCGTCGGCTGTCGTCGTCGGCTCGCATACGGGGATTTCGCGCGGCGGATCGGCCGTGGCGGAATCGGCGGCGGTCTATCGCAGCCTCAATCTGTTCGGCGATGTGTTCGACAAGGTCCGCGAGGATTATGTCGAAAAGCCGGACGACAAGAAAATGGTCGAATCGGCGATCTCCGGCATGCTGACCTCGCTCGATCCCCATTCGAGCTATATGGACGCCAAGAGCTTCCAGGACATGCAGGTCCAGACGCGCGGCGCCTTCGGCGGCCTCGGCATCGAGGTCATGGAGGAGAACGGCATGGTCAAGGTCGTGTCCCCGATCGACGACACCCCGGCGGCGCACGCCGGCATTCTCGCGGGCGACCTGATCACCGCCATCGACGGCGAGAGCGTTCAGGGCATGACCCTGAACCAGGCGGTCGACAAGATGCGCGGCGAGGTCAACACCAGCGTCAAGCTGACCCTCGAGCGCGGCCCCAAGAAGCAGAAGCTCGACGTCAACCTGACCCGCGCCATCATCCATATCAAGTCGGTGCGCTCGCATGTGGACAAGCCCGACATCGGCTATATCCGCATCACCCAGTTCACCGAACAGACCTATGACGGCCTCAAGGAGGCGATGGAGCAGCTCCAGAAGGATATTCCCGCCGACAAGTTCAAGGGCTACGTTCTCGACCTGCGCAACAATCCCGGCGGCCTGCTCGACCAGTCGGTGGCGGTGGTCAACGCCTTCATCGACCATGGCGAGATCGTCTCGACCCGCGGCCGCAACGCCGACGAGACCCAGCGCTACAATGCGCGGCCCAACATGGACATCTCGCATGGCCAGCCGCTGGTGGTGCTGATCAACGGCGGATCGGCCTCGGCTTCGGAAATCGTGTCCGGCGCCTTGCAGGACCACAAGCGCGCGACGCTGCTCGGCTCGCGCTCCTTCGGCAAGGGCTCGGTCCAGACTATCATTCCGCTCGGCCAGGACAATGGCGCCCTGCGGCTGACCACGGCGCGCTATTACACGCCCTCGGGCCGTTCGATCCAGGCCAAGGGCATCGAGCCCGACGTCACCATTCTCGAGGATACGCCGCCCGACCTCAAGGGCAAGGACGACACCAAGGGCGAGGCCTCGCTCCAGGGCCATTTGAAGAACGGGCCCGAAGAGGAGCACGGCTCGCAGGCCTATGTCCCGGCGGACGAATCCAAGGACAGGGCTTTGCACGCCGCCTACGACCTGCTGCGCGGAACCAAAACCCTGGCCATGCTCAAGCAGGACGCCGCGGCCGCCGAAGCTGCTGAAAAGTCCGCGCAAAAGACCGCCGAAGCCAAGAAGGACGCCGACAAGACCGAGGCCAAGTCCGAGGCCAAGTCCGACGATGCGTCCGCGGGCAAGAGCGACGCGGCCACGCCGGCTCCCAAGGCGCCCGCGCCGGTCGTCGCCCCCGCGCCGCCGGCCGGGCCGTCGAGCCAACCGGTTCTCAAGCCGGGGCCTTCCGACGACAAGTCGAAATGATCCTGCGCTGAAGTCTCGACGGGCCCGGTTCGCTTCACTAGGGCATTTTCCGTTCCTTCGGAATCGGAAGAATGCTCTAGCTTATTGTTTCAACGCATATTCTTGTCCAAAAAGTCTGCAACTTTTTGGAAATATGCTCTAGCCTGAACGAACCGGGCCCGCCTGATTCGGCCCCATTGCGAGACGGCCATGCTCGACGATTTCGACCGCCCGCTGGGACAGGACCGCCCGCCGCCGCCCGATCCGGGGCTGGGCGGCTGGCGGATCGGGGCGCTTGCGCTGGGGCTGGTCGGCGCGGTCGTCGGCGGCGTTTCCCTCTTTTCGGTCGGCGATCGGGGCGCCGGCGGCGAGCCCGAAGCCTATGCCGTGATCCAGCCGGCGCCTCCGGCGCCGCCGCCCGCCCCGCCGGCGCCCGCGGCCGCGCCCAAGGATGTCGCCGACGCCGCGTCTGCGTTCGACGTGGAAAACGGGGTCAAGGTGGTGCGCGGCGACGCCGGCGGAGCGGAAGGCTATGTCATCCACGTGCCCGGCGCGGAGAGCGCGTCGGCGCTGACGCCGGCGCCCGACGAACGCCTCGTCGAAAAAAGCCGCTTTGGCTCCTTGCCGCGTCGCGGTCGCGACGGCGCCGCGCCGGCCGCCGTCTATGCCCGGCCGCTGTCGCTCCAGCCCGCCTTCAAGCCGGGAACGCCGCGCGTCGCCATTCTGGTCGCCGGCATGGGTCTGGATCGCGCCGCCACTGAAGACGCCATCCGGCGCCTGCCGCCCGAAGTCAGCCTGGCTTTCGCGCCCTATGGCGCCGAGGCGGGGCGGCAGGCGGCGGAGGCGCGGGCGGCGGGCCATGAAATTCTGCTCCAGGCGCCGATGGAGCCGTTCAATCCGGCGGATTCGCCGGGTCCGCACGTCCTGCGGGTCGGCGACGCCGCCCGGGCGATTGAGGATCTGCATTGGCAGATGAGCCGCTTCGCCGGCTATATCGGGCTGGTGAATTTTCTTGGCGGGCGGTTCACCGCCGACCAGGACGCGACGCAGGCGCTGATGAAGGAGCTGGCCGATCGCGGCCTCGATTATGTCGATGACGGCTCCTCGCCGCAGAGCCTCGCCATGGAGGCCGCGCTCGCCAACGGCGTCGGCTTCGCCAAAGCCGATCTTCAACTCGACGCCGCGCGCGGTCCGGCGGCGATCGACGCGGCCTTGTTCCGGCTGGAGACCCTGGCGCGCCAGAACGGCGTCGCGATCGGTTTCGCCGCCGGACTGCCCGAGGCGAGCGACCGCATCGCGCGTTTCGCCGCCGATCTCAAGCGCGACGGCGTGGTTCTCATCCCGGTCTCGGCCGCGCTCGGCGCCGAGGCTCTCGTCAGCAGCGATAAGAGGTGACCCTTTGATCGAAGCTTTGGCCTATCGCCCCTGTGTCGGCATCATGCTGCTCAATGCGCAAGGATTGGTTTTCGTCGGCCGGCGCAAATCCAAACGGTCGGCGAATTTGATTCAGGCCGAATATGAATGGCAGATGCCCCAGGGCGGCATCGACGACGGCGAGACGCCCTATCGCGCGGCGCTGCGCGAATTGCGCGAGGAAACCGGGGTGCGCAGCGTGAGCTTTCTCGTCGAGTCGCCCGACTGGCTCAGCTACGATCTGCCGGGCGACGTCACCAAGAAAACCTGGCGGGGCCGGTTTCGCGGCCAGACGCAGAAATGGTTCGCGCTGCGTTTCACCGGCGAGGAGTCCGAGATCAATATCGATGCGCCGGACGGCCACAAGCCCGAATTCGACGCCTGGCGCTGGGAGCGGATGGAGCGCCTGCCGGAACTGATCGTTCCCTTCAAGCGCCGGGTTTATGAAACGGTCTGCGCGCGTTTCGCCGAATATGCCGCGCCCGATCACCCCTGAACGCGGCCAATGCCCTCGCGCGCGACCGGCTCGTTGGGGTCGAGAGACAAAGCGCGCTGGTAGTTCAGCAGAGCCTTGGCCCGGTCGCCCTGTTTCTCATAGGCGAGGCCGAGGCCGGCCCAGGCGTCGGCGTTGCGGTTGTCGACGTTCAGCGCGGCGTTGAAGTCCTCGATCGCCTTGTCCGGCTTGCCGAGGGCGATCTGGCTCTCGCCCCGCGCCTCGTAAGGCGCGGCATGGAACGGATCGCGGTCGATCGCATTGTCGAAATCGGTGACGGCGCGGGCGTTGTCGCCCTTCTTCTGGTAGATCAAGCCTCGTGCGTGAAAGGCCTGGGCGTTTTCGGGATTGAGGCGGATCGCCTGGTCGAGATCGCTCAAGGCGGCGTCGAGCTGGCCGCTGGCGCGTTCGAGATTGGCGCGGCCAAGATAGGCCGGGGCGTGGTTTGGATTGGCCTGGAGGGCGCGGGTGAAATCCTGCATCGCCGCGTCATTGGCGCCGGTCTGGCGTTCCGCCAGGGCGCGATTGGTATAGGCCGAAGCGTGGTTCGGATCGAGTTTGACGGCCTGCGAAAAATCCGCGATCGCCTGGCTGTAACGGCCGATCTTGGCGTAAGCGACGCCGCGCGTGTTATAGGCCTCGGCGTCACTGGGATGGGCCGCCACGACCGCGTCCAGCGAAGCGATATTGGCCTCGGAAGCCTTGGGATCGTTGGTGGACAGCTCCGCATAGCCGGGGCCGCGGCCGCTGGGGATGGAATCGCAGCCGGCGAGCGGCGCGGCGAGGGCCGAAAGCGCAAAAACAATGAGGTATTTGCGTTGACCCGCCCTGAAGTTCCTGGCCATGGCGATCACAATCGGCTCCGGTGTGCTTCCTTCGCTTCCCGCGTCTGCTCAGAGTCCCGGCGCGAGAATGGGCGCGGCGCAAGCTAGCCCCGCAGGGTGTATATTTTCTTACCCGGCGTTTCGAAACGCCATGCGGAATCCGCGTCAGCCCTTCGGAAATGGCTCCATGCCGCCCACCCGCGTCCTGCGCGACCGGCGTCCGGCAAAAACCGCGATCCTCGATGCGGGGCGCTCCTGTCGCGACGATTCCAGGGCTTTCGCATGGATCGCGCCGGAAAACGCGCCTGCAATCAGCGGGCGACGACCTTGGCCTTCATGGGCAACAGGCCTTCGCGCTGCATCTTCTTGCGGGCGAGCTTGCGGGCGCGGCGCACGGCTTCGGCCTGCTCGCGGGCGCGCTTTTCGGACGGCTTTTCATAATGGCCGCGCAACTTCATTTCGCGGAAGATGCCCTCGCGCTGCATCTTCTTCTTGAGCGCCTTGAGAGCCTGATCGACATTGTTGTCGCGAACGAGAACTTGCACGCCGGATTCCTGTGGTTGAAAGACCGCCGCCGTCGCGCTGCTTGAACGCGAAGGCCGCCAGCCGCATGTGAAAAGAATAAGCAGCGCTTACGGAGCGCAGGACCGTTGCGTTTCGGATAACAGAATCCCGGTCGCCTGTCCAGCCGGCTCCCGGCCTGTCCGTCGGGCCGCGGCGTGGAAGGGCAGGGGCGAGCAACATGCGGGCGAGCAGCGTTTGAGGTCCATCGCGCAGTCGCCCTGACAGCCTTCCGTTGTGTAATAGCAACGGAGCGGCCCTGTTAACCAAAACATATTTGGCTGGCTTCCGTTGCGAAGCGGCGCGCGTCGCTCGAATCGCCTCAAGCCTTAACCTCTTGGATGATTCCGCTTGCTTAGATCTTCGGCCTTTTTGCTGCGCCGACGGCGCACAAAAGTGTGAGGCGTTGTTTTTTCGCCGCCTTGCAGCAAAACTTATGGTAAGCTAACAATGACCGTCTGATGGAATTCGATCGGGAGCTTTCATGACCTTGACGCTTTCCCCCGGCCCAGGCGTCGCCAAGCGCGTCGATTCGTCCGCGCTGGAGTGCCTGACGATCGTCGGCGCGATGCAGGGATTGCAGCTGACGGTTCCGCAGATCGTCCAGGACAATGCGCTCGAGAGCGCCGAGATCGATTATCCGCGGCTCGTGCATTGCGCCCGCCACGCGGGCATGAAGGCAAAGGCGCTGCATCTCGATATGGAGGGGCTGGCTTATCTGGACAAGGCGCTTCCGGCGATTGTCCGGTTGAAAACCGGGGCCAGCATGGTGCTGGTCGACATGAACGCGCGTCACGAGGAATATCCTCAGGTCGTGACCTTGCGCGATCCTTATGCGGCGGCCGACGCTTTGTTGACGCTCGACTGGCTGCAGTTCCAGGAAGCCTGGTCGGGCGATGTCGTTCTGGCGCGCCGCGAATACGATCTGTTCGATGAGGAAAAGCCCTTCGGGCTGGAGCTGATCTGGACGCTGATCGCGCGGGAGCGGAAAATCGTCCGCGACATTTCGATTTCCGCCTTCGCATTGAGTTTGTTCGCTCTGGCGCCGATTATTTTCTGGATGACGATCAGCAATCATGTGATTTATTACAAGTCGCTGTCCACTCTCGCGGTGCTTTGCGCCGGCATGGCGGTGATTATCGTCTCCGAGGCGGCGTTCACTTATCTGCGCAGCTTTCTTCTGCTTTTTCTGGCTTCGCGTGTCGACACGAGGCTCTCCGAATATGTGTTCGATCGCGTCATCCAATTGCCTGTCGATTATTTCGAGCGGACACAGCTCGGCCAGACCATGCATGACATCAACGAAGTCTGGAAGATCCGCGAATTCCTGACCGGCCAGGTGTTCGGAGTCGTTCTCAACTCCCTGGTGCTGCTGATCTTCCTGCCGGTGATGTTTGCGATCAGCCCGTTGCTGACCGCTATCGTTCTCGCTTTCTGCGTCTTGATCGTGCTCTGGCTCCTCGCCATTCTGCCGCATATCCGCAAGGCGAACGGCGCCGTCGTCGCGGCCGAAACCCGGCGCGGCTCGTTTCTCTACCAGACGCTGGCGGGCATTCGGACGGTCAAGTCCCTGTCGCTCGAGAGCCGGCAGCGGAAGATGTGGGACGCCCATGTCGCGCAATGCGCCAAGGCGCGCGACCATTTGTCCTGGATGAGCGCCGTCACCAGGACCGGCGTGGTTCCGCTCGAACGTCTCGCCGTCACCGGCGCTTTCGCCATCGGCGTCTATATCGCGATCACCAGCGCCGACGGCGGCGTGATGATCGGCTCGCTCTTCGCCTTCATGATGCTCTCGCAACGTGTCGCCGGGCCTCTGATGCAGATGGCGAGCCTGATCACCAACGGCGACGAAGCGCGCGTCGCGGTCGAAATCGTCAAGGGGCTGGTCAACCGGCCGAAAGAGGAGGGCCATGGCGAGAAAGGCATCAGGAAGCCGCTTCAGGGCGAAGTCGAATTCAGCAAGGTCCGCTTTACCTATTCCGGCAGCCTGACGCCGGCCATCGACGACCTCAGCTTCCAGGTTCCGGTGGGAACGACGCTCGGCGTGGTCGGGCGAAGCGGGTCGGGCAAGACCACCGTGACGCGCCTGCTGCAGCGCCTGCATTCCGATTACGAAGGTCTGATCAAGATCGACGGCGTCGACGTCCGCGAATATAATATTTCGCATCTTCGCCGCAGCCTTGGCGTGGTTCTGCAGGAAAACTTTCTCTTCAGCGGCACGATCCGCGAAAATATCGCGGCCGCGAAAGCGGATGCGACTTTCGACGATGTCGTTCGCGCCGCCCGTCTTTCCGGAGCGGAAGAATTCATCGATCGCCTGCCGCGAGGCTACGACACTTTCGTTTATGAAGGATCGCCCAATCTTTCCGGCGGCCAACGCCAGCGTCTGGCGATCGCGCGCGCCCTCATCGTCGATCCCCGCATTCTGATCCTCGACGAGGCGACCAGCGCGCTCGATCCAGACAGCGAGGCGATCGTCAACGCCAGCATCCGCAAGATCGCGCATGGACGCACGGTGATCGCCATTTCGCACCGCCTGTCGTCGCTGGTTCATTCCGACGCCATTCTCGTCCTGGAGCAGGGCAAGTTCCTCGACTTGGGCACGCATCAGGAATTGCTCCAAAGGTGCGAGATTTATTCCGGTCTCTGGCATCAGCAGAACGGCCATATCGAGCGCGCCGCGGTGGCCCTCAGTTCGAAGGGAACGCGCGGTGTCTTCTAAAGTTTCCGCCCAATCCGTCATCCGGAGTTTCCAGTCGGATATAGCCGCGATCCGCGAGGCGCCGCCGCCGCGCAGCGCCATGCTGACCGTTCATATCCTGTTCGGGTTCATGGTGGCGGTGCTGCTTGTGCTGTGGATCGGGAAGATCGACCGGGTCGTCCAAAGCACCCATGGGCAGATCGATCTGGTCACGCCGGCCCAAGTCTATCAGGCGCTGGATCAATCGATCATCAAGAGCATCAATGTGCGCGAAGGCATGCTCGTCAAGAAAGGCGAGGTGCTCGGGACTCTCGATTCGACTTTCGCCAATGCCGACGTGACTCAACTCAGGCAGCAGGTCGCAAGCCTCAACGCCGAGATCGTTCGGGACAATGCCGAACTGGCCGGCATGGTTCCGGTCTTCACGGGCGATGACGACCCCTATCAGCGCCATTACAACCAATTGCAGCAAAAGCTGTTCAACGATCGCGACGCCCAGTACAAGGCCCAGGTCAACAGTTTCGACGAACAGATCAAACAGACCGCGGCGACCATCGCCAAAGCCAAGAACGACATTGCGCGTTACAGCCAAAGGTCGGAAATCGCCGGGAAGATCGAGAGCATGAGGTCCAAGCTCATCGCGTCCGGGGCCGGCTCGCTGCTGAATGAGCTGCTGTCGAAGGACAATGACGTTGAAATGCAGCGCACGGTTGAGAATACGGCGAATTCGATCAAGGAAGCACAGGCGCAGATCGACACCTACAAGGCCAACAAGGACGCTTTCATCCAGCAATGGCGCGCCACCGACAGCCAGGACGTCGTGACGGCGCAAAACAATCGCGACACGGCGCTCGCCTCGCTCAAAAAGGCCATTGTCCATCAGGACGTGGTGAAGATCGTCGCGGCGGAGGATTCGATCATCCTCACGGTCGCGAAATTGTCGGTCGGCTCGGTTTTGCAGCCGGGCGACAAGTTCATCACCGCCATGCCGGTGAATGAACCGATCATCGCCAATATCCAGGTGTCATCGCGCGATGTCGGCTTCATCCGGGTTGGCGATCCGGTCACGCTCAAGATCGACGCCTTCAATTTTTCCCAGCACGGAACCGCCGAGGGCAAGGTCAAATGGATTTCCGAAGGCGCGTTCTGGATCGAGGATCAAACGGGTCAGCCCGCCAGCGAGGCCTATTACAAGGTCGGCGTCGAAATCAGACGCATGAATTTTCGCGAAGTTCCCAAAAATTTCCGGCTGATGCCCGGCATGACGCTTGAAGGCGACATCAAGGTGGGGCGGCGCTCGGCGCTGATGTATCTGTTTGACGGCGTGCTGCGCGGCTGGGGCGAGGCGATGCGCGAGCCATGATGAGGTTAGCGCGTCGATTGACGCAACCCATGTTTCCGTTGCTCGGCCGGCGGGGCAGGGAATGGTTGCGCGCGCGCGCCCAGCGCGCTTTCGAAGAGCAACGGTTCCATACGGCGCTCCGTCTGTGGCGGCGGGGAGTCGAACTGGGCGACGTCGAATCCGCTTTCCGTCTCGCGGATGTCTATCAGAACAGTTACGGCGCCGCTGGTTATAATTTGCCTCGCGCGGCAGTCTGCTACCAATTCGCGGCGGAACGCGGCCACGCCGAATCGCAGTTGCGGCTGGGACGGATTTTTCTCCAGGGGGCGGCGGGACGATTGTCCGAGAAATGGTCGAAGACCGTGCGGGATGAGGCGGTCGCTTCGGCGACGCAGGAAGCGATTTTCGCCGCGACGCCGAAGATCGAGCGAGATGCGACTCAAGCCCTGTTCTGGCTGGAAAAGGCGGCGCAACAAGGCCTGAACGAAGCCCGCGCCCTGATGGGAATGATATTCTTCGACGGCGCCGGCGTCGAAAAGGATTTCGATCGCGCGCGCCAGTATTTTGAGATGGTGGCGGATGGCGATCAGGCCACGGCCCATTTCGGTCTCGGCGAGATCCATTATCGCGGGCTCGGCGTCGAGCCGAATCTCGAACATGGCGCCGACTGGTATCAGAAAGCGGCGGACCTCGGCCATCTGCGGGCGCAGATCGCGATCGCCACCGTCTGTGCGACAGGCAAAGGACGGGAAGCCGATCCCGAACGCGCCGTTTACTACATGGGACGAGCCGCCGAAGCCGGAGACCCTTACGCCGCCTTCACTTTTGGGCGCATGCTCCTGCTTGGCGAAGGCGGACCGGTCGACTTGGACCGCGCGGAGACTTATTTGCGCCTCTCGGCAAAGGCGGGGCATCTTCCCGCCATCCAGGCCCTGGCCGCCTTTTACAGCCAGGGCGGTCCTGTCGCGCAGGATTTGCGAGAAGCCGCCAACTGGTATCGCGCCGCGGCGGAGGCGGGGGATGTCCAGTCTCAATTCACCATGGGCCGCTTCGCCGCCGAGGGCATAGGCGTCGCCCTGAACTTGCGCGAGGCGGCGCGGTGGTTCGTCAGGGCCGCCGAACAGGGCCATGCGATCGCCGCCTATAACGCCGGGATATTCCTCAGTTCGGGCGGCGCGGTCCAGCCGGACCTGGACGCCGCCGTTCGCTGGCTGGAATTCGCCGCCGGCGAGGGCGTCGCGGAGGCCAAGGTGAAGCTGGCGGAAATCCATATGAAAGGGGATTCGGGCGCGCGGGATCTGGGACGCGCGATGAATCTGCTGCAGGAGGCGTCCGACGCCGGCGACCGCACGGCGAAAACCCGACTCGCTCTCATCTATCTGTCGCCCGAACACGGCCAACGCGACCTGGGCGAGGCGGAAAAACTCCTTCTCGCCGCCGCCGCCTCCGGCTCGCCCGAAGCGTCGCTGCATCTCGGTCATTTTTATTCGGGACAATTCGATCGGGCGACGGCGCGGCCCGATCAGGCGGTGCGCCATTATCTCGCCGCCGCCGAATCCGGCAATGTCGTCGCCCAGCACATTGTCGGCACGCTGATGTCCTCCGGGAACGCCTCCGACGATCAGCTCGCCCAGGCCATGCAATGGTTCCGGCGCGCGGCGGACGCCGGCTTCCCGCCCGCGCAATTCCAAATCGGCGTGTTTTATTGCACCGGACGAGGGATGGAGAAAAATCTCGGAGAGGCGGTGCGCTGGTATGAATTGGCCGCCGCCAACCGGCATGAAATGGCCATGTACAATCTCGGCGTGATGCTTTTGCAAGGCATGGGCGTCGACCCCGATCCCGCGCGCGGCGTGCAATTGATGAAGGATTCGGGGATCACGCCGCAAGCCGAGAACAGCGCGGCCCCCGCGGCGAATGGTTGAAACAGCGGGCTGAACGCCGCCCGGCGGCGAAGCGCCCGCTAGAGCGCGTTCGGAAATCACAGAGTCGAACGCGCGCTGTTATTTCATTGTTTTGACGCATATTCTTGTCCGAAAAGTCTATCAACTTTTCGGGAATATGCTCTAACCGTTCCGCGCGAAAGTGGCGGAACCCTGTCAGTTCCGGTGGAGCAATTGCGCGAGATAGGCACCGTAGCCGCTCTTCTTGAGCGGCGCGGCGAGGGCCTGCAACTGCCGCTCGGAAATCCAGCCGGAAATGAAGGCGACCTCCTCGGGACAGGCGACCCGGAAGCCGGTGCGTTTTTCCAGCGTGCGCATGAATTCGGCGGCTTCGAGCAGGGAATCCGGGGTGCCGGTGTCGAGCCAGGCGAAGCCGCGCCCCATTTTCTCGACCCGCAGCTCGCCGCGTTTCAGATATTCGAGATTGAGATCGGTGATTTCCAGCTCGCCGCGCACCGACGGCTTCAGGCCGGCCGCGAAATCGGCGGCGCGCTCGTCGTAGAAATAAAGTCCGGTCACCGCCCAGCTGGAGCGCGGCGCTTTCGGCTTTTCCTCGATCGAGATCGCCTTGCCGCCGACGTCGAACTCCACCACGCCGTAACGTTCGGGATCGTGGACATGATAGGCGAAAACCGTCGCGCCGCGCCCGACCGAGGCGGCGTTGCGCAATATGCCGGCCAGCCCGTGGCCATAGAAGAGATTGTCGCCGAGGATCAGCGCCGATTTCTGGCCTGAAACGAAATCCGCGCCAATGTGATAGGCCTGCGCCAGGCCTTCGGGACGCGGCTGTTCGGCATAAGACAATTGGATGCCCCATTGCGTCCCGTCGCCCAGCAGGCGCTGGAACAGGGGCAGATCCTGCGGCGTGGAGATGATCAGAATTTCCTGAATCCCGGCCAGCATCAAAGTGGTCAGCGGGTAATAGATCATCGGCTTGTCGTAGATCGGCAGAAGCTGTTTCGAGATGACATGGGTCATCGGATGCAGTCGGGTGCCGCTGCCGCCGGCCAGAATGATGCCTTTCATCGAACCATCCGTTTCAAAGTGACTCTTAAAGTGACTCTTGGAGAAGACGCGAGACGCGGGCGGGGAGGCGTCGGTCGGCGGCGTTCGGTCGCGAACGAACTCAGTCGAAAATCGCCGGCAGATCGCGCAAGCGCGGGTGCTTGCGGTCCTTGTCGGAGAGCACGGCGCCGCCCGGCGGCAGGGGCCAGGCGATGGCGACGTCGGGATCGTCCCAGGCGAGGCCGAGATCGTTGGCCGCCGAATAATAATTGCTCACCTTGTACATGACCTCGGTGTCCGGTTCGAGGGTTATGAAACCATGAGCGAAGCCGATCGGCACGAGCAATTGCCGCCAGTTCTCGGCCGACAATTCCACCGCGACATGCTGTCCAAACGTCGGCGAGTTTTTCCTGATGTCGACCGCGACATCGAGAATGCGGCCGCGCGGGACGCGCACCAGCTTGTCCTGGGCGAAAGGCGCCGACTGGAAATGCAAGCCGCGCAGGGTTCCCGCCTGCGCCGAAAGCGAATGATTGTCCTGCACGAAATCCAGCGCGATCCCCGCCTCGGCGAAGGCCTGGCGGTTGTAAACCTCGGAGAAGAACCCCCGGTGATCGCCGAATTTCCTCGGCGTCACGATTTTAACGTCGAGGATCGCCGTCGCCTCGACAAGGATCGAACTCATGGTCGCCTTTCTCAGTCGGTCAGGGCGCCGAGCCTTTCGCCGCGATAGCGGCCGGAGCGGATGTCGCCCCACCAGGCCTGGTTGTCGAGATACCAGCGCACGGTCTTGCGCAGGCCGGTCTCGAAAGTTTCGCGGGGGCGCCAGCCGAATTCGCGCTCGATCTTGGCGCAGTCGATGGCGTAGCGCTGGTCGTGACCGGGCCGGTCGGAAACGAAAGCAATCAGATTGCCGCGCGGACCGATTTCGGCGTCAGGCGCCATTTCGTCCATCAGCTCGCAAATGGCGTGAACCACATCGATGTTCTTGCGCTCGTTGATCCCGCCGATATTGTAGCTCTCGCCGATCCGGCCCCGTTCGACCGCGAGCAGCAGGGCTTCGGCATGGTCGTCGACATAAAGCCAGTCGCGGATGTTGGCGCCCGCGCCATAAACCGGCAGCGGCTTGCCCTCCAGGGCGTTCAGGATCATCAGCGGGATCAGCTTTTCGGGGAACTGACAGGGGCCGTAATTGTTCGAGCAATTGGTGGCGACGGTCGGCAGGCCATAGGTGTGGGTCCAGGCGCGCACCAGATGATCCGAGCCGGCCTTGGACGCGGAATAGGGCGAGTTGGGCGCATAAGGCGTGTCCTCGCGGAACAGGCCGTCCTCGCCGAGCGAGCCGAAGACTTCATCGGTCGAAATGTGATGGAAGCGGAAATTTTTCGCCGCCTCGCCGGACAGCCCGCGCCAATGGCGCAGGGCTTCCTGCAACATCACGAAAGTGCCGACCAGATTGGTCTGGATGAATTCGCCGGGGCCGTCGATCGAGCGATCGACATGGCTCTCGGCGGCGAGATGCATCACCCAGTCGGGCTTGAAGGAGTCGAAGGCCGCGCGCACCGCTGGCGCGTCGCAAATGTCGCCCTGCGTAAAATGGCAGCGGGGGTCGGAGGCGACCGGGGCCAGCGACGCGAGATTGCCGGCGTAAGTGAGCTTGTCGAAGACCAGCAGCTCATGAGGCGTCTGCCCGATGATCCGCCGCGCCACCGCCGAACCGATGAAACCCGCGCCGCCGGTGACCAGGATACGCTTGCAAGACACGAAAAATCCTTTCGTTGGACAGCAAAGCTTCTAGAATCTTACAGAGCGGCAGGAAAGTGGAAATTCCGCCAATCGGCTACGCGTCAGGGCGGAAAGGGGGCGCCCGCTGGTCAGCGCGTCGTCGAGCAGATCCAGCCGGTCCTGGCCCCAGAAGACTTCGCCGTCGAGGACATAGGACGGCGAGCCGAAAACGCCGGCCTCCAGGGCGAGCGCCAGATTGCGCTGATAGCGGTTTTCCGCCTCTCCGCTCTCGCCGCGTTGCAGCCAGGACGCCTCGAAACCCGAATCTTTCAGGATTTGCGCCAGCGTTTCCGGGTCGCCGACATTCTCCTGGCGTTCGAAGGCGCTGGCGAAAGCGGAGGAGATGAATGGCGTCGGGTCCACGCCGGCCAAGGTGATGGCGCAGACGATCCGGTCGGCGGAGGCGGGGTCGAAGGGCCAGAATTTGGGGTGGAGGTGAAAATTCAGGCTGCGCTTCTCGCGCCAGCGCTGCAATTCCACGATCCGGTAGTTCTGCCGCAGCGGGTGGCGCTTGGCGAGCGGCAGGCCGCCCAATTCAGGAAAGACCTGGGACAACGAGACCGGCCGGTAATCGACGCGCAGATCGTGCTTGGCGACCAGCGCCTGCAAGGCGCCATGGCCGACATAGGCCCAGGGACTGTGCAAGGAGAAATAAACGGCGAGTTGACGGGCCATGGCGGTCTCGCAAGGAATGTTCCGATGACAGCATGGCTTAACAAATTCGGGACGGCGGCGCGCGGATTCTGTCGCCGGCCTCGACGGCGCCTTCGCGCAAAGAGGAGGCCCATGCGGCGCGGCAAGATTGAAAAAAGGCCCTCGCGGCAAGACGCGAGCCAAGGAGCGCATCGAATTTTGCGCGCCGATCCCGGCGCATCAATTTCGGCGAATGAATTCCCGATCGGCTTTCGGCGCGCTTCGGCGACGCATCCCCGGGCGTCTCTGACGGCGCAACCCTGGCGTGCGGCCTGCGACGCGATCGTCCTTCAGCCGCGCGCTCCGGCGAGACGGCGATGGGTGGCGCGCAATTCCTCGATCGCCTGATCGAGTTCGGCGCGGCGTTCTTCGAGATGGCGAAGCTGGGACAGCACCATCTTCTCGTCGAGGACGAAATCCTCGGCCGGCCTGGCCGCGCTCGAGTCGGCTTCGAGCAGATCGGTGATTTCGGTCAGGGTGAAGCCGAGGTGCTTGCCCTTGAGGATCAGCTGAAGCCGGGCCTTCTGGGTCGAATCGTAGAAGCGCGCGCCGCCGCGGCGCAGCGGCTTCAGCAGGCCGCGCTGTTCGTAGAAGCGCAGAGCGCGCAGTGTAACCCCATAAATTCGTGCGATTTCGCCGATCGTCAGCATTTCGGTCAGTGATTGTTCGGGATGGGCGACGTGCTCGATGCGTTGGGCTGAGGATTTCATTTTCGTGGGTTCTGAAAGGGTAGGGAATCGAAACGCGACACACGGAATGGTTGTAACCTAGGTAAACACAACCTGCAACAAGATTTGCAATCTTAACGTGTCTGTCTCAAAATCGATCACGGTTAACGGGTTGTTTACCCTAAAACCGGAAAGTTAACGCGAGGCCGGAGGTCGTCGCCGAATCGAGCCGACGCCGCCGGTCCAGCCGCTCGCGGAACGAGGGCTTCTCCCGCTCGACGAGGCAGGATCGACAGATGACCAAAGCGGCTCCCTGGAGCATCAAGGGCGTGGATTTCGATGTGCGCGAGGCCGCCAAGGACGCCGCGCGGCGCGCCGGGGTTTCGCTGGGCGAATGGATGAATCGGGCGATCGCCGACCGGGCCGCCGAAATCGGCGCCAGCGCCCAGGAATTCGACGCCGACGAGCGGCTCGAGGCGGTCGCCGCCCAGCTCTCGCGCCTGAGCCGCAAGTCGCGCGCCGACGAGACGCCGCGCCGGCGCCGGGGCGAAGTCGGCCGGCGCGCCGATGTCCGGCCGTTCGAGCATGACGACAGCGACTGGATGGAGCCCGCGCCGACCGCCGCGCGCGCATCGCGCGGACGCCCCGCGCCGGAGCGCCGCCCGGGCCGCGCGCCTGCCGGGGAGCTTTTCATGCGCGGGAACGCCGAGGAAATCCGCCGGCGGCGGCCGGTTCGCGACAGCGCCGACGCCGAAGCCCTGTTCGAACAGGCGGTCGCCGCTTTCGAGGCGCAGGCGAGCCGGGTCGAAACGGGCGCCGCGCGCGCCATGGCCAATGTCGCCCAGTTGATCGAGGCCTCCGAGGAGGATCGCGCCGACGGGCTGGCCCAGGTCGACGCGCGCCTGAGCGAAATCGAGCAGCGGCTCCATCGCGGCGACAAGGAGGCGATGAAGCCGCTGCGCGGCATGATCGCCTCGGTCCACGACCGGCTCGGCGAAATCGAGACCCGCCTGACGCGCAAGGAGCGCCCGGCCGACGACAAATCGCTGCGCGGCGCGCTGGAGCGCCTGGAATCGCGGATCGAAGCGATGTCGCGCCAGAGCGCGGACGGCGCCGACAAGTCGCATTTGCGCCGGCTCGACGCGCGCGTCGGCGCCATTCTCGCCCGGCTCGACCAGCCCGCGCCGCGCGCCGCCGCGCCCCGGGAACAGGGCGCCGCGCCCGCGCTCAAGGAAGGAATCGCCGGCGCGATCGGCCAGATCGCCGCCCGGCAGCGCGACCTCGAGACCGGGGCGCGCACGCAGCGCCCTCCGTCGGCGCAGATCACGACGCTGCTCGATGAACGCTTCGACCTTTTGGCGCGCAAATTTGACGCCGCCGCCAAAAGCGGCGCGCCGGACAAGACCCATATCGACCGCCTCCAGAACGGAATCGAAGCCCTCTCCGGCCGCATCGAGGCGATGCGCCAGGATTTCGCCGCCTCCGGCGATCATTCGCGCGCCGCGCTGGAGCGCTTCGCCCGTGAACTGGCGGCGCGGGTCGACGCCGCGCTCGTCGCGCCGCACGCCGCCAGTCCGGACGGGCTCGATGGGTTGCGCCGCGATATCGCCCTGCTGAGCACGGAAATTGCCGCCGCCATGCCGCGCGCCGATGTGGCGGGGCTTGAAAAGGCGATGCGCGATCTTTCGGATCGCGTGGACGGCGCGCGCGCCGCAATGGCGCGCGCCGCCGAAAACCGCGCCGAAGGGCCGTCTTCCGCCCAGATTGCGGCATTGACCGCGCAGGTCGCGGCCATGGGCCGCCATCTTGCCGACGCCACGCCGCGCGCGGCCGCCGCGGCGGTTCAGGAAGCGACGCGCGAGTGGGCCGAGCGACTGGACGCCGCGCGCGAGGAAATGCTGCGCGCCGCCGCGGCGCGCCCCGAACCGACTTCGTCCGCCGAGTTCGACGCCCTGGGCGAGAAGGTCGCGGCGATGAGCCGCGCGCTGGACGGCCTCGCGCCGCGCAGCCAGGTGGCCTCGCTCGAAGAGGCGGTGCGGGCGCTGACCGGGCGCATCGAGCGCTCGCGCGAGGAGGGCATGCGCGAGGCGGTTCTGGCGCCGATCGAAACGATCGCCAGCGACGTGCGCCGGGCTCTGGCCGAGGCCGGCGCCTCGGCCAATTTCGAGGGCGTGTCGCGCCAATTGCGCGAGGTCGAGGACAAGCTCGAAAATTTGCGCCACGCCGGCGGCGATCGCGCCGATTTCCTTCAGGTCCACGACCAGACCGAGCAGATCCGCGCCATGCTGGCCCAGGCGATGGACAAGATCGCGCCGATCGAGCGGCTTGAGCGCCAGATCGGCGCCCTGAGCGAGCGGCTGGAGGAAGTCGCGCATCAGAACCGCGACGCCAGCGCGGCCCAGGTCGCCCTGCCATGGAGCGAGATCGAGGCGCGGCTGAATGATCTCGCCCTGCGCATCGACCGCGCCGGTTTGGATCGCGCGCCGGCGCCGGCGGCGGTTGACAACTCGCGCTTCGACGATCTCGTTCGCCGCCTCGATTACCTCCACGACACGCTTGCAGCGCAAATCGAAGACGCCCGCGGGGCCATGCAGGACAATGAGCCCGGCCAGGCGCTCGAACCGCTGCTGCGTTCGCTGTCCGAAAAATTGAGCGCCCAGCCGGCGCCGCAATTCAATTCCGCCGCGATGGAGGCGCTCGATCGCCGCATCGCCGAAATCTCGCGGCGTCTGGAGCAGGGGGATTCGGAAGCCGAGGGGCGCCTGCATCGGGCCATCGAGGAATTGACCGCGCGGCTGGAAACCTTGCGCGATTCCGGTCGTGAAGACAGCAATTCCCGTGAAATCAGCGATTTGCGCGAGAAGACCGAAGCTTCGGACCAACTCGCCCAGCAAACCCTGTCCGCCGTTCACGAGACGCTCGAAAAAGTGGTCGATCGCCTCGCCATGCTCGAAGAGGACGTGAGCGAGTCCCGAGGCGCCGAATTCGCCTTATCCACCGCGCGCGCGCCGTCGGAAGCCGCGCGGGCCCCGGCCAAAGCCGCGCAAGCCCCGGCCAAAGCCGCAATGGACGCCGAGAATTTCCTGATGGAGCCGGGCGCGGGCCGTCCGCGCGACGCTAGGGCCGTCGCGAGCGCGCCGCCGCGCCAACCGGTGGCGGAAGAGGACGAATCCGATCTGGACCTCGACGAGCCCCGGTTCGCCAAAGCGCCGGAGGCCAAGGCGGCCCCGGCGAATTATATCGACATCGCCCGCCGCGCCCTGGCCGCGCGGATCGCCGCCGAATCCGCCGAAAAGCAGGAAAAAGCCGAAACGCGGCGTCCCGCCCCGTCGGAAGCCGCGCCCGAGACCAACGCCCGCGCCTTTGTCCGGCCGCTGGCGGCCGGCGAGAAAGGCGCGAGCCGGCGCCTGCCCGCTTTGCTGGCGATGGCGGTGTCGGTGCTTTCGCTCGGCGCCTATGAGGCCTATCGCCTGTTCGACGCGCCCCCGCCGCCGATGCAGGCGGTGCTGACGCCCGCGCCCAGCGCCGGCGCCGCGCCAACCGCCAGCCGCAACTCCGCGCCGGCGCCCGTTCTTTCGGCCGCGAAGCCCGTCGCGCCGGCGCCCGCCGCCCCGGCGGCGGCCGGCGCGTCGCCGACAGCGCCGCTCGGCGGCGCGCCGATCCTGCCCGGCAATGTCATGACGCCCAAGCCGATGAACGGCGCCGGCCTGCCCGATCCGCTGGCGACCGGTTCGATCGGCGGCGCGCCCAACACCATCGCCGCGATCCAGTCCGGCGCCCGCGCCCTCGCGTTGAAGGACCGCGCCGACAAGGGCGACATGACCGCGCAATATGATTACGCCGCGCGCCTCGCGTCCGGGCATGGCGTCGAGCAGGATCAGGCCGCGGCCATCCGCTGGTTCGAGAAAGCGGCGGCCCAGGGCATGGCGCAGGCGCAATATCGCCTCGGCGCCGCCTATGAAAAGGGAATTGGAACGCCGCGCGACGCCAAGCAGGCTGCCGCCTCCTATCAAAAGGCGGCGAATCAGGGCCATGTGCGCGCCATGCACAATCTTGGCGTCGTGCTCGCGGAAGGCGTGGACGGCAAGCCCGATTACGCCGCCGCCGCGCAATGGTTCCGCCGCGCCGCCGAATATGGCGTGCTCGACAGCCAGTTCAATCTGGCGATTCTCTATGCGCGCGGCCTGGGCGTGCCGCAGGATCTCGGCCAGAGCTATGTCTGGTTCGCCATTGCGGCGAAACAGGGCGACGCCAGCGCGGCCAAGAAGCGCGACGAGGTCGCCGAACGGCTGAACGCCGTCCTGTTGAAGCAGGCGCAGAAACAGGCCGCGGCTTTTCACGCCAAGACGCCGGCGCCGGCGGTCAACGACCAGCCGGCCGCCGCGCCGGGCGCCGCCGCCTCGGCGTCGCTTTAAGGCTTGCGGCGGCGTCAGTCGCCCGACGAAATGCGGGTCACGTCGGCGCCGCAGCGGCTGAGTTTGCGCTCCAGCGCCTCGAAACCGCGATCGAGGTGATAGACGCGCTGGATCATGCTTTCGCCCTCCGCCGCGAGCGCCGCGATCACCAGCGAAACCGAGGCGCGCAGGTCCGTCGCCATGACCGGCGCGCCTTTCAACGTCGGGACGCCCTCGACAACGGCGCTGTCGCCTTCGAGCCGGATATGGGCGCCGAACCGGGCCAGCTCCTGCACATGCATGAAGCGGTTCTCGAAAATCGTCTCGGTGATGCGTGAGACGCCCTCGGCGCGGGTCATCAGGGCCATGAACTGCGCCTGCAGATCGGTCGGGAAGCCGGGGAAGGGCGCGGTGGCGACATCGACCGGCTTGATGCCGTTGCCATTGCGTGAAATGCGCAGGCCCTCCGGCGTGGATTCGACCGTGGCGCCGGCTTCGGCCAGCACGTCGAGCGCGGCCTGGAGATGTTCGGCCTGGGCGCCTTGCAGCAGCACGTCGCCGCCGGTCATAGCGGCGGCCATGGCGTAGGTGCCGGCCTCGATGCGGTCGGGCAGGACGCGATGCTTGGCCCCATTGAGCCGCGCCACGCCCTCGACTTCGATCGTCGGCGAGCCGGCGCCCTGGACCTTGGCCCCCATTTTCCCCAGAAGATCGGCGAGATCGCCGATTTCTGGCTCGCGCGCGGCATTGCGGATGATTGTCGTCCCTTGCGCGAGCGAAGCCGCCATCAAGGCGATATGGGTGCCGCCTACGGTGACCTTGGGAAAATCGATTTCCCCGCCGCGCAACCCGCCCCTTGGCGCCCTGGCGACGACATAGCCGGCGTCGATGTCGATCGAGGCGCCGAGCCGCTCCATGGCCATGAGAAGAAGATCGACCGGACGGGTGCCGATGGCGCAGCCGCCGGGCAGCGACACCCGCGCCTCGCCGCAGCGCGCCAGCAGCGGCGCCAGCACCCAGAAGCTGGCGCGCATCCGCGACACCAGCTCATAGGGCGCGGTGGTGTCGACGATCTCGCGCGCGGTCATATGGACGGTCTGGCCCGAATCCGGGTCTTCGCCCTGGCGGCGGCCGTCGATCGAATAATCGACGCCATGATTGGACAGGATGCGCACCAGCAGGCTGACGTCGGCGAGCCGCGGCAGATTTTCCAGCGTGACCGTGCGATCGGTCAGCAGCGAGGCGATCATCAGCGGCAGAGCCGCGTTCTTGGCGCCCGAAATCGGAATGACGCCATTCAGCTTTTTGCCGCCGACAATTCTGATGCGATCCATTTTTCCTCGCTGGGCGCCTCTGGCCCCGGATGTTTCAAGAGTTCCTGCGAACCGGCGTCGTCGCCCGCCTTGCGCTGGCGCGTCTGCTCCTTGCGCCGCCGCAGATTGGCGCGCAAGGCCTCGGCCAGCCGCTGCTTTTCCGCGAGCTTGGCCGGGGAAAGGGCCGCCGGCGCCTTTTGCGGCGCGGGCTTGGCTTCCGGGTCGGTGGACTTATCCTGCATGTCGCGCGGTTCTATGCGGGAAAGGCGCGCCAAACAACCCTTCTCGACGGATTTGCGACAAATTGCGGGCCGGAGGCCAAACTGGCGCTTGCCATGACCGTTTCGCTATGGCAGAAACCGCCCGCTTGTTCGGGCTCTCGCGCCGGCATGCAAATCAGCTGCGGTAGCTCAGTGGTAGAGCACTCCCTTGGTAAGGGAGAGGTCGAGAGTTCAATCCTCTCTCGCAGCACCATAAAAGCCCAACAATTCCAGGGCTTAAAGGGCGAGCACGCCCTTTTCCCCAGCGAACGAAACACGAAATATCCCCCAAAATTCCCCAACGATCTGGGGAAAATCCGAGGAATGTGTTCGCTGCCCGTTCCTAGCTCCGCGCTCAGTCTCGGCATAGGTTTTATCCTGGCCCCTCGGGCGCGATCAGCCTTCCAGCTCACCCAGCCCCTTGAACACTGCGAATGAAACGGCTCCCAACGAGGTGACGCTCGCAGTGGGTCAGCGTTCACCATTCGGGAGGCGGGCTCTATCGGCGGTTCAGATAACCTGACATCGAAAGGGCAACGGGTTCCCCAGGACGTAGCCTCGGGAAGGACGTAGCCTCGGGAAACCGCCGCTTCGGCGCCCAGGACCAGCGTCGTGAAATCGTCGAGAAGCGCGCGAATTGCCGCGCGGGGAAAAAAATTGATCCTAATCATTGTGTTCGCCTCTGCGGAGGTTACAATTTCAACTGCTTAATTGGCAGCCGGAATTGAAAAGGGTCGTGGCATGTGGAAGCGTCTTTGCCTCGCCGGAGCGGTCGCGCTCATCATATCGGGAGCGTGGATCGGGGTGGAGACGTCTGGTCCTAATGGACAAGCGATGGCCGCGCCAGCAAAGACGAGCTTCGCGGATGACGTTATGCCTATCTTCCGCGGCTATTGCGTGGAGTGCCATCACCCTGGCGGCCTTGGCACCAATAAGAGCGGGCTCGACCTCACCTCTTACGCCAGCGTCATGCGCGGAACGAAGAACGGGCCGATGGTCATCCCCGGCAAACCGGATGAAAGCAACCTCATCATCCTGATCGATCATAATGCGTCGCCGGAGCTTAACATGCCGATGGGCCGGAAACGGTTGCTAAGCGCTCTGCGCGATGTGATCTACTCATGGATCTTCGAAGGGGCTCCAAACAACTGAGCCTTGCGCCGCCTGTGTGAGTTGTTCGGCGAGAATATCGCCGCTCGATGCAGGGACTGAGCGCGAGGCCTCGGGCGCATCGGCTTTCGATCGAAACGAGTGGCAACGCCGGCTTTGGCGCGGCGCGCGGCATCTGCCGCTTGTCTGAAGGAGCGCCTGGGAATAACGAAATATGATTCCGAAATATGATTCCGAAATATAATTCATGGAGGACTTCGATGATTCGGAGCCCATGACGCCATTTTTGCCTCGATCCGCAGTGCTGCTTGATCATATCTCCGCTTTGTCGGACCCTCTCGCCAGCGCCGGCGGGCGCTCCTTTATCCTTTGCCGGAGATATTGTTGCTGGTGCTTTGCACCACGCTTTCCGGCATGGAGGACTTCGTCGAAATCGGGCTGTGAGGCGAGCAGGGTCTCGACATCGACTTTCTGCGGCGCTTCCTCCCCCGATGAGCGAGGTCTGCCGGCTCACGACACGCTCAACGACGTGATCAATGGGCTTGAAGCCGACCTGCTTAAGACCTGCTTCGCCAAATGGGTCGCATCCTTGCGCGACCACGCGCCCAATAATACGAATTCCGAATAAATCATTCGGAATTCGTATTCCGCTGGCGCGAAAATCCGCTCGCGACATGGAGGATTTTCGCGCCATGGCGTTTCCGCGGATTGCGAAGCAATCTTGCGGAAACCGTATAATATCGCCATCGACGGCAAGACCTCGCAGCGCTCCCACCAGCGCGACGTTAAGCATTGTTGCTTAAAATCAGGGCAGCGTAATCGTAATTGTAATTTGGTCTGCTCATGGCTGACCTTCCGAGTGGCGCCATATCAACAGATAAGGAACCTCGTATATGTCGAAGACCAATCTGTATAACGCGGAGTTGTCTCGTCGCAGGAGGCTTATCCTGCTGACTCAGGTTCGTCTATAGATGGTATCGGCATCGGGCCGGGTCGCCCTGGGCTTTTCCTCGAATTATCTCGCTTGATCAGGGCCCAATAGCTCGTGGGCTCTTTGATCAAACTTCACGCCTGGAAGCAGGCGATTTCCTCGGCCGCTGCATGACGCTTCCGGGTCGAGGCCGTGGAAAAACGTCCAATCGCGCGCAGCAAGATGACGGCGCCACATCGTCTCCGACGTCCGCGATGACGAATATTGCGGCGCCGCGCGGCGCGATCAGGCTCTGATCGCCACCATCAGCGATCCGACGCCGAATATCTTGATCCTCCGTTTGGGAGCGCATGTTTGACTCGGATCAAATCGCGCGTCGGCGAAGTCATGATATTGACATGCATCAAAGAAGCGGAGGCGAGAATTTCTGCATGGATGCGAGAGACCAGGCCGCCTTGTTGCGATCCCCCTTGTTCATGGCGATGGGAGCGGATCTTTTGGCTTCGCTGGCGCCATCCGTTTCCGTTCGCGACTATCAGGGCGGCGAGACATTATTCGCGCAAGGCGAAGCGGCCGACGCCCTTTTTGTCGTCGCCGACGGCTGCGTGAAGCTCTGCCGGGAAACCGGAAGCCATGAACAGGCGGCGCTCTCGGTCCTGACCGCCGGCCAAGTCTATTTCGAGCCGTCGATGTTCTCGGCGGGCCCCCATTTGGCGACGGCGGAAGCGGTCAGTTCGGCGCGCGTCCTTCGCTTCGACGGAATCGCCATTCGCGCGGCCATGACTGTGAAACCGGGCCTCGCCTTCGATCTGTTCGCGCTCTGCTCGGACGCGCGCAGGAATCTGGCCGAACAGATCGAACAACTCAAGACGCATTCTGTTTCGCAGCGGGTCGCCGCCTTTTTTCTCGAACAGATCAACTCGGCGAGTGAAGGAGCGAACTTCACATTGCCATATAGCAAAGCGCTCATCGCCATGCTGGTTGGCGGGACGTCGGAAAGCTTTTCCCGTTCCCTGGTCCAACTCCGCCAGCACGGGGTCGAGATCGATCGCGAGAGGGTGACAATTCAGGACATCGAGCGTCTGAGACGCTATGTCGAGGCGCCCTTCGGCGAAAGCGCGAGAGAGAGGAAGCAGATTCCCACTCGTTACGCGTCACTGTGGAAGCGCCGGAAGTTCGACGAAAGGCTGGTGCGGTCGTGGCGGACGGCGCTCACCGCGAGCGAACCGATCTCCCTGTTGTTCGTCGACGTCGGAGACGGCCAGGCTTCGCCTGCGGCCAACCCCGCTCCAGTCGATCGCAAATTCCTTGCGGCCGTCGGCGCCGATATTTTCCGCGAGGCCGACCGCGACGGAAAATTCATGGTGCATTACAACGGCGAAATCTTCGCTGTGGCGGCGCCCCGCGCCGATCACGGAGATGCGATGGCGCTCGGAAACAAGCTCCTGTCGAACATCGAGACCAACGCAATTCAGCGCGGGGTGGAGATGGGGGCGTCCGGGATCGCGGCGATCGGCGCGGCGACGATTGTTCCCAGCCCCCGCGACCGTATCGAAAAGATCGTCTGCTACGCCGACATCGCCCTCTACCGCGCCAAGGCGCTTGGGCGCGGCGTTGTTTGCAGCTTCCATGACGATCCGTCCTGCGAGAGGGCGAAGCGCAGCCCATCGGGAGGCGCCCGGATACCGGTGATCGAACTCGCCACATTGTTCGATATGCCGCCGCGACGCCCGCTGCGCTTAAATGCGCATCGCGTCTGCGCGCGATCGCGCCTCACCCCGCTGAGGACGATGGCCCGCGCCGTTCCCGCGCGGCCGGCCATCGCCAGGAAGTCGTCGCAGCTGGCCGCCGCATAGGCGGAAGCGCCGCGCAAGATACGCCCGCGATCTGGCCCACAAAGAGGGGCTTTGGCGGCAACGCGCACGGCGCGGGCTCTTGACCGCGGCGAGAATGAGCAACGCGCAGCGCATGGACTCTTGGCCGATGCGCTGCGCCAGAATGTAACTTAGAGCGCGCTCGGAAATCATAGAGTCGAACGCGCTCGGTTATTTCATTGTTTTGACGCATATTCTTGTCCGAAAAGTCTATCAACTTTTCGGGAATATGCTTTAGCGGATCACTTTTTCGCCCAAATCTTGCACCAGCCCTTGGCGTCAACCTCGCCCAGGACGGTTTTGCAATGGTTCGGCGGAATGAAAGGTTCGCAGTTGTCGCAACGCTCGCTGCCATGAGGATAATCTTGATAGGCGACATCCGCCTGGGTGCGCTTGCGCTTGGCAAAGGCGCTATCGGTCATCGAAACCAGAGCGATGCCGGCGGCGGCGACAGAGGTGCTCTTCAGCAGACTGCGACGAGACAACTCAGCATTATACAGGTTGATCTTCGACATATACCAGGTTCCTTCTCCGTTGATATGGCGCCACTCGTGGGTTCAGCCATGCGCAGACCAAATCACGACCGAGATTACGCCACCATGATGTAAATCAACGCCGTTCAGCGTCGTCCACGTTTCCGCTTACGAACAGGCGCACGCGACACCATCAACGCGAATTCAGGCTGGCGCAGTGCGGCTGCTTCCCAAACCAATCCTGGCGAAAACCCCTCCTCCTTCGTCCGGGGGGCCGGATTGTAAACGACAACCCAGCCTTGTCCACGAATATCCCGAACCGTTGGCGCCCGCCGAAAGGCGCAACAGCCGGCCGGAACACTCCAGCCTACGCCGGCATGTCGCCGCCCAAGCGGGCGAGAATGACCTCCGGAGGCGTGAAGAACCACAACTGATACAAAGACGTCACCCACATGGCGGCGAAGGCGGCCGCCATCAGCGCGCCGGCGCCGATCTCCACCAGGGCGAAGGGATGGAACAATTTTATCATGTACCAGGAGGCGACATCGATAAGCACGGCCGGGAACGGCGCCGCGACCATCGCGCATTTAAGCCAGATCGGCCGGACATAAGCATGGCTGAAGATATAGCCGACAATGAAGAAAATGAAGGTCAAGCCAAAGAAGTGAATGTGCGAAACCCGAACCAGGGTCGCGATGGTCGCGCCGGTGTCAAGCGCGGTGACCTTCTTCAGATTGTCGTAATCCGAGAAATTCGGCAGGTGGGGGTTGCTGCCGCCATGGCAGGTAAGGCAACGCTTCACGATGATCGGCTTGACGCCGGACTCATAGCTGGGCTTGTCGGCGCCATCGTGAACCCATTTCAACAGCGTCGACTTTTCGTCGGGCGGCAACATCGACGACATCGGGCCGCTCAGCGCGCTCTCGATCACCGAGCCCTTGCCGCTGCCGGAATAGGCGACAACGATGTCGCTAACCGACAGCATTGCCGGATTGCCGCCCGCTCGGCCCGCATAGGTGAAATACACGTTCAGCAACGCGAACAAGTAACCCAGGCCGAGGGTCAGCAACGCGCATGTATACAGAACCCGAAGACTATACGGGAGTTCCGCATAGTGGTGGTAAAGATGATGAGGGAGTCTCTCGTCTTTCATGATCGTTTCTGCCGATTCAGAGTAGAGGTTGAATTCGCGTGAACGCTGGAGCTTGAACTTAAGTGCTGCCGTCGCAAGTGCTGACGGCAGCCAAGCCGATCGACTTATTTGCTGGGCGCCGGAACGAAGACGAATGAGCGCGGCTTCTGATACGCGTAGTGCGCGGCAAGTCCGAGAATGTCGTCATCGCTGAGAACGCTCGTCATCGCCGACATTTCGCGGCTCGTGCGTTTGCCAGAACGATAGGCGGTCAGGACGTTCTGCAGATAGTCCAGCTTCTGACCCGCCAGCGCCGGCACTTCCGGCCGGACGCTGTTGCCGTTGACGCCATGGCAGTGGTCGCATTTCTCGGCCCATTGAGCGGCGGTCAGCGGCTTGCTGGCGGTCGGCCCCTTGGGCGTGAGATTGGCGTAATAGGCGACAAGATCCTTCATCTCCGCGTCGCTGAGCTTCGCGACTTTCGGGCTCATCGTGTCGTCGTCGCGGGTCTTGTCCTTGTATTCTTGCAGCGACTTCAGCATATAGGCCAATTCCTGACCCGCCAGGCTCGGCGTGGCGGCGCTTGTGGCGTAGCCGTCCGCGCCATGGCACTTGGCGCAAACCGCAAGGGTGTCCTTGGCCACCGGCGCGCCGGCTTCGATCGGCGTCTGCGCCCGAGTGAGGTTGGAGTCCTGCAGCGCGAAATAAAGCGCGATATAGCCGAGCTGCTTGTCATTCAGCGGCTTCAGCGCCTTGGTCATGTCCTCGTTCTTGGCGTCGACCTTGCGATCGTCTTGCTGATAGCCCTGCATCGCCCAGACGAGATATTTGGGCGTCAAACCGGAGAGACTGGGAACGCCGACTTTCTTGCTGACGCCGTTATCGCCATGGCATTTGGTGCAGGGCGCCGCCAAGGTCTTGCCCTCCGCGACCGGGTCGACAATCGCCGGCGGAGGCGTGGTCGGCGGCTGGGCGGGATCCAGGCTGGCGTAATAGGCCGCAACCTTGACCAGGGCGTCGTCGCTGAGGAATTTCACCTTCTCGTACATTTTGGAGGCTGGACGAAGCCGCGCCTGATAGGCCTGCAGCTCGTGGTAGATATAGGACGGCCGCTGGCCCGCGAGGTTGGGCGCGTCCTTGTCGGTCGCAATCCCATCGAGTCCGTGGCATTTCGAACAGGTCGCAGCCGCGAGATCCTTGCCCTCGGAGATGTCGCCGGCCATGGCATAGAGCGGGCGAAGCGCGTCGGGGGACAGCATCGCCGACTGGGCGATCGCGCCGGACCGCCAAGCCCCGACCGCGATCCCCGCGACCGCGATCCCCGCGACAGCCAATGCGGCGAGGGCGCGTTTTGCGTGACTTTTTTTCGCCATGTGCTGAATCCGTATGCTGGGACGTTTGAGGCGGATTAGGCGTGACAGCTCAGGCGGCATGTCGGCACGCGCGCCGCATTTTAATCGGACGCCATCGACGCGGTCAAAGCGAATTTGACCGCGTCGATGGCGCTTTTTAGTATTAGATCATCGGCTTAGTCTTTGGCTTTCACCGCGGTCGGCTCCTCCGGCGGAGGTTGCGGCGTCGGGCAGGCGCGGAAGTAATTATCATACATCCAGTTGCAGGACACCGCGCCAACGCGCGACAGGTAATTGGGGTAATCGGGAGCGCCGAATTCGTACCCTCCCCCATCCGGCAAGCCGTCCCCTTCCTGGGCCAAAGCGGCAGGCATTGCGGAAAGGCTGATAATGGCGGCGGCGCCGAGCAACAAACCGAGCTTCATCGTTGATCTCCATCTCAAATCTTGCATTTAGATTTGCCGTCGGCGGCTTTCGCGAGGAAGCCGCCGACGCGAGCCCTGGCTCAGAACTTCAACGCCGCGCTGACGGCGATGAACTGCGCATTATAGTTCGGGTTGTCGCCGCCCATGTAAAGGGCGTACAGGTTCTGGCCGCTGGTGGAGGAGGTGAGCGAGCTGTACATATAGACTGTGCTGCTGTTCGCCTGCCAGTTGGAGACGTTGTTCATTTCATAGGCGTAGTGCAGTTTCAGCACGCCGTCCTTGAAACCGAACTGGCTCACCCAGGACTGGTCGAGCTTGTAGGAGAGGACCGCGTCGATCCGATCGAATTTGGTGTATTCGCTCGGGTAGGCCGGGTTGTAAAGGTTGGCGGTGGCCGATGGCGTGCCGCCATACTGGCCGCAGCTGCTGTTCCAGCTGGGCGCAAGCGCGGCGTTGAGGCAGTGGGTGGGCCAGCTGTCGTTGGCGAACATCATGCTGGCGCTGAGCTTCAACGCCAGCTTATCGGGGATGAACTGGTAGTTTAAGCCCGCGGTGATCGTCTGGACGATTTCATCCATATTCCCGGTGTAAGTGTTCGACGCGCTGGTGCCGCTGGCCATGCCCATCGTGTCGTGTTCGTTCATATAAGATGCAACCGCGGTCAGGTTGGAATTGAAGGCGTAGTCCGCTTCGACGCCGATGGTGACATCGTGGTCGAAGGTGAGCCCGCCCTGCACAAAAGCGCCCGGCTTCAAGGCGACCAGGCCGGCGTTATACGGATAGGTATCCCAACGGACGCTGCCGGTCGGCGTGATCGTCAGATTGTCCATCGGCTTGAAATCCGCGTAAAAATTGCCGAGGATGCGATCACGGTTGGAGACGTTGAAATCGGCCAGGTTGGCGTTCTCTAGATTGCTGCTGGTTGGAGTGAGGTTGTTTATAAGCGCGGTGCCGACATTTTCATACCAATTATAGTCGCCGTAACGGCGCCATGCGATCGAACCATCCGCGCGGAACGACAGCCAGTCGGTCGCTTCCATGTGACCGAACAGTTTTTCCGTCCATTCGTTGGTGTAATTGACCGCGTAATCCTTGTAGTCGTAGCGTTCCCAACTGGAGCTGGCGCCAAGAGCGCTCGAGGTGTTCGGGGTCCAGTTGATCTGCTCCGAAGCGTCCTGCTTGGTGTAGGACGAGAACAGCGGGTTCCAGTTATAGCCGGGGGCGCCCACGGCGTAATTCGTCCCGCCGAGAGTGATCGGGGTCACCGACCCCACCGGCGCACCCTGGATGCCAGCGTCATTGAGGATCCACGGATTCATCAAAATAGCCGGGGTACTGTTCTGGTCGTCATAGTAGCGATAGGTGAGCTTGTTCTGCCACTGGGAATCGAGCCGAGTCGTGATGACGTTGTTCACGAGAGTGGTGTCGATCGCCCCATTGAGACTGTTGCGCGGCAGACCGCCATAAGTCGTATTATAATAAGACTCGAGCGCCGGATTGATCGTCATCGGCAGGAAAGTCGCGTTCTGCCGCATGTCGGTGAACTGGAACGTTCCCATGTAACGGTTGCTCTTGAAGCCGGGCAGATCGACGCCGACCTGGCCGGTGATCGAGTTGGAGCCGTTATCCGGGTAAGTCAACTCGGAGCCCCAGCCGTAACAGGCCGTGGTCGTCGAAGTGGAAGGACAACGGGCCTGACTTGATCCCGGATCGGGGCTGCCGGGGCCGCCGAACGGGTTTTCGGCGGTAAATTGCGAGTAGGCGTCGGTGTAGATGGACATGTCGTATTTGAGCATGCCGTTCCACTTCATGCCCCAAGGCGAAATTCCGTAATATTCCGCAAAGATCGACGCGTTTTGGGTCGTATCGTTGATCGGCATCGGGATCTGCGCCAGCGGCGACGAGGTGCCGGTGGAGAAGAGGAAGCCCTGTTCCTGGGTGCCGTAGCGATGATCGTACGAATAATCGGCGCCGACCGTCCAGTTATCGTCCGGCGTCCATTTATAGCCGACGTCCTGCCGGTCGTGCTGGATGCCGAGCGTGGTCAGGTGCTCGTAGGGCGCCAGCGTATTAATGATCTGCGCCGTATGCGCCTGCCCCGCCGCCGTTGCCCCCGCCGGATAGGCCACGCCGCCATTGTTCAGATAAGTGACCAGCCCGTTCGGCACGGTCATGAAGTTCGAGCCGACGCCCTGGAAGACCGTCATGGCGGAATTGCTGCGCAGGTTGGGGGTCGAAACCCAGTCGTAGGTGAAATAGTCCTGGCCAGGCTGAGCGACGTCGAGTTCATAGGCCTGGGCGTTGGTGGCGACGTTCGAGCCCATGCCGCTGATCAGCGTCGTCCCGTCCAACGCGGCGGCGTTGAAGTTGAAATTCGACAGGAAGAGGGGTTCCTCACGGTCGCCATACTGATTGAACTTGGCCGAATTATTGCTGACCGAGTTGTTGGGCCTGTCGAGGAAGGCCTGGCCGCCGAATTCGACGGCGCCGCCAAGCACGGTGAACGTGGCGGGATTCCCGATCACGCCGATCGGCGCGGGAGCGCTGGGCGCCGCCGTCGCGGCGGCCTCCTGCGCCCGAGCCCCGCAGCTCAACGTCAACAATAAAGCTAAAGCAGTTCCATTCAGGAACGACGTGCGTAAAGCGCTCATTTGCCCCCACCCCCGCGAGGATGCCGCGCCATCCGGCCAGCGACACGACACTCGCAATCCAAGAGTTGAAATCCGTGTGAATTGGTTTGGTCTCGGCCGGGCTGCCGCGGGGCAGCCCGGCGCTTGTTGTCTTACCGCTGGAAGAGCATGCCGGCGGGCGAGTTCGAGCCATGCACCTTGGTGTGGCAGTTCTGGCAGGACCGGTCGAAGGACTGGATGATCCGCGGATTGCCGGGCATGCCATGGCCGACGCCCTGGTGGCACAGCGAGCACAGACGCGGACGCTGAACCTTGAGCATGTACTCGTTGATGGTGCCGTGCGGCTCGTGGCAGTTGAGGCAGCTGTCGCGCACCGGTTCATGTTCCCACAGGAACGGGCCGCGCTTGTCGGCATGGCACTGATAGCAAACCTCATTGACCGAGGCGCCGCGCAGCAGCTTGTCCGTGGCGCTGCCGTGCGGGTTATGACAAGACGAGCAAGTCATCGAGCCATTGATCAGCGGCATGTGCGCAGAGCGGATGAACTGGGCGCGACGGTCCTTGTGGCACTGGAAGCAGACTTCGGCTTCCGTGCTCTTTACGAGCTGATGCTTGACCGACACCTTTTCCATGAGCTGATGGCAGCTGGTGCAGGCAAGACCCTGCGTTTCATGCGTGCTGCCCGCCCAATAGGTCCGATCGCCGCGTTCGTGACAGGTCAGACAGATGGCGTTCCGCTCGGTGACCGGACGCGGCGAGTCCTTGCGGAAGGAGATGATGTCGCCAGGCGCGCCATTATCCGATTCCTTGGAAATCGCATGCCGGGAGCCCGGGCCGTGGCAGGCTTCGCAGCCCTGCCGCTCCATGGGCGTGCGGGGCTTCTTCAGGAAGATTTCGCCGTGCAGCGTCACGGCGAAGTTCCCGAACTGGTCGCGGTGACATTTCGCGCAAGCCCGCGAACCGATGTAAAGGGCCTCGCCGCCACCCTTGGAGGCGGAGAGGTCTTTCCCTTCCTTTTTCGCCGTATTGAGGGCCACGACGATCGGCTTGTCGCCAGACCGGCCCTCGACATAATTCTGGACCAGCGAAAAGTCGGCGTCCGGGGCCGAGGCCTGAGCCCGGCTGGGAATCGCCAGGGCGCCGGAGGCGTCGGCGACCTGAACCCCGACTTCATGGGTCGCGGCGGCCGCGAAGGGCGCGAAGTTCGAGAGGCCGGGAACGGCCTCGACGCTGGATTGGACGCCCGCCTGCTGCGGCGCGGACGCGGCGACAGCCGGCTGAGCAAAGGCGAAAGCCCCCGCGACGACAATCAGGTGTGATATGCGTTTAAACAAGGACATGCTCGTCCTTCCTTCCCAATTAGAGGGGCTTTTGCCGCCCGCCTGCGGTGATGCCGAAGCAAGTCCTTGATCGAGTGCGCTTTTATATTTCCAGCCCATCCCTTGCCCCCCGATCGCAGACCGCTAAAAATTCTTCCCCATGCGATGATCGATGTCACCTTATGGGCAGTCTCGACGCAGGATTACGGATCGGTAATGATACGGTCAATGGAGCCCGAGGCGGTTTCGCCCGATTTTCGCCACGGAAATATCAATTCCCGGACGACTGTAACCGTTTTGCAACAAATCGCCGGAATCCGCGGCGGTTACTTGATTTGGATCAACAGCGATCGGGCCGAAAGGTACATTTTCAATAATACTTTGCTTGCCCAAAACAGGGCGTTCGATGCATCGTTGGCGGTATGGGACAGCAAAGGAAAGGCATCGCCAACCACGGCCCATCGCGACGCCCGTTTCGCCTAGGGCGCGAAATTTCTTCCTCTTCAAGCGTCTGGCAGGCGCGCCAGCGGCGCGCGCCTTGGCTGACGGGCGCGATTTGGATCGCGCTCTCGGGCGCGACGCCAGGGCGACATTATCCAAGGCGACATTTCCCTTGACGAATCGAAATCGTCGTTGCCGCCGCGGCGGATGGTTGCTCCCGTCAAATGCTTCCTATATGAGCCTTCTCGTTGGCGGCTTTTGAATTCACAGGACGCCCCGAAAGGGCCGGGTGGCCCCCGGACAGGCCGCTACGGGGCCGTCCGGCCAAGGAAAGTTTGCTGCAATGTTCTGGATCGCCCTGGCCGTAATGACGGTGGCCGCTGGCCTGATCACGCTTTGGCCCTTGGCCTTCGCCGCCAGGGTCCGAGGCGATTCGGACAGTGAAATCGCCTTTTACACGGCGCAGCTCGCCGAGATCGATCGTGACGTCGAAAGGGGACAATTGCCTTCCGACGAGGCGAGCGCCGCGCGCGCCGAAGCTGGACGCCGCCTGCTTGCCGCCAAGGCGGCCGCGGCGACATCAACTCTCGAAGGGAATAATGGCATGCGTCGTCGCCTCGCCGCCTTGGGCGGTTTTCTCCTCATCGCCGGGGTCGGGGCCGCGGCTTACGCCAAGTCGGGGCGCCCCGACATGCCGGACGCCCCGTTGGCCTCACGCGAGCAGCAGACGGCGCCCCAAGACCCGATCGCGGTTGCGGTCGCGCATATCGAGGCCGACGTGGCCGCTTCGCCAGACAACGTGAAGGCATGGTCGACGCTGGCCCCGGCCTATCTGCATCTCGGCCGCTACGCCAATTCCGTCAGGGCTTACCGCAAGCTGCTGCAATTGACCGGCGAGGATTCGAGCCTGCGCGCCAGCCTTGGCGAGGCCGAAACCGCGGAGGCTGGCGGAAAGGTGACCGCGCAGGCCAAAGGCGATTTCGAAAAGGCGTTCGCTGGCGACCCGAAGCTCGGTCTGGCTGAATATTACCTGGGCCTCGCGGCGGAGCAGGCCGGGGACGACAAGAAGGCGATCGCAACCTATGAGGCGGTTCTTGGAAAAGTTCAGGACCATCCGCAATGGGTCGCGATCATCAATGAGAAACTCGCGACACTAAAGCATGAGACGCCTGCCGCGCCCACCAAGGAAGCGGACGCCGGCGGGGCCGCCAATTCCGGCGGAAACCCGCCGGACATGATCCAGGGCATGGTTTCCCGCCTCGCGTCGCGCATCGACAAGAATGGCGGCACGGCGGACGAGTGGTTGCGCCTGATCCGCTCCTACGCGGTGCTTGGACAGCCGGACAAGGCCAAGGTCGCGCTGGCTTCGGCGCGCAAGGCGCATGGCGCCGACGCCAAGGCCGCCGCCGATTTCGATGCGATCGAGAAGGAGCTCCATCTCGACGGATCCGCCCCCGCCTCGGTCGCCGAAGCGCCCGCGAAACCGGCCGAACCGGCGACGCCGGCGGGAGCCGCGGCGGCTTCAGCCGCGCCCGCCGACGCGGCGAAAAACCCGCCGGACATGATCCAGGGCATGGTTTCCCGCCTCGCGTCGCGCATCGACAAGAATGGCGGCGCGGCGGACGAGTGGCTGCGCCTGATCCGCTCCTATGCGGTGCTTGGACAGCCGGACAAGGCCAAGGTCGCGCTGGCTTCGGCGCGCAAGGCGCATGGCGCCGACGCCAAGGCCGCCGCCGATTTCGACGCGATCGAAAAGGAATTCCATCTCGACGGATCCGCCCCTGTCTCGGCCGCCGAAGCGCCCGCGAAACCGGCCGAACCGGCGACGCCGGCTGGAGCCGCGGCGGGTTCAGCCGCGCCCGCCGACGCGGCGAAAAACCCGCCGGATCTGATTCAGGGCATGGTTTCGCGCCTCGCGACACGGATTGAACAGAAGGGCGGCAACGCCGAGGAATGGTTGGAGTTGATCCGCTCCTATGCCGTGCTGCAGGAATGGGACAAGGCGAAGGCCGCTCTGGCTTCCGCGCGCAAGGCGCTCGGCGGCGACGCCAAGGCCGTCGCCAGTCTCGACGCGATCACGAAGGAATTCCGCCTCGACACGTCCGCGCCCGCCGCGGCCAGCGAAGCGTCGGCCCCGCCGGCCGAACCGGTCACGGCCGCGCCCCCGGCCGCGGAAGCGGGCGGTCCGCCCAACGCCAGCCTGGTCGGACCTGACCAGATCCAGGGCATGGTCTCCCGCCTCGCGGCGCGCCTCGAGAAGAACGGCGGCACGGCGGACGAGTGGTTGCGATTGATCCGGTCCTATGCGGTGCTCGAACAGCCGGACAAGGCCAAGGCCGCGTTGGCTTCCGCTCGCAAGGCCGCTGGCGCCGACCCCAAGGCCAACGCCGACCTGGACGCGATCGCGCAGGAATTTCACCTCTCCCCTCCCTGAAAGCGGGTGTGGCGGTCGGCCTGCGAAACTGTAGCGTCGGCCCTGTGACATGGTCGGGCGAAACTGACGGAACGAAGCGCGAAAAAGAGGAACTCGGATTTGATCGTTGAAGCGGGACATTACGCAATCGCCTTGGCGCTCGCCGTGGCGATCGTGCAGGCGGTTGTGCCATTCTGGGGCGCCCGGCGAAGCGACGCGGCTCTGATGGGCGTCGGCGCCAGCGCCGCCATCGCCCAGTTCGTCTTTGTCAGCCTGGCCTTCGCAGCCTTGGCGACCGCCTATTTGACGTCGGATTTTTCCGTCGCCAATGTCGCCCAAAACTCCAACAGCGCCTTGCCGACGATCTACAAATTTTCCGGCATCTGGGGCAATCACGAAGGCTCCATGCTGTTGTGGGCGCTGATCCTGTCGACCTTTGGCGCGCTCGTCGCCGTACTCGGCCGTTCTTTACCGATCCGCCTGAAGGCGGACGCGCTGGCCGTGCAGGGACTGATCGGCGTCGCCTTCCTCGCCTTCATCCTGTTTACCTCCAATCCCTTCCTGCGCCTGGATCAGGCGCCGTTGGAGGGCCAGGATTTGAACCCCATCCTGCAAGATCCCGGCCTCGCGATCCACCCGCCGCTGCTTTATCTGGGCTATGTCGGCTTCTCTATCGTCTTTTCCTTCGCCGCCGCAGCTTTGATCGAAGGACGCATCGACGCCGCCTGGGCCCGCTTTGTCAGGCCTTTTTCCCTGATCGCATGGGGCTTCCTGACTCTGGGTATCGCCATGGGGTCATATTGGGCCTATTACACCCTCGGCTGGGGCGGCTTCTGGTTTTGGGATCCCGTCGAAAACGCCTCTTTGATGCCCTGGCTCGCCGGCACCGCCTTCGTGCATTCGGTTGCCGTGATGGAAAAGCGCAATGCGCTGAAGGTCTGGTCGATTTTCCTCGCCATCCTGGCCTTTTCCTTTTCGCTGCTCGGCACCTTCCTTGTTCGTTCGGGCGTGCTCAGTTCGGTGCATTCCTTCGCCAGCGATCCGCGCCGCGGCCTTGCGATTTTGGCCATCCTGGCCTTCTTCATCTCCGGGTCGTTGGCCCTGTTCGCCTGGCGGGCGCCGATCCTCAAGCAGGGCGGCCTGTTTGCGCCGATCTCGCGCGAGGGCGCGCTGGTCATCAATAATCTGTTGCTGACCGTGGCCTGCGTGACCGTGTTCGTCGGGACGCTCTACCCGCTCGCCGTCGAAGAGATCACCGGCAACAAGATTACGGTCGGGGCTCCCTTCTTCAACATGACCTGCGGCGTGGCGATGCTAGGTCTGCTGTTCCTCATGCCCTTCGGCTTTTCGCTCGCCTGGAAGCGCGGCGATTTGCTTGGCGTGACGCAAAGGCTGGCGTTCGCCCTAGCCGCCGGATTTTTGGTTCTCATTGCTAAGCTGGTCATTTTCCGCGAGGGGCCGGTCATGGCCTCCATCGCAGCAGCCATAGCCATCTTCGCCATAGTCGGCATCTTCAGCGAAATATTCGCCCGCGTCACCCGCAGTGGAACCAGCGCCGCGAAAGTCATCGCCAGGGCTTTTAGCCAGCCGCTGTCTTTCTGGGGGGGCGCCTGCGCTCATTTGGGCGCCGGAATCGCGCTCCTGGGCTTAGCCGCGACCGGTTTCGGCGCCGGGGCGATCGTTTCGCTTCGGGTCGGCGAGCCCGTCCAGGTCGGCTCTTACATCGCCGTGCTGGACTCGGTCGAATCGCACGGCGGTCCGAACTTCAATGAAACCGCGGCCAAGATAACGGTCACGTCGGGCGGCGCTCCGGTCGCCGTGCTCGAACCGGCGCGCCGCCAATTTTCCTCGCGCCAGATGTCGACGACCCAGGCCGGGATCGTGACCCATAACTTCGGGCAATTCTACGCGTCCATCTCCGATCCCGACGCGAGCGGCGCGGTTCCGGCGCATCTTTTCTGGAAACCGCTCGTGACGCTGATATGGCTCGGCGGTTGCTGCATGGCCTTTGGCGCCGTCCTGTCACTTGCTGATCGACGCTTGCGTTTTGGCGCTCCGGCCCGCGCGCGCGTCGCCGTCGGCGTTTCGTTCGTCAAGTTACGGGGGCAAGCATGAAATATTTGCTGAAACTGGCCTTCGTGTTCGGCCTGCTGCTGAGCTCCGCTCCGGCGTGGTCCGTCGAACCCAGCGAAATGCTGAGCAATCCTGTCCTGGAGGCGCGCGCCCGCGCATTGTCGGAGCAACTGCGCTGCCTCGTCTGCCAGAATGAATCCATCGACGAGTCCCATGCGGACCTCGCGAGGGATATCCGGGTGCTCATTCGCGAAAAAATCGCCAAAGGCGAAAGCAATGATCAGATCCGCGACTTTCTGGTGGCGCGTTATGGCGATTTCATCCTCTTGAAACCGCCGTTCAAGGCCGAAACGCTCTTGCTTTGGCTAACGGCTCCGCTCACGCTGACGTTGGGCGGGATCGTGATCTTCCGAGCCTCGCGGCGGCCGATCCCCGCAACGGCGGCCCTTTCCGAGGATGAGGAGCGCCAGCTCGCCGCAAACGACGAAAACGACGCTAAAAAGTGACGCGCATGTCACTTTTTTGCGTCGCAATCCCCCAGTCAGAGCCGCGCCGATCGTAACTGGGCGGTCTTGTGGTGGCCGTGCTGATCCTGCCCTTCACGACGCCCGCGCTCATCTTCGGCGTCGCCTGCGCCGCCGCCGCCGCCTTGCGGGCGCGGGAGGCGTAATTTCGCCGTCTTTTCGTCGCTCCTGCCGGGCAGGAATTGCAATTCCAAGCGCCCCGTCCTAATCAGGCGGCGCGCGCCCGGGGAGGACGGGTCAGGCTCATGCTCAAATACGCCAATCCGACGAATTTTCTCGCGCTCGCGGCGCGGCTCATCCCGTGGCTCGCGGGGGCGGCGGCCGTCGCGCTGGCGGTCGGCCTCTATCTGACCTTTTTCGTCGCGCCCGACGATTATCAGCAGGGCGCCTCGGTCAAGATCATGTATCTGCATGTGCCGGCGGCCTGGCTCGGCATGATGTGCTACATGGTCATGACATCCGCCGCGCTCGGCACTCTGGTCTGGCGCCATCCGCTCGCCGACGCCGCGCAAAAGGCGGCCGCGCCGCTGGGCGCCGCCTTTACCCTGGTCTGTCTGGTCACCGGCTCGCTGTGGGGCAAGCCGATGTGGGGAACCTGGTGGGTGTGGGATGCGCGCCTGACCTCGGTGCTGGTGCTGTTCCTGATCTATCTCGGCCTGATCGGCCTGTGGCAGACCATCGAGGAGCCGGCCCAGGCGGCGCGCGCCGCCGCGATCCTCACCCTGGTCGGCGTCGTCAACATCCCGATCATCAAATTCTCGGTCGATTGGTGGAACACTTTGCACCAGTCGGCCTCGGTCTTCCGTCTCGGCGGGCCGACCATCGCGCCCTCGATGCTGTGGCCGCTGCTCATCATGGCGCTGGGTTTCACATTGCTGTTCTTCACCCTGCATCTGATGGCGGTTCGCAATGAAATCCTGAGCCGGCGGTTGCGCCGCCTGAGCATCATCGCCGCGGCGGCGGAAGACCCTGAAGTCGTCGGGGAGGCGGCCCAGTGAAGGACTACACCTTTTATATCGCCTCGGCCTATGGCTTCGCCGCGCTGGTGGTCTGCGCGGCGGTCGCCAAGATCACGCTGGATTACCGCAGTCTGAAAAAGAAACTGGCGCGGTTCGACGACAAGGAAAAAGCACAATGACCACAGAGGACGAAAACGCGCCCGCGGGGCGGCGCTGGATCGCCTTTCTGCCGCTGCTCGGCTTTCTCGCCCTGGCGAGCCTGTTCCTGCTGCGCCTGCGAGCCAATGAAGACCCTTCCATCCTGCCGTCGGCGTTGATCGGGCGTCCAGCGCCCGCTTTCAAGCTCGCCGGCTTGCCCGGTTCAGGCAAGCCCGGCCTGTCTGACGCGGATTTGCGCCATGGCAAGACGACCGTCGTCAATTTTTTTGCTTCGTGGTGCGCCCCGTGCCGCTTTGAAAATCCGATGCTGAGCCTGCTTGCCGATAACGCCGAGCTGAAGGCAAAGGGCGTGAGGCTGGTTGGTGTCGATTACAAGGACGATCCGGCCAACGCCATGCAATTTCTTTCGGGCGAGGGCGACCCTTACGCGGCGCTCGGCGGCGACACCAACGGTCGGGTGGGCATAAATTGGGGGCTGACCGGCGTCCCCGAGACTTTCATCATACGCGGGGACGGGACGATCGCGTTTAAATATACAGGACCGATCACCGAAGAGGCGCTGCAATCCATCGTCCTGCCCGAAATCGAAAAGACGCTGCGATAAACGTAATGCGGAGCGTCACCGAAGCGACGGTGTGTTTCGGTTTGCAAAATTGGCGAAACCCATGGGGTCAAAGCGCCGTGAGCGCGCAAAATTGATCGGGAGCCAATCCACGGACTTCATCTTGGCCAGCGAGAAAACTTGCGCACATAGAGCCTTTTCCGTTCCTTCGGAATCGGAAGAAGTCTCTAATTCATTGTTTTGACGCATATTCTTGTCCAAAAAGTCTGCAACTTTTTGGGAATATGCTCTAGGCCCTAGACATAACGGCGCGCGACCAGCACGTTCGCCTCGACACAAATCCTTGCGCGACAGGGTTCCCCAGTCATGCCTCGACTCAGGGGGAATCGTCCGACCCGGAACGTTTCTTCAGCGATATCAAGGCGAACGCTCGCGGCGCGATTGGGCGGCCGCAATTAAGCCTAAAATCTGACCGTTGTCCGCTTTTCAAGCTTGACAATTTAGCATATTATTGGCAATTTAGCTTCAATAATGACTGCGCGTCAACAAACCTTTTGCCTCCAGGTGGGGCAGATTCTTCGTTGGGGGATGAAATGAAATATAAAGCGCATATCGCTGCGGCGACGGTGGTTTGTGCAGGTCTCCTGAGCGGAGCCGCTCAGGCGAGCGTCATTACCAGCCCGACGGGGACGTACACTGCGTTCCAACTCATGGACGGGGGGGCTGGATACCAAGGAGGCGGACCCCAAACGGTCGCGCCTGGCATTACTTGGACTTCGACCAATGCGTCGACAAATGGTGGCGCTTATTACGGTTATAATCAAGGGTATGATTTTGGCAGCCCCTTCGGCGACAATGGCACCACCTACAGCACGGTGGTGGGCCTGAATGATTCTACGGATATCGATAGTGCGACCGACAGCATGACATTTACATTCGCTTCGCCGGTCCAGGCGGTTGGAGCGGTGCTTAACTGGGTTCCGTCAAGCACTCCCGTGACGATCGAGGCGTTGAACTCGACTGGCGGCGTGATCGAGAGCTTGACCCTGTCGTCTTCCCTCTGCTCGGCCGCCGGCTATAACTGCGTTGCCCCCGGCGGCTTTTACGGATTCGAGGAGACCTCGGCCGACATAAAATCCTTCGTCCTGACGGACGGTTATGTTGCGGCGATCGGGGGCATAAGCAGCGGCGTTCCAGAAGTCTCGACCTGGGTCATGATGCTCGCCGGTTTCGCCGGGCTCGGCTTTGTCGGTTATCGTCGGAAAAACGCCGGCCAAGTCTCCTTGGCTGCCTGAACCGCCTGATTTATCAATCTATCGAGAGGCCGCCGTCAGGCGGCCTTTCGTTTGTGACGCGCGCCGACAGGTCGGTCGCTTCCAGGCGTCGTCATTGCGAGGAGCGAAGCGACGACGCAATCCATAAAACCTCTCCGCATCGACGCCGTGGCAAGGTGGATTGCTTCGCGCGGCCCGTCACCGGACCGTGAAGCGATGCGGCTGGCGACAATGCGCGGGGGGAAGACGTTTGTCGCCCGACCGCCGCTTCGGCTGCGACCGGTCCGCTGAAGCGACTGAATTTATCGTCCTTCGAGCTTCATAATGTGCGAAACGTCTCAGATAATATGCAATTTGTCTATAAAGAGCCTCGGCGATCTTGCCGGCTGCCGCAAGGCATGGGAGAGTGAACCGTCTATCAAGGAAGGATCGACGCCGATCAAGGTCGCGTGACCGGTTCAAGAGGCGGCGCAGGCCGAAAAATTCTCTTGTGGCGCGGCGTCACGAGGGGATCGCCGGAGGGTCTCCATCAGCAACGGAAGGGATTTCAGCATGTCTTACACGCTCAGTTTCGGCAGCGCCACCACCCTCGACTATCTCGACCCACAGCCCGCCGATCCCGATCCCACAATCTCGCTGTTTGGCGACCACGCTAATTTGAGTAAGGCCGGCGCAGGCAACCAATCCATAACGAGCATTCAAATCAGCGGACTGGGCCCTGACGATACTTTGTCGCTCACGGGCGTTGCGAACTTTTCAATTTCGGAGTCGGGGGGCGTCTGGACCGTGACCACGACGCTGACCGGAAATGCAGACAGCACCACCGCCTGGAATGCCGCTCTCAACGCCATCAAATTCACCAGCACCAACGACCCGACGGGCCCCAGCAATCCCCACGTCGAAAACTTGAGCTTTGCAGCATACCACCAGACAAGCCTGATATCCAACTTTAGCGCCCACGCCTATAGCGCCACGATCACATGCTTCTATCCCGGCACGATGATCCGCACGCCGGAGGGCGAGGTCGCGGTTGAAACCCTCAATCCCGGCGACCTGGTTCTGACCGCGGATGGCGCCGCCAAGCCGGTCAACTGGCTGGGGCGGCAGACGGTCTCCACGGTTTTCGCCGATCCGACGCGCATCCTGCCGATCCGCGTCAAGGCCGGCGCTCTGGCCGACAACGTTCCGGCCCGCGACCTGCTGGTTTCGCCCGATCACGCCTTGCTGGTGGACGGCGTGCTGATCCACGCCGGCGCGCTGGTGAACGGTGCTTCGATTGTCCGCGAGACCAAGGTTCCGCGCGTTTTCACTTATTATCATATCGAACTCGACGATCATTCGCTGATCCTCGCCGAAAACGCGCCGGCCGAAACCTTCGTCGACAATGTCGATCGCCTGGGCTTCGACAATTGGGCGGAATTCGAGGCGCTCTATCCGCAAGGCAAGGCGGTCGAGGAGCTTCCCTATCCGCGCGCCAAGGCCCATCGCCAGGTTCCGGTCTATATCCGTGTCGCCTTGGCCGACCGCGCGCAGGCGATCGGCGCCCAAGAATCCGCCGTCGCCTGACCGGCCTTCGCAACCAGACTCGCCGGCGGCGCGCCCCGCGCGCCGCCGGTTTCTTTTGGGCGTTTCCCGCGGGCGCCCGTCCTTGCCGAAATTGCAAACCCCGGAAACATTCGATTGGCGAAGGCCCGAAAGGTTGGCGACGCCTTTCGTCATCGTGTTTTATGAAAAAGCGGGGCGGGCCAGGGATGGCGCGCTGAAGGCCATGCTGGCGGAGGCCGCTTGACCGCGCGACGCCGGCGATCTCGTCACGGCCCGTCGTTCCGCTTCGCGTCCGCGCCTGGCGCGCCGCAGCCCGCGCTCGGGCGCACGCAGGCCTCGTTCACCCCGTGCGGGCGAGACGGCAGGCCGATCCATGCGGCGACGAGATCCTGGTCGAAGCCGGCTTCACAGCGACCGCCAACCCGCATCAGCGGACGACGGATCAGCAATGGGTCCGCGACCATCGCCGCCAAGGCCTCCTCGGGCCCGAGTGCGTCCGGATCGATTTCGCCCGATTTCACGCGGGGGGAAGCGCGATTGAACCATTCGGCGACCGGTTTCGCGCCGAAGAAAGGGCGCAGGGTCTGGGGCGTCCATGGCCCGGCCAGCAGATTTCGCGCGTCGACTTCGTGGCCGAATTCGGCGAGCAGCGCCTTTTGCCGCGCATTGCCGGCGCAGCCGGGTTTTTCGTAAAATTCCACCTTCGCCATCGTTACGCCCCGACGCGCAATGCATTGCGCTCCACGACAATCCGGCAAGCAAACTTCACGCCATGGCCTATGAGCATCCTGTCGGAGCGAAAGGAGCGGTCGCGGAACGGTTCAAAACTTCCTAACGGCGATCCCGCGCTTTTTCGGGGCGTAGCGCAACTGTCGCAGGCTGATGTCGAGCTGGCGGGCGGCTCTCGATTGTGTCCAACCCGTCTGTTCGAATCCTTCATCGCTCTGTCGTCGAAACGGCGTAAAACTTGCTTGGTCTCCTGACCCGTTGCGGAGGGTGACGTCATGAGCAAGGTTGTTTTTTATGCAAGGCCGGGCGCGGTCAGGGATGTCGAGCAGAAAGCCGTGCTCGCCGACGCCGGGTTTGAGATCGACTTGCGCGATCTGACGGCGGAACGTTGGACTTCCTCCAGCCTTCGCGCTTTTTTTGACGACAGGCCGATCGTGGAATGGTTCGATCCGGCCGAGCCCCGCGTGGTTTCGGGCGAAATCGAGCCGGCGCGGATGAACGCCCAGGAGGCGCTGCTGACGCTTTCGGTCGATCCGAGCCTGATCAACGGTCCGCTCGTCCGCTACAACGGGCGCTGCGCTTCCGGTCTGGAAGCCGATGAGCTTCGTGCGTTCCTGGACATTCATGCGCGGGGCGACAAGCTGGCGCCGGTCAGGCGCCTGCCGCGAACCTGGGGCGAGTCCGGGGCTGGGGGCTGAGCGCGTCGCGCGCTATTGCTCGACGAAGGCTTTTTCGATGACATAAGTGGCGGGATCGCCGCTCGAACCCTCGCGGAAGCCGCGATCCTGCAACATTTTGACCAGATCGCGCAGCAGGCCAGGGCTGCCGCACATCATCACGCGGTCCTCGGCCGGGTTGAGCGGCGGCTGGCCGATGTCGGCGAACAGTTTTCCGTTTTCGATGAGGTCGGTGGCGCGGCCCTGATATTTGAAGGGCTCTCGGGTCACGGTCGGGTAATGGATGAGCTTTTCGGTCACGACATCGCCGAAGAACTCATTCTCCTTGGCCGCCTTCACGATTTCGAAGCCATATTGCAGCTCGGCGATCTGACGGCAGCCATGGACCAGGATCAGGTGGTCGTAGAGGTCATAGACCTCCGGATCCTTGATGATGCTGGAGAAGGGCGCGATGCCGGTGCCGGTCGAGAACATGTAGAGCCTCTTGCCGGGCAGCAGGCTCGACTGGACCAGGGTTCCGGTCGGCTTGCGGCCGACCAGCACCTTGTCGCCGACCTTGAGGTGCTGGAGGCGCGAGGTGAGCGGGCCGTCCGCCACCTTGATCGAGAAGAATTCGAGATCGTCCTCGTAATTGGCGCTGGCCATGGAATAGGCGCGCAGCAGGGGCTTGCCGTCCACTTCGAGGCCGATCATCGCGAATTGTCCGTTGATGAAGCGGAAGGCCGGATCGCGGGTGGTGCGAAAGCGGAACAGGCGATCGGTATAATGCTGGACTTCCAGCACGGTCTCGCGGTTGAAGGCGCCGCCGCTTTTCTTGGGCGCAGGGGCTGCCGCCGGCTGGGCGGTCATCGTGTTATTTTCGGCGGCGTCGGTCATCTGGACTGTCTCCGTGCGATCCCTGCGCTATAACGCCTTTGGCTCGCGCGAGCGGCGCCGGCGCTTGAATTCACCTGATAATGGCGGGACGAAACGACGCCCCGTGCGTTCCCTTCGCGCGAAGACTTTCGCGAGGCGTGGCGGCCATCGAGCGAAATCCAGCGCTCAGCGCCCGGCAAAACCCGCCGGACTGGGCTATTCGGCCCGTTCCTATCGCGGCGCGACGAGGTTGGCAATGGCGATTCGCACCCAAAACCCGGCTGCGGCGAAACATCGCAACAAAATATAACTTTATCGCGCGCAGGTCACCGCCGCCGCCGCGACCTGATGAAACTGTCCGTTCTTGTCGAGTTGGCGCACCGCCAGCATCATTTTTCGGGACGAGGGGTCGATGTCGATCAGATAATAGGCGGCGCGACGGCGCGGGTTGCGGCCGATCGACGAGGCCGAGCAGATGCCCAGCACGGGGACCAACCCTTTCGGCCCGGTCAGGCATTTGCGCGAGATGGAATGGCTGTGGCCGTGCAACACAAGCTCCGCGCCTTCCTCCCGCACCACTTCGGCCAAAGCGCGATGATCGCGCAGATTGCGGATGTCGCCGCCGCCATCCACCGGCGGGTGGTGAATGAGCAGCACCCGCATGTCGTCGCGCGTCGCGCGCAGCATGGCGGCGAGGCGGCCCAGTTGGTCCGAACCCAGCTTGCCGGAGGCGACGAAGGGCAACGTGGGCACGCCGCTCCTCAGCCCGATAATCGCGACGCCGTCGCGGCGGCGCAGGAAGGGAAAGCCCTGTTCGCCGTCGTCGCCGCGCGTCCAGGGGCCGAAATCGCGCATCATGTGCGGCAGGCTGGAGCGCATATAGGCGTCGTGATTGCCGGGCGCGACGCTGACGTCCCTGGGCGCGCCGAGCGTCGCCAGCCATTGCGCGGCGAGCGGATATTCGGCCGGCAGGCCGATGTTGCAGATGTCGCCAGTCATGGCGACATGATCCGGCCGGTGCTCGCGCATGTCGGCGACCAAGGCGGCGAGGGCGTCCATGTCATGGGCGCGCGAGCGGCCGCGCCGCCAGTTGAGATAGCCGGTCGCGCGCTTGCTGAGCAATTCGCGCCATTTGGGCCGGGGCAGCGGGCCGATATGGGGGTCGGAGAGATGGGCGATGCGGAACATTGGCGGCTCACGCTCCGCCGATGAGAACGCCGACGGCGAGCACGATCGCGCCGCCGAGGACGATCTGGGCGACGGCCTTGAGGAAGGGCGTGTCCATATAGCGCGCGCGGATAAAAGCGATGGCCCAAAGCTCGAAGAAAACCACGACTCCGGCGATGCTGGTCGCGGTCCAGAAGGCGTGGGGCCAGGAACCGGGCACGAGATAGGGCAGGCTGTGGCCAAGGCCGCCGGCGGTCGTCATCAGGCCGGTGACCGCGCCGCGAATGAGCGGCGCGCCGCGCCCGGTCAGCGTGCCGTCGTCGGACAGAGCCTCGGCGATGGCCATGCTGATCCCGGCGCCGATCGAGGCGGCGAGGCCGACGAGAAGAGTGCTCCAGTTGTTATGGGTGGCGAAGGCGGCGGCGAACAGCGGCGCGAGGGTCGAGACCGAGCCGTCCATCAGGCCGGCGAGGCCGGGCTGGACATATTGCAGGACGAAAAACCTGTGCGCCGTGTGGCTCTCCGCCTCGCGCGCGCTTTCGGTGAGGATCGCCTCGGATAAGCTGTTGGCTTTCTCGCGATGGCTGCTCTCGACCGCGGCCAGATCGCCGAGCAGCTTCCTGACGCCGACATCCTGCGCGGTTTCCGCCGCCTTGACGTAAAAGCGTTGCGCGTCGGTTTCCATCGCCTCGGCCTGGCGGCGGATCGTCTCCAGCGGCAGATTTTTGACCAGCCAGGTCGGACGTCGGCTGAGAAAGCCCTTGACGTCCTCGCGCCGGATCGCGGGCAGGTTGGCGCCGAATCGCGCCTGGTACATTTCCAGCAACTGGCGGCGATGGCCGTCCTCCTCGGCGGCCATTTCGCGAAAGACCTGCGATGTCGCGGGGTAGCGGTCGGCGAGTTCCTCGGCGAAACTGGTGTAGATTCGGCTGTCTTCTTCCTCGGAGCTGATGGCGATGGCGAGGATTTCGCGCTGGGTCAGATCGGAAAAGTTTTTCAAACTCATGGCTTTCTCCGATGCCGGCGCGGCCGCGAGGGCTGGAAATCGAAAAAGCGATCCGCGCTTGTTCCCTTAGTCGCCGCGCCAAAGCTATAATTTGGTTTGAACGTCAAATCCAGTCGCGAGGCCTTTATGTCTGAAATCGCCTTCTGGCAAAAATGCGTGCGCCAGGGGCAGCGCGTCGCCGGCCTGTTCGGCCGGCCGATGACCCTCGGGGTCCGGGCCATCGCGCTGGACGAGGCCGACCGGGTGTTCCTGGTGCGTCATGCCTATATTTCGGGCTTTCACCTGCCTGGCGGCGGCGTCGAAAGCGGCGAAACGGCGGTGAGCTCGCTCTTGCGCGAATTGCGCGAGGAAGGCGGGCTGGAAAGCGTGGAGGCGCCCCGCCTGTTTGGATTTTATTACAATCCGCGCCATTCCAAACGCGATCATGTCGCGCTTTATGTGGCGCGGGTGCGTCAGGACAAACCCCGGACGCCGGATTGGGAAATCGTCGAATCCGGTTTTTTTGCGCTCGACGCCCTTCCGGAGGGCGCAACGCCCTCGACAAGGGCGCGCATCGACGAATATTTACGCAAGGTGGAGCCTGCGACTTTATGGTAAGAGCGCTCCGAGGACAGCGGAGCGGGACATGACGGTCGAGCAGGACGACGCGGAAAAGCAGAAGCCCCTTTTCGAGGACATCAGGCTGCTCGGCCAGATTCTCGGCGACACGGTGCGCGAGCAGGAAGGCGAGGAAATCTACGAGCGGATCGAAAAGATTCGCCGCCTGTCGATCGCGGGCAAGGGCAAGGCCGATTCCGAGGCCGGCCGCGAGCTGGAAGCCTTGCTGCAAAGCCTGTCGCCGGCGGAGACGGCTTCCGTCATCCGCGCCTTCGCCTATTTTTCCCATCTCGCCAATATCGCCGAAGACCGCCATTTCCTGCGCCGCCGCGCCGCCCATGAGCCGCAAACCCAGCCGGGCGGGCTGGCCTATAGTTTCGAACGGCTGCGCGCCGCCGGCGTCGCGCCCGAGCGCATCGAGCAGACCCTGGCGGAATCTTACGTATCGCCGGTGCTGACGGCGCATCCGACCGAGGTGCAGCGCCGCTCCACGCTCGACGCCGAGCGCGCCATCGCCGATCTGCTGGCCGCGCGCGAACTTTGCCGCAATCAGGCCGAATTGCGCGACAACGAGGCGCAGCTCTCCGGCCGGGTGGCGCAACTCTGGCAGACCCGCCTCCTGCGCACGGCGCGCCTTTCGGTGCGCGACGAGATCGACAACGCGCTGCTTTATTACCACTCGACCTTCATCCGCGGCATTCCGGCGCTTTACGCCGATCTCGAACAAAGGCTCGGGCGGCCGGTGGCGCCGTTTTTCCGCATGGGCAACTGGATCGGCGGCGACCGCGACGGCAATCCCAACGTCAATGCGGAAACGCTCGAAATCTCGGTCAAGGCCCATGCCGAGACAATTCTGCGCCATTATCTGTTCGAGGTTCACCTGCTCGGCGGCGAATTGTCGATGTCGCGCGTGCTGGTCGATTGCTCGCCGGACCTCGCCGCCTTGGCCGAGGCTTCGGGCGACGCCAATCCCCATCGCGCCGACGAAACCTATCGCCGCGCCTTGACCGGGGTCTATGCGCGGCTCGCTGGAACGTTGAAGGCGCTGACCGGCGCAGTGGCCTTGCGCCATGCCGTCGCAAGCGGCCAGCCCTACCGCAACCCTGAGGAATTTTGCCGCGATCTGGTCGTCGTGCGCGAGTCGCTGCTGGCCCATCACGGCGCCGTGCTGGCGCGCGGGCGGCTGACGGAGCTGATCCGCGCCGTCGATGTCTTCGGCTTCCACATGGCGACGACCGATCTGCGCCAGAATTCCGACCAGCACGAGGCGGTGCTGAAGGAGCTGCTGGCGGCGGTGCGCATCGCGCCGGATTATACGGCGCTCAGCGAGGACGACCGCATCACGCTGCTCTTGCGATTGCTGGCGGACCGGCGTGTGCTGCGGGCGCCCGACGTCGAATATTCCGCCAATCTGCGCAGCGAACTGGCGGTGTTCGAAACCGCGCGCAGCGCCCGCCAGAGATTCGGCGACGCGGCCATTCGCCATTACATCATCAGCCATACCGAAAGTGTCAGCGATCTTCTGGAAGTCATGGTGCTGCAAAAGGAATGCGGCCTGATGCACGGCACGCTGCACGAAGCCGACCGCGACACGGCGCGGCTCGATCTGATCGTGACGCCGCTGTTCGAGACCATCGAGGACTTGCGCGCCGCCGAGCCGATCATGCGCGCCTTTTACGGCTTGCCGGGGATCGCCGACCTGATCCGGCGCTCCAGCGGCGTCCAGGACGTGATGCTCGGCTATTCCGATTCCAACAAGGACGGTGGCTATTTCACTTCGACCTGGGAGCTTTACCGGGGCTCGACGGCGCTCGCCGCTTATTTCGACTCGCTGCCCGGCGTGAAACTGCGGCTGTTCCATGGGCGCGGCGGCGCGGTGGGGCGTGGCGGCGGGCCGTCCTATCAGGCCATTCTCGCCCAGCCGCCCGGCACGGTGCGCGGCCAGTTCCGCCTCACCGAACAGGGCGAGGTGATCGCCGCCAAATACGCCAATCCGCTGATCGGCAAGCGCAATCTCGAAACCCTGATGGCCGCCAATCTCGAAGCGAGCCTGCTGATCGAGGGCAAGGCGCCGCCGGCGGAATTTTTGGACGCGGCGGAGCGTTTGTCGCGCCTGTCGATGAAGGCCTATCGCGGCCTCGTCTATGAAACGCCGGGTTTCGTCGATTATTTCTACGCCGCGACGCCGATCGCCGAAATCGCCGAACTGAACATCGGCTCGCGGCCGGCCTCGCGTAAGGCGACGCGGCGGATCGAGGATTTGCGCGCCATCCCCTGGAGCTTTTCCTGGGGCCAGGCCCGGGTCGCGCTGCCCGGCTGGTTCGGCTTCGGCGCGGCGGTCGAAGATTTTCTGCGCGAGGACAAGGAGGCGCGGCAGGCGCTGCTGCGCCGCATGTGCAAGGAATGGCCGTTCTTCGCGGCGCTTCTGTCGAATATGGACATGGTTCTGGCCAAGGCCGATCTCGAAATCGCCCGCCGCTATGCCGAACTCGTGCCAGACCGCGCGGCGGCGGAGCGGATTTTCTCGGCGATCGAGGCGGAATGGAACCGCACGGTCGCGGCGCTGGAGATCGCCACCGGACAGGCGAAACGCCTCGCCGACAATCCGGCGCTGGCCCGCTCGATCGCCCACCGCTTCCCCTATATCGCGCCGCTCAACTACCTCCAGGCGGAATTGCTGCGCCGCTGGCGCGCGGGGCAGATCGACCACAAGGCGCGGGTCGGCATTCTGATCGCCATCAACGGCATCGCGGCGGGTCTGCGCAACACGGGATGAACCAGTCGTAAAAAGAAGCCCCCTCGGCGGCGCCGAGGGGGCTCGCAACGGCTGGCGTTTTCGGCTCAGCCGAAGCTCATCGGATCCCCTTCTTCGTGATCGCGTCCATCAGCATGTCTTTCGGATGCTGCTTGCAATATTTTCCGACCACCTCGTGATTGCGCTTCACATAGCGCATATCGACATTGGTGAGGTTCTTGGACGACATGAAATAGCCGCTCATCCAGGACGCGATCATGGCCTGGTCGTCGGGCGCCGCCTTGAGGTACTGGCCGCAGGTGATGAGCGACATGTCGAGGACGACCTGAGCCTTGGCGGCGGGAACCGCGAAAGCCAGCATCGCGGTCGCGAGAATAACCTTGGTCTTCATGCTTTTTCTCCCGATGGCTGGGTGCGGATCACTGCTTCTTCTGCATCTGATTGACGGCGGCCTGAATGACGCCCATCAGCTGGTCCTTCGGGTGGTCGGCGCAATATTTCATGATATTGGCCTCGTTCCTGCGAAAAGCAGCGAGGTCGACCCAGTTATAGCCGAGCTTCTGATTGTACCAGCCGCTCATCCAGGCCGAGACCATGGCCTGATCGGCGGGCGCCATGGCCACCATGTCACCGCAGCTAATCCTGTCCATCTGGATCATGACCTGAGCGGAGCCGGCGGTCGGCGCCAGACCCAAGCCAAAAGCCAGCCCCATAACGATCTTCTTCATCTTCGCCCCTTTCAACCGCCTGTGTCGGGCGGAATTGCACAAAACAATACGCCCCGGAACACTTTGCCTCGTTCCGGCGCCCAGTCTTTCCGGCGGCTGGCGCGGCGCGTTGAACGTCATGAAAACAACGTGCTGCATCGAGCCGCGCGGGCAGTAGATCACCATTCCAGGAAAACAGCCAGAGCTTGGCGGCCTTTTCGGCTGAAATATTTCGGTCTTCAGCAAATGTTTCCACCAAAGTCATCGTTTTATCCAGCAACCTAAAGCGGGTCATGTGCGTGATCGCCGACCAACCCATTGTTTGAGAAGTTGTATTTTCTTTTCGGCCACCGCCGCGCCTTTCGAAGCGCGTTGTTATGATTCTGCAATATTTGAGCTTGCTGAAGAAACGTTCGACCGGATCGCGGCCCCTCGGCCGCCGCCGGAATCTTATCTTGGCCGTCGAAAGCCACGTCGCCTTTCCAACAGAAATTGCGTCGATGCCGACACGATCGACGCCCCACGCCCGCCAAATGCCCTTGCGCGCCGGCTTTCTCGGCTGGCGCGAACCTTGCTGAGCTTCGGCGAAACGCCAGCCCCGATCGAGGGCGCGAGGAGGGCTTATGAATTTTGAGATCACGTCGAAAGCGCAACGTTTCATCCGCCTGATGCTCATGGTCGACGGCGGCCCCGCCGCCGGCTTCCGCCTCGTCGTCAAGCCGGGCGGCTGCTCCGGCCTTTCCGCCGCGATGGCTGTCAAGGCGCAGCCGGAGCCTGGCGACGCCGTGGTCGAGCGCAACGGACTGCGCCTGTTCCTGCCGGCCGAAAGCCGGCTGCTGCTGGAGGGCGTCACCATCGATTTCGCGGACGGCGCGGGCCATTCGGGCCTGGTCTTCCACGATCCCAAGGCGACGACCTGCTCCGGCCACACGCCGGCCTTCGGCTGAAAGGCTCCGCAGATGGATTTTCCGCGTCTGCCGAAATTTGATATCGGCCAAAAAGTGCGCGTCCTCGCCGACCTGCGCAACGACGGCTCTTTTCCCGACGCGCCGCCGGACGCGCTGCTTGCGCCCGCCGGCGCGATCGGGGAGATCGTCAAATCGGGAATGATGGCCGAGACCGAGATCCCGATCTATCTGGTCGAGTTCGATCAATCGCGCGTGATCGGCTGCCTGGAGGAAGAGATCGCCGCCCTGGACGAGCGCAGCCTCGCCGGCGTGATGAGAGACTGAGGCGGCCCATGGCGATAGAGGAACGGGATCTGATGGAGATCGACAGGATTCTTGCCGACCCGCAGGCGGACGGCCAGGTTCTGCCCTTGTTGCGCCGGGCGCTGCCGCATCTCGCCTTCGCGCGCTGCGACGCCGCGGACATCGAGGACGAGCCCAGTCGGCTCACGCCGCGCTTCGACCTGCATTTTTTCGACAACAGCGATCATTGCATGAAGATCGTCGCGTCGGCCGAAACGGCGACGGGCGTCATTCTGGCGCGGCTCAGCAAACCCAGGACTGTTGCATGACCGATGAAAGTTTCGAACTGCCGCAAATCTATGAACGGCATGTTTTCGCCTGTTTCACCCAGCGTCCGCCGGGCCATCCGCGCGGCTCCTGCGGCGCGGCGGGGGCGCAGCCTTTGTGGGATCGCCTGGGCAGGCGCGTCGAGGCGGAGAGCGCGGGGAAGATCGGCTTCACGCCCGCCGGCTGCCTGGGCTTTTGCAGCGCCGGGCCGCTGATGGTGGTTTATCCGGAAGGCGTCTGGTATAGGCCGCAGACCACCGCCGATGTCGATGAGATTTTTGACGACCACCTGAAACAGGGTCGGCTGGTCGAGCGGCTGGCGATGGTCCTCAAGCGATGAGAGCCGCGACCGTCACTTGACCGCGACCATGACGTTCGACGCCTTGATCACCGCATAAGCCTGTTCGCCGACTTTCAATCCAAGTTCGTCCACCAACTCGTTGGTGATCGAAGCCGTAACGATCACGCCATTCACGTCGATGCGCACATGGGCGGTGGTCACGCCTTTTTTGACTTCGACAATCTTGCCGGGAAGAATGTTGCGGGCGGAGAGTTTCATGACCGTTGCCTCCTTTGGCTGCCGCCAATTCAAACTTGGCCGCCGAAAGCTAGCCCCCGCCCAACGCCTCTCGCAAGCTCAAAAAAAAGGCATAAAGCGGCGGCGATCCGTCAACGGTCGACCGGCAGCAGCCCGCCGGCTTGATGCGCCGCGATCCATTTTTTCAGTTCGGCGACATGTTCGCTTTCCTCTTTCACGAATTCCGCCGCCATGGCCATGATTTCGGGATCGTCGGTCGCGTCCAGCACCGACTGGTAATAGGCGAGGCCGGCCTGTTCGGCGGAAAGCGCGATCTCCAGCGCCTCCTCGCGCCCGATCATCGGGTCGGCGGCCCAGATGGCGGCGCGTTCCGGACTCTCGAGATCGGGCCAGACAAAATCTTCCAGCTTGATCTCCGGCATGTCATGAAAGCCGGCGCGGGCGCGGGCGTCGGCGAGATGCAGGGTTGAATAATGCGACAGACGGCGGAACAACGTTCCAGCCTCACGATTGCCGCAAGAACTCCATGACGTCGGCCAGTTCGCCGAAGCGATCGGCAGCCTCCTTTTCGAGATGGATCGCATAGGCCAGGAATTCCTCGACCGAGTTCATCGCTGTCTTCCTTCTTGTCGATGAGACGCGCTCAGGCGAGGTCCGCTCGGACCATCCCCCGCATGCCTGCGCCTTGTCGCTTCAGCCGAATTTGAACAGGACGCCGTAGCCGCCGCGCGGATAGTTCCAGACGATCTCGCCCGCCGGCTCGCACAGCACGCGGCAGGTGCCGCATTCCATGCAGCCGTCGGCGGCGATCTCGACCTGGCCCAACTCGTTCTGCGTGTAGCAGCCGGCCGGGCAGATCCGGGTCAGGGCCAGCAGATTGGCCGACGGCGTCTTGTGCTCGGCGACGGAAATATGCGGCTTGCCGGAATCGACGACATAGCGGTTCTGGTAAAGCTTTTCCTCGACCCTCTGGAATTCCTGCGCCATATCGTCCTCCTTACGGGATAGAATTATCGCCAAGCCAAAGCGAGCCGCACGGCGTCGCCGATCACGCCAAGCCCGCGCGCCTTGCGCACGTGGCGGAACGTGTCCTTTTCCTTGTCCAGCTTGGGGGTTCCGTCGACGCGGACGAAATTCTCCATCGCCTTGGAGACGAGCTGCGGATAGGTCAGGAACAGGTTCGAGGCCTGGGTATGGAGCAGCGCCGGCATGTCCTTGTGCTTGCGCAGGTCCTTCATGACAAAGCTGTCGTCGAGAGCTTTCTTGTAGCGCGACAGGTTCTCGGCGGTCATCGGCTCGCGCCGCGACTTGATCTGGAAGATCGCCTCGCCGGCCAGCCGTCCCGAGGTCATGGCGAGGTTGGAGCCTTCGCGATGCACGGCGTTGTTGAGGCCGGCGGCGTCGCCGCAGATCACCCAGCCGGCGCCGAAAAGCTGCGGCACCGCCTTGTAGCCGCCTTCCGGGATCAGATGGGCGGCATATTCCTTGACCTCCGAGCCCTCGATCAGCGGCGCGACGGAGGGGTGCTTCTTGAAGGCGTCGAGCAGTTCGGCGGGCGAGGCCTTGTTTTCGGCGAAATCCGAAACCAGGCAGCCGATGCCGACCGAGATGCTTTCCTTGTTGGTGTAGATGAAGCCCATGCCGGCCATTCCCTTGGAAATGGTGCCGGCGGCCTCGATCACCGCGCCCTCGTTGCCCTTGATGTTGAAGCGCTGCTCGATGACTTCCGCCGGCAGGAAGTGCATTTCCTTGACTGCCAGCGCGACATGGGCGGGCTTGGGCGTTTCGCGCAGCCCGGCGCGGGCGCCGAGCAAGCCGTTGACGCCTTCCGCCAGCACCACCACGGCGGCATGGATCGGGCCGCCGCTGCGGTCGGTGCGCACGCCGACAACCTTGCCATAGGCGTCCTGAATCAGTTCGACCGCCGTGGTTTCGCTGAGCAGGATCGAACCCTGGGCCTGCGCCTGGCGGGCGAACCAGCGGTCGAATTGCGAGCGGATGATGGTATAGCGGTTGGGCCGGTCCTCATTGAAGTCGTCGGAGCGGTAATGCATGCCGGTATGCGACTTGTCGGTCATGAACCAGAAGCGCTGCTCGATCAGATGCCGTTCCAGCGGCGCCTCCTCGCGGAAGTCCGGAATGATCTTCTCCAGCATGTCGGCGTAGAGGATGCCGCCCTGGACATTCTTCGAGCCGGGATATTCGCCGCGCTCCAGTTGCAGCACCTTCATGCCGCGCGAGGCCATGGTATAAGCGGCGGCGTTGCCAGCGTGGCCGGCGCCGATGACGATCGCGTCGAATTTCTCGTCGATCATTGTGCTCTCCTAACCTCTGGCTCAGCCGGCAAGCCGGTCCTTGGAATGGGGCGAAAGGCGTTGGCGGAAGGCTTCCGTCAGCGCGGGCAGGAAGCGCATGGCGTCACTGGTTATGCCGATATGCGCGAAGTCGAAGATCGGCGCGTTCTTGTCGGTGTTGATGGCGACGATCAGGTCGGCGCCTTCGACGCCGACGCGATGCTGGATCGCGCCGGAAATTCCCGCGGCGATATAGAGCTTCGGCCTTATGGTCTTGCCGGTCTGGCCGATCTGCCGGTCGGCGGAAACCCAGCCCTTCTGGACCAGCGGGCGCGAGCAGCCGAATTCGGCGCCGAGCGTCTTGGCGAGATTGCGCACCAGCTGGAAGTTTTCGGCGTTCTGCAATCCCATGCCGCCGGCGATCACCACATCGGCGAAGGCGAGATTGCTCTTGTTGGAATCGCGGTCCGGCAGGAAGCGCAGGATTTTCGTGATGATGCTGGCTTCGTCGAGATCGGGCGCGAAGGGAACGATGCGGCCCTCGCGGCCTTCGACGCGCGGCGGCATGCGCATCACGCGCGGGCGGATGGTCGCCATCTGCGGGCGATAGTTCAGCGTATAGATGGTGCACAGCAGCGAGCCGCCGAAGGTCGGACGCGTCGCGGCGAGCGACTTGTCGTCGTCCACATTCAGCTCGGTGCAGTCCGCTGTCAGGCCCGTGAGAAGGGTGGTGGCCACCGAGCCGGCGAGATCGCGGCCGAGCGTGGTCGCGCCGAGCAGCAGGATTTCCGGCTTGTGCGCATTGACCAGCTCGGTCATCGCCTTCGAATAAGGCTCGTTGCGATAGTCGGCCAGCGTCGGGTGCTCGACCAGGTAAACCAGATCGGCGCCATGGGCGAAGCTTTCCTTCGCCGCCTGTTTGACTTCCTCGCCCGGCGCGCCGAGCACCACGCCGGCCAGCTCGACGCCGAGCTTGTCGGCGAGCCTGCGGCCTTCGCCCAGAAGTTCGAAGGAGACGGGGTGGACCACGCCGCGCTCCATTTCGATGAAGACCCAGACATGCTTGTAGTCGCGGAACTTTTCCGGCAACTCCTTCTTCATCGAGGCGCGGCCGCCGGCGGCCGGTGCGGGCTTCGGGTCGGACATTTTTCTCTCCTTAGAATCCGGCGGCAAGCTTGGTCATGTCGGCTTCGAGCGACGACGTATGGGCGAAAATCGCCTCGATCGTCGCCTCGGCCATGTCCTTCGGCGTCTTGTTGGCGGCAAGGTCGACCTGCTTGGCCTTTTCGGCGCGGGGAGGTGGCGCGAAGACGCGTTTCACCACGGTCGGCGAGCCGCGCAGCCCGCATTGGGTCACATCCTCGATCCCGGCGTCCTTGGCGCTCCAGGTGACGACTTCGGCCCGCGCGGCGCGCAAGGCGTCGTCGATGCGGCCGCGCCGCACCACATTGGAGCCTTCGAGCATGGTGATGAGGCAGGGCAGCCTGGTCTTGAGGATCTGCACGCCGCCTTCCGAGCGCCGCTCGATGGTGATCGAACGATCTTCGAGACCGAGTTCCGAAATGGCGGAGACATAGGTGAGCTGCAGCAGGTCGAGGCGCTTGGCGACGCCGGGGCCGACCTGGGCGGTGTCGCCGTCGATGGTCTGCTTGCCGGCGAAGACGATATCCGGCGCGCCGAAGGTCTCGCCGATCTTGCGGATCGCCTGGGCCAGCGCGAAGGAAGTGGCGAGCGTGTCGGAGCCGGCGAAGAAGCGGTCGGTCAGCAGCACGGCGCGGTCAGCGCCGATGGTCAGCGCCTTGCGCAGCGAATCCGACGCCATCGGCGGGCCCATGGTCAGGACGGTCACCTCGCCGCCGAACTTGTCGCGCAGCCGCAGGGCTTCTTCGAGCGAGAACAGATCATAGGGATTGATGATCGTCGGCACGCCCTGCCGCATGATGGTGTTGGTCACCGGATGGACGCGGATCTGCGCCGAATCCGGCACCTGCTTGATACAGACCACACTATGCATCGCGCGTCTCCGTTGACGTTTCGCCTTTGGCCCAAAGCCGTCGCAAACTCCGTACCAGACCGTAACTAATTGAATTATATTTATAACTTTTATCGCCTCCCGCCTTGTCGCGTCCGTCTTTGCTCCCTCGTGTCGGCAAAGCGACAAAGACGTCAGGGCGTGAGGTCGGAGAGCGGCACGAAGGCGCGGGCGCTCTTCCTGGGCGCGTTGGGATCGCGGTCTTTCAGCACCTTGAACAGCCGCGCTTCGATCGGCGATCTGGTCTCGAATTCCGCATAGGCCGCGCGCAGGGCGGCGCGGCAGCTTTCCATGATCGCCGCGTCGTCGCCGCCCGTTTCGGCGATCGAGGCGAGCGATTGTCCCATCCGCTTCAGGATGTGGAGACGGCTCACCGAAACCACTTTCGGGTCGTAGTCCACGTCGAGCGCGGCGAAGAATTCCTCCGCCGAACCAAGGCTTTGCAGTTTTTCGACGATCCCGCTCATGTCACGCTCCTATTGTTTGAAAGTTTCGCGAGCTTCGGCCTCGCCGGCGTCGACCGGACGCAGGCCGCTTCGCATTTCCGACAGGCGCACTTCGAGAAAATTCACGCGGTCGATCAGATAGGACAGGGCTTCGCCGACCGGGTCGGGCATCAGATGATGTTCGAGATCGACGCGCCCGCCGGCCAGAATGCGGCGCTGGTCTAAGGCGCGCACGATGCGGCCGGGAATGCCGACCACGGTCGCGCCGGGCGGAACCTCTTCGACCACGACCGAATTGGCGCCGATGCGCGCGCCCTTGCCGATTCGGATCGGCCCGAGAATCTTCGCGCCCGCGCCGCAGAGCACGCCGTCCTCGAGGGTCGGATGGCGCTTGCCCTCGCTCCACGAGACGCCGCCAAGCGTCACGCCATGATAGAGCGTCACGTCGGCGCCGATTTCGGCGGTGGCGCCGATGACGACGCCGGCGCCATGGTCGATGAACAGGCGCGGGCCGATGGTCGCGGCGGGGTGGATGTCGATATTGGTGGCGAGGCGCGACGACCAGGACAGGAAACGCGCCGCGAAGCGGAAGCCCCGCCGCCACAGCCAATTGGCCAGCCGGTAATGGATGACGGCGTGGACGCCGGGATAGGTCAGCAGGATTTCGAGTTTCCCGCGCGCGGCGGGGTCGCGGCCGGCGACGCAGGCGACGTCCTCGCGCAGCTGGGCGAAAATGGCGCCAAGGCCGGGGCCGCTCATGCGTCCTCGCTCTGGCGCAACTCCTGCGCCTCGCGCGCCAGCCGCAGCACCGTGCGTTCCGGCAGCGGGGCCTTGGCGATTTGCGCCAAAACCTTGATCTTCTTCAGCACGATGGCGGCGGTCTCGGCGTCGAGATCGAGTCCGGCCGGCGCGCAAAGGGCGCGCAAGGCGGCGGCGCCGGAATGTTTGCCGATCACCATTTTATGGGCGCGTCCGAGCAAAGCGGGGTCGAGGCCCTGATAGGTGCGCACGTCGGCCAGCAGGCCGGCGACATGAATGCCGGATTCATGGGTGAAAATATCCTCGCCGACGATGCTTTTGGCGCGGGGGATGATTTCGTTCGCGGCTTTGGCGACAATTTGCGCCAGGGCGCCGAGCTTTCGCGGCGCGACTCCGGTGGTCAGCGCGCCGAGGCGCGTCAGCGCGACGCAGACTTCCTCCAGCGGCGCATTGCCGGCGCGTTCGCCCAATCCCAGCACGGTCACGCTGGCGTGGCGCGCGCCGGCGCGGATCGCGGCCAAGGTGTTGGCGGTGGCGAGGCCCAGGTCGTCATGGCCGTGGAATTCGATTTCGAGCCCGGTTTCCTCGCGCAGGGCCGTGATCGCGTCATAGGTCGCGAAGGGATCGAGGACGCCGAGCGTGTCGGCGAAGCGCAGGCGGAAGGCGCCGGCCTGTTCCGCGGCGCGGGCGACGAGGCCGATGTCGCGGATTTCGGCGCGCGAGGAATCCTCGCCGCCGAGCGCCACCTCAAGGCCCTTGTCGCGGGCGTAGCCAACCATGCGGGCGACGCGCGCCGCCGTCTCCTCCGGGCCGCATTTCAGCTTCACCCGCATTTGCAGGCGCGACATCGGGGCGGAAATATTGACCCGGCGCAGGCCGGCCGCCAGCGCCGCGTCAATGTCGGACTGATGGAGGCGGCACCAGGCCATGACATGCGCGTCGGGGCAGGCTTCGCCGACGGCGGCCATGGCCTCGATCTCGGCGCCGCCCATGGCGGCGGCGCCAGCCTCGATCTCGTCGACGCCAGCCGCCGCCAGGGCGCGGGCGATGGCGACCTTCTCCGCCCGGGAGAAGGCGACGCCGGGCGCCTGCTCGCCGTCGCGCAGGGTGGTGTCGTTGACGAAAACGCGGCTGGCGGTCATGGGAACCTCACGCGTAAACGGGCTTGAAGTCCCTGGCTTCCTTCTGCGCGCCGGCCCAGAAGGGCGAGAGCGCGCGCAGTTTTTCGATGATCCCCGGCAGGACTTGGATCACGCGCTCCACTTCCTCCTCCACCGTGTCGCGCGACAGCGAGAAGCGGATCGAGCCATGCGCCGCCGTGAAGGGAATATTCATCGCCCGCAGCACATGGCTCGGCTCCAGCGAGCCGGAGGTGCAGGCGGAGCCCGACGAGGCGGCGATCCCGGCGCGATTGAGATGCAGCAGGATCGCTTCGCCCTCGACATATTCGAAGGCGATATTGGCGGTGTTCGGCAGGCGGTCATGGGGATCGCCATTGGCGAAACAATTGGGCACGGCGGCCAGAACGCCCTTTTCCAGCTTGTCGCGTAGGGCTTTTACCCGCGTGTTCTCTTCCGCCATGTGCTGGCCGGCGAGTTCGCAGGCGAGGCCGAGCGCGACAATGCCCGGCGCGTTTTCCGTGCCGGCGCGGCGCCCGCGCTCCTGATGGCCGCCGCGCAGCAGCGGCTTGAAGCGCGAGCCGCGCTTGACATAAAGCGCGCCGACGCCCTTCGGCCCGTGCAGCTTGTGGCCGGAGAGCGACAGCATGTCGATGGACGAGTCCTTGAGCGAGATCGGAACCTTGCCCACCGCCTGAACGGCGTCGGTGTGGAACAAGGCGCCGACTTCTTTTGCGAGATCGGCGAGGCCCTCGATGGGGAAGATCGTCCCGGTTTCGTTATTCGCCCACATCAGGGTGACGAGCGCGACGCGCGGCGACAATGCGGCGCGGAAGGCTTCGAGATCGAGCCGGCCGAAGGAATCCACGCCGATATAATGGACCTTGGCGCGGCCGATCTTCTCCAGATGCTGGCAGACGGAGAGAATCGCCGGATGCTCGACCTTGCTGGTGACGATCTCGTCGCGGTCGGGCAGGCATTCCATCGCCGAGAGAATGGCGGTGGAATCGGATTCCGTGCCGCCCGAGGTGAAGACGATCTCATGGTCGAATTCGGCGCCGAGCAGGGTCTGAACCTGTTTGCGCGCCTTGCGCAGGGCGCCCGTGACCTGCGCGCCGAACTCGTGGATCGACGAGGCGTTGCCGAACTGCTCGGTGAAAAAAGGCAGCATGGCTTCGACCACCTGCGGATCGACCTTGGTGGTGGCGTTGTTGTCGAGATAGGCCGTGCTCATCGTGCGATTTCCTTAATGGGTTTTGGCGGGGATGACCCGCAAGGGCGCGCCGAGCCTGGCGGAGAGCCGCTCCTGGATGCCGTTGACGGTCATGCTCGCCGCCTGGCAGCCGACGCAGGCGCCGGAAAGCTTGACCATGACATTCGCGCCATCGACGTCGATCAATTCGCAATCGCCGCCGTCCTTCTTCAGCAGCGGGCGGATTTCCTCGATCGTTTCTTCGATCAGGCGAATGCGCTGGAGATTGGTCAGCGGCTTTGGCGGCGCCGCCAGGGGCGAAATCTGCACAGGCGCCGGCTGCGGCTTGGATGCGGAAGGCGCGGGGGCGGGCGCCTCGGACTTCGCCGCCGCCTTGGCGGCTTGCACGTTCTTCTTGAGGACGACCGGATCGGCGCCGCCGACCTTGTAGGATTCGGCCTCCGCCAGCACGCCTTCCACGACCATCTCGGCATTGACCTTGGCCAGCACGCTTTCCAGCGCGTCGAAACAGGTCAGGCAGCCGCCGCCGGCCTTGGTATAGGCGGTGACCGCCTCGATCGTCGTCAAGCGGTTCATGCGCACCGCGCGCTCGACCATGCCCTCGTCGACGCCGAAACATTTGCAGATCAGCGCGCCTTCCTCATGGTCGTCATGCCAGGTCTCGCCGCGAAAATTGGCCACCGCCGCCTGGAGCGCCTCGTAGCCCATCACCGAGCAATGCATTTTTTCCGGCGGCAGGCCGCCGAGGAAATCGGCGATGTCCTGATTGGAGAGGTTCAGCGCCTCGTCGATGGTCTTGCCGATGACCAGTTCGGTCAAAGCGGAAGACGAGGCGATGGCCGAGCCGCAGCCGAAAGTCTGGAACCTGGCCTCCAGGATGACCTGGCTGACCGGATCGACCTTCAGCATGAGTTTCAGCGCGTCGCCGCAGGAAATGGCGCCCACTTCGCCGACGGCGTTGGCGTCATCGAGCACGCCGGCGTTCTTCGGGTTGAAGAAATAGTCCTTGACCTTGTCAGTATAGTCCCACATGCCGCATACTCCTTAACCGAATGACTTGCCGCAGGAGCATTTCGACGCGGCGTTCGGGTTGTCGAAGACGAAGCCCGAGCTTTCCAGGCCGGTGACGAAATCGACCGTCATGCCATAGACATGGCCCTGCGAGACATCGTCGATGAAGACCTTGACGCCGTTGGTTTCGATCACCGCGTCGCCTTCGCGCGCCTGGCGCTCCAGGCCCATCAGATATTTATAGCCGGCGCAGCCCCCGGCCTCGACCATGATGCGGAGCCCTTCGGCCGGCGTTGCCGCGTTGGACAGGGCCGTCTTGACGGCGGAAATGGCGTTTGGCGTCAGCGTGATCATGATTCAACTCCCTGCGAGCGAGACATGTGGATGACGCAGCAACCCTTGTGCCAAATATTAGATCATTGATTTATAATGAAAAAGTAGCCTCGTCGCTGTCGGGTTCGCGACAATGGTCAGGGATGCGACAATGATCCTGACATATTTTCGCGCTTGTTCCGGGCGAGCAGGCTTTCGCCGTCCTCGGGACCGAAACAGGCGTCGAAATCGTCGCATTCGCGACAGCTCGGCGCCGTGCAGAGATGGAAGCCCTCCGTTTCGCACAAGGAACGGTAGAAGAATTTCTTCCACTTCATGTTGTTGACGTTGCGCGCCGCGAGCTTGGGGAATGTTTCGCGCAGCAGCCGGCTGAGCGCGGCGCGGTCCGGCAGGCCGAGATCCTGCCAGAGATGGTTCGGCTGCATGGCCCGGCGCGTCACCATCCGCGCCAGCCAGGAGCAATCGCGGCCCTGGTCGGCGCGATGCGCGTCGAGCAGGGCCAGCAACATGTCTTCCTCATCGTCCAGAACAATCTTGCCGCGCGCCAAACACGCGATCGCCGCCGCGTCGGGCGCCGGGCGCCAGCGGGCGGCGAGCGCGATGAGATCGTCGCGCCCGAGGCCGATGGTTTGCGAAATATCGACGCTTTTCGCCTCCGCCTCCCGCGCGGCGATCGCCCAGATGCAGGCGAAAACTTGCGCGAGGAAGGGGGAGGCGTCAGCCATGGCGTCAGGCCGCGAACTGGTCGGCCGGAACATGGGTCTGGCAATTTTTCGGGCAGACCCGGGCGCAGGCGCCGCAACCGATGCAGGCGTCGGCATTGTCCACCATCATGATCTTGCGGTTCAGTTCGCCGTCGAAATCGTCGTCGTCGTCCTCGGTCGCCGCGCCAAGCACATTGCTGGATTCGTCGACGCCATAGAGATGCATCACGTCACGCGAACAGACCTTGTAGCAACGGCCGCAGCCGATGCAGGTCTCGCCGTCGATCCGGGTGAGATAGACCGGCGTCCAATCGCCGCCGCCGCGCGTCTTGAAAATCGTCATCAGGCTTGCTCCAACTGCTTCAATTTCTTGCGCGCGGCGTCGAGCGCTTGATAGGCGTCGACCACGTCCCGCGCCACCTGCGGCGCATTGGCCCAGTTCGCGGGAAGCTCCTCGGAAAAATCATGCAGATTCATCTTCGCCGTCGTGGCGCGCGCGGAGAGTTTCTTGATTTCGGCCTTCAGGGTTTCGACGTCGGACATCGCGATCTCCGGTCAGGGGTTGGCGACTTCGGGATGGGCTTCGATCTCGGCGACGGCCTGGGCGACATATTTCTCGCCTTCCGCCACCAGTTTCGCCAGGCTTTCGAAGCCGAAACGGTGGACGTCGCGCAGATGGCGCGACAAAGCGATGAGCTTGCCGGCGATCAGCACCAGCCGGCCGAAGCCCTCGTGGCTCATCTTCATCATCGGCCCGGCCATGACGCCGGTCTGTTTCTCCACCGCCAGGCCGACGGCGGTGTAGAATTGTTCGATCCGCCACAACACGTCGGGATCGGGATCGCCGATGATCGGAATCTCGCGCCGCTGCTCCTTGGTGACGATGAACTCGGCCAGCAGTTGCGCGTCGTTCTTCCGCTCCCAGGCGCCATGCGTATCCTGGGCGCGCATCAGCAGGATGAGCGATTTGGCGTAGGGGCGCTGCAGAGCGGCGGCGTCTTCTGCGGTGATGTCTTGCACGGCGACCATGGCGCGTCCTTTCTCATTTATTTCGCATTCGCTCCTGATCGGTTCTCCTGCAGGAGAACCGGTGTCAGACCGTCTCTTCGAGGAAGGATGGCTTCGGCGCGAAGCCGGCTTCCGCCAGAACCTTGCGCAGCCAGGGCGGCGGCGCGCCGTTCAGCATCGTCCGGGTGCGCTCCAGCACGGTTTCGATCGGCTGCGGCTGCGGCATCTTGATCGGGTGAATCTTGGCCGCCACCACCTTGGCGGCGGAAGGCCCGCCGATGGCGAGGCAGAACAGCAGATGGCAGCCTTTCAGCGCCTCAACCTTGGCGCCGATCTTGTCGTCGCCTTCCTGCTTGTGGCTGCCGCTTTCGTCCGAGACATTGTCGAAGGCGCAGGCCTCGACGAAGCGCCAGCCTTCCGTCGTCACGTCATAGACGGCGAAACGGCTGGCGGAGCCGAAATGGGCGTTGAGCGATTTCATGTCGGATGTCGCGATGGCGACGCGCACGGCGGGCTGGCCGGAAGGCTTAAGCGGTGGCTCGTTATCGACGAGGCTGAAGCGGGCGGCGCTCATGCGCGCATCTCCTTTTGTCGTTGCAGGAAGGGATTGAGGGAGGCCGGCGTGACCGGGTGAGGCGCGGCCTGGAACAGATTGGCGATTTCGAAAATCGCCTGACGGGTTCCGTCATAGAGCGAGGCGCGGCGGTAGGCGGCGCCGAGCCGGTCGAAAACGGGAAAGCCGATGCGCAGATGAGGGACATGCAGCCGCTCCGCCGCCTGCCTGCCGTGGCTGTGGGTGGCGATCAGATCGGCGCTTTTCGCGCGCGTCTCCAGATCGCCGAGGTCGCCGACAACCACTTCCCGCGCCGGAACCTGGGCGAGCGCCGCCGAACCGGCGGTCGTGGTGACGGCGGCGGAAATTTCCGCGCCGAGATCATGCATCAGCCCGGTCGTCGCCAGCAGCAGGTCGGGTTCGGCCGCGACCGCCATTTTCCGGCCGGCGAAGAAGAAATGGCCGTCGAGCATGGCGTCGACCAGCCGCGTCCGCTCGCGCCGCAGCCGGAGCGGAACCGGGCGATGGCCGAGATGGGACAGCTCGACGCAGAGCCGGTCGCAGGCCTCGATGCCAGTCAGATGATCGAAATGCAGCGTCGGGACGCCGGTTCGTTGTTCCAGCGCCTGTCCCGGCGCGCGCATATGTTCGCCGATGACCAAAGTCGCTTCCGACCGTCCCATGGCGGCGATCTGTTCGAGCGTGACGCCGCCGCGCGCCGTCGGGCGCCAATCCTCCGCCACCGTCCCGTCCAGCGAACAGGAGAGGTCGGGCAGGACGATCGGCGTCAGGCCGAAGCTCTCGATCGTCTCGCGCAGGGCCTCGACATCGGCCGGCGAAAGATGCAGTCCGGCGAGCACATTGATCTGCCCCTTGACAGGCTCGGCCTGGAATTCCGGCACAAGCCCCTCGATGGTCGCCGTCACCGCCTTGGCCCAGCCTTCCTCCATCGCGCCGGAGAAATCCGGGGTCGAGGCGAAGACCACTTCCGTGCCCTGGAGTTCTTCGGCGCGCCGGGCGCGGATCAGGCGCAGGTCGCCGACAAAATCCTCGCCGCGGGTTTCGGTCAGCGCCGTGGAGCAGATGCCGATGAAGCGCGGATTCATCCGCTTCTTGAGGTTGAGCAGGGCTTCTTCAACGTGATCCGCGCCGCCGACGATGGTCGAAACCTCGTTCATCGCGGTGGTCTGGAGCGGAATCATTTCCTTGAAATGGCGCACCAGCAGCACCAAGGCGAAAGCCGTGCAGCCTTGCGAGCCATGGAACAGCGGAACCGCGCCGTCCACGCCGAGCCAGGCCAAGGCGGCCCCAAGCGGCGCGGAATTCTTGAGCGGATTGGTCGAAAGGGATTTCGCAATCGGCGCGACGGCGTTCATGCTTCAGCACTCCTCGAAATCCTGGGCTTCCGTCTCGGCGAAGGCCTTGCGGAACCGGGCGACATGTCTGGGGTCGATGGCGGAATCCCGCGCCGCGAGCGCGCTTTCGTCCCAGGGCGCTGGCGCGCGGACTTTCGCCCAAACGGGATTGTTGATCGTGGCGTCGAGCTTTTTCACCAGTTCGACCATGCCGTCGTAGCCGGCGAAGGGATCGTGCCGCTCCTGGTTGATGTCGAGCCAGGGCGTGCGGGCCTTCAGGGCGATGAACTGGGTGCGCCCGCCCGACAGCATGATGTCGGCCTTGCCTTCTTTCAGGAAGGCGTACATGTCGCGCGGCGCCATGTTTTCCAGCACATGCGGATCGTCGCCGAGCAGCTCCTTGATGCGCTGCTTGTCCTCGGGCGTCGCTTTGCGCAGGGAAGTGTCGACGATCTCTATGCCGACCTCCATCAAGGCGGAGACGACCGACCAGGATTTCACGCCGCCGGTGTAGAGCAGCACGCGCTTGCCCTTGAGCCGCTCGCGATAAGGCTTGAGACGTTCCCAGACGCGCGCCTCTTCCTGCGCGATCAAAGCTTCGGTGCGATTGATGAGATCATGCGGCGCGCCTTGCCGGACCAGCAGGCCGGCGATGTTGCGCAGGGCGTCCGACGTGTCCGAGACGCCGTAGAAGGAGCCTTCGAAATAAGGGAGGCCCCAGCGCTCTTCCATCTTGCGCGCCAGATTGATCAGCGCCGCCGAGCAGACCATCATGTTCACTTTGGAACGGTGGGCGGAGGCGACGTCGGCATAGCGCGCGTCGCCGGTGATGCAGCAATGGACGCGGATCCCGAGCTTGTCCAACAGCGGCTTCACCTGCCAGAACTCGCCGGCGAGGTTATATTCGCCGAGAATGTTGATGTCGGTCGGCGTCGAGACTTCCGGCTCCATCGTTCCGATGACATGCGCGTAGAGCGTCTCGCCGGCGAGTTTGTTGCCGAGGTTTTTCGAGCCGGCGAAGCCCGGCGCATTGACCGGAATGACCGGAAGGCCGAGCTTTTCCGTCGCATGGCTGCAGACGGATTCGATGTCGTCGCCGATCAGCGACGTGACGCAGGTCGTGTAGACGAAAATGGCGGGCGGGTTATGCGCCTTGACGACCTCCTGAATGGCCTTCCACAGCTTCTTCTCGCCATTGCCCATGACAATGTCGATTTCCGACAAGTCGGTGGTGAAGGAGGTGCGATAGAGCTGCGGGCCGGAGGAGGCGGCGTGGCGGTTGTCCCAGCTGTTGCCCTCGCAAGCCAGCGGACCGTGGATGAGATGGGCGGCGTCGACGATCGGCTGAAGCACGATCTTGGCCCCGTCGAAGGCGCAGCCGCCGGCCGCCGCCCCCGGCGTCAGCGGCTTGGAGCAGCCTTTCTTGCGCTCCTTGTCGCTCTTCTTGAGATTCTTGTCGCAAGCCGGCTCGTTGAAGACTTCCTGAACTTTTTTGGAAAGTTCCGACATGTCCGAACCTCGCTGGCCTGAGTGAATTGTCGGATGTCCGACACGACCGCCCGACATGACGGCCTAACTGAGAGGCGGTGCAAACGGCGTGCCGCCGAGCATGATCCCAAAAAGTGGTTCCCGGCTTTTGAAAAAGATCATGCTCGAAAGGAAAACCGGGGCCGGCGAGAACCGGCCCCGATGGGATCCGTTACCTCGTGAGGTCGTAGGAATAGTCGGTGACGCCGGGAACGATCGTCTCGCGGTCGAGCGTGTCGAACACCTTGTCGAGCAGGGTGACCAGCACGCGCAAGCCGCCCTGATAGCCCCACACCGGGAAGCGGTGGTGGTGGTGCCGATCGAAGATCGGGAAGGTGAGGCGGATCAGCGGGATGCCGGTGTCGCGCTCGAGATATTTGGCGTAGGAGCTGCCGATGATGAAATCGGTCGGCTCGGTCGCCAGAAGCGAGCGCAGGTGCCACAGATCCTTGCCCGCCCAGACCTGCGCCTTGGCGCCGAAGGGCGAAGTGGCGAGCAGTTCCTTCATCTGCTCGGCCCACTTGGTCGTGCCGTTGGTGGCCAGGCAATGGGTCGGCTCGCCGCCGGTTTCCATCACGAAGCGCGCCATCGCGAGGACAAAGTCCGGATCGCCGTAGATCGCATATTTCTTGCCGTGCAGATGCGCCTGGCTGTCGGCCATGGCGTCGATCAGGCGCCCGCGCTCCTTCTCGATCTCGGCCGGGATGGCCTTGCCGCTCAGCTCGGAAATCTTCATCAGCAGTTCGTCGGTGGCGCCGACGCCCATCGGATAGTTGAAGGCGGCGGTCTCCTGGCCGCATTCGCTTGCGAAATCCATGGTCTTGCGGGTGCACCATTGCTGCAGCGAAATCGTCGCCTTGGCGTTGAGCGCCGGCTCGATGTCGTCGATCCTGGTGCCGCCGTCATACATGCGGAATTCGCCGTCGGCGGGCGTGTCGTACTGGTCCGCCGCATCCGACAGGATGGTGTATTCGACGCCCATCAGGTCGAGAATGCGCTTCAGCTCGCGGTTGTTGCCGACCACGAAGCCGTCGAAGCCCGGAATGATGTTGATTTTGGCGTTGGGCGCGCGGGTCTTGCCCTTCCAGAAGTTTTCCAGAATGCCCTTGATCATGTTGTCATAGCCGTCCACGTGGCTGCCGACGAAGGCGGGCGTGTGGGCGAAGGGAACGGAAAAGTCCTGCGGGATCGATTCCTTCTTGCGGGCGTTCTCGATGAAGGAATGCAGGTCGTCGCCGATGACTTCCGCCATGCAGGTGGTGGAGACCGCGATCATCTTCGGCTGGTACAGCGAAAAAGTGTTGGCCAGACCGTCGATCATGTTCTGCAGGCCGCCGAACACGGCCGCGTCTTCGGTCATCGACGAGGAAACCGCCGAGGACGGCTCCTTGAAATGACGCGACAGATGCGAGCGGTAATAGGCGACGCAGCCCTGAGAGCCATGGACGAAGGACATGGTCTTCTCGAAGCCGGCGGCGGCGAAGACCGCGCCGAGCGGCTGGCAGGCCTTGGCGGGATTCACCACCAGCGAGCCGCGGGCGAGATTCTTCTCGCGATAGTCCCAGCTCTTGGTCCAGTCGGCGATTTCCTGGACCTTGGCGTCCTGGGGCATGCATTCGAATTCGGCCTTTTTGCGGGCCAGCATGTCCGTATATTCCGGCTCGCGGAACAGCGGGGCGTGGTCGAGCACCTTATCAGCGGATTGAGGCATGACAATTCTCCATTTCAGACAAGGCAGCGCCATACGGCTGCCCTTGCGAGGGAGTCAGGATAGATTTCGGGTTTTTGGGCTTTGGCCGCACGCGGCGGCCAAAGCTTATTCGGCGGCGGCGAGAGACGGGGCCGGCTCGCTCTTCTTCTTCCACGGCGCCTTCATCAGGCCCCAGACGGGGTTGTTGATGGCGAGGTCCATGTCGCGGGCGAAGATGGCGAAGCCGTCGTAGCCGTGATAGGGGCCGGAATAGTCCCAGCTGTGCATCTGGCGGAACGGGATGCCCATCTTCTGCACCGGGTATTTTTCCTTGATGCCGGAACCGACCAGATCGGGACGGATCGTCTCGATGAACTTTTCCAGTTCGTAGCCCGTCACGTCGTCATAGATCAGCGTGCCGTCCTTCACATAATGGCCGGTGCGCTGGTAGTCGTCGCCATGGCCGAATTCATAGCCGGTGCCGACGATCTCCATGCCGAGGTCTTCGTAAGCCGTGATGACATGGCGGGGGCGCAGGCCGCCGACATAAAGCATCACCGTCTTGCCGTTCAGACGCGGGCCGTACTTTTCCTTCACGGAATCGACCAGAGGCTTGTATTTGGCGATGACCTCTTCCGCCTTGGCCTCGATCTCGGGGCCGAAATGCTTGGCGATCTTGCGCAAGCTGGCTTCGATCTGCGAGGGGCCGAAGAAATTGTACTCCATCCAGGCCACGCCATATTTCTCTTCCATGTGGCGGCAGATGTAGTTCATCGACCGGTAGCAATGGATGAGATTGAGCTTGGCCTTCGGGGCGCGCTCGATTTCGGCGAGCGTCGCGTCGCCGGACCAGTTGCCGACCACGCGCAGGCCGATTTCTTCCAGCAGGATTCGGGAGGCCCAGGCGTCGCCGCCGATATTGTAGTCGCCGATGACGTTGACGTCATAGGGCGAGGGCTGGAAGCCAGTGAGGTCGGTCTGTTCGGCGCCGCCCTTGTTGTCGAACACCCAGTCGCGCACCGCGTCATTGGCCAGATGGTGGCCGAGCGACTGCGACACGCCGCGGAAGCCTTCGCAGCGGACCGGAACGATGGTCTTGCGGGATTCCTTGGCCTTCTTCTTCGACACCGCTTCGATGTCGTCGCCGATCAGGCCGATCGGGCATTCGGACTGGATGGTGATGCCCTTGGCGAGCGGGAAGAGCGTGTTGATCTCGTCGATCACCTTTTCCAGCTTCTTGTCGCCGCCGAACACGATGTCGCGCTCCTGGAAGTCGGAGGTGAACTGCATCGTGACGAACGTGTCGATTCCGGTCTTGCCGATGTAGTAATTGCGGCGCTGCGACCAGGAATATTGTCCGCAGCCGACCGGGCCGTGGCTGATATGGACCATGTCCTTGATCGGGCCCCAGACCACGCCTTTCGAGCCGGCATAGGCGCAGCCGCGAATGGTCATGACGCCGGGAACCGACTTGATGTTCGACTTGACGTCGCATTCGGTCAGCACCTTGCCTTCATCGCCGACTTCTTCGGTGTTCTTGGCGACGTTGAGGTGCTTCTTGCGGCGCTTGGCGAACTTGTCCGGATAGGCCGTGAGGACCTCCGTGATGAGTTCTTCCATCTTGGCGCCGTCGTTCTTGGTATCGAGGCTCATGGCTTTCTCCTGCTAGAGCATATTCCCAAAAAGTTGCAGACTTTTTGGGCAAGAATATGCGCTAAAACAATTAATTAGAGACTTATTCCGATTCCGAAGGAACGGAAAAGGCTCTAAGGCTTGGGCCGGCCCCGCCTGAGCGGGGCCGGGCGGGAGCGGCGCGACTTATTGCGCGGCGGCCGCCTTGGCGGCTTCCTTGGCTTGCAGTTCGGCGAGCGCCTGCTCGTCGGTCTTCATGATGCCGAAGTCCAGCAGCATCTGCTCCAGCTCTTCCATGGTGATCGGGGTCGGGATGATGCCCTTGCCGGAATTGTTGTGGATCTTGTTGGCGAGCTGGCGATATTCCTCGGCCTGTTTGGAATCCGGGGCATATTCGATGACCGTCTGGCGGCGCAGCTCGGCGTGCTGGACGATATTGTCGCGCGGCACGAAATGGATCAGCGTGCAGCCGAGGCGGGCGGCCAGAGCTTCCGCCAATTCCAGCTCCTTGTCGGTCTGGCGTTCGTTGCAGATCAGGCCGCCGAGGCGCACACCGCCGGAATGGGCGTATTTCAGAATGCCCTTGGCGATATTGTTGGCGGCATAGAGCGCCATCATCTCGCCGGACATGACGATGTAGATTTCCTGCGCCTTGTTCTCGCGGATCGGCATGGCGAAGCCGCCGCAGACCACGTCGCCGAGCACGTCGTAGGACACATAGTCCACGTCGTCATAGGCGCCGTTTTCTTCCAAAAAATTGATGGCGGTGATGACGCCGCGGCCGGCGCAGCCGACGCCCGGCTCCGGGCCGCCGGATTCCGTGCACTTGATGTCCTTGTAGCCGACCTTCATGACCTGTTCGAGTTCGAGATCTTCGACCGAACCGGCTTCGGCGGCGAGGCTGAGGACGGTGTCCTGCATTTTGGCGTTGAGGATCAGGCGGGTGGAATCCGCCTTGGGATCGCAGCCGACGATGAGGATTTTCTGACCGAGCTCGGCGAGCGCGGCCAGGGTGTTCTGCGAGGTGGTGGATTTGCCGATGCCGCCTTTTCCGTAAAAGGCGATTTGACGGAGCTTAGCCATTGAGTGTCTCCGGTTGCGGATGGAACTGAAGAGCGAACAACGCCTTCGCTCTGGCCCAAGGGTCGCAACCGCCGTGCCAGATCGCAGCGGCGATAAAATTACATGTAAAACCAATAAGATAAAACTTTTGACGGGAGCGCGACCGGTTCGACGCTCATGTCGCGACTGCAACAAACCCGACACGTTTGAAGCCCGGCGCCGGGGTTGGATGGCGGAAATGGCGGAAGAATCCTGTGGAACGCGCCTTGCAGCGTTTTTTGGTCCATCCGGACCAAGGAGCGTAAAATGCCTAATGTCACCTTTTCGTCGCCGTTGCTGCACAAGGACGTGACCGTCTATGCGGTCGCGGGCGACACCAAGACCATCCTCGCCGTGGCCGAGGCCAACAAGATTCCGATTCCCTTCGAATGCAAGGACGGAAATTGCGGCTCGTGCCTGGTCGAGGTCATCACCCTCACCGGCAAGACCATGGGCTCGATGCTGACCGACAAGGAGAAGGATCTGCTCAAGTCGCTCGGCAAGATCACCGCCGAGGACATCCGCCGCGCCGAAGTCGAGGATATCGCGCCGCGTTGGCGCTCCGCCTGCCAATATATCGTCCGCGACCAGGACATCCTGGTGAAGTTTTCGGGCGCGCCGGGCAGCGCCTGAGGCGATACGAAAAAAGCCCCCGGCTCGCGCTGGCGCCGGGGGCGGTCGGTCCCCTCTCCCCGCAAGCGGGGAGAGGGTTAGGGTGAGGGGCGGGGGCATGGAAGCTCAGAGCTGATCGCCGGGCGGTGTTCGGCCAGAACTTTTTGCTTTCCTGATGACGTTGAGGCTAATCCCCCAGCCCCTCACCCCAACCCTCTCCCCGCAAGCGGGGAGAGGGAGTCAGCCTCGCCGAAGCAACCCAAGCAGCGCCCGCTCACCCTAATTTCGCGACCAGCTGCGCCAGCGGGGCCTTCACCACGATCATGTTCATTTCCTTCAGGAACTTGGTCTCGTTGCGGGTCAATTTGTCGGGACCGACAAAAATGTAATTGGGACCCGCCGAATATTTGCCGATTTGCCGCGCATAGGTGCGCAGCATCTGGTCGTGGAACGGGCAGCCGATGAAGACGAAGCCGCGCGTCGCGCGGCTTCCTTCACGGCGGCCGGGATCGGCGTCTGGATGCCGAAACCGAAACGGCGATTCGCTTGCGTCCAAAGCGGTTCGAGCGCTACATACGCAGCGTTCAAATCGAGCTCGGATAACGTTGGCCCCGCGTGTTCATCGCGGATCAATCAACCAACAAAGCCCAAGGACGCCTGTCGGAGACTCATAGGGCGACAACAGGAAAGCCGAGCCGCGTCCCTTAAGATTGCCTTGACACATACCCCATATATTGACGAATGTAACGAAATCAGGGCGAGAGCGAATCAGCGTCAGATGACCGACCGACCCGACCAAAACCTCAACCCTATTGAACTTTCCCTAGATGCGGCGCTGCAGCTCGAAGCGCTCGCTCAGGGGGGTCGGGAAGGCGCCCCTAAGTTTGCTCAGTTAATAGCCGTACTCAAAGCGCCGAAGCCGACCTACTCAGGCACGTCGACGGTCAGCATGCTGACTGATGTGCGGAGCGCGCCTCTGGTGAGAAAAGCAATTCTACGGGGGTCGCCTAGTAAGCCTGAAGCGAATGCGCAAATGGTAAATTTTCTCGACGGACTTGTTGAAGCGGTCCAAAAAAATGACCTTGAATATATCAAGCTCGCAAAAAAGTTTTGCCTTGCCCTGAACGAGCAACTGCTGGCGAAAGAATATAACAGCCTCGTCGAACGGCAGACACGTTTTAGGCATCACGCTCGTGCAGGCAATGTCCGCTGAGGTCGTAGCGCGACTGAAGCTGACAGCTATCATCGGACAGGTCCGATCGATCCTTAATTCCGACATCCCGTTCGAGAATGTCGGGGACGCTCTCCAAGCTCTGCTGAGCGTTCTACTCGAGTTCGAACCGAGGTTAGATAAGGCTATTAGACTAAAGGATAACGACGGAACATTAACCACGATCCGAAATATCAACCAAAAAATTCTTCAGGTATTGCCGACCCTCGGCTTCATTTTAAGAAGCACCAACGTCAGAAACGCCTTCGAACTGTTAGACCCTTTGCAAAGTCTTGCGCGGGCATTCCTAAAAGGAAAATCAAAGATCCTGCTCTCGTCAGAGTGGGACTATATTCCGTTCGCGTACCCGCAATCGATTGCCGATCTCCCAACGTTCACCTTTATCGGTCTGCCCGCGTCCGAGTGTTCAAACCTGTTAATTTTTCCGCTCGCTGGCCATGAACTGGGTCACTCAGTATGGCGGCAAATCGGTCTGGAAAGCGAATTCTATGCCGATGTTTTTAAGAGGGTGAGCGACACGCATACGCTCAATCTTTCGCGTTTTGGGAGAGTTGAGCCAAGATACAAGAAAGATTTACTCGACAAAGATCCGGTGGCCGAATCGATCGCAAACTCGACGGCGATCGCGCTCGCACATTGCGAGGAGGTATTTTGTGATTTGTTCGGGCTGGCTTTATTCGGACAAAGCTATATTCTGGCCTTTGCTTATATACTCTCCCCTGGACTTGGATCTGAGCGCGACATGGATTATCCAACTCACATGAAGCGAGCGGAAATCCTCGTCAAATACGCAGAGCAAAAAATGCGTATCTCGTCGCAGCAAGGCTTTCCCCTTCAATTCCGTCAGGAAGAGGCAAAGTGGACTCCACGAGCACAGTTCGATGTTGACATCGCAGAGAAAGCGACGATTGACGTCGTTGACAGTATTTGGACTAAAGTGGATAAGTTAGTTAAGGCAGCAAAAGTCAAACGGCCCGACGCGGCGCACTCCAATGCCATTGTAGATAGCTTTAGAGAAAATATTCCTCACGCTGATCCGAAAAGTCTTGGTAATATTATAAACGCGAGTTGGCTCAGATTTGACGAAATAGTAAGTAAAAATGGCTCCTTTGACGAGATCTCATATAAACTTGATCGACTGAACGAAATGGGGCTTAAGACAGTTGAAGCTTTAGAATATCGGCGGAGAGTGAAGGAGTGACGATAAGCAGCAAGAAAATAGCTGATCTCCTCGAAAGCGGTTCCGCCAATGACCCAAACGGCGTTTTCGTCTCGCCGACTCCGGACATTGAAAAGGTGAGATCTTCAGGCGAGGCTGCGGTGAACCTGAGGCTTAGCCGCTGGTTTCTCAGAACCTGACCTGAAATTGGTTGACCGGCCTCGCGGCCGTTGATTCCCTTGGTTTGCAACAACTTTGGGAGATTCGCGATGCCTTGGAACGAGGCCGATCGGGCGAAGTATGAAGTCATTCGGGCGCGCTATTCAAGCGATATGTCGGAGGCCGAGTTGGCGCTGATCGCGCCGCTGCTGCCGCCGCCCAAACGGCGCGGACGCAAGCCGACAGATTCCCAGATCATTCTCAACGCCTTGTTTTATTTGATCCGCTGCGGATGCCCATGGCGATATCTGCCAAAGGATTTTCCGCCGTTCACGACCGTGCAAAACCGCTTCTACGCATGGCGCGACAGCGGCCTGTGGGCGCAAATCATCAGCGTTCTCGTGATGGACGCGCGCGAGGCGGAAGGCCGTCAAGGGGCGCCGACGGCGGTTGTCGTCGACAGCCAGTCGGTCAAGACGACGGAAGCTGGCGGTCCTCGTGGTTTCGACGCGGGCAAGAAGGTCAAGGGCCGCAAGCGCCATCTCGCTGTCGACACGATCGGTCTGCCCATCGAATGCCAGATCACGACCGCCGACGTGCAGGATCGCGACGCTCTCGCGCCGTTGCTGAAAGCCGTGCATCGCAAGAGCCCGTGGGTGAAAATGTCCTTCGTCGACGGGGGTTATCAAGGGGATGAGGCCCAGCGCGCAGCCTTCGAGGCGAGCCGTATTTCCATCACCGTGGTCAAGCGAACCGACAAAGAGGTGAAAGGATTTGTCGTGCTGCCAAAGCGCTGGGTCGTCGAGCGAACGCTCGGCTGGATCAATCGCGCGCGCCGTCTGTCAAAAGACTTCGAGGCAACCATCGAATCCGCTCTCGCGTGGCTGCAATTGGCCTTGACTTTCCTTCTCATGCGAAGGCTGGCGAGGGCGAAAGCCGGTCAGATTTGAAATTCGAGTCGGGGTCTCAGCATAAAAAAGACCAGTCAAACTGTTCTTGATGTCCTGCCGGATGCTGATGCTGACGTAGCCCAGACAAAGCTATTGAAGCAGCATTTCGTCCCCTTCGGGCAACCATTCGTAATCCATCCCGGCGATTTTGTGCTCGCAAGCACGTTGGAGTGGCTTAAATTGCCGCCGAAAATCTCGGGTTATGTTGCCGGCAAGTCCACTTTGGGCAGACGCGGTATCATCATCGAGACAGCTGCTGGCGTCCACCCAGGTTTCTCGGGATGTTTAACCCTGGAAATTGCAAACGTCGGTGAAATACCAATTAGACTGAGGCCCGGAATGGAAATTTGTCAATTATTTTTGCACGAAATTGACGGCGATATCGTTCTGTCCGAAACGGGTCTAGCGGGGCACCGGAAGCCAACCTTAGGAAAAGTAAAGTTTGACTCGGTTCTCGACAGGCTTACCGTAAAGCATAATAGTCAACGTCCAAATTCTTTAAAGAAAGGCTCTGGATCGACGAGCTGATCACAACGGTCTGCTTCCGGTCCAAAAATCTCATAAAACCGTTTGTGACCTATGACTGTTCTTATCTTGCTGAGCGACGTCTCGTGTTCCTTTAGTGCGCGCTCCTGAAGCTCGCTCGGTGTTAGCGTGTTATTGTGGAATGCAGCCGCCAAAATTTGTTGTGCATCGATTGATTCCGATAAGATTACAGACAATCGTTTCATTTTTTCTTCGTCCTCACGCAGCTCAGGCATGAAGCCGAACAAATCGTCCATTATCGGATTCGACGCATTTCGCAACGCTACACCTCGACCATAAATCGTGCTTCTCGATGAAGGCTTCGATCCATGTCCTCCAGCGAAGCCCGATCGCTTTGGAATGGCTGAACTTACATTTGTATTGTAGCACAAATTTGGGTTCCACGCAGGAAGGCCATAAACGCCGTAACGCACCAACGATAAGCGGTATCCCCGAACGGCGCTGGTAAGAGTTAGGCCGGTTGGATGGAGCACCCTATTGAGCGCTTTGCAAAAGTCGCCACGCCATGATTCTGTAGGGTCTCCACGGAGACAATTCGCCGATGTCGCGCCGTTGCTTTGACCAACCTTCACTCGCTGACGCTTTCGTTAAGGCCTATTCGAAAGGCGGCGGCTTCCTGGAAGATTTGCTCAAGACCATTGACTGGTCGGCCTTTGACGTTTTGTTTGCGCAAATCAACGCCAATGCCAAGGGCGCGCCAGGATACCCGCCGCTGACGCTGTTTAAGATCGTTCTTTTACAGCAATGGTACAATCTGTCCGACCCGCAGGCCGAGGAGGCCGTGCGTGATCGGATTTCGTTCCGGCGCTTTTGCGGCATCCCGCTCGACGCCGAGACGCCGGACCATTCGTCAATCTGGCGTTTCCGGCAGACGGTCGAAAAGCTTGGCCTGTCAGAGAAGCTGCTGGCCGAGATCAACCGCCAACTCGACGCGCGAGGGCTGATCGTCAAGAGAGGAACGCTGGTCGATGCGACGATCATCGCTGCGGCGGTGAAGCGGCCGCCTTATGAAGAGGGTCAAGTCAATCCGCGCGATCCCGACGCCGGCTTCACGATCAAGAACGACAAGACCTCTTTCGGCTACAAGGCCCATATCGCCGTGGACGAGGAAAGCGATCTGATCCGGCAGGCGGAAATGACCTCCGCCGACCTGCACGACAGCCAGCGCGGCGAGGCGATGATCCAGGGCGACGAAGAGGCCTATTACGCGGACAAAGCTTACGACAGCAAAGCCCTGCGAGAAAAGCTCGCTTCGCTCGGCATCGACGACAAGATCGCCTACAAGGCCAAGCGCAACAAGCCGCTGAAAAACTGGCAGAAGTGGTTCAACACGACGGCTTCAAGTGTGCGCTCCGGCGTCGAGCGGGCCAACGCGACGATGAAAAATTGGTATGGCATGGCGCGGGTTCGTTATCGCGGGCTCGCGCGCAACAATTGTCATCTGCAATTCGTCGCCTGTGCGATGAATATGAAACGGGCGCGGGTTCTGCTCCGGGCAGCGTGAGGCCGTCCAGACGGGAGAATTGCGTCCAAATTGGGAGATGAGGGCGAAATGAGGCGGTAGCCGCCATCAAATCGGCTCGGATTTGCGCCCTATAGGGCGATATCTGCGCTTCAGCGCAGTGGCGAAACCGCCGAGCACATAGACCAATAGCCTTTTTCAAAGCGCTCCTATTGCTTGCTTGATGACAGACGCCGTCAACAAGGTAAGTCAGGCCCGCATACAAACGCCCATTATTCCGAGGTTTGGACAAGCATTCAGCCACATTGGAATCTCCAATGCCTTGCTGAACTGGCGTTGTCCCTCCGGAATCTCGCCCGAAACAACCCCACTGGTAACCGCAGGAACTGGTGACATAAGTATGATCAAAAATCGGCGCAGCCTGAGCCGGAATGGCCCAAGCTTTAAACTGCGAAGATGGCGTGCCTGGCATTTTTGACGACCATTTGGAGAGCGTCCATGCATTGTGCCGAGGCGAAGACGATGGCGCAAGGCGTTATAGCCGCAGTGCGCTGGATTCATTGACGGCAGGCAATGAGTCGCGTTCTATGAGAAATGTTACAAGTCTATTTCCCGGCGCGCGTCATCCCAGTTTCGCGACCAGCTCCGCCAGCGGGGCCTTCACGACAATCATGTTCATTTCCTGCAGGAACTTCGTCTCGTTGCGCGTCAATTTGTCGCGACCGACAAGAATGTAGTTCGGGCCGGCGGAATATTTCGCGATCTGCCGCGCATAGGTGCGCAGCATCTGGTCGTGGAACGGGCAGCCGATGAAGACGAAGCCGCGCGTCGCGCGGATTTTTTTCACGGCGGCCGGGATCGGCGTCTGGATGTCGATTTCGGTGAGAACCTCGACATAGTCGGAATCGGCGACCAGAAAATTCTTGGCCGGCGTCACGCCGCCATGCGGCTTGTAGAGCAGGGTTCCGCCGGCGGGCAGGTCGCCAAAAATTTCCGCGCCCGTCGGATCATAGGCCTTGTGCCAGATGTCGGAAAATTCCAGCGCCCGCGAAACGCCCTGGATTTCGCGCCAGTCGTCCCGTCCGGACAGGGCCTGGCGCATGGCGGAATCGTACCAGACGTCGACGATCATCGGCAGGCCTTGCAGCTTCGCCAGCGCGCGATGCAGCGGCGTCGGCGTCGCCTCGCGGGCGAAAATATCGGCCATGAAGGCGGTCAGCGTCTTGCGATGGCGGCGCTGTTCGATGAATTGCGCCACGCCCCACATATTGGTGCGGATGCGCCCGGGCGCCGGCGCGCGCAGATGGAGCGCGGCGGCGACGGCTTCCGGCGTGGTCGGCGCCTCGCTCTTGACGTCGGAAGCGGCGTAAACGCCTGGGCCGACATAGGGGATCAGCGCGCCTTCCTTAAGGCCGGCGGCGATTTCATCGATCAGCCAGCCGGGTTCCGGCAGGCTGGCGGAGACGGGGAGGGTGGGCTCAAGCATCGGCCAATTCCAGCTTTTTCGCTTCGACCGTCACCGGCAGTCTGGTGTCCGCCGGCATGTCGGGAAGGAGCAGAATCCAGCCGTTCTTGAGCGTGATCTTGCCGCCCCAGATCGGATCGCGCTCGGTCGAGACAATCATTTCTTCCAAATCCTTTTTTGGCGCATAGACGGACAGGCCTTTCGGCGTGGAGCGGATCATGACCTTCATGGGGTAGCGCCTTTCTGTGGGGTAAGAGGCTCGTAGGGCTTCAGCTCCTTGCCGCGCATCCCGACGATGGTTCCGCGCTCGACCCATTCGACCGCGTAAATGTAGAATTGCTGGAGGAATGTGCCGATGTCGCGCACATAGCCGACATCGCCCTTGCGCACGATGATCTCGCCGATGTCCTTGAGCGGATAGGTGCCGTCGTTGCGGATATGTTTGAGCGAGACCACCTTGGCGCCCGGCATGTAAACGGGATCGTCGAAGATTTCGACAATCTGTTCGCGTCCCAAACCCATGTCAGCTCTCCTCCATTTCAGCGCTCTTCTTGTGCGAGGCGGCTGCGCGCCATTTCGGCGACCGCCTCGTCGGGGTCGTTCCTCAGCCGCGCGACAAGGTCGAGCGGCGCGCGTTCGGCCACGACATGACGGACGCGCAAATCGTCATCATGCGCGAACAGGACCAAGGCGGCCGGGGCGATGCGCTCCGCCGCCTCGCGCCGCACCAGCGGATCGGGATCGCCGGACAGCGCCGCCAGCCTTTCGACCGGCAGGCGCCGCGCCACGGTCCGGCGCACTTCCGGCTCCGGGTCGTCGATCTTGATCGGCAGCAGGGCCGGATCGAGACGCCGGGCGACGGTGAGCCGCACGTAATAATCCTCATCCTGCGCCATGGCCAAAAGCTCGGCGCCTTCGAGCCGCATGGCGCAGGCGACGCGCACCTTGCGGTCGCGGTCGCGCCGCATGTCCTTGACCCGCGCCAGCGGCAGCCGCATGGCCACCATGGCGCGGACTTCGGCCTCCTTGTCCGACATCAGGCGGGCGATCTCGAACAGCGAGGCGTGTTTGGCGGCCAGCGTCCGCACCTCGAAATAGAGATGGTCAAGGTAGCGGCCCGCCAGTTCCGGATTGCCGGCGAAGAACTTGTCGATGCGCCTGGCGCGCACGTCGCGCACGCAGACGCGCCCCAGCACGCAGCGGCCGAGCGCGCGCATCTCCTGGTGCGGACAGTCCTCGCAGGAGAAGGCGCGCCCGGTCCAGTCCGTCGCCTGTTCCGGCGCGCAGCAGCCGTTCGCCGCCTCTGCCATGTCGCGCCCGACTAGGCGGGCACGCAGGTCTTCGGCACCGGGCAGACTTCGACGCATTGCGGCTTGTCGAAGCTGCCTTCGCATTCGGTGCATTTTTTCGGATCGATGATGTAGGTGTCGCCCTTCATCTTGATCGCGGCGTTGGGGCATTCGAATTCGCAGGCGCCGCAGACGGTGCATTGAGAAACGATGATCTTGTAAGCCATTGGATTGCTCCATTTTTTTTTGCTTTCGCGGCCGCAAGAGGCCGGGAAATGGGTTGAAATCAGGCTGTCAGCGCGATTTCGGCTCCGCCGAATCTCTCGCGATAGGCTTCCGCCAGCGAGGTCTCGATATATTCGAAGGCCCATTTGTCGCTGGCCTCGACGCCGGCGGCCTTCAGCATGTCCTTGGGACAATCGCCGATCTTGGCGCAGAGCACGAAGGAGACGCCTTCCAGCGCCGCGATCACGCCGTCCAGCGTCGCGTCCTCGCCGAAGCCGCCGAGGCAATATTGCTCGACCTTGCGATGACCGACGAAGGCGATGCCCTTGGCGCCGACTTCGTAAACCTGGAACTCCTTGGCGTGGCCGAAATGCTCGTTGACGCGGCCGCCGCCCTTGGTCGCCACCGCGAAGAGCAGGCTCTGGTCCGCCGACGCCTTGACCTCTTGGATCGCGGCGGTTTTGGCCGCGACATGGTCGCCGCGCTCCTTCGCCACCACTTCGCGATAGGCCTCGCGCTTGGCGGGGTCGTAGGCGACCTCCTCCGGCAGCAGGTCGAGGTTGAATTCCTGGCCGCGATCCTCGCCGAGCAGGCCGACCGCGTCGGCGCGGCACTGGCGGCAATGGCGCATCAGCTTGGCGCCCCCTTCGAGCTTGTCTTGCAGCGCCTTCAGCTCTTTTGCCGTCGGGCCGCGCTGGCCGGTCAGGCCGTAATGCGTGCCATGGGCGGGGTCGGAAATCAGCGGCATGACATTATGCAGGAAGGCGCCGCGCGCCTTCACCCATTTGTTCACTTCGATCAGATGCTGGTCATTGATTCCGGGGATCATGACGGAATTGATTTTCGTAAGGATTCCTCGCGCGGAAAGCATTTCCAGGCCGAGCATCTGGCGCTCGTGCAGGATTTGCGAGGCCTCGACGCCGAACCAGCGTTTGTTCTTGTAGTAAATCCACGGATAGATTTTTGCGCCGATCTCGGGATCGACCATGTTGATGGTGATCGTCACATGGTCGACATTCATCGCCGCCAGTTCGTCGATATGGTCCGGCAAAGCGAGGCCGTTGGTCGAGATGCACAGCTTGATGTCGGGAATGTCCTTGACGATTTCGGTGAAGGTCGCCCTGGACTTGCGCCAGTCGTAGCAGGCGTCGCCCGGCCCGGCGATGCCGAGCACGGAAAGCTGCGGCACCTCGTTGGCGACGGCGACCACCTTGCGCCGCGCCTGTTCGGGCGTCAGCTTTTCCGAAACGACGCCGGGACGGCTCTCGTTGGCGCAATCATATTTGCGATTGCAGTAATTGCACTGGATGTTGCAGGCCGGCGCGACGGCTACATGCATGCGCGCGAAATAATGATGCGCCTCTTCCGAATAGCACGGATGGTCCTTGATCTTCTCCCAGACCTCGGCGGCCATGTCGGACGGCTTGTCCGAGGAGCCGCATGAGGACGAGGAACAGCCGCTGTCCGAGAGCTTGGCGCGCATCGCTTCAAGGTCGATGGGCTGCAATTGGTCGAGAGAAAGCATGGTCGCCTCCGTGGAAGTCTGAAGAGGCGTTCGCAAGCGCCGTGCCAGCGGCGGATCCTTGCAATGCAAGGGTTTCGGCGAGGGCGCCGCAAAACGGAAGGCGATGCGTGTCGCGGTTGCGACATCGTTTGTCGCGATCGGCGCGCCGCCCAGGGACCGCGCGTCACAGACTCATACGGTTTCCGCAAGATTGCTTCGCAATCCGCGGAAACGCCATGGCGCGAAAATCCTCTATGTCGCGGGCGGATTTTCGCGCCAGCGGAATACCAATTCCGAATGATTCATTCGGAATTGGTATCAGAGCTGCTTGATGTCGATATCCTGCTTGCGCAGGGCGTAACCGATCTGGCGCGGGGTAAGGCCGAGCAGGCGGGCGGCCTTGGCCTGCACCCAGCCGGTCTTCTCCATCGCCTCGATCAGGATTTCGCGCTCCGATTTCACCGGCTTGCCGACCGGGCAGCCGTCGGGCGCCGGACAAGCGGCCGGCGCCGCCGATTGGGGGACATAGATCGGCAGTTCGTCCGCCGGCGCCGGATGCGGCCGCGCGAGCGGCGCGGCGGCGACGGGCGCGGCGTGGCCTTTCCACAAAGTCGCCGACAGGCAGGAGCCCTGGGCGCAGGAGAGGTCGCCGGGCTGGATTTCCGATCCCGCCGCCAAAGCGGCGGTGCGGCGCACGCAATTCTCCAGCTCGCGCACATTGCCGGGGAAGGCGCATTGGCCGAGCAGATCCAGCATCTTGGCGGAAAAAGACATTTGCCGGCCGTTCTCCTGCGAGAACTGCTCAAGGAACCGTCGCGCCAGGATTGCAATGTCGCCCGGCCTTTCCCGCAAGGGAGGCGCGAGCAGGGTCACGACATTGATGCGGTAATAGAGGTCGGCGCGGAAGGCGCCGTTCGCCACCGCCTGTTCGAGATTGCGGTTGGTGGCGCAAACGATGCGCACATCGACCTTGATCGTCTTGGCGCCGCCGACGCGCTCCAGTTCGCCCTCCTGCAGCACGCGCAGAAGTTTGGCCTGGAAGGAGGCGGAGATCTCGCCGATTTCGTCGAGAAAGAGCGTGCCGCCATTGGCCAGTTCGAAACGGCCGATGCGCTGGCCCACGGCGCCGGTGAAGGAGCCTTTTTCATGGCCGAACAATTCCAATTCGATCAGGCTTTCCGGCAAAGCGGCGCAATTGACCTTGACGAAGGGCCCCTTGCGGCGCGGCGAATGGTCGTGGATGGCGCGGGCGATCAATTCCTTGCCGGTGCCCGTCTCGCCCCGGATCAGGACGGTGGCGTTGGAGCGGGCCGCCGCCTCGACGCGGCCCATCAGCACCTGCATCAGCGGGCTTTCGCCAAGAATCGCGTCGGTTTTCGCGCGCGGGCGGCGCGGCGCGGCGGGCGCGCTATCGCTCCGGGCTTCCGACAGCGCCTTTTGCAGCCGATGCTGTTCGCCGATCAGCCGGTCGCGGTCGCGCGCCACCAATTCGTGCATGCGCATCGCCTGTCCCACCAGATTGGCCACCATGGTCAACAGGCGCACGTCGTCCTCGAGGCGGAAATTGAAAGTCCCGGTCCATTCGCGATCGACCGTAAGCGTGCCGCGCGCATGGCCGTCCACCTTGATCGGCACGCCGATGAAGCTGACAATCGTCATCGGCGGCAGCATGTAGCGATAGGCCGAGCCGGTGAAATAGGGATGGGCGGCGATATTCTCGATCACCAGCGGCATGCCGGTGGCGACGATATGGTCGACGACTTTTTGCGGCAGCAGGGATTTCGGGTTCTCTTTGGAACCCGCTTGGGGCCCCTCCTTGTCGTCCTCCCGGGCTGTCGCGCCGGTCGAGGCGGCGATTTCCGGCTCGCCCTGCGAGTTCGAGCGCCAGAATCGATCCGCGCCGCATCTGCATGAACGAGGAGAGCACGCCGATCACCGCGCCGAGCGAGCGCTCCAGCGGCTGCGGCCCGGTGAGGATTTTAGAAATCTCGTAGATCCCGGCCAAGGCTATGTCCTTGTATGCCGGGGAATGGACGACGCGTTTCTGCGAATGGGTCATGGCGGCTCCTTCTCGCTACGCGCGAGATCGCCCTCGACTGGTTGCGGCTGGCTTCAGCCGGCTTGCGCCTTTCCTCGTGACCGCTGGTTGGACGCGGTCCATAAAAAGGAGGCCCGAAGGGCTGCTCCCGAGGGCGTTTATCGCCGCCATCTGATTGGGAATCAATGTACAATGTCGGACATGCGACGTAAACTTCAACAATTGGGCAGATCGCTCAAAGAATGGCGTTTTCAGTCTGTGCGTTTTGGGGAGCGCACAAAAATCAATCATTCGATTCTATAAGTTTGTGCCGTTTTACTCGGATGAGAGGCGCGTAAGCACAACCTGAACATCGCGTGGCGGAGCGAAATAGGGCGCGGAGGTCACGAGGATTTGGGCGCCGGCGCGCGAAAAAGCGGCGGCGTTGGCGGCGGCGATCCCGCCCGCGGCGGCGAGGCGCGGCGGCTTCGGCAAAGCGCGCAGAGCTTCGGCGAGGCGGGCGATCTCCTCGGGCGCGAATTTTTCCGCCTGGATCACGTCGAAGCCGGCAAAAGCGGCGGCGATTCCGTCGTCGAGAGTCTTGACCTCGATCGCCAGCATCTTTTCCGGCGCCGCCCGGCGCAGGCGGGCCGCCATTTCCGCCAGCGTCTCGCCTTCGAGAAAGGCGCGATGTTCGGGAAAAACCAGAATCGTCTCGGACAGGCCAAGCCGGTGCATGGTCGCGCCGCCGGCGCGCACGGCGGCGACGGCGAAAGCTTTGGCGCCGGAGCTGTTCTTGCGCGTGCAGGCGACCACCGCGCCCGGCGCGGCCTCGACAATTTCCCTGGCGCAGGTCGCGACGCCGGACCAGATTTCGATCAGGGTCTGGGCGACTTTCCAGCCGCGCAACAGGCTGGCGGCCGGCCCCCGCGCCGAAAGAATCCGCGCGCCGGGCGCAAGAACGGCGCCCGAGGCGACCGCGATTTCGACGGTCGCGCCCGCCAGCTCCAACAGGCAGGCGGCTTCCTCGACCAAAGCGGCGACCATCGCCGCGCGGGCCTCGAAACGCATCAAGCCGGGACAGGTCAAACTCAGCGCCTCGGTGGTCAGATCGCCATAGGGCGCGTCCTCGAACAGAAGCGCCTCCAGGGCGGCGCGGGGAAGGCAGAGCGACATGGCGGCTCCAGCGCGATATCAGGTTTCGACGGTCTGACGCGCGCCGGCGCGGTTTTGGACCGCCCTGGCCTTGACGGCGAGACGCACGGCCTCGGCGATCATCCGGCCGCGCGCGTCGACCCCCGTCCATTGCGCCCGCCGGCCGCGTCCGTCAACCTCCAGCAGCTTGACGCCGGCCGGGATCGTCGTTGCGTCGCGCGCCAGGCCGCGCAGGATTCCATCCATCGGCGCGCGCACCGGCGCGCCGTCGAGATGGCCGACGACATAGCCGCGAAAGGCGCGCATGCCGATATCGAGCGGCGTGCGCCAGACTCCCGCGCGGTTCGTATAGACGAAGCGCTCGCCGCCGACTCCGCCCAGCAATCGGGGCTTTCCGTCGGCCGCGCAGGTTTCGCCGGATTCGACCAGGCCGCCAGTCCGGTCCGGCCGGGTCTCGACCGCTATGTCGCAATTCTCGCCGACGATGAAATTCGGGCCGAGGCCAATGGCCAGCCGCACGTAATGCCGGCAATCCGGCGTGACGCGGTTTTTCTGCATGCGCGCGTCGACCAGCACGTCGATCGGCCGCAGGGCGAGCAGATCGGACAAGTGCATTGTCGTCACCGCGACGCATTTGTCGCGCATCGACGCGGACGCCAGCTCAACGACCGTATCGACCCGAACGCCGTCGACGCCATCGACCCGCGCCCGGTCGCCATAGAGCGCGTCATGGAAGGCCATGCCGCGCCGGATCGTCGGCGGAAAGGGATCATGGCTCATCGCCACCGCATAACGGGCGCGCGCCAGCCGCGCGGCGACTGCGGAGGCGATCTCGTTGGTTCCGAGCACCACCGCGAATTTGCGCGCCGTCGGCGCGTAGAGCGCCCGAAAATCCACTTGATCCATCGCCGGCTCCTCCTGGCCGGCCTGGTTCAAGCAAATGTCGGGCCGGAAGATCAGGCGGCGCCGGCGCCCAGACATAGGGCCAGAAAGGCGCCCGCCAATGCCGCGCCCTCTTGCGTCACTTGATGGTTGACGCCGGGGAGAATTCTGACCTGCGTCCTGACGCCCAGCTCTTTCAGGGTCGCGGCGGCGTCGCGGCTTTCCTGGCAGGGAATGGCCCTGTCGTCCTCGCCGTGAATCAGCAGAACGGCGGCGCCGGGCGGCGGCGCCAGCGGCGGCGGCGACGCCAGCCGGCCGGAAAAGGCGACGACGCAGGCGACCGGCCAGCGGCCCGAAGCCAGCGCGTCGAGCGCCATCATCGCGCCTTGCGAAAAGCCGACGAGCGCGACGCGGCCGAGATCGGCGCTCAGGCCGTGGGCGGCGACGATCTCCGCCATCAGCGCGTCGAAGGCCGGGCGCGCCGCGGCGAGGCGCCCGGGCCGGCTTTCTTGGGTGACGCCTTCGAGGTTGAACCATTGCCGCCCGCCGCGGACGGCGGCGAAAGGCGCGTCGGGCGCCGCAAAAGCGGTTCGCGGCAGGAGCGCGCGCCAGCCGTCGCCCAGCGGCGCGAGCTGGCTCCCGGCGGCGTTGACGCCGTGCAGAAAAATCACCAGTGAGGAATCCATGGCGCGCCCCAGCGTCAAATCGCGGTGGTCGAAAGGATCGATCGGATCGTGCGGCCAGTCAATCGGACGACACGCACGAAGCGGACATTCCAGCCAACCGCGCATATCAACCTGCAATCGTCGCAGCCAGTCGTCTGGACCCCGTTGAGACGAAGGACAAACATTCGCGATAGCGTCACCTTTGGTGTAAATATTGCGCAACAAACCTTTGGAGCATCGCTGGACCGACGATGAGTCTCGACCTTTCACATACGCTCGTCCGTTCCGGAAAGCTCACGGCGCCCAATCGCTGGGATTTGGTGGCCTTCCCTTTGATCTTCGTCGTGTTCGTGCTGCTGGCCCATGCGGCGAAGGGAACTTTTGCGCCGCTGGAGACGATGCAGGCGACGCCGATCTCCCTCGATCCGACGTTTTTGCCTGGCTACGCCCTGCGCACGGTGCTCCGCATGCTCGCGGCTTTGGCGGCCTCACTGCTTTTCACCCTGACCTACGGAACATTGGCGGCGAAAAGCAAGCGAGCCGAACTCATCCTCATTCCAATTCTCGACGTGCTGCAATCGGTGCCGATACTCGGCTATATTTCCTTCACCGTCGTATTCTTCATGAATTTGTTTCCGGGCAGCACGCTCGGCGCGGAATTTGCCTCGATCTTCGCCGTCTTCACCAGCCAAGCCTGGAACATGGCCTTCAGCTTCTACCAATCGCTGCGCACCATTCCGCATGATCTCGATGAGGCGAGCCGGGCGTTCCGCTTCTCCTCCTGGCAACGCTTCTGGCGTCTCGAAGCGCCCTTCGCCGTGCCGGGCCTGGTGTGGAACATGATGATGAGCATGTCCGGCGGTTGGTTCTTCGTCGTCGCCTCCGAGGCGATCAGCGTCGGCGACAAGCAGATCACCTTGCCCGGCATCGGCTCCTATGTGGCGCTGGCGATCGAGCAAAAGGATCTCGGCGCGATCGGCTGGGCTTTGGCGGCGATGACCCTCGTCATCCTGTTTTATGATCAACTGATGTTCCGGCCTCTGGTCGTCTGGGCCGACCATTTCCGTTTCGAGCAATCCGCCGCGCAAACCACGCCGCATTCCTGGTTCCTGACTGTCTTGCAGCGGACCCAATTGCTGCATCGGGCCGCCCGGCCGTTGAGTTTCGCCATGCGGCGCACTTTGCGCGCCCCTATCCTCAACGCCAATATTCCCGGCCCGATCGGGGCGGAGACGTCCCCGCGGGGGCGCATTTTCGACGTTCTCTGGTATGTCGTCGTGGTTTTGATGGCTTTGGGCGCGACCGCCATGATCGTTCGCTACGTCGCCACTGCATTGGGCTGGGCCGACGTCCTCACCGTGTTCCAGCTTGGCTTCTATACCTTGCTGCGCGTCGCCGTGATGATTGTCTTGAGCTCGCTGATCTGGGTTCCGATCGGCGTGATGATCGGCCTCAGGCCGCGTTTGGCCGAAAAGGTTCAGCCGCTGGCGCAGTTTCTCGCCGCCTTCCCGGCCAATCTGCTGTTTCCCTTTTTTGTCATCACCATCGTCCGTTTCGATCTGAACCCGAATGTCTGGCTGAGCCTTTTGATGATCATCGGCACGCAATGGTACATCTTGTTCAACGTCATCGCCGGAGCGACGGCCTATCCGACCGATTTTCTGGAAGCCGCCGATAATTTCCAGATCCACGGCTGGCAATGGTGGCGAAAAGTCATTTTGCCGGGAATTTTCCCCTATTTCGTCACCGGCGCCCTGACCGCGTCCGGCGGCGCATGGAACGCCAGCATTGTCGCGGAATCGGTGTCCTGGGGAAAAACCCATCTCACCGCGCAAGGGCTGGGCGGCTATATCGCCGAACAGACGATGGCGGCCGATTATCCGCGCATCGTGCTTGGGATCGCCGTCATGTCGCTTTACGTTATTTTCTTTAACCGCGTTCTCTGGCGTCGGCTCTACGCTTACGGCGAGCGTCGACTGCGGCTGGATTAAGAGGCAAAAAATGCTTGAGGAGGCCGTGCAAAAACCATCGACCAAGCCGCAAACCGTGCTTGACCTGGCGCATATTCACCAAAGTTTTGCGCGACCGGGGGGCGGATCCTCCATCGTTCTCGAGGACATTAGCATCAGTCTGCGCGAAGGCGAGATCGTTGGCGTTTTGGGGCGGTCCGGCTGCGGCAAGTCCACTTTGCTGCGCATCGCCGCCGGCTTGATGAAACCGAGTTCCGGCAAAATCACCTTTCAAGGCGAGGCCGTCGATCGTCCAGCCAAAGGCATCGCAATGGTTTTCCAAACTTTTGCGCTGTTCCCCTGGCTTACCGTGCTCGAAAACGTGATGACTGGCCTTGACGCGCTTGGCGTGAAGGAAGATGAGGCCAATAAGAAAGCTTTGACGGCCATCGACATGATCGGCCTCGACGGTTTCGAAGGCGCCTATCCGCGCGAACTTTCCGGCGGAATGCGCCAGCGCGTCGGTTTTGCCCGCGCCTTGGTCGTTGATCCGACGATCCTTTTGATGGACGAGCCCTTTTCCGCCCTCGACGTGCTCACCGCCGAGACGCTGCGTTCTGACTTCATCGATCTCTGGACCGAAGGAAAACTGGCGATCAAATCGGTGATGCTGGTCACCCACAATATTGAAGAAGCGGTGTTTCTCTGCGACCGCATCGTCGTGCTGGCGCCTGATCCCGGCCGCATCGCGGCGGAGGTCGAAGTGCCGCTGCCGCGTCCGCGCGTGCGGCTGTCCCCGGTTTTTCGCGAAATCGTCGACGATATTTACGCGCGCATGACCGCCGGCCGCGGCGGCGCTGTCGACGAGAAGGGCAAGCCCGCGCTGGGGGGTATTGGCATGCGCCTGCCTTTCACGTCCTGTCATCGCATCGTCGGTCTCATGGAATTGCTGGCCGCCCCGCCCTTCGATGAAAAGGCCGATTTGCGCCCGCTGGCGGACCGACTGCATCTCGATGTCGATCATTTGCTGCCGGTGACCGAGGCGATGCAGATTCTTGGGTTTTCCGAAATGCGCGACGGTTTGCTGCATTTGACCCCGGCCGGAAATATTTTCGTGTCTCATGCGGCGGACGGACGCAAAAAACTCTTTTGCGATCACCTTTTGCGCAACGTCCCCCTTGCCGCGCATATTCGCCTTGTCCTATCGGAGCGGCCGGGACACGCGGCGCCGCGCGAGCGTTTCCTGCCCGAACTCGAAGATCATCTGACCGCGCGCGACGCCGAGCAGACCCTTGCCGCGGTGATCGACTGGGGACGTTTTGCCGAAATTTTCGGGTATGATCAGCGCCGACGCGAATTCAGCCTGCCGCCAGCGGACGAGTAAGTGACGCCGTAAAGGGGGCCGACGCGCTGCGCGCATTTGTGCGAGCAGGCTAACCACGCGGCGTCACGTCCCTGCGCCTGACCGAATGACGGCTTTCCGGCCGCGCGCTTCCGGATCGTCTCGCTCCGCCTCCGGAGCGAGCGCCGCAGTCTGTCACGCGTCAAAGTCATTTCGATCCGACAAGAGCCGTCGCAACCGACGTCGAAAAGCAAGCGCCTTTCGACGCGTGAGTAGAACTCTGGTCCCGTTGTCTGAACAGTTTCCCGTGAAGGATAATACGAATTCCGAATGAACCATTCGGAATTCGTATTCCGCTGGCGCGAAAATCCGCCCGCGACATAGAGGATTTTCGCGCCATGGCGTTTCCGCGGATTGCGAAGCAATCTTGCGGAAACCGTATAAGTGGACTCTGCCGGGTTTCTCTTTGCTTGGTTTCGCGCGTTGGGCGTGACGTAGGGAGGGCGAAGCCCGACCGAAGTCGCGTCCAACGCGCGGCGGAAAATTTATGCCGCCGCCTTGCAGGGCGCCGGGGAGAAGTAAGCCTCGTCCGGCGTGCGGCCCAAGGCGCCTTCGAACCGCTCCCAGACCCTCTCGCCGTCCCCCGCAGGATCACGCTCACAGCACTGTTCCGAACAAGGCTCCGACGCCTGCGGTCAGCCCCATGGCCAGCGCACCCCAGAACGTGACGCGCAGCGCGCCTCGCGTCACGTCCGCGCCGCCGGCGCGCGCCGCCAAGGAGCCCAGGATCACGAGACAAAGCAGGGATGCCCCCGCCACGAAGCCAATCAGCTCGGCGTTGGGCGTCAGGGCGGCCACGAGAAGAGGCATCGCCGCCCCGGCGGCAAAGCTGCCGGCTGAAGCAAACGCCGCCTGAATCGGCCGCGCCCTCAGCGTTTCGGAGATGCCAAGCTCATCGCGCGCATGCGCGCCGAGGGCGTCGTGCGCCATGAGTTGGTCGGCGACGGCCTTGGCCAGCGCGGGATCGAGTCCGCGGCCGACATAGATGGCGGCAAGCTCCCTGTGTTCGCCCTTTTCGTCTGTCTTGAGCTCCTGGCGCTCGCGTTCGAGGTCGGCATGTTCGGCGTCGGACTGCGAATGAACCGACACATATTCGCCCGCGGCCATCGACATGGCCCCGGCAACCAGGCCCGCAACGCCAGCGACCAATATTGCGCTGCGCGTTCCATGCGCGGCGGCGACGCCCAACACCAAACTGGCTGTCGAAAGCAACCCGTCGTTCGCGCCCAGCACCGCAGCCCGCAGCCAGCCGATATTTCCTGTCCGGTGCCGTTCTCTGTGCTGTGCGCGCATTATTGATGTTTCCTGGCTTCCGGTTGAGAAATGGACTGACGACGATCGGATTCAACCGCACCGGGATTCAGTCCGCCACGGACGCATATTTGCGGCAATGTTCAAGGTAGGCGCGTTCGTGATCGACCAGAAGCGTCACGACGCTGCCCCAAAGCCAGCTTGGCGCATCCAGGGATTTGGATCGGTTGCGCAGAAGTTCGCTCTGCCATTGTTTTCTGGTAGCGCCATCCATCTGCCGACTATGCGCCTTGCCGACGATGGCGGCCAGATAGCGCGCCACGTCTATCGCTTCGTCGCGCGTCACACGGTTCATTTCGATTTTCAGATCCTGCGGCATGAGCTCCCGCACAAAGACGCTTTTTTCCATCAGCTTCAGTGCGCGCATCCGGTTGCCGAGAAAGGGTGAGAGGTTTCGGCCCCCTTCGACAACTCGCTCCGCCTGATCGACCGGCATATGCGCGTTGGCGGCGCGCGGGGCGGCGGCTTGCGCGGCCTCCTTCAGGTCCATCAGGCAATAGTCCCGGCGCTTGCCTTTTTTACCTGCAACTTCAAGCAGGACGGCATAGCGCAGACGGCCAAGCGAGCTGCATCCCTTCATCCAATAGGCGGCGTCGGCCAGCTTGACGTCCGCGGCGGCGTCGCGCGAGCGCAGCAGAGTCGCGAGGTTGCGCATTTCCTCGCCCGCGAAAAGCATTTCGATTTGATGCCTTTCGGCCTTGGCGAGGGGCCAAAATCGCCGGCCCAGCGGAATGATCGGTCTCTTGTCCTCGATCCGCTCGGTCGCAAGCGTTTTCCACGAAGCGGAAGCGGCTTGTCTGGTCACATGACGGATGGGCTTTGGCTGCTCAGAAACCCTTTCGGTGTCGAATCCTGGCTCGAAGGCGCGTTTGTAGCCCTCCATGATCTGTTCGAGCATTTTCGAGGTGGTCACGCCGGGAAGGTCGGAACTGCGCGCGGCCGACGCGAGGGACAGGCCGAGCCGGATAAGATCATGAGCCGGATTGCCGATGACGGTTTGATCGAGGTCGCGAATTTGAATCTCGATATGGCCCGACGCGTTGGCCACAGGCCCCAGATTTCCAAGGTGACAGTCGCCGCAAATCCAAACCGAGGGCCCATCGGGAAGCGTGCCGCTCTTCAATCCTTCGAGCCATTCATAGAATTTTTTGACATTCCCGCGCACGTAGGCGTGGGATGACCGCGACATTTTGAGATTTCGTGTTTTGTCGAGAATCGCGCCGCGTTGGCCAGGGCGCACGGAACGGTCTTCGATCTTCATGTTGGCGCCTCGCTTCCGGCCTTCGGCGCCCAGGCGAAGCTCGCCCGAATGCGCGGCTGATCCTAAGCAGCAATTCGTTGGCGCGCCAACGAATTGCTGCTTAGGCTTTTTGATTTAGCAGGATTTTTGTCCGAAAACCGGCGGCCACTTTTCGGAAATCCTGCTTAGCATGGAAGTTTCGACCGTGAACGTCACTCAAGCTTTGTAAGGCCAGCGAGAGGCGCCGGGACGGGTCGGAAAACATGAATGGCGCGTCTCGGCCACGGCGTCGGTTTCCGTCGCAACGACCGCCGCCAGCTCAGCGTTCCGCCGTCTTCTGCGCGGTCACCCTCGCCGTTTCGACCTGAGGCGGCTTGTTCTCCCAGAATGAGCCGGCGCTTGCCTTCGCGTAGCCGTAGGCAAACAGCCGGCGCATGGCGCCCGTCTCGAATCCGGTTCCGCCACTCTCGGCCATGTCCTTGCCAATATAGCTGAGATTGAAGCCCAAACCGTCACGGGTGACGACTTTATAGGTTTGAGCAAGCACGGCGTCGGTATCGACCCTGACCATGACGCCGAACGAACGCGCCGCAATCGCGTCGGTCTTGTTGGGAACGACCTGAAAGCCGGCGTCGAGTCGCGCGTTGACAATGACATACAAATTCTGGCGGCCGCCGCGCGCCGCAATCGACTTGCCGCCAAGCAACACCGTATCCGGCAGGATAAAAATCGGCGCGGTGACGGCGCCATCGACATGCATTTCCTGAAAGCGCCGATCGTTGGCCACGACATCGATCAGCTGCGGCTCGAAAACGACGGGAACGCTTGCGGAAGCGGCGATAACGTCGCGAAACAGCTTGAACCCCTGCGGCCCGCCGCTCGCCGCGATGGCGCCCATGTCCCAGATGACGGCGCGCTGGGCGTCAAGATCGGTCGTGACGACCAGAAGGCGGCGCCCCTTGCCATCCTCGCGCGCGATTTCGCGGAGCATCTCGTCGTCGACATAGCGTTCGACCAAATCCCGCATGCGCCTGCTCCCGATCAGGCCGCTTCCGAACAAAGCTCCAAGCGGGCTGGTATGTTCGATCAGGTTTTGCGCCTCGCCGCTGGTGTAGATCTGCTTCAGCCTCTCATCGTAACCCGGACCAAGAAAAGCAAAAGGAGCGATCATGGCGCCGACGGAAACGCCCGACACCACCGTGAACTCCGGACGCGTTCCAGACGCCGTCCACCCATTGAGCACGCCGGCGCCATAAGCGCCGCCGCCGCCGCCGCCCGATAAAGCAAGATAGGTGAAAGGCTGCCCCTTCTGGACGACCGCGCGCCGCGCGGCGTTCTGCAAGACGTTCTCCGGCGAGTCGGCCCAGAATCGAATGTTCCGCGCGTCGGTCGGGACCGCCGCCATTTGGTCGGCGTTGGTGAAGGGGATACGAGGCACGCTGGCGCAGGCGCAGAGCATGGTTTGACACAAGGCCAGTGCGAGAAGGACGAAACTACGCTTCATCGTCATGCGCCTTGGCGCCATTGCCGATGACATGGCTCCGCCAAAAAGCTGGCTTGATCCGCTCGTTCTCAGGCTGGCTGCGCGCGATGATCCCGATCTCTCCTGGTTGCGGCAAGTGCGAAAGTCGGCAACGATGACGGCGCCTCTCCCGCATCGGCTTTTCTGATCTAACACGCCAAATGCAAAATGACCAAGCCTGAGGGCCGATAACTGGAGCGCGGCGCCTCCGGGCCCCGGTCCGCTTTCGTCGACGGATCGGCTCCCGAACGCGAGAACTCAGCGGCGGCGTTTTTCGAAGTCGTTCCTGAGGAAATGGATCAATTCGTTTTTCTGCCGATCGTCGAGGCTGCCATAAAGCGGTTCGGCGGCGTCGGCGAGCTTCTTCAAGGCCGCGCCCCTGGCGGTGAGGTCGTCGGCCATGGTCCGCATAAGCGCGATATCGTTCGGGCGATTCTGACCCTGTTGCTCGCGATCTCGTCGGATCGGGCGATTCCTGCCTTCCATGGCGTCCTTCAACTGCGCCATTCCATCGTCGTGCAAGGCCGACTGCAAGCCGGGCCAGTTCTTTTCCTGGTCGACGGTCAAACTCAGATTGGCCTTCAATTGAGCAATCCGGGCGTCCACCATATTGGCGATCTGGTTGTCCGTCGGTCCCATCTTCTGTTCCGATGGCGCTGGCGGTGAGGGAGCGCCCGTCTGGGGCGCCGGCGGTGGGGGAGCGCCCGTCTGGGCGATCGAAAGGTTGACGTTCGCAAAGCCCGACAGCGCGGCGCTGGCAATGCCGATGATCAGAAATTTCTTCATTTTGCACTCCATGAAACTGGTTGGATGAATGAGACCGTCGCCGCCCGACCTTCGTCAAGATGGGGTCAAGGCTGTTTGGCAAGGCGGCTGACGCCAACGGATTCAGTGATGGCCGTGGCCATGACCGCCGCCGCCGTGGCCGCCGCCGTGGCCGCCGCCGTGGCCGCCGCCGAAGCCGCCGCCGAAGCCGCCGACATGGCCGACATGGCCGACATGGCCGCCGCCGAAGGCGCCGACATGGCCGACATGGCCGACATGGCCGACATGGCCGACATGGCCCCCGCCGGCATGACCGCCATGCCAGCCGTGCCAGCCATAGCCGCCGCCCCAGCCGTAGCCTTGACGCCACGGATAGCCGCACCAATACCAGCCCGGTCCATTCCAGGCGTCGTCATACCAACAGTAGTTGCGGCCGCCCCAAAAAAACTGGACGTTTTCCAATGGAAGAGCCGCGCGCCCTGCCGCGTCTCCGATGGCGTTCGGTATGGGTCCGGCTTGGGCGGTCGAAAGGTTGACACTCGCAAAGCCCGACAGCGCGGCGCTTGCAATGCCGATGATCAGAAATTTTTTCATTTTGCTCTCCATGAAACTGGTTGGACGAATGAGACCGCCGCAGGACGCGGCGGGCAATCGGCGTTCGCCAGCGCCGGCGCGTCGAGAACGCCATCGATCGCCGGAAGCTCTCGACGGCGCCTCCACGCGGGCGCCGTCGCTATTTTTGCGCAATCGCCGAAGCCCATTTCGGCTCCCTTGTATCGGCGGGTTTCCGCTTGCCGATCGCGCCATCCGGTTCGACATGAAATTCGATGAACTTTCCATTCGTGGAGCGCCCGAGAATTTCAAAATGCTTGGGCTTTTCGCGCGGCTCGCCCAACACCTCAAAACCTTCAAGCTTTACCGCCGCGACAGCGGCGCGAGGATCGCGACAAGCACGACGCCGGTCGTGACCGTTCTTGCGTTCATGCTTGTGCTTGCGTTCGAGCCGCATCGACTCTCCCCGCCCTTTCGCGATCTCCGTGACCTTGATCTCGGAAAGTTTGCGGCGGTCCTTGAATGTCACCTCGTCGCCCTCATGCAGACCGACGAGATCGACCGCGTCGGCTCCGATATCGGCCAGATGCTTGCCGTCTTTGCCTTCGACGACAAACCGCCGGGCAAAGCCGGATGTCACGGTTCCGGATGCGGCTATTTGCTCGTGTGCGTGCTTCACTTCAAATGCCCATGAATCCGATGGGCCAGGATCACCTGATCGCCCGGCGCATGGAAAAGATAGATCACGACAAAGGATCCACGGCAAACTCGGAATATACTCAGACCCTGTCCACCTTTCCGGGACCGCCGTCAGCGGGCAGCGCGCATTGGTCCAGGCGCCAGGATGCAGGCGCAATTTAGCGGCGCGAGGCGCTTTGCTTTTTTTAGCCCGGCATTGTTCCGGACTCGGGAGCATGGACGGGGCTTTGAAGCGCATCCTTGGCAACGCCACATCTGGCCCTCCACCGTGAGTATTTTCCGATTCTATCGGCTCGGACATCTGTCAAGCTAGATTGCGCAAGAGCGAGTGGCGGAAAGTGAACGGCGGCTCGCGAGAAATGAACAAAGATTCGCAGGGGGAGGCCGCGCGGTGCAGAGATCGCCGCCAGGCTACCTGTTGCGATTGAGGCGTCCGATCTGCGGAACAAGTTCGCTCGGCAGGGCGCCTCGGGATTGACCCACGAAAGCATCGACAAACAGGAGCCATCGACATGGACAAGGATCGCATCATCGGCGCCGCCAAAAAAGCCAAGGGCGCCATCAAGGAAGCGGCAGGCAAAGCTCTCGGCGACGCCAAGCTCGTTGCCGAAGGCAAAAACGACAAAACCGAAGGCAAGATCCAGAACGCCGTCGGCGGCGTGAAGGACGTGGTGAAGGAAGCACTGAAGAAGTAATGATCGGGGGCGCTTGTCACGCCCTGTCGCCGCCCGCGCCGCGCGAACAGATTTGAAGTCTTTCAAGCGCGGCGCGTCACTATCCAGGAGTTTTTCCGATGCTCGGTACAATCTTGCTCATCATACTGGTGCTGTTTCTCGTCGGCGCGTTGCCGACGTGGCCGCACAGCGCGAATTGGGGCTATTTCCCCAGCGGCGGAATTGGCCTCATCCTTCTCATCGTCATCGTCCTGCTTCTCTTGGGTCGAATTTAGCCTGACGCGGCTCCACTTTCCACGGAAGGCGCCCATCGTCGGCCGATTTCACAGGAGACAAGCATGACCCCCAAGGTTGACGGCGCCACAGCGGACATCGGCGCGGATCTGGCCGCCCTGCGGCGCGACATCGCGCATTTGACGGAGACGATGCGCGGGATGGTGGAACATCAAACCCAGGCGGCCGGGATTCACGTCTCCAGCGCGGTTGATGACGCCCGGAGCGCGATCGCGAATGCCGCCGGTGACGCCCAGAAAAATGTCAAAGCGGCCAGCTCTCAGTTCTGGGGCGGCATCGAGCGGAATCCGCTGACGGCCGTGTTGATCGCCCTTGGCGTTGGAATGGTCATCGGCTCGCTGCGCCGCTCGCGCGGATAAGCGGCGGAAGACGATGCGCTTAATTTCCGAGAGGGCGCGCGCGGGGCGGGCCGGCGTTCAGGCCGGGCTCCGGGGCGGCCTTCAGCCGCTTTTTCTCGTCGCGTTCCATGACGAGACGGTCATGGAGGATCTGAACGGTTGAGGGAAGCGGAACGCGCCGTCCGAAGGGAATGGTCCGGGCCATGTCCGGAACTCTCGTTGCGCCCGAATTCAGGGCGCTTCGGGCGAATTGAAGGGGCAGGCGGCGAATGACCGCCCCCCGCCCCAAAAGATCATCAGGCCCTCGTTCGGGGGAGCCGCCAAAAGGGAAGCTTATTTCTTCACTTGGGCGGGCTTGGCCGGGTCGAACTTCATGGGGCTATTGGTCATGAAAGAAGTCTCACTGTGGTGGCGGTTCCAGATCGGCTTAAGCCGATCCGGGCTTCACACAAAATAGATGACTAAGCGCCAAGTGTTTTGCACGTTATTTGGCTGTTGCGAAAGCCAGTCAGGAAGCTCATGCGATAAATAACGATCGCAAAGGCCTGAAACAATAAATTGGGCACTATTTTAAAAAATACAAGCTACCGCTAAAAATTGTATTATAACACAAACCATATTATTATTGTAATTTGATAATATGTGTGCTATAAGAAGTTTAAGCGGTGCTGTAAGCCATTTTATAACGCCGCATACGGAGTAAATAAAATGACACACACTTTTTTTGTTCTAGCGCTTCTTCTCGGAGTCGCTCTCGCCGGAACTCCGGCGATGGCCGGGGAACGGCTGAATGAAGGATTGATGGGAGCGGGAGCCGGCGCCATTGTTGGCGGACCAGTCGGCGCGGTCGCTGGCGGCGCGGTTGGCTATGTGGCAGGGCCGTCCATTGCCCGTGGGTTTCACCACCATCATCACTATCATCATCACTATCGCCACGACTGAACCGGTTTACTCGGCCTCGGCGGGACTTTTCGTCGAGGGCGGGATTTGGCTTCGGCCATGCAGAAAAGGGCCGCCGACTGGCGGCTTTTTTCGTTTGTGCAATCGTCCCGCTCCATCGCGAAAGGATCGCGCTCAAGCCAGAGAGGCGACCTCGACCGTCGTGCCGGAAAAAGCGTCGCGGGCGCCGACAAATCCGCCCGCCGCCTGCATGGCATGACGGATGTCGCGCGCAACCGCGACCGGTATCGGAATATAGCCGCCGAAACTGCGGTTGATCGGATCGAATGCGATCCAGCCCGGCGCACTTGAAACCAGGCGTCACTGGAATGCTTCACATTCAGGCTCACGGTTTGGCAGGCGGTCCCGCGCGGAGCGCGTTGAGCAAAGCCTTTGCCGCAAGTTCCGATGACGCGGGGTTCTGCCCTGTGATCAGCCGCCCATCGACGACCACGTGGGGCTGCCAGTCGCCGGCCTTCGAATAATCTCCGCCGTTGGCGCGAAGCATGTCCTCGACAAGAAAAGGCACGACCTCGGTCAGCCCGACCGCCTGCTCCTCGCTGTTGGTGAAGCCGGTGACCTTCTTGCCTTCCACCACGGATCGCCCCCGCGGCGTTTTCGCACGTCGGAGGACGCCTGGCGCATGGCAAACGGCGGCGACAGGCTTGTCTGCCGCAAGCGCGCCTTCGACCAGCGCGATGGACGTCTTGTCCTCCGCGAGATCCCAGAGCGGGCCATGGCCGCCAGGATAAAATATCGCGTCGAAATCTTTTGGGGAAAGGTCGTCCAGTTTGAGCGTGTGCGCCACAGCGGCTGTCGCCGCCGCGTCTGCTCTGAAACGCCGGGTGGCGTCGGTCTGCGACTGCGGCGCGTCGCTTTTCGGGTCTTCCGGCGGCTGCCCGCCGAGCGGCGAAGCGAGCGTGACATCGGCGCCCGCATCCACGAACACGTAATAGGGGGCAGCGAACTCTTCCAGCCAGAATCCGGTCTTCTGGCCGGTTGCGCCAAGTTTGTCGTGGGAGGTCAGAACCATCAGAATTTTCATGTCGGCTCCTGCGAGGTTTGGGCGGCGTGACACTAGAGCCTTTTCCGTTCCTTCGGAATCGGAAGAAGTCTATAAGTCATTGGTTTAACTTATATTATTGTCAAAAAAGTCTGCAACTTTTTGGGAATATGCTCAAGCCGCCGCGTCACGATGACGCGGCGATCCACGTTACGGAATGTGAAATGGCGCCACTTCGTCGGTGAGCACCTCGAAGCGCACGAGATTAGCGACGCCGAAGGCCGTCGAGATCGGAACGTCGGCCGCGTCGCGGCCGCGTCCCATGACGATGCGGCCGATGCGTGGATGGTTGTGACGCGCGTCCATGGTCCACCACCGCCCGTCAAGGAAGACCTCGGCCCAGCCGCTGAAATCCATCGGGTTGATGTCGGGTGGCGCGCCAATGTCGCCCAGATAGCCGGTGCAATAACGCGCGGGAATGTTCAGGCAGCGGCAGAGCGCAATGGCCAGATGGGCGAAGTCGCGACAGACGCCAACGCCTTCGTGCATGGAATCGCTGGCGCAACGCGTCGGGCGCGCTTCGGGATAAGAGAAGCGGATTTTCGAATGAACAAAGTCGCAAATAGCCTGAACGCGTTGGTAGCCGCCGGATATTTTTCCAAACGTCGACCACGCGAAATCGGCGAGCTTGTCGCTGTCGCAATAGCGGCTCGAAACGAGAAAAAGCAACGTCTCATCGGGGAGGCCGGCGATCGGCGTCAAACCCGTGTCGGGCGGCGTTTCATCCGGCTCGCCAAAATCATGGATCACGAAGCGGTTGCTGAAGGTGACCAGGCCCGGCGGAACCTCCAGACGCGTGACGCGATTGCCGAAAAGATCGAGATAGGACCGCATCGGCAGAGGCGGAACCGAGGTGATGACATCCGACGAAAGCAAATCCGCTTCGCGCGACGGATGGACGTTGAGCTGAAGCAACATCGGCGTCCGCGTCGGACATTGAAATGCGATGTCAAAGCCCGCCTGGATGCGCATCTAGCGCTCCTCGTGTTTGCGTTGCTCTACCGTTTCGTCCGCACCGCATGCCGCGTTCGAGCGGCGCGCCTTGTCGGAAATTCCGCCCTGTTGCGAAAGGTTCCGATCGTCCGTGACCAAAGGCGCGCTTTCGGGGAGCCGTCGAACAAGGACGGAGACCTCCATTCCCGCATCGTCGGCGGGATCGCCGAAATAGGATCCGTGAAGGGGAATGGCCTGATGCGCCTCCCTTGCCACGGCTACGCGAATGAGATCCCGGCTGCCGACGATGCCATTGGTCGGATCGAATTCGACCCAGCCGGCGCCGGGCAGATAGATCTGGCACCATGCATGCGTCGAGCCGCCGCCGAGATGGCGTTCGCCAACGTCGCGATCCGGCACATAGATATAGCCGGAGACGAAGCGGGCGGCGAAGCCCAGGGCGCGCGCCGCCTCCATCATCAAGGTTGCGAAATCGCGGCAGGCGCCGCGCCCTGAGGAAAGCGTCTGCAAGGGGCTGCGCGTTCCCTTGGTGGCGCGACGCTCATAGGTCAGGCCCTCCTTGATCGCATAGGTCATGGTCATAAGCAGCGTTCCCGTCTCCGTTGGACGTCCCTGAGAGAGGAAGCGCTGAACCCAATGATCGAGCTCGCGAGAAGGGTCGGGATAGCGCCGCTCGATCAGACGAGCGAGATCGGGAATTTCGTCGGCTTCATAGGGGAAGGGGTAATGTCGCGCGCGATCCTCCAGCAGAAACTCCGGCCCCTCGTAGGGGGTGTGCTCGAGCGTCAGATTGTTCTCCACCCGGAGGCTCTGCGTCACGCCGGAGAAATTCGCAATCGCCACGCAATTGTCGAACACGTCGTGAATCCAGCGCAGGTTATGGGGCCGCGGTTCGATATCGAGCGTGGCGTTGAGAAGGCGCTGATCGTTGCTGTCGCGTGGGCGCAGCATCATCCGGTGCTCGCCGAGCCGCACCGGCGTGGCGTAGGAATAGGTCGTGACATGCTTCACGGTCAAAATTGTCATGCGTTTCCGGCCATTGGCCGACCTGTTGTGTCGTGTCTGGACGGCGCCCCTTGATCAAGGGTTTTCTTGGCGTGCTGTGAACGTCTCGGGTGCGGTCATGTCTTCGGCCTGTTGACGCGGGTTTTTATCGCCGCTGGCCCTGATGGATCGTCCGCCTGGCTCTTTGCCTCAATCACCGTATCGCGCTCGCATTGGCGCCGACACTACATCAGGCTTCCGAGCCTTTCCGTGGTTCACATCACCCCTTGGTCACCCTCGATTGCGTTTCGCCTTGCGGCGAAAACCCTGTGGCCGGCGTCAGGCGGCAGCCTGCCGCCCGACGTAAACGCCGCCGCGCGCCAGCAGCGCGAAGACGATGCGCGCCAGCTTGTTGGCCAGCGCCACCGCCGTCAGCTTGAACTTGTATTTGGCGTCCTTGCGCTCCAGCAGCCGATCGGCCCAGACGCGCAGGGCGTCGCTATGGCCCTTGCGATGGCACAGCACCGCGCAGGCCCCGACCACCAGCAATTTGCGCAAGTAACGGTCGCCCATTTTCGAGATGCGGCCGAGCTTCTCCTTGCCGCCGCTCGAATATTGGCGCGGCACAAGGCCGAGAAAAGCAGCGAACTCGCGGCCGGAGGCGAAGGCGCCGATGTCTTGCACGGTCGCAACGACCGCCGAAGCCGTGACCGGCCCGACGCCGGGAATGGTCATCAGCCGCCGCGCCCTCTCGTCGGTCTCGATCAGCGCCTCGATCTCGGCTCCGATCCGGTCGATTTCCTCATCGAGCGCGTCGATCTGGCGAGCCAGCGGCGCCAGCGCCGCGCGCACGCAATCGGCGACGACGATCTCGCCGTTTTCGTCGCAGCCCTCGGCGGCCATGCGTTTGAGCACATAGGCGTTTTGCGCGCCTTGCGCCGCGACGACGCCGATTTCCGCCAGATGCCCGCGCAGCGCATTGAGGAGTTGCGTGCGCTGGCCGACCAGCAACTCGCGCGCGCGGTGGCGCATCAATTGCGCCTGGTTGTCGACCGAGCGCACCGGCACGAAGCGCATGTTCGGCCGCCCCAAGGCCTCGCAGATCGCCGCGGCGTCGGCGGCGTCGTTCTTGTTGCGCCGAACGAAAGGCTTCACATAGGCGGGCGGGATCAGCTTGACCGAAAAGCCAAGCCCGATCAGCTCGCGCGCCCAATGATGCGCCGAGCTGCAAGCCTCCATGCCGACAAGGCACGGCGGAAGCGAGGCGAAAAATTGCAAAAGCTGCCCGCGCCGGACAGGCTTGGCGACGATGACCGCGCCTTGCGCGTCAATTGCATGCACCTGAAACACGTTCTTGGCGAGGTCGAGACCAACTTGCGTGACAGAAGAAAGATTCTTGATAGACTTACCCATGGACGGCGCTCCATCTGACGGTTGTTTCATCGACCACCATCATGGCACATCGATGCCGCTTCGGGGCGCCGTCCACCCCATCACTTTACGACCAGAGCCTGGCCAAAGAAGAAAGCCGATGGTCGCGCGAGCGCAAAGGACTCGTGGCCATCGCATGCCGCCGGGTAACCGCCGCCGTGCGGGCCATCAACAGGGCAACGGCCGCCGTCGCCCAGCACAACGACCAAGGAGTGACAATCAGAAGCGTGTCCATTTGTGGCCATTTCGGCGATCTGGAGCCGCAGCGGCGAGCCGCTGGGCGGTCCGGCGTATATAATGCCGCACAGATAGAGGTTTAAGGGATGGACTCATCGCGCGACAGCGTCGGAAAACACCTATGGACCTTGCGGCGACAGCCGGGACTGGATCGCCTTGCGCGGCCTTGGTCCGCCGCCCGCCGCCGGCATCGGAACGAAGATGCGCCCGGATGACGCCCCGGCTGGACGGAAATGAGTAGATTCCGTCTCTGTCGCGACCTCCGACTCATCTCCAAACTGTCAAACTGGCGGCGGAGCAGGCGAGACTGACGATCTCCCTGACTGCCAGCGATCGGAACGGGACGATCAAATGTCGGTGCTACTAGGGAGCGGCCTTATCAGCGTGACATTTCTTGCCTTCGGCTTCGGTTTTTTCCTTCCCGTCGGCGGTTGGATCGGTGACGTTGCCGATTTCGGCGGAATTCTTTCGGGCGTCGTGTTTATCGGATTGCTCGAAAGCGCATAGCGTTTGGAAAGCACGAATTGCGGCCCGATCCAGTCCGAGGCTGGCCGTGACGTCGTGATCGGAATTTTGGCGCGACGTTCGACGTCACGATTGGCGCAGCCCGATTGCTTCTCGTTTTGATCGCCATGTGGAGGAGGACACGATGCGTATGCTTATCGCCCTGTTAGTGATTGCTTATCTGGTCGGCGTTGGCGTCATGCTGGCGCCCACGATTACAGCAAACTGGAGCGCCGGCTCCGCATCGCAATTCGTCGAGAAGGTTGTAGCGGAACTGCCGAGAGCGTTATCCTGGCCGGCGGCGGTTTATCGCGGCATTGCACAAAAGCCCAGCGCTGCCGAAAAGCCTGGCGCCGCCCAGTAGCGTCTGACGAGACGCAGACATTCGCCCCCAGGCTGATCGAGCCTGGATCGCCGGGGTTGGGGAAACGACGCCTGCACAGCCACACCAGCGCCGCGGCGCCTGTAAGCATATTCCGAGCCTGCCGACGCGCCGTCGCGTCCCGACGATGGATCCCCGTAACCTCACTCGCGGGCCGGGGGGCGCCATTGAGTAATTTCCGAGGCTGCCGCGCGGCGGCGGCCGGGCGCGATGTGTGTCACATTCCAAAATCGGCCGAGGCGTTTCGTCGCCGCCGACCGGACGGCGCGCGCGAACCATGCGGCGGAGCCGCCTCTACCGCGATGAATGTCTTCGTCTCGGTCTGAAAGGAGCGACATCATGTTTATCTATGCTATCCCGGTTCTGGTCCTGGCCGCTTTTATTGTGGTCCTCGCGGCGGTGAAGGTTCTACGCGAGTATGAGCGCGCCGTCGTCTTCACCCTGGGGCGTTTCCAACGTGTCAGAGGGCCGGGCCTGGTGTTGCTGTTCCCCTTCATCCAGGAAATGGTGCGGGTCGATCTCCGCATTCAGGTCATCGAGATCCCCAGTCAGGACGTGATCTCGCGCGATAACGTCTCGATGAAAGTCGACGCCGTGCTTTATTTCAATGTCGTCGATCCCGAGCGGGCGATAATCCACGTTCAACATTATCTTCCCGCCACCAACATGCTCGCTCAAACCACGCTGCGGGCCGTGCTCGGCCAGCATGAGCTCGACGCCATGCTCTCCGAACGGAAAAAGCTCAGCGCCGATGTCCAGAGCATTCTCGACGCCCAGACCGAAACCTGGGGCATCAAGGTCAGCAATGTCGAGATCAGAACGGTCGAGCTGACCGACAACATGGTGCGTGCTATCGCCAAACAGGCGGAAGCGGAACGCGACCGTCGCGCCAAGGTCATCCATGCGGAGGCCGAGTTTCAGGCGTCGCAAACCCTGGTCAACGCCGCCAAGATCCTCGGAAGCATCCCAGCCGCGATGCAGTTGCGCTATTTGCAAACGCTAACGGAAATCGGCGCCGAACGGAATTCGACGGTCATTTTTCCGATGCCGATCGACATCATCAAGCCGTTCCTCGAACTACTTGACAAGGCCGGCAAACCGCTTGGCGCCAACGGCGCCGATCGCGCCTCGCCCCTGAAAGACCAGCCATTGGCCGTATCAGGCGCCGACGCGTGACCGTCCCATCCTCGCATGAGCATTCCCCGGCGCGCGCCCGGACATGGAAGACGCGGACGCCGCGGGGAGAAATAGGATCACAACAGCCCGTCAACCTGGCGCCCGGCCGCATCCTTCCTTGGAGATCAAATGACACATCAGCCGACATCAAAGGCCGTTCCGGTCGAAAATCCTTCCGCTACACAATCTCCTGCGTTCCCCGCGCTCTTCGAGGCGTCTCCCGGCAATGTCATGAACGCGTGGCCGGCCTATATGATCGATGCGCTCCAGCGCGGCGTTCTGTTCGTCGATCTGCTGCGGCGTCGCGGCAACGAAGAGATCGAGATCACTTCCCGCCCGACCGCGACCGTGCTGCGCTTCGACCACGAAGTCGTCATGACCGGCCGGTCGCTGCCACGGCCGATCAACTATTCGCTGTTGCATATCTTACCGACGCCGGGGCGCGCGACCGACACCCGCAAACGCCCGGTCGTGGTGGTCGATCCGCGCGCTGGCCAGGGGCCGGGCATCGGCGGTTTCAAGGCGGAGAGCGAGATCGGCGACGCCCTGGAGGCGGGCCACCCGGTGTATTTCATCGCTTTCAGCGCGGCGCCCGAGCCCGGCCAGCAATTCCTCGACGTCGTCGAGGGGCAGGTGAAGTTCTTCGAGCGCGTGGTCGAACTCCATCCGGATTCATCGCGCCCGTTTGCGATCGGCAATTGCCAGGCCGGCTATCAGACGCTGATGGTGGCCATGCTGCGGCCGGATCTCTTCGGTCCTTGCCTGGTCGCCGGATCCCCCATGTCCTACTGGCAAGGCGTCCATGGCAAGGATCCCATGCGCTACTCCGGCGGCCTGCTTGGCGGAAGCTGGCTTACCGCCCTGACGAGCGACCTTGGCGACGGAAAGTTCGACGGCACGGGCCTGGTCCTGAATTTCGACATGCTGAATCCGGCCTACTGGCTCTGGGGCAAGCAGTACGAAATCTACACCCACATCGACACAGGGGCGGAGCGCTATCTCGAATTCGAGAAATGGTGGGGCGACTTCATCGAACTCAACGGCGACGAGCTGCAGTTCCTGGTCGACAACCTTTTCATCGGCGACAAGCTGACCCGCAACGAGATCAAATCGCACGACGGCACGGTGTTCGACATCCGCAACATCACGTCGCCGATCATCGTGTTCACCTCGTCGGAAGACAATATCAGTCCGCCGCCGCAGGCGCTGGGCTGGATCCTGGACCTCTACCGAGATGTCGACGACATTCGCGCCACGGGCCGGACGATCGTCTACTGCCTGAGCCACAAGGTCGGGCATCTCGCCATCTTCGTCTCCACCAAGGTGGGGGCCGAGCAGGACGAGGAGTTCGTGCAGATGATGGATGTCATCGACTGCCTCCCGCCCGGCCTCCACGAGATGGTGATTTCGCCACGGCCGGCTGATGTCCCCGCAGGCGGGTTCGTCACCGGCGACTGGATCGCGCGCTTCGAACAGCGCTCGCTTGACGACATCCGTGCGCTGGGACGCAACAGTCCCGCGGACGACCGCGCCTTCGCCGCCGTAGCCCGGCTGTCGGACCTCAACCTGTCGCTCTATCGCACCTTCATGCAGCCGGTGGTCCGCGCGCTGGCCAACCAGCCGGCCGCCAGCATCATGCGGGCCCTTGACCCGTTGAGGCTCAGCTACACCCTGTTCTCCGACAGAAATCCCTGGATGCGGCCTGTTCAGAAGCTGGCTGCCGAGGCGGCCGCGTCGCGCAAGCCCGTCCCAGCGGATAATCCGTTCCTGGCGCTTCAAACCCGGATATCCGACCAGATCACCGCGGGTTTGGACGCCTACCGGGTCCAGCGGGACCAGATGGCCGAGAAAATGTTCTTCGCCTTTTATGGCTCGCCTTTCGTCCAGGCGCTTCTCGGTGTCGACGCGAACAGCGACGCGCGGCCGGTTCTCGGCCCTTCGTCCGAAGATCTCGCGGCGCGCCAGGCCAGGTCGGATGCATACGAGGCCATGCTGAAGACCGGCGGCTTCGATGAAGCGCTGACGCGGGCGGTGCTGTATGTGATGGCGGCGGATCGCGCGATCGACCAGCGCTCCGCGCTCGCGCTCAATGTCGCGCGCCAGCGGCTCATGCATTTGTCGCTCGCCCAGTTCAAGGCGCTGGTGCGCGACCAGTTCTTCGTGCTGCAGCTCGAACCCGACCGTGCTCTTGAAGCGCTCGCGTCGATGGCGCCCGGAGCGGACGCACGCAAGGAACTCCTCAAACAGGTGAATGCGATTATCGGCGCGGGGGGATCTCCGCTCTCCGCCGCGCGAGATCGGCTGACGCGGTTGTCGGACCTGCTCGGCGCGCCGCGCGAGAAGCGCCTGGCTGTTGTTGCATCCGGCTGAGTCCTGGGCGTTGCGCGGGCCAAACGCTTGCCTTTGTCGCGGTCGCGCCCTTGCCAAGGTCGGACGGCCGGTCACTTTGGAGTTGAATCTCATGCGGATCGTCGTCAACAAGACGCTTGAGGAGATCGCGCCCGGCGACAGCGCGTCTATCGAGCGCAGGCTCCAGGCGGGCGACGTGCGCGCCTGGGAAGCCGCCTTCGGCGATTTCGACCTGCCGGCCGCGCCGGGGGAAAGCCAGGCGGCGGCGGGCATCGTCACGGCGATCCTGACCGGCCTGGTCGGTTCATCGCTGCCGGGACCGGGCGCCAGCATCCGCGCCGCCTCGGTGCGGATCAAGGGCGCATTGCCGATCGACGACGTGATGACCGCGCGCCTCGTCGTGCGCGAGAAGCGCGCCGATCAGGGAATCGTCGTGCTGGACGGACTTTGCTCCGATCCGGCCGGCCACGTCATCGCGACCGCGGTCCTGGAGGTGTCGGCGCCGACGATGCGGCAGCAGCGTGAGGCGCCGGAGCACCGGCTCGAAGGGCTGATCGAGCGCTGCCGCGACCTCAAGCCCATGCCGACCGGCGTCGTCCATCCATGCAGCGCCAATGCGCTCGTCGGCGCGGTCGAGAGCGCCGAGGCGGGGCTGATCCTGCCGGTGCTGTTCGGGCCCGAGGCCGAAATCCGACGCATTGCGGATCAGGCGCATCTGGATATCGCGAAATATCGGATCGTGCCGACGGACGGCCCGGAAAACTCGGCGCTCAAGGCCGCGGCGGCCGCAGGCGCCGGCGAGGTCGCTGCGCTGATGAAGGGCAGCCTTCATACCGACGTGTTCCTGCATGCCGTCATGCAGAAAGACGCGAAACTCCTCGCCGGCCAACTCATCAGCCACTGCGTGATGGTGTCGGCGCCGACCTATGCGCGCCGCTTCGTCATCAGCGATGTCGCGCTCAACATCGCGCCCGATACCGACCAGAAGCGGGACATCTGCCAGAACGCCATCGGCTTCGCCCGCGTGCTTGGCGTCGACCTGCCGAAAGTCGCCGTGCTCGCCGCAGTGGAGATGGTGAGCACCAAGATGGCGGCCACGCTCGATGGCGCGATCCTGGCCAAGATGGCGGATCGGGGGCAGATCGTCGGCGGCGTCGTCGACGGTCCGCTCGATCTGGACGCCGCCGTGGACGCCGAAGCCGCCCGGATCAAGAACATCTCTTCACCGGTCGCGGGCGTCGCCGATATCCTGATCGCGCCGAATATCGAGGCGGGCAACATGGTCTATAAAAACCTCGCCTTCATGGCCGACGCGCAGACGGCCGGCCTGGTCGTCGGCGCGCGGGCGCCGTTGATCCTGACGAGCCGCGCCGACACCGCCGCCGCGCGTCGGTTCTCGGCTGCGGCGGCGGTTCTCTATGCCGATGCGATGGCGCGCGATCCGGGGATCCTCTTTCCTGAAACGGCGGAGTGATCGCCCATGAGCGACGCCATCGCCGTCTTCAACGCCGGCTCCACCAGCCTGAAGTTCGCCGCCTATGCGCCGGACGCGAAAAAATCACTGCCGCTCCTGTGCCGCGGCGGCATCGACAACATGCAGGCCGATCCACATTTCATCGCCAGTGACGACGCCGGTAAGCCGCTGGACGCCCACGCCTGGGGCAACGGCGCCGCGATCGATCACAAGGCCGCCATGCAATTCGTCATTCACTGGCTGGAGGCGAACCTCGCCGGCGCGAAGGTGATAGCGGCGGGCCATCGCGTGGTGCTTGGCGGCGACCGCTTCGAGGCGCCGGTTGTGATCGACAGCGAAGTGCTCGACTACCTCCAATCCCTCACGGCCCTGGAGCCGTCGCACCAGCCTTTCAACATCCGCGGCGCCCGGGCCTTCGCCGAAGCTTTCCCGGGCTTGCCGCAAGTCGCCTGTTTCGACACCTCGTTTCATCGCACGATGCCGGAAGTGGCGCAGACCTATGCGCTTCCCAAAGATGTCCGCGATGCGGGCGTGCGCCACTGGGGCTACCACGGCATCTCCTACGACTATATCAGCCGGCAGGTTCCGAAGTTGGCGCCGCAAGCCCGCCGGGTGATCGCCGCGCATCTCGGCGGCGGCGCCAGCATGTGCGCCATGCTTGACGGAAAGAGCATCGAGACCTCGATGGGCTTTGGCGCGGTGTCCGGCCTGCCGATGGCGACGCGCTCTGGAGACGTGCCGGCGGGCGCGCTTTTCTATCTGCTGCGCCGCAAACTGTTCGACGCCGCGTCGCTGGAAAAAATGCTGTACGAGCGCGCGGGCCTGCTCGGGCTTTCCGGCGTCAGCGGCGACATGCATGTCCTGCAGGACAGCGCCGCGCCGGCCGCGATCGCGGCGGTCGACTATTTTGTCCATGCGATGACCAAATATGCCGGCGCCTATGCGGCCGTGCTGGGCGGGCTGGACGCGTTCGTGTTCACCGCCGGCATCGGCGAGCACTCCGTCCCGGTGCGCGCCGCTTTGTGCCGCAGGCTGGGGTCGCTTGGCGTGACGCTGGACGACAAGGCGAACGCGTCCGGCGGACCGCGCATCTCCACCCCCGACAGCCAGGTGTCCGTCTGGGTCATCCCCACCAACGAGGAACTGATGATCGCGCAGCACACGCTGGCGCTCGTTCGGCCCTCGCCGACCTGATCGAAGGAAGATCCGCCATGACCGCACCTACAGCCGAGCCCAAAGTTTCCGGACCGAAACCCGGTCCGCAGCCTGACCCGAAAGACGATCTGAAAACCCTGCCTTTGGCGGAGGTCGAGAAAAAGTTGGGGTCGTCGCCGGAGGGCCTCACCGGGGCCGAGGCGCAAAAGCGACTGACGCAATATGGCCCCAACGAAATCCCGGAAAAGAAGACCAACGCGCTGCTCAAGTTTCTCGGTTACTTCTGGGGTCCGATTCCCTGGATGATCGAGGTCGCGGTGGTTCTTTCCGCCGTCGTTCGTCACTGGCCCGACTTCTTCATCATTCTGGTGCTGCTCTTCGCCAACGCCACCATCGGCTTCTGGGAAGAACACGAAGCCGGCAATGCGATCGATGCGTTGAAGGCCAGGCTGGCGATCAAGGCGCGGGTCAAGCGCGACGGAAAATGGATCACGCCGCCCGCGAAGGAGCTGGCGCCCGGCGACGTCATACGGCTGCGTCTGGGCGACATCGTTCCCGCCGACGCGCGCCTGCTGGATGGCGACGAAGTCTCGGTCGACCAGTCGGCGCTGACGGGAGAATCCTTGCCGGCCACGCGCAAGACCGGCGACGCGATCTTCTCGGGGTCGATCATCCGGCGCGGCGAAATCGACGCGCTTGTCTACGCGACGGGGGCTAAGACCTATTTCGGCAGGACGGCGGAACTGGTCGAGACGGCGGTCACGGTCAGCCATTTCCAGCAGGCCGTGCTGAAGATCGGCGACTATCTCATCGTTCTCGCGTTGATTGTGGTGGCCGTGATCATCGGCCTCTCGATCTATCGCGGCGAGCCCATTCTCACGACGCTGCAATTCGCGCTGGTGCTCACGGTCGCGGCCATTCCCGTGGCGATGCCCACGGTGTTGTCGGTGACCATGGCGGTGGGCGCGCGCAAGCTCGCGAAGAAACAGGCGATCGTGAGCAAACTGGTCGCCATCGAGGAACTGGCCGGCGTCGACGTGCTCTGCGCCGACAAGACGGGCACGCTGACCCAGAACAAACTGACGCTGGGGGAGCCCTTCTGCCTGGACGGGATCACGCCCGACGATGTCATCCTGGCCGGCGCGCTCGCCTCGCGACAGGAGAATGACGACACGATCGACCTTGCGGTGCTGGGCGGCCTTAAGGACCAGGGCGCGCTGAAGCCCTATCAAGTCACCCATTTCACCCCGTTCGATCCGGTGCACAAGCGCACCGAGGCGACGGTGAAAGCCGCCGACGGCAAGTCCTTCAAGGTGACGAAAGGCGCGCCGCAGGTCATCCAGGGCCTGTCCAGCAACGCGGCGGCCATCAAGGCCGCCGTCGACAAGGCGGTCGACGACTTCGCGGCCCGCGGCTTCCGCGCGCTCGGCGTCGCGCGGGCGGACGGCGATGGCGCATGGCGGATGCTGGGCGTGTTGCCGCTGTTCGATCCGCCGCGCGTGGACGCCAAGGCGACCGTCGCCGCCGCCGCAAAAATGGGCGTGAAGATCAAGATGGTGACCGGCGACGCCCTCGCGATCGCCCGCGAGATGGCCAAGACCCTCGGGATGGGCGCCAACATCCTCGATGGCGGAACGCTTGGCGATTCCAAGACCGATGAAACGCCGGAAGCGGCCAAGGCCATAGAGAACGCCGACGGCTTCGCCCAGGTCTTTCCCGAGCACAAGTTCCATATCGTCGACGTGCTGCAAAAGCACGGCCACATCGTCGGCATGACGGGCGATGGCGTGAACGACGCGCCGGCGCTGAAGAAAGCCGACTGCGGCTTTGCGGTCTCGGGCGCCACCGACGCGGCGCGCGCGGCCGCGTCCATCGTGCTGGTGGCGCCTGGACTGAGCGTGATCCTCGACGCGATCAAGGAGAGCCGCGAAATATTCCAGCGGATGAACAGCTACGCGATGTACCGCATCGCGGAAACGTTGCGCGTGCTCCTGTTCATGACCCTGGCGATCGTCGTCTTCGATTTCTTTCCCGTGACCGCGATCATGATCGTGATGCTCGCCCTGCTCAACGACGGCGCGATCCTGTCGATCGCATATGATAACGTCCTCTATCGGAACCAGCCCGAAGCATGGGACATGCGCACGGTTCTGACGATCGCCACCGTGCTCGGGCTCGTCGGCCCGATCGCCGCCTTCGGTCTCTTCTACCTCGGCCATCAGGTCTTTCACATCGACCGGCCGCAACTCCAGACCATGATGTATCTGCTGCTGTCGGTGGCGGGACATCTGACGATCTTTCAGACGCGCACGCGCGGACCCTGGTGGTCGATTCGTCCGGCGCGCATCCTCGTGATCGCGGTCGTCGGGACGCAAGCGCTGGCGACGGCGATTTCCGTCTTCGGGTTCCTCGTGGCGCCGCTGTGGTGGGGCTGGGCGGCGCTGGTCTGGGGCTACGCCCTGAGCTGGTTCCTCGTCACCGATCCGCTGAAGCTGCTTGCCTATCGCTATCTCGACGCCACCAAGAAGGCCGCGCCCAAGCGGCAGGACGAAGACCAGGAGGGCGTCGCCAAGCTCGTCGCCGCCACGCCTGAGGGTAAACCTGCAGCTTCGCCCGCGTCCGAGCCTCAGCCGGTCCCCAAGGCAGGCGCAAAATCCGCCGAAGCCGAGTTTAAGCTCGGACCCGATGGGCAGACCGAAAGCGCGAACTTGCTGGACATGAAGCTTGGCGACGTGCTCCTGGCCGGGATCGCCAGCGACCCACAAGGCGCGGGGCAACTCATCGCCAAGGCGATCACTGAGATCGAAGCCGCCCCGGGCTCAACCGCGCCGGGCCCGACAGCCGAGTCCCCGCCCAAATCGGAAGCGGCGGCGAAGCCGGACCCGGAGTCCGAACTTCCGCCAGCTGCGACGCCCGGAGCCGCCAAATAAGCCCACGGCAACCAGAGCGGTTCACTCCAACGCCGGTTCAACGCTCGCAGCAATCTTGCATGGCGGGATACCGCTACGCTTGCTTGCGACGTGAGCGGCGCAAACGGAAGCGAAACACGTTTCGTATCCTGAAGGGTTCCGCGGCCTCTTCCTCGGTCATCGCGTCTTCGATCGTTGGCGGCGTCAAATACCAGGGCACGGCGATGACCACCACGCGCGGGCCGCCATAGGCGAGCACCGCTGAGCGCAGCCGCCGGGCGTGCTGGGCGCTCAGGAGATATTCCCACCAGTGTTGCTTGACGAGCTCCGGGATCAACACCGCGATCGTCCGATCGGGATTCTTATCCTCGATCTCTTTGATCAATTTCAAAAACGGCGCGTGAATGCGCCGATAGGGAGCGCTCAGGAAAGCTAATTGCGGCGGATGAGGAAAGTGCGCGGCGCGCGCCGGTTCTTCGACGTTCTTGGCCCATTGCGCGCGAAGCTTCCGCTCTTCCGACTTCACGTCCCGTCCTTCGAGCGTCGCCAGACGCACCGCCGTCACATTCGATGATAGCTCCATGGCGAGGCCGAGCACCTTGTCGGCCATCAGATTCCATTCTTCTACCGTGACCAGGACAATCGGCGGCTTGCTCTGCTGAAATTTGAGCGGCTCCTTGTCCCGCAGCTGATCGTCGATGTCGTCGTAATACCGCTTGATCGCCTTGTGCAGCACGATGACGCAAGGAATGGCGACGATCGTGATCCAGCCGCCCTGAGCGAACTTGGCCACTATGATGACCACAAGCGCGGTGACGGTCGTCGAGGCGCCAATGGCGTTGATAACGAGATTGATCCAGACCCGCCGGCGCTCCGCCGCGAGGCGCTTGTCGCGCAGCTCGCGCCGCCAGTGCGCCACCATGCCCGCCTGCGATATGGTAAAGGTCAAAAATGCGCCGATGGCGAAAAGCGGAATCAAGCGGTCGGTGATGCCGTCAAAAACGGTCAACAGCAGTCCGGCGGTAAGCGCGAGAAAGACAATGCCGACCGAAGACACGAGTCGGCGTCCGAAAATCGCAAACGGCCGCGGCAAGAACGCATCCTGCGCCACGACATGGTACAGACGCGGCAAACCGACGAAGCTCGTGCTCGCGGACAGGCAAAGGACGCAAAGCGCGCTGCCAATCGCCACGTAATAGAAGATGCCGCGTCCCGCCACCGCGCCGACGAGCTGCGACAGCACGCTCTGGTAACCAGGCTGCGTCTGGTCAGTGGCCATGACGCCGTAGGACATTGCGAGGTAGGCGACGCCCCCGAGCAGGATGCCCAAAGTTACGACAATCGCAGCGAGCGTCCGGCGAGCGTTGGCCACGCACGGCGCGCGAAATGCGTCGACACCGTTGCTGATCGCCTCAACGCCGGTCATCGCCGTGCAGCCGCTGGCGAACGCCCGCAGCAATAGCCATGGGCCGACCGCCTCGACGGCTTTGGGCGGCGCGGGCGGAGGCGCGACCGGTTGCGGATGTCCGCCGCTCGTCAGGGCGGCATAAGCGCCAAGGGCTATAACAATCATGAAGCAGGCGATGAACAGATAAGTGGGTAGGGCGAACAGCCGCCCGGCGTCCATCGTCCCCCGCAGGTTGACGAACGTCAGTACGACCAGGATGCCAAGGCAAAGCGGCAGCGTGTACGGGTGCAGCGCCGGCACGGCCGAAACAAGGGCCGCCACGCCTGCGGAAATGCCGACCGCGACGTTGAGGACGTAATCCACCATGATGCCGGCGGAGGCCAGGAGGCTCGCGTTCACGCCAAGGTTTTCCTTGGCGACCGTGTAGGCGCCGCCGCTTATCGGATAGGCTTTGATGGTCTGCCAGTAGGACGCGAACAGGATCGCAAGCAATGCGAGGATGACCAGCATGACCGGGCCGAGGCTGGCGAGCCCGGCCGCGCCCGCCGCGACCAGGATGCTGAGAGCCGCTTCCGGTCCGTATGCCGACGAACTGAGGCCATCAAGCCCGAGCGCCGGCACGCCCTCAGCGACGCCTATCTCGCGCGAGCGGCCTTCCCGATTAGCGAGCGGCCGCCCCCTGAGGACGCGAGTCAGTATCCCGAACGGCGACGGCGCCCCAGGATTTTTGCCATTCGACTCCATGGACCGGCGTTCCCCAAATAGTCACTGACGACCCACCATCGCCGCCACCGGGCTTGAACTGACATTACTGGCTCGGCGTCGGCGGCGGCCCTCACCAAGCCTAGTGTGCCGAGTCGCTCATAGTAAAGGGCGCAACCTGTTCAACCTGACGCGGGCGTCGGCTGTGGCGAACGGTCGAAGGCCGGACTCAAATTCTAACAAGTTGAGCGTTTCCCCGGCTTTGCCGGGGTGGCGGTCATAGTTTGACATTTACCGCGGTCGGCGCGGACGCGCCCCGCCGTCGGCGGCGGCAGATTGGGGCGACGTCTTCGGCATTCCCATTCTCGTGTATGGCGAACGGGTCTGGTCAACGAGATCGTTCCACATGCTGCGTTGATTGCGCGCGCCGAAGCGATTGTGCGGCAAATTACGTCCAATGCGCCGCTCGCGATCAAATTTGCGCTCGAGGCCGTGAACAAGGGCATGGAGGCGAATTGTCGGAAAGTCTTGCCCGTGAAGGCTCGCTCTTCGCGGTCTGCGCCGCCACCGACGACAAGGCCGAGGGAACGGCGGCCTTTCTTGCGAAACGGGCCGCGAAGTTTCTGGGGCATTGACGGCGCCGTGTCGAAATCGCGGGCTCCAGGAACCCGCGTGAGTAGATTCCGACGCTGTCACGATTGGATTGGGCGCTTATTATTCCTGGTGTCGTGAACGGCAAATCGTCCCTAACGCCGCGCGCCGCCCTGTCGTCGATCGTCGGCGGAACGTAAGGCCATTGCGCATCGCGTTTTGGTTGCTTCTTGGGACTTCGCTGTCTCTGACCGGTGGCGGTCGCTTAGCCCCCCAAGGCGGCCGCCACTTTTCTTGCGCTTCGTTCGAAAGAGCCTGCAGCCCACGGAAAGTCCAATCGGATGCTGCGCGAAAGCCAACCGGAAATTCCCGAAATCAACAGGGAGTAAGTCTGTCTCGTGATCGCCAAATCCCGCGAGCTTTTGTCCGAGGACGTGGGCGTGCGGCGAGACGATTCCAATCCGACGGACGATCAGTTCCCGGTCGTCCTGACGGATTCCGGAGATCGCCCGGCGCGGCTGGAACTGGTCGAATTCATCTGTGGGCTCGACGCGGATGAACTCAACACCCTCGTCGCTCTCGTCTGGATCGGACGCGGCGATTTTGAACGCGCCGTCAGCCGCGTGGCGGTCAAAAGATGGCAGGCCTTGCGGCTCTCTTCCGGCTTCGCTGCGCGAGCAAGCCGAAGAATTTCGTAGGGGTCTTTGATTGGCCCTCCGCTGCGACCGGCGCCGGGATTGTCTGTCCGGCAAGCGCGGTCTGTCTGACCTGCGATGGCGCCGAAACGCGCCCAAGGGATAGCGCTATTCTTTTTGAGTAGTTTCCGACACTATCATCGCGGACGAGGGGCCGCCTATCGTCGGGCAGCCGCGAACGCCTTAGAGAAAATTGGGGACGGCATAATGCTTAAGCTCGCATCGGCTTTAAACGGCTACTGCATAAAGGCCAGCGACGGCGAGATCGGAACCATCGCCGACTTTTTGTTCGACGACAGGACGTGGGCGACGCGGTGGCTGGTTGTCGATACCGGGAAATGGCTGACGACCCGCAAGGTTCTGTTGCATCCCTCGGCCATCGGCAAGGTGGACCACGAGCGGCGCGAACTGCCCGTTGCGTTGACGTTGGCGCAGGTCCAGGGAAGCCCCGAGCTTTCGGAACATGAGCCGGTGTCGATGCAGATGGAGCGCCATCTCTACGATTATTACGGATGGGAGCCGATGGGGATTGGCAGCACTTTCCACTCCAACCCGATCGCCTCGAAATATTCGGCGCCGCCGATTTTCATGTTCGCGCCGCGGACGGAAAGCGGCATCCATCCGATTGACTGCGATCCACACCTGCGCAGCCTTGAAGCGATCACGGGCTATCACGTCATCGGCGACGACGGCGCGATCGGCAAGGTAGAGAATCTGCTGGTCGACGACGCCGGGTGGAGCGTCCCCTACCTTGTCATAGACGCGGGAAACTGGTGGTCAGGCAAGCATGTTTTGATATCGCGCCATGCGGTGAAGGAAATCTCCTGGGTAGATCGTGAAATTCGCGCCGACGTCAGCCGCCATCAAGTCAAGGCGAGTCCTCCCTGGGGCGCCCTAGGGGACGTCGACCCGGATTATGAAAAGGATCTTCACAATCACTATGATTGGCCCGGTCATCGTTGACCGGCTTGAGCGCCTTTTTCATGCATTGGCGGCGCGCTCAGGACTTTGCTCCCGGATGCAAGACGCGCTCTTGTCCATGAGCTCCCGGGTCCACGCATCGAGGCGCTGCGAGAAATTGTTGAACTGCTCTTTAAGGGGGGCGCAATCCTCTTTGCCCATCTGCGCTTTCCTTTGTTCTGTTGTTCGTCGTGCGCCTGGCCGGATGCCGGTTGCGCGCCTCAGCGGCGTCAAGCGAGGTTGAGACGGCGGAACAGCGGAACCTTCACCAGGTCCATGAGAAGGGCGAAAGCGGCCGCCGTTGCGAGCGTCAGGGCGACCGTGGCGACGGGCAATGGAGTCATGGCGATTCCCCCGATGGCCAGGGTCGAAGCGATCCCGATATCGGCGACGGACGAGGCGACGAGCCAGGAACTTGGTCGAGACGACCACAGGCGCCGGCGTTCGCGAACGTTATAGGTCGTCGCCTGGTTGCCGAAGACGATGGCGATAAACGCCAGCGTTCTCAGCGAGTCGATGTCAAGCTTCGCGTAATAGGCGCCGAACCCCACGACCGACGCGCAAAATACCAGTTCGCCGAGTCCCATGGTAACGCCGGCAATGGTCAGATTGCCGATCCGCCAGACGTTGGGCATGGGAGAGGGCCGGACATTGTCGGTGGTCAGCGACATGCCTAGGAAGTCGCCGGCGATCATGACAAGCACCATCAGCGAGGGGGTCAGGATCGCATGGCCGGTCATGACGAGCCCGGCGGCCAGGAAGAGCACTTGCATGGTCTTCTTGGTGATGGAATTCAGCGCATAGCTCAGGATGCGCTGGAATGTCACCCGCCCTTCCCTGATTGCCGACACGATGCCGCCAAGTCCCGCCTGCGTCAGCACGATCCCGGCGGCCGATTTGGCGACGTCGGTCGCCGTCGAAACGGCGATGCCCATTTGCGCCTGACGAAGCGCGGGCGCGTCATTGGCGCCGTCGCCGCACATGCCGACGGTGTGGCCGTCATGCTGAAACGATTTGACAAGCTTGAATTTGTCCTCGGGCAGAACGCCGGCAAAGACGGAAAATTGCTCCGGCCGAAGATTGTCGGGGATCTCCCCCGGCGGGCAGGTTTGGCCATCGAGACCAACCGCGCGGGCGACAATCGCCGCGGTCGCCGGGGCGTCCCCCGTCACCATGATTGTCTGAACGCCCAAAGCCTTCAACGCGGCGATCATGGGGGCTGAATCCTCGCGTGGCGGATCGCTTAGAGCGATCAAGCCGGCAAGCTTCACTGCATTCTCTGGCCCGACTGCGACAGCGAGCACTCTAAAACCCTTGCCCTCCAGTTCCGTCGCCGCCGCCAACGCCGTCGGGCAAGGCGCCACAAGTTTGCTGACGATCGCGAAGGCGCCCTTGATGATCCGGATCGGGCCGCCCGCGGCGTCGGTAGCGGTCGCCTCTGACCTTTTCCTGGCCGGATCGAAGGCGGTAAACTTGACCAGCTTCGGCGCGTCGGAGACGCTTTTGCTCGCCGCCGTCTGGCGAATGGCGGCGTCCACCGGATCCTGGCCGCCGTCCGAGCTGGCAAGGGACGCCAGGGCAAGAACATGCGCCGGATCGAAGCCAGACATCACCCGAACATCCGTCACAGTGAGTTCGTTTCGTGTCAGCGTGCCGGTTTTGTCGGCGCACAGGACATCCATCGACGCCGCTTCATCCACCGCCGAGAGACGGGTTGGAAGAACGCCAAGTTTCGCCAGGTCGCGCGCGCCGAGCGCCGCGGCGAGCGTGAAAGTGGCTGGCAGCGCGACGGGTATCGAGGCGAGCACCGCCGTCAGCACGAGGGGAATGATCTCGGCCAGGGGCATCTTCAGACAAAAAGAGGAATAGACGACCAGCGCAACGATGACGACGCCATTGAAAGCGGCAAGGTTGCGCACGACGCGTAAAACCGCCTTTTGCTGGGTGCTGACCACATGCGCCGTGCGCACCAGTTCGGCGGTCCGGCCAAATTTTGTATGCGCGCCGGTCGCCGTCACTTCCGCGACCGCCTCGCCGCGCCGCACCAGGGCCCCGGCAAAAGTCTGGACGCCCGGTCCCGCCTCGATGGGTATCGATTCGCCGGTGAGCATGGATTGGTCGAGCAGAACGCCACCCTCGGTGAGACGGACATCGGCGGCGACCACGCCGCCAAGAGAAAGCTTCACCACATCGCCCGGGACCAGTTCGGCCGCGGGAAGAAGGATCCATGCGCCATCCCGCCGCGCCGATGCGTTCAGCGCGAGCCGGGATCTTAACGCGGCAAGCGTCGCCTGGGCGCGGCTTTCCTGGAACAATCCGAGCCCCGCGTTGAACGCCAGCAGGACGGCGATGATCGTCGCCGAGACATAGTCCCCAAGCGCGATCTGAAGGACAATCGCGGCCTCGAGCATCCATGGGACCGGCGCCCAGAATTTTTCAAGCGCCATCCGCAACGGATGCATCGCCGTGTCGGGCATGGCGTTGGGGCCGAGGGTCGCCAGAAGGCGGCGAGCCTCTTCGCTCGTCAACCCGTCGCCGGAACCGGATTTGGCGTTGCCTCGAGGTTTCTCCGGCAAAGCGCTCGCGGTAAACTGTTGCGTGCGCATGGTGTCCAACTCGCCGTCCTTTCATACCAAAAGGGCCGCTTCGAAAAGCGGCCCCCCATTCTAGCCGATGGCGGTCCCTTACTCGACCACCTGGACGATGCGATGGTTTCTCGGATCGACCAGGACCGTGCGATTGTTGACGATCGTATAGCGATAGTCGCGCACGCCATATTCGGAGGGAACCTCGTAATAGGTGACGCCGCTATCGGGGAGGATCGCGCCGACAATGGCCGGCTGGTCGTAGGCATAGGAATCATGATGCTCGTGAACGACATATTCGTGGAAGCGCGGGCGCTGGTCGACGCCAAGCAGCCCGGCTACGCCGCCGCCAACCGCGCCGACCACGCCTCCTACGACGGCGCCAACCGGGCCGGCGGCGCGATCGCCCTGATGCGCGCCTTCGTCGGCGCCGCGCACGACGCCCTGGGCGCGGGCCGCAATCGGCAGAACGAGAAAGAGGGCGGCCGCAGCGGTAAGGATCTTGATTTTCATGTTGTGCTCCAAATTACTTTTTGTATTCACGCGCGCCGATCCAGGATGGGGCGGCTGGCGCACTGAATGGATCGGCGGGCGGTCAGTGCGTTCCGGCGAGCGCCGGGGCGTTTCGACGCGCCGCCATTCTGACGTCGATGGAGAGCAGCGAGCCGTTGTGCTGGCGGGCGATGTCCTCAACCCAATCGGCGACGTCGCCCAGCGTCGAGCCGACGGGCAGGCCCAGCGCGATGGACGTATCCGCGAAAACGACTCGCAAGCGCGGTTCGCCCGCCAGAGCCGTATGATGTAACTGCATGTCACTCTCCATACTTGTTGGCTGGGCTTGTTGCGTCATCGTTCGCGCCCGTCCAGGAGCGCCGGTCCAGGCGTTCATTTCACTGCGTTCATTTCACTTCGGCGCGAACCTTCGCCCACATCGCCGCCAGTTCGTCGGTCGCTTTCTTGAAAGAGGCTTTCGCGCTTTCCCAGTCGGCGGCGGCGGCGGTTCCGAGCCTGGCCGACGCATCCCTGGCTTTGGTCCAGGCCTTGTTCAAATCTTCCGACGCGGATTTCCGCGCCTCATTGGACCCGGCCTTGGCGCTCTCGCCAAATCGATCCAGCTTGACGCGCCATTCCTGCAATTCGGCCCGCGCCTTTTGCGCATAAGTGGCGCGGTCGGCCGAGGAAGCGCCGGCCTCGGCCATTTTGGATTGTGCGGCAGGTTGAGGGGCGGACGGCGCCGAACCTGCCACGGCGGGCCATGCGCCTGCCGCGGCGAACGACGCGATGGCGATTGAGCAGATGCGGTTTGCTTTCATGACGAATTTCCTTTTTTGGGCGTCGATCGGGTCGCGGCGTTCAGCCTGTCGCGGCGACACGCTGCTCCGCGGGCGTCGCCGCCTCGACGCCAGGATGAATGTCGAGCCGAGCGGGATTGATCGGGCGCAGGATTTCTTTTGCGCGCGCGATTTCTTCCTGTGGTCCGCGCGCCATCACCAGAAAACTGTCGGCTGTCACATCGGTTTCGTATTGCAGGATGCTGTCCTTGGGGATGCCGATACTATAGAGCGCGGCGCCGATCGCGCTGAGCCCCCCGACCAGCGCGGCGTTTTCGACGCCCGAAATCAGGACGGCGGCCAGGTAGCCAAGCACGACGACATGCCCGACAAGCGGGACGGTCAGGAACAGTCCGCCGAAGAACAGGCCCCAGAAGCCGCCCCAGAAGGCGCCCCGTGAGCCCCAGAATTTGACGCGATCGCCGATGTTGTAGAACCCGACGACTTTCTCGTCGGTATGGTATCCCTTGCCGACAAGGCTGAGATCCTTGATGTCGAAGCCGCTTGCCGCGAGTTTCTTGACCGCCAGTTCCGCCGCCTCATGCTCGGCGAAGACAGCGACGATTGTTTCGTATTTTGGCATTTGACGCCCTTTCGGAGATGAAATCCGCCGCGCGCCGCGCGCGACCTGGCGCTTGCAAAAGCGCGGCGGATGGCGGGTTCTTGGTCTCGCCAATGGATCGAACGGTAGCTTCCGCGCCCTGACGCAGACAGGATCGGAAACTACTCAACTTGCGGCGCCGAGGCGCCATCATTGTCGAGACGGTCTGGAACGCGACGCGTGAGTATTTTCCGAACCTGCCGCTACGGCTCCGGTAACGCTAGAGCATATTCCCAAAAAGTTGCAGACTTTTTGGACAAGAATATGCGTTAAAACAATGAATTAGAGACTTCTTCCGATTCCGAAGGAACGGAAAAGGCTCTAACGGTGTGAAATATCACCCGGCCGACAAACAATTGGCCTTGCCAACGCCGTTGTCATCGCCGGGCGATGTGTGACTTCGGCGGAACCGGCGCGGACCACTCGCCTTCAAGCTGGTGAGTTCATGCGCGTTCCGGCAGCGTCATCGGCGCGGGGAACGACCGCCAATGACGAAGGAGGGGCAAAAATGAAAATTCCTTATCGCGATCTGTTCATTGCGGGTCTTGCGGCGCTGAGCCTCGCGGCCTGTTCCACGACGGGCGAACGCCTCAGCGGCGCTGGCGTCGGCGCCGTGACGGGCGGCGCGATCGCGGGACCGGTTGGGGCCGTCGCCGGCGGCATCGGCGGGGCGATCGCAGGTCCGGGCGTGTCCAACGCCATGGGCATTCGGCATCGCGGCCACTCCTATCGTCACTATCATCATCACCACCATCACCATTACAACTGAGGATGGCGAGTCGGGCGCGGCAAGCGACCGACCGAAGCCTCATGTCGAAAATTCGCGCGCCGCTTGTTGTCCCGGCAGATCGTGCAGGGGCGACGGGCCGCCTGGTCATTGCGGCGCGGCATGCGATTCGAACAGCCAAACCGGAGTCGATCACCCACAGGCTCGCCGACATCATCCGCTGGTGTCTGCTGATGATCGCCGCCGGCTACGTCGCCGGTTCTCCGCGCAGCGGCCCTTTGTTCAAAATGGCGCTCGACCTGGAGCCGTCCGATTGCGAACTATGTTCGCCATGCGCCATCGACGACCGCGCGCATCAGCTCGTCGGTATGGAGCGCACCCTTCATCGGCGCTTCGACCTTGCCGGCGCGGGCCATGGCGACCGCTTGTTCCGCAGCCGGAAAACGCCGTGATTTGGCCCCATCCATCCCAAAGGCGACATATCCCTTAAGCGGGTCGGTTCTCAGTGCAAATCAACAGGCTGTGCGTAGATTCCGAGGCTCGCTCCGCTTGAGGGCGCCATCTAGAGTCTGATACGGTTTCCGCAAGATTGCTTCGCAATCCGCGGAAACGCCATGGCGCGAAAATCCTCTATGTCGCGGGCGGATTTTCGCGCCAGCGGAATACGAATTCCGAATGGTTCATTCGGAATTCGTATGACAAAGCTTGTATTGCAGGCGCCCAGGACGCCCACTGGCGAGCCCTGTGTCTCGATTGCTGTTGACACGGATCGATCAGGGGGCGTGGACGGGGCAGGGGTTTTCGTCGCCGCACAGGAGGCCGCCGTGAACGACAAGGACTATATCCGCTGGTTCAGCGATCTCGGGGTTGGTGACGTGGCGCTGGTGGGCGGCAAGACCGCCTCGCTGGGCGAGCTTTACAGCGCGCTGTCCGGGGAAGGGGTGAAGGTTCCCAATGGTTTCGCGATCACCGCCCAAGCCTATCGTGACGCGCTGACGCAGGCGGGCGCATGGGCGTCCCTGCATCAACTGCTCGATGGCCTGGACAAGAGCGATGTGGATCTTCTGGCCGAGCGGGCGACGGCCGCCCGCAAGCTCGTCTACGAGGCCACGGGCGGGGCGGCGCTGCGCCGCCAGATCGTGTCCGCCTACCGGAACCTGAAGAAGAAGTGCGGCGGGGGCGCGCTCGCCGTCGCCGTGCGCAGCTCGGCGACGGCCGAGGATCTGCCCAGCGCCAGTTTCGCCGGCCAGCACGACAGCTATCTGAACGTGCGCGGGGAGGCGGCCCTGGTCGAGGTGTGCCGGCATTGCTTCGCCTCGATCTTCACGGAGAGGGCGATTGGGTATCGCCTCGACAACGGCTTTGACCACTTCAAGGTCTACCTCTCTGTAGCGGTCATGAAGATGGTGCGCTCAGACCTGGGCTCGAGCGGGGTGATCTTCACCCTGGACACCGAGACCGGCTTCCGCGATGTGGTCTTCGTCACCGGCGGCTACGGTTTAGGCGAAAACATCGTTCAGGGCGCCATCGATCCGGACGAGTTCTATGTGCACAAACCGACCTACCGGAAGGGCTTTCGGACCGTGCTCGCACGCACGTTGGGGGCCAAACAGCTCAGGATGACCTATGGCGCGGATCCGAAAGGGAGGGCAAGGACCCGGAACAGGCCTGCCTCGAAGGCCGACAGGGAGCGGTTCTGCCTTTCCGACGAGGAGGTCCTCGCCTTGGCCGGCAATGCGATCACGATCGAGGACCACTACTCCCTGAAAGCTGGCCGACCCACGCCAATGGACATCGAATGGGCGAAGGACGGCGAGAACGGGGATCTCTATATCGTTCAGGCGCGCCCCGAAACGGTGGCCTCGCGCCGCGCGGCGGACACCATCCACAACTACGCGATCAAAGGATCAGGCGCGGTCCTCATCGCGGGGCGAGCGGTCGGCGAGAAGATCGCGACCGGGGTCGCCCGGGTCATCTCCTCAACTGACGAACTGGACACCTTCCAGCCCGGCGAAATTCTGGTGGCCGAAACCACCACGCCCGACTGGCAGCCGGTGATGAAGACGGCTGCGGCGATCGTCACCAATCGCGGCGGGCGCACGTGCCACGCGGCGATCGTGGCGCGCGAACTCGGCGTGCCGGCGGTCGTCGGGACCGGTGATGGGACCTCCAAGATTCGCACCGGCGAGACGGTCACCGTCTCCTGCGCGGAAGGCGATGTCGGGAAGGTCTACGAGGGCGCCGTTCCCTTCGAAACCTCGACGATCGACCTTAGTAACCTGCCCAAGCCGAAGACCGAGATCATGGTCAATCTGGGCGATCCCGACCTGGCCTTCCGCACGGCGGAGCTTCCCTGCGCCGGCGTCGGCCTGGCGCGGATGGAGTTCATCATCCAGGAGCATATCGGGATCCATCCGATGGCGCTGGCCGAGCCGGCCAAGGTCAAGTCGGCGAAGGCAAAGGCGACAATCGCGCGAGCGACCCGGGGCTATCCGCAACCGGCGGACTTCTTCATCGAGCGGCTCTCGGAAGGGGTGGGGACGATCGCGGCGGCCTTCTACCCGCGCCCGGTGATCGTCCGTCTGTCGGACTTCAAGACCAACGAATACGCCCGCCTGATCGGCGGCGCGGGCTTCGAGCCGAAGGAAGACAACCCGATGCTGGGTTTCCGCGGGGCGTCGCGCTACGACCATCCGGCCTATGCCGCGGGCTTCGCCTTGGAATGCGCGGCCTTGCGTCGGGTGCGCGAAAAGATGGGCCTGACCAATCTGAAGGTCATGGCGCCTTTCGTACGCCGCGAGGAAGAGGCGCGGCGGGTGATTGCAGCGATGGCGCGCAACGGCCTGAAGCGCGGTGAGGGCGGTCTCGAGATTTTCGTCATGTGCGAAATCCCCAGCAACGTCATCCGCATCGACGCCTTTGCGAAGCTGTTCGATGGCTTCTCCATCGGCTCCAATGACCTGACTCAGCTGACCCTCGGCGTGGACCGCGACTCGGAAATCGTCGCCTTCGACTTCGACGAGAGAGATCCGGCCGTGATGGAGATGCTGCGGCTGGCCGTGACCGGCGCGAGGCGCAACAGCCGCCATGTGGGCATCTGCGGCGAGGCCCCCGCGAATTATCCGGAGATCGCGGCGGCCCTGGTGGGTTGGGGCATCGACTCCATGAGCGTCAACCCTTCCAGTTTGATTGATGCGCTAAAGGCCGCGGCGGACGCTGAGCGCCATTTCGCCGCCGCGGAATAGCGTCCGCGCCGATGCGACCCGCGGGTGACGCGCATTGTGGCGGCGCTGGCCGAACGGCTGGTCTGTCCCGATGAACGGGCGAAGTTGACGCCGGAACCCGGCGTCAACCCTGTCTGGAGTTTCCGTTCCTTGCGAATCGGAAGAATGCTCTAGCTTATTGTTTCAACGCATATTCTTGTCCAAAAAGTCTGCAACTTTTTGGGAATATGCTCTATAGCGCAGAAACGCCCGTCGCCGTCGAGAACTCGATCGCAACAATCCGGCGACGGCTCACCGTCGCGCTGGCGCGGAACCTCCTGCGCTGCCCCTGTCGCCCGGCGCGCCAACCAAAAAAACAATGCGGGGATCATCGTGACGCCGTAAAATCAAGTCGCCGTCGCAATAATGATCTCCCGGCGCCGGACCTGCATGGGCGCCGCGCGATGGGAGTGACATTAGCCGGCGCCGAACCGGTCAAACAGCGTCGGAAGCTCCTCACGCCGCCTTTCGTCCAAGGTTTCCCAAGCGGCGCCACGTCACTTCTGAGCCGTCATCAGGTCAGCCGCCTTGAAATAAGCGCGGGCATGAGCGAGGAGAACGCCGTCGGTCGGATGATCGACGGTCTCGATCCCGGCGACATGGGCCATCATCGTCGGAGCGTAGCGCGCGATATGTTTGACCAGCGCCGTTTTCGCCACGCCGGGGCCGGTGATCAAGATCGCCTTCGATCCGCCGATCGCGTCGACGACGGCCGAAAGAAAGGCCTTGTCCTCGGGTGAATGGCCGCTGCCGATGGCGTTGGCCTTGTGATGAATATGAACATGCGGATCGTCCGGCCGCATGACAAGGCGATCCGCTTCGGCTGCGCTGAAATGAAAGACGCGGGCCTCGCGATGATCGATCCATACGACGCTATGATTGTGTTCGGTCATGGATTTGTTCCTGCCTTCTCGCTATCGGCGGAAACCGCGGGCAAAAGCCCGCGGTCCCGGTTGAACGCCAAGTCAGTCGTGGCCACGACCGTCATCATGGTGGTGGTGGTGGTGATGGTGATGGTGGTGGTGGTGGTGGTGATGATAATGGTCGCGATCACCGTGATGATGATGGTGGTGATGCTCCATCGGCATCGGCTCGGCCGCCGGCGCGGGCTCGGCCGAAGCGGCGAACGGCGCAAAAGCGAGCGCGGACGTCAGAATGGCGGCGGCAAAAAATGTCTTCAACATTGGGTTTCCTTTCGAGGATCGTTCCGCCCGGCGCGGGAGGAACGTTCAGGGTCGGCGCTGGAAACGCTTTCGAGCGCCAATGGTTCGAAAATGTCCTTCGTCGTCGTTGGCTCCTTTCGTCGATAAGCTTTTCATTTCGGCTGGGACGCCGGCTTTTCCGTGATGGCGCTGAGCACGGATCGCATGTCGAGGGCTTGACCCATGGTTTCAGCTTCCGGGTCGAGCCGATCGCGAATGTTTGGGTCGTCGCGACGCGATTGTTCCAGAAGCTGGATGACCTTCGCGATCTTTTGCTCGCTCAGGATCGCCAGCTCCAGAATGAGCATTTCCCGCTGTTGGCCCAATTCGTCCTCGCGTTCCTGCGCGACCAGGATCAGGACGACCATGCACAAGGAGACCAGCGAAACCGCTTCGGCCAGCCATGTGAAAGGCGGCGGATCGATTGCGCGAAAGCCAAGCGCGATCAACATCATATTCAGGGCGATCCAGCCGAGGACAAGAAAGCCGATCGAGGCGATGAACCGGGGCCTGCCAAGAAATTTCGCGACGCGGTCGACGCTGCGTTAAATCGGCGTCGCATTCTCCCGATGCTCGGCGCGAAGCTTCGCAATCGACGAGATGGTCTCGTCGATGTGGACGGAAAATATCCGCGCCGCGCCTTTCAATTCAGCCACAATCAGTCCTCGTCGCGAGATCGAGCATGCGCTTTCCTTTTCATATCTCTGGATCGGAAGTCCCCGACGGGATCGTCACCATTTCCCCCGACGGCTTGATCGCGCTCGTCCTGTTCCCGCCGACATATTCGAGCAACGACGGCGGGCCAAATGACCGCGCCGCCGACAACGGACCGGCGCACGAAAACACCTTCGCGGCCGGGGCGCTTCCGGTCGATCTGGCGGAAGAACGCAAAACCATGACGCGCCAAGGCCAGATCAGGCGCCAAGGCGGCGATGAAGGACAGCCTCGGAATGTACTCACGGCGCTTGTCCTTCAAAGCGGCGGCTTCGGCGAAGGCGGCCGCGCCGCCGAACGCGTTCCTGTCGGCCTGAGTAGTTTCCGATCCTGCCACGACGAAGGGGCGGGTCTATGCTGCCTTCAGCCGCGACGCACGAAGCCGCCCCATTACCGCGCATCGCTTTTCGACGTTCGTGGCCGGGCGCGATCCCATGGCGTCGCCGCGTCGCCGCGCTTTCGTTCTAAGCCTGGGGCGGCGATCGGAAAGTTGAACGAGATGCTGCGCGAAAACGAACCCGAAATGCCGGAAATCAACACGGACAAAGTCTGTTTCGTGGTGACGAAATCGCGTGAGCTGCTGTCTGAGGACGTCGGCGCCGAACGCGACAATTCCAACCCGACCGACGACGGCTTTGCCGTCGTTCTGACCGACGCCGGCGATCGGCCGGCGCGGCGGGAGCTGGTCGAGTTCATCGAGGGTCTCGATGCCGGCGAACGTGATGCGCTTGTCGCTCTGGTCTGGATAGGCCGCGGCGATTTCGAGGGTTCCGACTGGCGCGCGGCGCTCAAACTGGCCCGCGAGCGGCGCGAGGTCGACATCGCCAAATATCTGCTGGGGATTCCCTTGTTGCCCGATTATCTGGAAGACGCGCTTTCCGCCTTCGATCAATCCTGTCGCGGCTTCGAGGAGCGGGAAGAGCCGGGAATCTGAACGTTTCCGCGCGCCAGCCGCGCGTCGCCGCGGGATGCTCTCGTCCGATCACCGGCCGCCTTGGTCCTCGGTCCCGGATGGTCCAGCGGATTGTCCGGATTGCCGGTGAAGCGCCGTCAGAACTTCCGCCATCGCCTTGCGCAAGCCGTGAAGCTGGTCCAGCAGGTGCAGGACCACGCCGACGCCCTCGGCGTTGACGCCCATGTCGTCGATCAGGTCGCGGATCAATTTCGCCCGCGCCAGATCCGCCTCTGAAAAGATCGGCTCCCGCGCCGTTTGGCGCGGAATCAACCATTCTTCTTCGATCCAGACTTCCAGCGTCGGAGGGTCGATCTTGGCGCGTTCAAGAAATTCCAGCTTGGTGATGATCATGGCTGCATGTCCCGGCGCGGATCGTAATTGGCGGGCGTCCAGGCGGCGAGAAAGGCCTCCAGTTCGGCGTTTGGCTGCGTCGGCGCCATGATCTTGAGTTTGACCAGGAGATCGCCGCGCCCGTCGCGCCGGGGAACGCCCTTTCCTTTCAGCCGGAGAATCGAGCCCGTATTCGATCCTTTCGGCGTTGTCAGCATGACCGGACCGGACGGTGTCGGCGTCTTGATCTGGGCGCCGAGGACGGCTTCGGCCAAGGTGACCGGAAGATCGAGATGAATATTGTCGCCGCGCCGGGAAAAGAACGGGTGCGGGTTGATCGAAATCTCCACCAGCGCGTCGCCGGCTTCGCCTTCGCCTGGCGCGGCGGCGCCCTTGCCGCGCAATCGCAGAACCTGCCCTTCATGGAGACCCGGCGGAATGACGACGTCGAGGGATCCGCCTTCCGGCAGGTTGATCCGCTTGGTCGCGCCATTGACGGCGTCGAGAAAATTCACCGCCAGGCGGTAGCGCGCGTCCGATCCGCGCGCCTGCCGCGCCTGCCTCCTCAATATTTCCGCGAGGAAGTCGTCGGTATCGAGAAAATCCGCATAGCCGGACTGGTTCTCGTACCCATGCCCGGCGCCGGCTTGCGTCGCGTAATCCCGGTAATATCGCTCGGGCGGCTTTTCCGCGCCAGACGCGTCGATCTCGCCGCTGTCGAACCGCCGCCGTTTTTCCGGGTCCGATAGCAGGTCGTAAGCGCTGGCGACCTCCTTGAAGCGGCTCTCCGCGCCCTTGTCGCCAGGATTGAGATCGGGGTGCAGTTTCTTGGCCAGCTTATGGTAGGCCTTGCGGATATCCGCCGGCGCGGCGTCCCGCGCGACCTTGAGAGTTTCGTATGGGTCTTTCATTGGCCCTCCGCCTCGGCCGCCCTGGAAATGCGCCTTTCGCCAGGCGCGCCGGTTCCGCTCAGAATGGCGCCGAAACGCCGGGAAAGGGCCGCGATATTTCGCTGAGTCGTTTCCGAGCCTGTCGTCGCGGGCGCGCCGGCGCCTATCGTCCGGCAAGTGGAAAAGGAATGCAATCGCAAGGCCTCGACAATGCTCAAGCTCGGATCGACCCTTAGAGTATCCGTTCCTTCGGAATCGGAAGAAGTCTCTAATGCATTATTTTAACCCATATTCTTGTCCAAAAAGTCTGCAACTTTTTGGGAATATGCTCTTAAGGGCTACGCCATGGAGGCGAAAGACGGCGCGATCGGAAACATCGCCGATTTCCTGTTCGACGACAGGACATGGCTGGCGCGCTGGCCGGTCGTCGACACCTCAAGGCCGAGCGCGAAAGACGTCTCCGCGAAGACAATTCGCGGGCGCGGTATTTGTTTTGCCTCGCGTCGTCGGGGCGCTCGGATTCGACCCGCCCTCATCGTCTGACTTCACCTCCGGCGCCGCCTTCATTTACCCAGGCGGCGATTTGCGCCTCGACTTCAAAAGAGGCGCCGCGCTCGCGCGACAGCGCAAATCGAAACCGCGCGAAGACGACGCCGCCGAATCGCTCCGGTGAGAGTTCAAATCGCGGTTTGGTCGACCGGCGCCCGTTCATTGCGGCGCCCTATGGGATTCGACGGGCCAGAGCTGCTGATCGACGCCGCGCGAAATCTCGGTGAACAAATCGGCTGTTTCCGGATCGCCGTAAGTCGCCGCCTCGGCGATGGCGTCGCGTGTCAATTCGCCGAAGGCCGCAAGGGCGCCCGAAACGGCGAAGACATGGTCCTTTTCATTGGCGATTCCGAACGGATAGCGCGTGAGAAAGCTGCGCTCCGCCGCGTTCCGCACGGCGCCCTGCGCGGTCCCGCCCAAGCCGCCGGCGCGCTCGGCGATGAGATCGGCAAAGCCGGCGGCCTCAGTGGCCACTTTGTCGAACAGGGTGTGAATGGCGATGAAACCCGGCCCGCGCACGTTCCAATGCGCCTGTTTCATTTGCGCCTGCGGATCGATCGCCGCCGCCAGACGCCTGTTCAGGAGCCCAACGGATGGAGCGTGGATGTTTTCCGATAAAGTGTTGCGTGTCGGCTGCATGGCAGGGTCTCCAGGTTGAGGGAAGAGGCGGCGGCTCCGTGATCGGCGCCGATCGACGCTCGGAAAGGGGCAGCGACGAGAACCTCTCGATGACGTCGGACGCTAGGCGACGGATGGCGGCGTCGGAAGCGTCGGAAATGACTCATGCCGCCCCCGCCAGGCGAAAAACCGCTCGCGTTCAGGGGGCCGGGGTCGTGGTCAGCGCGGACTGGATGGCGAGCACCAGATCGAGTTCGAAATAGGGCTTCTGCATCACGGTCGCATTTGGCTTGAGCGTCCTGACGGCCTTGGCGTCGCCGGTGACGTAAATGTGGGGAACGAGGCCGCTTGCCGTGATCGCATCGACCGCGCCAATGCCGCTCCCCTGCTGCAAATGCGCGTCGACGATCATCAGGTCCGGCCTGGACCTGCGGGCGGCGGCGACGGCCCCGCTCTCGCTGGATTCGCTGGCGCAAACCTCATGGCCGAGCGCCTCGATCAGTTCGGCGAGCAGGCCGGCGATAATGCTGTCGTCTTCCACGATCATCACGCGGAGCTTTTTCACTGGATAAATCCTCATGGCGCTCCGCCCACGCCACCCAGCGCCTCGTCGTTCATCGGCGCCGCGGAAGAGTTTTTGACTGCTGAAGCATACCCCCCCCCGCGAAGCGACGCAGGCTCGGAAACTACTCATATCCGCATTCGGCATGACGAGCGCCACAAAGCGGCGATCAAGCGATGTCCATCGGAAAATGCCCGTCATAAGGCAAGAATCAACACGCGGATTCTAGGCTATGTAGCGGCGTTCGCTAAGACCCCGACTCGAATTTCAAATCTGACCGGCTTTCGCCCTCGCCAGCCTTCGCATGAGAAGGAAAGTCAAGGCCAATTGCAGCCACGCGAGAGCGGATTCGATGGTTGCCTCGAAGTCTTTTGACAGACGGCGCGCGCGATTGATCCAGCCGAGCGTTCGCTCGACGACCCAGCGCTTTGGCAGCACGACAAATCCTTTCACCTCTTTGTCGGTTCGCTTGACCACGGTGATGGAAATACGGCTCGCCTCGAAGGCTGCGCGCTGGGCCTCATCCCCTTGATAACCCCCGTCGACGAAGGACATTTTCACCCACGGGCTCTTGCGATGCACGGCTTTCAGCAACGGCGCGAGAGCGTCGCGATCCTGCACGTCGGCGGTCGTGATCTGGCATTCGATGGGCAGACCGATCGTGTCGACAGCGAGATGGCGCTTGCGGCCCTTGACCTTCTTGCCCGCGTCGAAACCACGAGGACCGCCAGCTTCCGTCGTCTTGACCGACTGGCTGTCGACGACAACCGCCGTCGGCGCCCCTTGACGGCCTTCCGCCTCGCGCGCGTCCATCACGAGAACGCTGATGATTTGCGCCCACAGGCCGCTGTCGCGCCATGCGTAGAAGCGGTTTTGCACGGTCGTGAACGGCGGAAAATCCTTTGGCAGATATCGCCATGGGCATCCGCAGCGGATCAAATAAAACAAGGCGTTGAGAATGATCTGGGAATCTGTCGGCTTGCGTCCGCGCCGTTTGGGCGGCGGCAGCAGCGGCGCGATCAGCGCCAACTCGGCCTCCGACATATCGCTTGAATAGCGCGCCCGAATGACTTCATACTTCGCCCGATCGGCCTCGTTCCAAGGCATCGCGAATCTCCCAAAGTTGTTGCAAACCAAGGGAATCAACGGCCGCGAGGCCGGTCAACCAATTTCAGGTCAGGTTCTCAGCCCGACAGCCTGCCAGACTTCCGACGGCCCAAGCCATGAGTAGTTTCCGGGGCTCGCGTAGCCGAGCAATCTCCCCCATTCTCAAATGCCGCCGTGTAAGTGCGCCTCCCCATGCGTCCGCAGCGGCTCCCCGGCCTACCTCCCATTTCGATGGGTCTGGGCGGGGGCTTGAGATTGTTGCCGAAGCGCCTAGGAGCATAAGCAATGGACACATACTTCACGGTCAAGATCGACAGCGCCCAGGGTCACCAATATTTCCATGTTGGCGCGCCGACGCAGGCGGAGGCTGAGAAGGCGCTCGCCGAAAAGGTAGCGCCCTTGCCCGACGCGAAATTCACTTGGCAGAAAATTACTGACCAGCCTGTGCCGGGTCTCGTCAATGGAGACGTCGTGCCGGCGCCGGAAGGCTGGTTGTGAAAGCGGGAGCAATAATCCCTCGCTGAAGCGCCCAATTTGTCCGGCTGCGCCGGAGCAAAATTACGGCGTTTAGAGTCCTTTGCCTTGGTCGGCAGGGGGCGGCGGATGAAGAAAGTGGAGCTATAGGCACGGGTGCGGCGCGCCGTTCGGATCGAAGGGATCAGCGAGGACGCGCGGTGGCAGAGCGGTTATCCGACCCATCGTCATGGGACGTGGCCGCGACGCGGCGGACGTCCCGATCTCGACGGCCTTTGGCGTCGCCGATCTCGTGCGTTTTTACGTAATTTCGGTTTGATGGAGAAACGCCATGCTCGATTTCGAACTGCTGCGCGACAAAGGCATATTGATCGTGACGCCTCATGGGCCGCTTGAAAAGGCCGATTTCGAACGGGTCGCCAAGGAGGTCGACCTGTACCTCGCGAAAGATGGAATGCTCTCGGGCGTGATGATCTATGCTCAGGGATTCCCTGGCTGGGATAGCTTTGCGGCGTTTTTGGCGCATTTCAAGTTCGTGAAGGACCACCAACGGAAAGTCGAACGCCTGGCGGTTGTGACCGATAGTGACTTGCTCAAAATCATGCCGCACATCGTCGCGCACTTCGCTCACCCCGAAGTGAAACAGTTTCCATATGGGGAAAAGGCGACCGCCCTGGCTTGGCTGGAGACAACTCGTTAGACAAAAAGTGGGCGCGTCAAAATGATCGCCGCCGCGATATGCCCATGACTTCAGTTGATCCCCGATAAATTTAAATTCGCGCATAGAATCTCCGGCGCCATCCGGCGTCCGGGTCTGGATCGCCACCGGCGCCGCAGACATGCGCAAGGGGATGCAGGGGCGCGAACGCCGCGATCTGCTTTAACCCGTCATTTCAAATCGCCCCGCGCCGCCAACGCGCCCGCTGCGGTCGGTCTGCCTTTGAGGATCCATTCGAACCCGACCGCGATCATGCCTCCTAGCACGGGATCTACGACATAGATCCAGGTGGTGCTCAGGTCGCCGCGGATCAGGTCCGGCGCGAACGAACGCACCGGGTTCATCGAAGCGCCGCTGATCGGCGCCGCCCAGAGGCCGGCCAAAGCGATATAGCCGCCAACCGCGAGAGCGCCGTTGGAGCCGATATTGCGGGCGCCCGAGGCGGTGCCAAGAATCGTGCTGACCAAACCGGTGGTCAACAGCACTTCCATGGCGAGCGCCTTGAAATCGCCCGCGCCCGCGCCAGGCGTCGTGGCGCCAAGTAATCCCGGTGTGCCGAACATCGCTCGGAGAAAGGAAGCCGCGGCTATGCCGCCGACGATCTGCGCGATGATATAGCCCGGCGCCCGAGACCAGGGGAAATTGCGCCGCGCGGCGAACGCCAAGGTAACTGCCGGATTTAGATGGGCGCCGCTGACAGCGCCCATGAAATAGATGATCGCCATAACCATGAGGCCTGGCGCGACGACCTTCATCCCCAGAGAGATCGCTCCGCCACTCTGGGCGCCGACGACACCGGCGCCGGCCGCGACGACGACGAGAAGGAACGTGCCCCAGGTTTCCGCGAAAAGACGCCGCCATTCATGAGCCGATTCCAAGAAATCAGGTGCGGCTGAGCCGTTCAGCATACGTTGCTGCACCGTCGATTCGGTTTGTTGCAGTTGTGGGCTTACCATGACATCCTCGCGTAAGAGTTGGCTGATCTCAATCCGGTCCGGCGATCTTGCAAGGAATCATGGCGTTCTCATCAAATGTGTAAACCGCGCATAGACGGTGATAGCCGTCGGCAATTACCACCTTGCCGTTTCTCTTGTCCCTGAACAGCAAGAGTGGCGATAGCTTTTCGCCATGAATTATTTTTGCGCGATCGCTTTCGACGTGACTATTACTCACCCCGAGCAGCGACAACATGGACGCTCTGAAAATGTCCTTTGCGGGAAATTCCGACATCTCCGCGCTTTCCAGCTCCACCGCGGCGTTCTCGGCCGCCTGTTGCCCTAAAACAAGACTCAGGTATGAGGCGGCGGCCGGATAATCATGTTTCTCCGGTTTGCTCCGCCATTTGATGATCTTCTTTTGCTCCATGGCAAGTCTCCTGGCCCTCTAATTCCTGATGGGCTTGATTTGAGGCTGGCGAGCGTAGCTTAACGATCCGATTTAGAGTAGAATTCTGAGGTCGAACCCAAGCCTATGCGCATATCGCTCCCGCCACGCCCGCCATGACTGACGTTACGATCCTGCCGTTCTCGTTTTCAGCCGTCGCACGCAAGAAAGTGACTGCCGATTTCGACGGAGGCCGGCTGACTTCGGACCGCATCGATCCGAGCAACGCTCCGCGCCCGCCAGCGCCTCGGCGCCGAGGGCAAGACTAATCCGGCGCCGGGGAGAAGATTTCTTGACTTCTCAGCATAAGGCCCCCCGCGATGCGCCACAGACTCGGAAACTACTCAAATCCGCATTCGGCATGAACAGCGCCACAAAACGGCGATCAAGTGATATTATTCGCGCGGCCCGGCCGCGCCGGCGAATTTCACAGAAGGATTTGGCATGCGAGAGCGTCCATCGCGTCCCGGGAAAAAATCTCAATTGAAAACGCGGGAACGATCGCCGTCGACCGCGCCCGCGGCTGGTCCCGCGACGGAGCCCCCCGCCTTCTCGATCGTGGCGATCGGCGCCTCGGCCGGGGGGCTCGACGCGTGCAGGACGGTGCTGGACGCGCTGCCTCCCGGCGTCGGCCTCGCCTTCATTCTGGTCCAGCACCTCGATCCGACCCATGAAAGCATGCTGGTGGAGCTGCTGGCCGGCCATACGGCGATGAACGTCCGCCAGGCGGCGGACGGCATGACGATCGAGCGCGAGCATCTCTATGTCATCCCGCCGGGGGCCTATCTCTCGGTCGAGGCCGGCGCCTTGCGGCTGTCGCAACCGCAGGAGCGTCACGGCGCGCGTCTGCCCTTCGATTTCCTGCTGCATTCGCTGGCGGAGGAATTTGCCTCCCGCGCCGTTTGCGTCGTGCTTTCGGGCACGGGCGCCGACGGCAGTTCCGGGCTGAAGGCGGTGAAGGAAAAAGGCGGGCTGGTCATCGCGCAGGATCCCGAAGAGGCCGGCTTTGACGGCATGCCGCGCAACGCGATCCTGACCGGGGCGGTCGATCTCGTGCTCCCGGCGGCGAAGATTCCCGAAGCGATCCTCAAATATGACGCCCAGGCGGGAAAAAATGCGCCGCCGCAGGAGCCGGCGCGGGACTGGCTGGCGCAGATTATCGACCTGCTGCGCACCAAGACCGCCCATGATTTCAGATTGTACAAGCAGGGCACGTTGCGGCGCCGGATCGAGCGCCGGATGGCGCTCGAAACCGACGACGTCGACCTTTATTTGCAAATGCTGCGCGACGATCCCAAGGAGCTCGAACTTCTGGCCAAGGATCTGCTGATCAACGTCACCAGCTTTTTCCGCGACAGAAAAGTGTTCGACTTTCTCGCCGAGAAAGTCATTCCCGGCCTCGTCGCCGATCAACCGGCGGACCAGCCATTGCGGATCTGGATCGCCGGATGCAGCTCCGGCGAGGAAACCTATTCCCTCGCCATGCTCTTCCGCGAGGCGATCGCCGCCGCCAAAAAGAATGTCAAGCTTCAGGTTTTCGCCTCGGATATCGACGCCGACGCCGTCGCGCAAGCGCGCGAGGGCCTCTATCCGGCGTCGATCGAGACCGATGTCTCGGCGGAAAGGCTGGCGCGCTTCTTCGTCAAGGAGGAGCGGGGCTACAGAATATCGCCCGAATTGCGCGCGGACGTAGTCTTCACCGTGCAGGATGTGCTGGCCGACCCGCCGTTCTCGCGTCTCGATTTCGTGTCCTGCCGCAATCTCCTGATCTATCTCGGCCCGGAGGCGCAGGCGAAGGTGATGGCTTTGTTCCATTTCGCGCTGCGCGAGGGCGGCGTGCTGCTGCTCGGCGGCGCCGAGACGGTCGGCGAGCCGCATGGCCGCTTTACGGCGATCTCCAAGAGCGAGCGTGTTTTCCGCCATACGGCGCGGGGGCGGCCGGGAGATTTCGGCCTTCTGGGCGGCGACGGCGTGCGCATTCCCCTGCGCCAGGGCCAGGGGCGGTCGCCGCCGCGCGAAACAATTCTCGCCGAACTTTGCCGGCGTCTGGTGCTGGAGCATTACGCGCCGGCGGCGGTGCTGATCAACCGCAAGAACGAATGCTTGTTTTCGCTCGGGCCAACCGATCGCTATCTGTCCGTGCCGCCCGGTCCGCCGACGCACGATCTCCTGGCCATGGCGCGAAAAGGCTTGGGCGCCAAGCTCAGATCGGCGATCCAGCGGGCTTTTCAGGAAAACGCGCCCGTCACCATCGGCGGCTGCCGTGTCGATCACGGCGGCGGGACTTTGTGCTTCAGCCTGTCGGCGCGGCGGGTTGAAAGCGAGGGCGAGGAACTGGCGTTGATCTGCTTTATCGACGAAGCGAAACAGGAGCGCCGTATTGGCGGCGCTGTCGCGCCGGGAGAGGTTTCGCGGGTCGCCGATCTTGAGCAGGAGCTGGAAGCCACCCGGATCGAGTTGCAGGACGCGATTCGCAATCTGGAAATCTCGAGCGAGGAGCAGAATGCGATCAACGAGGAAGCCTTGTCGGTCAACGAGGAGCTCCAGTCGACCAATGAGGAGCTGCTGACCTCGAAGGAGGAACTGCAATCCCTCAACGAAGAGCTGACGGCGCTCAACAACCAGCTTCAGGAAACGCTCGACCGGCAGCGAACCACTTCCGACGATCTGCAAAACGTCCTGTACAGCACCGATGTCGCGACGATCTTTCTCGACGCGGCGCTCAAGATCCGCTTTTTCACGCCCGCGACCAGATCGCTGTTCAACATTATTCCCACCGATGTCGGACGGCCGCTGGCGGACCTCGCCTCGCTCGCGGCGGACAGCGCGCTTCTGTCCGATGCGCGCGCGGTTCTGACCAAGCATTTGCCGGTCGAACGCCAGATCGAGTCGCGCGCCGGCGCCTGGTACATGCGACGAATCCTGCCCTATCGGACGCAGGGTGGCAGCGTCGAAGGGGTGGTCATCACCTTCGCCGACATCACGGATCGCAAAGGCGCCAGTGACGCGCTGGAGGCCGCCAGGCGCAAGGCGGAAGCCGCCGATGCGGCGAAGTCTCGCTTCCTCGCCGCCGCCAGCCACGACCTGCGCCAGCCGCTGCAAACGCTGGCGCTGCTGCAGGGGCTTTTGACGCGCGCGGTGGATAGCGAGCGGGAGCGGAAACTGGTGGCGCGGATCGGCGAGACGCTCGGCGCGATGACGGGCATGCTCAATGCGCTGCTCGACATAAACCAGATCGAAGCTGGCGCGGTCCGCCCCGAGATGGCGCTGTTCCCGGTCAACGATCTGCTGGTGAAACTGCACGACGAGTTCACCTATCAGGCTCAGGCGAAGAGTCTCGCCTTGCGCGTAGTTTCCTGCGGCCTGTCGATTTGCAGCGATCCCCGTCTGCTTGAAACGATGGTGCGCAACCTGCTCTCGAACGCCTTGAAATATACCAAAAGCGGCAAGGTGCTGCTCGGCTGCCGCCGCCGCAAGGGGATGCTGAGCATCGAGGTCTGGGACACCGGGATCGGTATTCCCGACGAGGAAATTCACGCGATTTTCGAGGAATATCATCAAGTCGGCAATGAGGCGCGCGAGCGCGGCCTCGGTCTCGGCCTCGGCCTCTCGATCGTCCGGCGGATCGGCAATCTGCTGGGCCATCGCGTGCGCGTGCGCTCGCATCACGGCAACGGTTCGGTCTTCAGTATTGAAGTCGCGCTGCCAGCGGTTGCAACGGCGCCAAAGTTTTCCGAGCTGGGTCCGGATGACGGCGCCGCAAGCGACGGAAAGGCGGCGCGCAAGGGCGCGATCCTGGTCGTCGAGGACGATCCCGAATTGCGCGAATTGCTCGCCGTTTCTCTCAAGGAAGAGGGACATCGCGTGGCGCGCGCCTACGACGGTTCCGAGGCGATGCAATTGGTCGAGCGCGAGGATTTCCGTCCGGACCTCATTCTGGCGGACTTCAATCTGCCCAACCGCGTGAACGGGCTCGAAGTTGTCGCCAAGGTGCGGGAAAAGCTTCATCGCGCCGTACCCGCGATCATTCTGACCGGCGACATTTCGACCGGGACATTGCGCGCCATAGCGGACGCCGACTGCGCGCTGCTCAACAAGCCGGTGAAACTGGACGACGTGACGGTCGCCGTGCAGCGGGCGCTGGCGTCGAAGCGCCAGCCTCCGCGCGCAAAACCTCAACCGCGCGTCGAAATGGCCGAGGCGCCGGGGCCGCCGATCATATACGTCGTCGATGACGACAGTCACATCCGCGCGGCGATCCGCGGCGTGCTCGAGGAGGATGGACGGACCGTCGAGGATTTCGCCGATGGCGAGGCTTTTCTCAAGGCTTACCAGCCGGGACGGGAAGCCTGCCTGCTGATCGACGCCTATCTGCCGGGCATGAGCGGGCTCGAACTGCTCCAGCGGCTGAGCGACGAGGGCCATCGGATACCAGCGGTCATGATCACCGGCAATGCCGATGTGGAAATCGCGGTTCGGGCGATGAAGGCCAGCGCGTCGGACTTCATCGAGAAGCCGGTTGGCCGCGACGAGTTGCTGGCCTGCGTCGAGCGCGCTTTGGAGCATTCGCAGGATGCGAGCAAGCTGATCGCCTGGCGGGCGGCGGCCGCGAGCCATCTGGAGGGCCTCACGTCGCGGCAAAAGCAGATCATGGAGCTGGTTCTCGCCGGTCATCCGAGCAAGAATATCGCGGCCGATCTTGGCATCAGCCAGCGCACCGTCGAAAACCATCGCGCCGCGATCATGAAGCGGACCGGCGTGAAATCGCTTCCGGCACTGGCGCGCATGGCGGTCGCGGCGGCGAAATGATCGCCGCCGGAATCGAAGAAAGCCGCGATCGAGTCGCATAGGCTCGTCGATATGAGTAGTTTCCGAGGCCCCTCCTCTCATCCCGCCGGCGCGCCAAAGCGAAAGGCTCCGATCGGCGCGGCCGTCGCCCACGCGCGCGGCCTCCCACGTCTCAAGGCGGCCAAGCGGAAATACACGCGCCGGACGGCGCAAATTTGCGTGACTCCGGCCGAGCCGATGCGCCTGCTTTCAGTCCGGATTTTCGCTGGCCCCTAGTTAGATTCCGAACCTGTGCGCCAGACGGCTCGCCGGCTAAGCTCGAACGGTCAAAATTTAGATCGGCCAGGAGAGTGAGATGAGAAAGTTGAGCATATCGGCTCTTATTGTCGCGGTTGCGGCTGGCGCATTGGCTTTTGGGCCGGCGCAGGCGGCGGAACGCGGCGGGAGCGGACCCAGCAGCGAGTTCGAACGCATTTGCGCCCCCCATCCCGACAGGGCCGCGCATGAAGCCAAATTCGCCGAAATTCTGGCCGCGCGCCTGAAACTGACGGACGCCCAGAAAGCGGCCTTCAAGGATTTTCAGGACGCGCGGACCAAAGCGGTCGAAACCGCGACGACCCGCCTTTGCGCGTCCAAGCCGGACCTGTCCACGTTTGAAGGGCGTCTCGGCATCCACCAGTCCTTCCTTGAGGATCGGCTGGAGGCGGTGAAATCGGAAAATCCGAAGCTGATCGCTTTCTACAACAGCCTCGACGCCGGACAGAAGGCGAAATTCGACAAATTCCGCGAAAACATGGCCCGCAGAAAAGGCCGCTGAGGCCGAAGCTATTTCAACGCGTTCCCTTGGGCGCATGGAGGATAAAATGACTCTCATTCGCATGGCCGCGATCGCGGCGGCGGCGACAATCCTTTCGACCGCGGCGGTCTCGGCAGGGCCCCTGAACCTGTCCCGGCCGCAATTGTCCAGCCCGGATAGCCAGATCGAGCTGGTCGCCGTCCATCACGTCTATCACCATCATTACCGGCACAGCAACGATGCGGCGGTCCCCGCGGCGATCATCGGCGGAATTCTCGGGGGCGTGCTGAGCAACGGCTGCTACTTCAATGATTGCGGCTATGGCTACGGTTATGGCGACGGCGGCTATTATGGCGGCGGCGGCTATTATGGCGGCGGTGGTTACGGCGGCGGCGGTGGGCACGGCGGCGGCAGGCACGGCGGCTTCCAAGGAGGCGGCGGGCACGGCGGCGGTCACGGCGGCGGTCATGGCGGCGGCCACGGTCACGGCGGTCATCACTGAACGATCGGGTCTCGCTCGAAACAGCGATCATCGGATTCATGCCCGCCGGCGACCGGACAGTCAGGCGCGCCGGCGGGAATTTCAATGATCCAGGAGTCGTGCTGAGTAGATTCCGCTCCTCCCGCGTCTCGGTAAGAACTGCCAGCGTAGCAAGAATGCCGTCAAAGGCGCCAACCGCGGTTTTCAGGATGAGTCCGACCGCTCAAGGAGATATTACATGCTGAAATCATCTCTTTTGCGACTGGCTTTGGCCATGTCGCTCGCCGGCGCCGGCCTGTCTCCGGTCATGGCCGCGCCGACAGGCCTGCCAAAACCTGAACTGGCGTCGTCAGAAGCCGGCATCGAGACTGTGGCTTATCATCATTACCATCACTATCGCCACCATCACTATCGCCACTATTACCGTCATCATTATCGCCATCATCACCACCATCATCATTATTACTATTACCTTTATCACCGCCATCACCACCATCATCATTATGGAGCCCATCCCGGGTATGCTGTCGGTGGCTACGGCGGCGGGGGCGGCTTTCAAAGCGGCGGACACCGCGGCGGGCACGGTGGCAGGCACGGCGGCGGACACCGCGGCGGACACTGCGGCGGGCACGGTAGTGAGCACGTTGGCGGCCATCACTGAACCGATGGTCACACCCAAGCGCCGGTGGCGGGTGATTGCCGTGATGAGTAAATTCCGAGCCTGCCATTTCCCCGCAAAAGGCGGCAACCTGACAAGGATGTCGGGAGAGTCGCCGACTGCTTTTCCTAGAATCTGAGCGAGGACGTCATGTCAGGCGAAGGACTACTTATCTTACTATTGGTCGGCGTCATCGCCGGCTGGCTCGCCGGCGTGCTGGTGCAGGGCGGTGGCCTGGGCCTCATAGGCGACATGGTTATCGGCGTGGCTGGCGCTTTCATCGGAGGATTGCTGCTGCCTCGACTTGGCGTCCATCTTGGTTCGGGGATGGTCGCTTCGATCGCCAACGCGACGATTGGCGCAGTGTTGCTCCTCTTCATCATCCGGCTGGTTAGCGGCGGCGGCGGATGGGGAAGGCGCTTCGGCGGTTTTTTCGGCAGACGCTGGTAACGGCGCCGGCACAACATTTCGTCGCGCGTTCAATTCGCCCGAAGCACGACGAATTCGGGCGCAGCGGGAGTTTCCGCCGTGGGCCAGCTCGTTCGTTTCGGACGACGCGTTCCGCTTCCTTCAACCGTGCAAGTCCTGCACGAGCTTCTCATTATGGAGCGCAACAAGAATGCGCGACGGCCAAGCGGCGTCGAGTAGGTCAAGTCCACGACCGATTCTGAATCGGGGACGGCGAACGCGGCGCTCCGCGTTCCCCCTCAAGGCCAAGGCTAAAAGATTACGCGGCTGCGCGCCGCGCGTTCCCGCCGATATCTTCGGTCGCCGGGGCGGTTCACTTGCGCGGCATTCCCGCAGGGACGATCGGCGCGTTCTCAATGGCATGCTTCGGTCGGGCGGCGCGGCCCGTTCTGGCGATGGCGTAACCGCCGGTAGCGGTCAAGGAATACGATCGAACGCTGCGACCTGCAATTAGCACGGGACAACCAAGACATGAATCGCAATGTTCTCTACCTCGTCATCGGCGCGCTCGTGGTCGCTACCGGCGTCTTTGGTTATATGCTCTACCAGGAGCGTCAGAAGACTGCCGGTATAGAGATCAATGTCGGCAAAAGCGGTATTTCGATCGAGAAGAAGTAGTTCTACAATTCTCGGATAACCCCCTCAATGGCGCGGCATCCGCTCAATGCCGGTCGACTGCTCATCGGTGAAGTGCGAAATCGTTAAAATATCGATCACAACTCAATGGGGATACATCATATCTCTTGGACTTATACTACTCATCCTTCTCGTCATCTTCCTTCTTGGTGGCTTCAGTGGCCGCTTTGGCGGATACGGCTATGGTTTCGGTCACGGCGGCATCGGAGTCATCGGGGTCATTCTGATCGTCGTGGTCGTGCTGCTTCTCACGGGACGCCTGTAATCGTTGACGACGGCGACGACCTAAATGGGGTTCGGAGGGTTCAACAGGAGCAATATCGTGAGCAACGCAGACGAGAAGCGCGTCAATCACTTGGCCGAGCGGAAAGGTTTTCATCTGGAGAAGGGGGGACATGGAAAGGGCCATGGCCGCTTTTGCATTAAGAACGTAGCCGAGGGCTCAAGGATGCGTTCTGGCGTCCCCGACCACGAGTATTCCTTTTCGTTGGAAGAGGCTGAGGCCTGGCTTTCCGCCCACTCGAAATGATCCCGACATTCCCGCCTTTGGCGAATCTTCGCCCTTGGTAATTCGCGAGCGAACTATCGCTTTGAGCCTTTCTGCCGCTAGCGGGACCGACGCAAAACGAGCGTGCGTCGCAGTTGAAGCCTGTTTAGTAATATCGCAAACCTCAGGCATATGGTTTGAACACGCCTTGAATCACACCGAAGGCATGACCATGTGAAGCTGGCCCTTTAGCACTCATGTTAGATGAGTGCTAAAGGGCCGAAACCTTCGCTCAGCGGCGCACCTTCCTGCTCAAAACGTGCTCTGGCTCCAATCAAGGAAAACAATATGGCGTTCCGTCCCCTTCATGACCGGGTTGTGCTCAGACGCCTTGAGGGCGAAGAGAAGACCAAGGGTGGCATCATCATTCCCGACACCGCCAAGGAAAAGCCGCAGGAGGGCGAAGTCGTCGCCGTCGGTCCCGGCGCGCGCGACGAGAGCGGCAAGATCGTCCCGCTCGACGTGAAGGCCGGCGATCGCGTCCTGTTTGGCAAATGGTCCGGCACAGAAGTCAAAATTGACGGCCAGGAGCTGTTGATCATGAAGGAAAGCGACATTCTGGGAATCGTCGGCTGATCCTCCCCGCTTTCCACGAACCCAAGATTTTTTTCTTTCGGAGTTGAACCACCATGGCCGCCAAAGACATCCGTTTCTCCACCGACGCGCGCGACCGCATCCTGCGCGGCGTCGAAGTCCTGAACAATGCGGTGAAGGTCACCCTCGGCCCCAAAGGCCGTAACGTCGTCATCGAAAAATCCTATGGCGCGCCGCGCATCACCAAGGACGGCGTCACCGTCGCCAAGGAGATCGAACTCGCCGACCGGTTCGAAAACCTCGGCGCCCAGCTGGTGCGGGAAGTCGCCAACAAGCAGCATGACGCCGCCGGCGACGGAACCACCACGGCGACCGTGCTCGCAGCGGCAATAGCGCGCGAAGGCGCCAAGGCGGTGGCCGCCGGCCTCAATCCGATGGATTTGAAACGCGGCATCGACCTGGCCGTCGAGGCCATTGTCGTCGATCTCAAGAAGAATTCGAGAAAGGTCACCTCGAACGACGAGATTGCCCAGGTTGGCGCGATATCGGCCAACGGCGACAAATCGATCGGCGACATGATCGCCAAGGCGATGCAGAAGGTCGGCAATGAAGGCGTCATCACGGTCGAAGAGGCGAAAAGCCTCGAAACCGAACTCGACGTCGTCGAGGGCATGCAATTCGACCGCGGCTATCTCTCGCCCTACTTCATCACCAACGCCGAGAAGATGATCGCCGAGTTCGACGAACCCTACATCCTGATTCACGAGAAGAAACTCTCCTCGCTGCAGGCCATCTTGCCCCTGCTGGAAGCGGTGGTCCAGACCGGCAAGCCGCTGGTGATCGTCTCCGAGGACGTCGAGGGCGAGGTTTTGGCGACGCTCGTCGTCAACAAGCTGCGCGGCGGCCTCAAGATCGCCGCCGTCAAGGCGCCCGGCTTCGGCGACCGCCGCAAGGCCATGCTGGAGGATATCGCCATCCTCACCAGTGGCCAGGTCATTTCGGAGGATATCGGCATCAAGCTTGAGAACGTGACTCTGGCGATGCTCGGCCGCGCCAAGAAAATCCGCATCGACAAGGAAAGCACCACCATTGTCGACGGCGCCGGCGACAAGAAGGATATCGAAGGCCGCATCGCTCAGATCAAGGCGCAGGTCGAGGAAACCACCTCGGACTACGATCGCGAAAAACTGCAGGAGCGTCTTGCAAAACTGGCCGGCGGCGTCGCGATCATTCGCGTCGGCGGCTCGACCGAAACCGAGGTCAAGGAAAAGAAGGACCGCGTCGACGACGCCCTCAACGCCACCCGCGCCGCAGTGGAAGAAGGCGTGTCGCCCGGCGGCGGCGTGGCTTTGCTTCGCGCCATCCCGGCGCTCGCGGGCGTAAAGGTCCAAAACCCGGACCAGAAAACCGGCGTCGACATCGTCCGCAAGGCGATCCAGGCGCCCGCGCGCCAGATCGTCGACAACGCCGGCGACGACGGCGCGGTCGTGGTCGGCAAGCTGCTCGAATCGCCGGACTACGCCTTCGGCTACAACGCCCAGACCGGCGAATATGGCGATCTGGTCAAGCTCGGCATTATCGACCCGACCAAGGTCGTGCGCACCGCGATTCAGGACGCCGCTTCGATCTCCGGCCTGATTGTCACCACCGAGGCGACGATCACCGATGCGCCCAAGAAGGACGCGCCGGCCATGCCGCCCGGCGGCGGCATGGGAATGGATTACTGAAGCGTTCGGCGCCATTTGCAGCGTCTGGGGTTTTCCGCAATGGCCATAAGGAGTTGCGCGATCTGGGCGAGGCGGGTTCGAGGTGTTTCCTGAAATATGCATATGGCGTCAGACGACGAGAGGACCAAACTGCTTCTCGCCGTCCCTAACGCAGCGACCTCGGCGTCGCTGAGCTCAGAACGCAGGGCGGGCTGCGCGGCTTTGGCCGCCAGCTTGGCCTCGGCCTTCGCAAATTCTATTTCCCAGAAGAGGTTGCGTTCGGCGGCGATGCGCCGCGCGACCTTGGGGTCGCGCTCGCCGAGGCTTTCGCGAATGAATTTTCAGCCCAAATCGCCTGGATCTTGGGTGGGACGCGCCGCCTGAAATAATCGACGGCTCCCCGACGGACGACATTGCGCACGAGACTCATGTCCGAAACACACCGCTGGGCCACAGTTCTGGCCGAAAACAGGCTGTCATTTCAACAGTTTAATGGAAATCGAGGTCTCGAGGCAAGGGTGGCGGAGAGGGAGGGACTCTCAGCCCCGCGCCTCGTAACCCCCTGAAAATCCGTGTGTCCGCTCCGACCAGGAGCCAGATCTCGCGCATGGATACCCCATTGGGCGCCAAATGTCGATCCGGCCGGCACGCTGGCGCTCCAGAAAATCGACTCTCAGCCTCAAAGAAAAACTGTCGAATTGACTCTCAGCGATACTTACGTTCTACGAACGATAAACGAGATTATTGCGATATAGCGTTAAATTGTGCTTGCGATAATGCGAATCCGCGGCATGCTATAGGCTCGCAACTCGGAGGCCGACATGCTGCATCTCGACATGAATTCATTCCGTGAAGCCACTTCCCAATCGCGCAAGGCGATGAACGCGCAGCGGCGGAAGACGGCGCGAACCTTCAATTCGGGCTTAGCCGAGGCCGCCCGCGTCGTGGGCCTGGACCAGGTCGCCATGTCCTACCCGGCGCTGGTCGGCGCGCTCGCCATGGCCGCGGAGGAGGCGGGACTGAATGCCGACGCGCTCGCCCGGCTCGAAGGGAAGGGCGCCACGCTGCTCGCGTCACTCGTCGCCCAGGGCAAGCCGGCCGGCGCCGAGGACGTGGTCGTCATCCTGCCGACGCCGGCGAGCGAGACGCTCGATGCGGCCCTGACCGAGTTGGGGTTGACTTGCAACACGGACAAGAGGCGGAAGGCGCCGTTCAACCAGATCTGGGAGGGGAAGGCGATTGCCGCCGAACTCGCCGTTCTGGTCGAACCGGCGGCCGGCGTGGTCAATGCCGTTCGTACGCCCAAGCCGGAGCGGTCGACCGCGCAGACGGCGGAGGCGGCGGAGGCGGCGGAGGAGATGACGAAGGCGCCCGCTGGCGCGGCGGCGGAATGCGAGTCGCCCCCGAACCCCGACAATCTGCGTCCCACCAAGGCTGAGGGCGCGTCCGTCGCCGCGGTGTCAAATGGTCCGAATTTCGCCAAAGCGTCGTCGCCGATGAGCGACGGCGGCAGACCAAACGATGGATCGCGCGCAGTGCAGATGCATGCGCCTGCTGAGAATGGAATTTCCTCGATCTTGGGCCAACGGACCGGCGCCGAGGCAACGAAGGCGCCCGCGCAGAGCGCTGCCTTCTCAACGCGGGTGTCGGCGCCCAACGTCGTCAGCGGGAACGTGAGAGCGCCCACGACGGCCGTCGAGGCGAAGTCGCACGTCGCCCCGGGCGCCGAATTGCGCGGGGCCCTCGTCTCCCCGACCAAGGAGAACGGCAATGCCGGGGCTTGAGAAACAGTCGCGGCTCGAACGGATCAAGGAGCGCAAATTCAGGAAGGCCGTATACCAACAGGCGTATCGCGACGAGCGCCTGGGCCTCCCCGACAAGCGCCGGATCGCCACCACATTGCTCGACGCGCTCATCGAGTTCGAGAGCCGGAAGCCGAACTTCATTTACGAGCGTTTGTTCGGTATTGTCGTCGACAGACTGGCCCCGATTTTCGACCGCGACGCTCTTTGGGCGCAGATCAATGCGCTCCGGACGAGGGCATACGAAAAGGCGGAGGACGCCAAGTTTCGCCGGCGCAAGGATCGGACCTGACACTCGGCAAGTCCACGCCGTGGACAGGCGATCCGCGCCTCCTCCCCCCGTTACTTCCGCACACGCCGTGGACAGTTTCGGAATGGGGACCAGAGGCTGTGAGGGTCAGGGTTCGGGCCTGAACTCCTCTTTATTGCCCTTTGCAACAATAATGAGCGCCACCCGCCAGCGGCCTCTGAAGCGCCATCGCCTCCACCGCCGGCGCGCGCAGCCAGACCTCTGTCTGCCCCTCGGCCATCAGGATGACGGGCATCGGGATGGATCGGCGCCGCATCGGCGTTGGCGTCGGTGGTCAGGAACGCGAATATGTCCGCATTGACCTCTCCCTCCTTGGCCTATCTTGTGGACGTCCAGTTCGTCCAGATGCCGGCGAGGGCAGGCGAGGGGACGGTCCTCGCCGAGGGCGAACCAGGCCGGGATTTTCTTGCCGCCGGGGCCGGTCTCATTTTCCGAGAACGAGGTAAAGGGCACGATGCAGCGAATGGCCAGTCCGATCCAGCGCCGCCAGTGCGGCGAGGCGGTGTTCCGGACGTTGGTGAGTCAGGGGTCCGTCGTCCTGCCATTGAGTGCGAAGGCGGGCGAGGGAATGCCCCACTTGGCGATCGCCAATTCGCGGTCGCCGGCGGCCATCCTGACGACCGGCGCCGGATAGTTGGGAAAGACGCCCGGCTTCGGCAGCAGGTTGACGGTCAGGTGTCGAGACTCACGGACGCTCTTGCCACGGTTTAGAAATCGAGCGACCCTAGCAAAGGCTCAGCTCTGCGCAGCGAGCGGGAGCAAAATAACATCATGTTTTTACGAAGGCCAAATTAAATGACTTCGGTGGACATCAAATGGAAAAGGCTAAAAATAGAGCCAGACGATACATGGAAACGTATTGAGGAAAAGCTAAGCCATATTGGCATTAAGGCGAACCAACTAGGTCGTGTCGTTTACGTAATTCGTGCAGCAAATGCCTTTTCCATACGATATCCGAAACGACACTCTCCCGTCTTGTACATAGGTGAGGGGCGTTTTAAGCAAAGAATCGCCGCACACAAGAAGTGGATCGCAAAAATTTATGATCTGACGAACGTGGTACCAATTGAGGTTCTCATCTGCCTTCCTCGTGTAAAAAACAATAGATTTGCTTATAAGGATTATGAGGCACACCTGCTTGAGGTGTTCTATGCGCGATACGGATCGCTGCCGCTACGAAATGCTATTCATGAGACCAAGCATTATAATCATATTTACGCAAATGTCGCAACGGCAGCGGTTCTTGGACCGGGCAAGGGGAAAAGATATCATTGGGCGCTTGAGCCATTGAAATCAAACATATTCTACAAGCGATTCACACAAACTCACATTCAGCCGGCCGCATAAAATTGGCGAAATATTGAATAGATAAGGCCTTTGTAATGCCTACTTATGGATGGGTTCGTGAAGACGCATGGGAAGCCTTTCTTGAAGGGACGGAGGCGGTGCCTTCTCCGGGGCTGCCATTGCCGCCGCGCTTCAACTGTCCGTTCTGTTCGAGAGTCCTTGCCGATCAGCGCGAGCTACAGGACCACGTGGCCGACGAGCACCGAATCGACCGTCCTGTCTTCATGGTCGACGGGCACGAGCCAGCCTCTGAATTCACCATTCGAAAACACTGCGCCCCAGACAGGTACATCGTCGCGAACGCGACCAGCGTTAGAATGGTCATCGACGGCGAACGTGTGAAAGCGCCGCCGCCATCCGAACTCGGCCGAAGGCTGGCTGAATTAAAGTGGGCGACCGTCGAGGTGACGTTGATCAATGCGGCGCAGCGGACTGCTGCGCCCGTCACCAGCGCGTATCGGATTTCGATAATGGTCGCCGACCAAAGGGACCCTTCAAGGTGTCGAGTTGGCGTTCGTCCAATGGATCACGGATCAAAACCTCTCGATCGAATCAATCCGGAAGTTTCTGGACGACGGCAGATGCCAAGGCACCGGCGCAGATTATGCCGACGGCTTGGCCAATTACGCCATGGGCATACTCGTCAAGGAGCGCCCGGAAGGTCAGGATCTGAGTTCGCCCTTGGCGCGATACCGCGATCTGTACGGAGCTTCACTGGAGAGTCTTCTGCATTATGATCGCCCCTTCGCCACGTTGCTGTGTTCGATCATACGGTTCGCGCTGAATATCTCGAACGACATCGCTCAGGAGACGGGTTTCTGGGAACTCGACCTTGCCTCGGCGATGTTAAAAGGCCCCAACCAGAAACTCGTCATGACATCAAGGCCGGCAACGGGGAGCCGGCGCAACGCCTGTCCCATAGACCACGGCACCGGCAGGATCTTGGACCTGGCGACCAGATTGGCTCGACAAGACCGGTGGGGGCCGATCCTGACCGATGAATGCCGGCAAATCGCAGAATCTGATACGCTCGACGTCATGGATCGACAGAAGGCGCTCGCGCTTTGGGCTGCGACAGCATGGAGATTGAAGGCGTTCGAAAACGCGCATGACCCTCTCGCACAGCTATCCGCGACCTATCCATTCTCAACCTGGGCCAACGCCTGTCTTGAAACGGTGAGTAAGTGACCAAATCGCACCCCGAAATGTCTCACACCTCGGAGACGCCTCCATCCGCGACGGAGGCGCCTGCCACAGCAAAGGTCCGTCGCAACACCAAGGGCGGCGACGACAGTTCCGCCGAGGAGGTCGTCGTCAGTCCGACGCTCGCCACGTACTTCGGGACGTCGCCGGTTCCCGCCGCTGCCTTCGTGAAAGCCGTGAGGACGGGAAAGGTGCGTCGGTTTACGGAAGCCGACATTCAGGAGGCGTCGGCGCTGATTGCGAGCACCGACGCTCACGGTCGGCGCCTCCTCGCACTCGCGTCGCTGTCCAAACTGCCCGACGCGATCGAGCGCTGGGTTTGGGTGGCGGTGCAACAGCGCATCAGGGCGGTTCTTCCCTCCGATTTTGACCCTCTCCAAGCCGACGCGGTCGAAACCTACGATACCCTTCTTCGGCAGATTTCGTCGTCGATCTCATCAGGAGAAGACAAGGATCAGCGAGAGGTCGGGGAGACGCTGCTCCGCCTGTGCCTCGTTTGGCTGGTGTCCCGTCGCTCGCTAGACAACTGGACCGCCTTCGAGAAGCTGAAGGCGACCTTCTTCAAGGATGACGTCGCGGCTGCCAAGGCCGCCCGCAAGGTGCTGACCCGCGGCAAAATCGCCGACATCTCGAACGCTTCAGCCGTCGCCGGTCTTGCTCGCGAAACCATCCGAGAAGCGCGGTCGGAGGCGGAGATCGAAAAGCGGCGGCAGGCGACGCTGCAATCGCAGCTGAACGCCGCGCATATCGCGATTGCCGAGATTCGCGGCGAGGTCGAACGCGTGTCACGCGAACGCGACTCCCTCGTCCAACAGTTGCAGGAGGTGAAGGCTCAATTTGAACAGAGCCGCCAGCATTCTGGACACGATATTACCGACCTGAAGACCCGGCAGAACGCGCTTCTTCAAGAGCGTGTCGTCCCCATGGTGAGCGACGCGATCGACGCATTGGAAATGGATCCGCCAGCCCCCGACATCGCAGTGAGACGTTTGAAATTAGCCCTTTCCTCCATCGAGACCGAAAAGCAATGAGCAGTTCCTCCTTCGGCATCGACTTCGGGACGACAAACAGCTTGGCGGCGCTGATTTCCGGCGATCGGGCGATTTCGCTTGTCGACACCTCATCCGGCCGCCCCCACCAGTCCGTCATCTGGTACAGAGGCTCCGAGACGATCGTAGGCCGCGATGCCCGGCAGTATTTGGACCTCGCCGAAGGAGGCGCCCCCGCCGGTTTCGTCCGTTCTCCGAAAATGAGATTGCGACGGGGCGGCCAAATCTTCGTCGATGGCCGGCCGGTCGATCCGACCGACGCCGTCGCCGAGGTGTTGAAGCACCTGAAGCTGGATGCCGCCAAAGACAGAAACCACGCCCCGGGCCACGTTCTGGATCGTGCCGTGATGACGATCCCGGTCGATTTCGGAGGGCCTGAACGCCGGGCGCTCCGCGAGGCAGCCAAGAAGGCCGGCATCGGGGTGACCCAATTCGTTCACGAGCCAGTTGCCGCCCTCTACGCGCACCTCAGGTCGAAACCGGACTTTCGCCACGAGCTGGCCCATCTCGAAGGGCGATCGATACTCGTTTTCGACTGGGGTGGCGGCACGCTGGATCTCACGCTCTGCCGGATACACGGCGGCTCCATCATGCAGATCGCAAACCTCGGCGACAACGAGGTGGGTGGCGACGAATTCGACAACCGGCTGAGAAACCTGTTCCGGCGTAAACACGCCGAAGCCCACGGCATGGAGGATGTGACCGCCCTCGAACAGCCTGGCATGGCGGCAAGGCTGCTCAACCAGTGCGAGTTCGTGAAGATCGCCCTGTCGGACCCGAAAACGGAGATCGGCGACGTCATCATCCGCAACTTCCTGAAGACGGAGAAGGCGGGGCGCGACCTGCGTGGCTCCGTCACCAAGACGGAGCTCGAGGACCTGTGCGCGGACATAATCAAGAGGGGGCTGTCCAAGATCGACGCCATTCTTGAGCACGGCCGCCTCACCTACCAGGACGTTGAGCTTTGCCTCGCGACTGGAGGCATGGTCAACATGCCGGCCATTCAGCGCGGTCTCACCGAACGGTTCCTCGGGCGGGTGCCTAGGCTAACCAACGGCGACCGGATCATCGCGGAAGGCGCCGCTTGGATCGCGCATGACGGTCTGCGACTGACGTTGTCGAAGCCCATCGAGCTTCTCGTCGCCGATAGTTCCGGATACGGCAGCTATCATCCGCTGGTTCCGGCCGGCCTCAAGCTCCCGATGGAAAACCAGGTTATCCCAGCCGTCAATTCGAGGCTTTTCTGCGTCGATCCTCGCGAGGGGGTTGCCACCTTCGAATTCGCGAAGCCGGTGAAGATAGGAACCCCCTTTCCTAACGACCCCCGAGAGACTGTCTGCGTCGCCAGCGTGCCTGTCGATCCGAAGGCGCCGCCGATGATAGAGCGGCTCGAATGCCATCTTCAGATCGATCACAACTACGTCGCGCACGTCCATCTTTTGTCCGCGGGACGTGGCGCGAAAACGACCGCGGAATTCCACAACCTGGACTTTGCCTTGGCGCTCCCGAAAGGCAACACCGTGGGCGGAATCGCGGCGAACGACGACAAGAGTCTTCTCGGAGGTGAACCGATAATCCTGAGCGCCTCCGGTAAAAGCACGGTGGCGCAACGGAGCAACGTCGTAGTGGAGCGCGAGGACGCCGCTGGCCACGACGATCTGTGGCGATTGGTGCCCGGCGATCTCGTGACCAACTGGAAACCGGACTATTTCGACGTGCGCAATGGGGTCGCGAGCAAGAGGCAGGAGTTCGAACGGATTTTCTATGTTCCTTGCTCGCGGTGCGGCCGGCTGGAAACTCAGATCAAGGCAGAGGGGCCTGTAGAGGAGTGCCGAGGCCGCGCGTGCGGCAAGGCTTTGGCCCCTCCCGCCGAAACAAATAACGCGATAGGTCAAGTGACGGACCGTATTTGAGCAGGGCGTATGGCCGACGGAGCAACGTTTGTCTCCCATTGATCAAGGGAACTTGCCAGACCCGATAATGGCCGGGGCCGAAAGTCAGGCAATCGCCATATGGCTCGGCTTCCGACAGCGGACACGAAGCCGCCAATAGTTGCGCGCCTTCGCTTGTCGCTATCATCCAGAAAATGCCGACGCGCGGTTCGCTTGCCTCCGATGTGTGTCCGGATTTGTCGTTCTCGTCTGTCATTCTTATTTCTTGACAGCAACCCACATGGGGACGCCAAATGCGCAGCAAGAAATCGGACCTGCACTTCCCATCGCTTCATCTCGCCGAAACGCCGTCTACGGAAGATCCCGTGGACGCTCGGAAAAGCATGCTCAAAGAACTCACCGAGCGGCTCGATCAACATAACGTCTTCTTCAAGGGCCAATTCGTGCGGTGGAAGCCCGGCCTCAAGAACCGGAAATTCCCCGAATACGGCGAACCAGCGATCGTTACCGGCGTTCTGCCGACCCCCATTCTCGATCCCGCCGAAGCCACCGCCAGCAGCCCCTATTTCCAAGAGCCCTTGAACCTGGTCATCGGCGTCTTTCAGGACGAGGATCTGCTGGAATTCCGCGTTGACGGCCGCCGCTTCGAGCCCTTGGACGATTGAGGCTCGACATAGTGGCGGCAAAGCGCCGCCACTTGCTCGCGCATGACGTCCTGAAGCGCCTTCGGCGCGACGATGGTCACCGCTTCTCTCCAGGTCATCAGGTGGTGCGCGATCTGCAACAAGCCTCCGGCGTGGAACCGCACCGTGAGCGAACCGTCGGCCTCGTCAGTCAAGGTTTGCGTCGGGTGGAAAAGATAGGCTTTTGCGTCGTGCGCCGCTGACGGCGCGAAACGCAGGATCACGTCCTCCGGCTCTTCCTGGAACACGCCGAAGGAGCGCGCCGCGTAGCCTTTCAGATCAAAGTCGGAAGGCGGCGCGCCGGGCTCGTCCGTCACCACCAGATTGTGGATGGCGTCGAGTCGATAAAGCACGGCGCCGCGGCGGCTTTTCATGCCGGCGACGAGATAGTAGCGCGGCCCGAAGAGCAATCCGTAGGGCACGACCTTGCGCCAACGCGGCGGAGTTTCTTCATGGCCGCCATAATCGAAGCGCACGACCTTTCCGGCCAGCAAGGCTTCGCGTAACGCTGAAAGAATGGTGGGATCGGACATGGGACGCGGTCCGACCTGGCAGGCGAATGTCTCTGCTCGCACCGCAGCCTCGACATCGACGCCAAGCTTTCGCCGATCATTGTCGCGCAGGCTCGTTTCGATCTTGTCGCGCAATGTGCGGAGTTTTTCGGCGCGGTCCGTGTCATGCGCCGCTTCAAGCTTTCGCGCAGCGTTTTCCAGTTCGGTCATTTCATCGACGGTGGGTATCGCGGTGAAACGATCGAGCCCGCTGATGGCGAGCCGAAACCGCTTCTTGCGTCCATCGTCCTCATGATCGAGCAGGCCGAACGCCTGTTCGACAGCGTCACGCATGCGTTCGGCGGTGCGCCGACCGACACCCAGAAAGTCGGCCATTTCATCGAGAGTCAGGCCCTCGCGATTGATGGCCAAAGCCCGAGCCAGCTTGAGAACGGCGACGGATTTTTCCAGCCTCATGGCGCTGCTCCGGAAATTACTGCGTCCAATATTGACGTATACATCGCCTATTATTTTTCTCTGTCAAGAGGGACGATCCATGCACGCCTACGAACGATGGCAGGCTCTCCAATATTTCTGTGCGCTGCTGCAACTGAAGGCCTTCAACAAGGCGCCCTGCTCCAACTCCGACATCCTGAACTGGGTGGAGGCGCATGGGCGCGGGCTTGGGCTGCCCGCCTTAAGGCTGCAAGACGACGATGACGACGCCGCCGACCATCAGTTGAAAAAACTCAAGCGGAACGCCGAATGGTGCCGGTGGCGCGCCGCCGTTATTGCGAAAGGCCGGACGCCCGCGCCTGCAGCGTCGCAGCTACAAAAACGGCTTGCCTGGCTGGGCGACAATTGCGGTTTGGGGCCGGAGCAATCGGCTGTTCTCGGGCTCGTGGGGCGAATTTCGCGCGATCATGTCTGCGCCGACCTGGCGGCCGCCGGCAATGACCAATGGAGCTATCGGGGGCCAGACTCGGCCTATGATCTCCGTGAGTTGAGGCGATTTCTCCCGCCAGGAACATCAACAGGCGGTTTGCGCAATGGCGGCCTGCTTACGAGGTTTGGCCTGGTCGACATGGATGGGAGCGACAACCTGCGCTTGACCGACATCACCGAGAAGCTCCTTGCCGCCCGCCGTTTTTGCCCCAGGGAAATCCGCGGGTTTCTCCTCGGGAAGGCGCAACCCGCTACGCTCGATTGGGAGGATTTCGATCACGTCGGTTCGGCGCGCGATCTCGCCGCCCGCATCGTGGCGGCAGTTGAGGGCATCGGCGCCGCAAACATCCTGCTCTATGGACCTCCCGGCACCGGCAAGAGCGAATTCGCAAAGACCCTTGGCGCCCACATGAAGCGCGGCGTGCACTTTGTCGGGGAAAAGGACAAGGCCGACGCCGAACCCGGCCGCCGCGATCGTGTCGCCGCATTGATCATCGCCAATGAACTCGGCGCGGCGGCCGGCAAGATGATCGTCGTCGTCGACGAGGCCGACGATCTGTTCGCCGGCGTGGACGAGGACGACGCGTCAACCCGGCACGGCTCCAAGGTGTTCATGAACCGCCTGGTCGAGCGGACGCGCGTGCCGACAATCTGGATCACCAACGATCTTTCCCGCTTGGGCCCGGCGGTGATCCGCCGGATGAATCTCGTCATGCGCTTTCCCAAGCCAGGCGAGGCGGTGCGGCGGAAGATCGTCGAGCGGCTTGCGCGGCGGGAGAAATTCGCCCTTGACGTCGAGGCCGTGGGCAAGCTCGCCAGCCTGCCGGCCGCGCCGGCCCTGATCGAAAACGCCATCCGTTCCGCCGCGAAGATCGGCGGCTCGGGGGAAGAGGCGCTGCAAATCCTCGGAGGCGGCCTGAAGGCGATGGGCTTTTCGGAGATCGCGCCCGCCCCCGCGCCGATCGGCTTCGACCCCTCGCTCAGCCGCGCCGACGTCGATCTTGGCGCCTTGGCGGCGCGGATCAAGGCGGCGCCGTCGAAAGCCTTGTCGTTCTGCCTGTCGGGGCCGCCTGGAACCGGCAAGTCGGCCTATGCCCGCTTTCTCGCGGCCGAAATGGGCCTGGAAGCTTTGGAAAAGCGCTATTCCGATTTGGTGTCGAGCTATCTCGGGGAGTCGGAAAAGGCGATAGCCGCCGCCTTCGAGGAGGCGACCGATCTCGGCGCCTTCCTCATTCTCGACGAGGCGGACTCCCTGCTGCGCAACCGTGGCGCGGCGCGCTATTCCTGGGAGATCACCCAGGTGAATGAAATGCTGACCTGGATGGAGCGCCATCCGCTGCCCTTCGCCTGCACGACCAATGCGCCCGACCTCCTCGATCCGGCGACGGCGCGGCGCTTCCTGTTCAAGGTGCGCTTCCTCCCGATGGACGAGGGACAAATCGCCGCGGCGTTTGTTCGGGCTTTCCAAATGGAAGCGCCGAGGTCTATCCTCAAGCTTGACCTGTTGACCCCCGGCGATTTCGCCGTCGTCGCCCGCAAAGCGGAAATTTTGGGCGAGCGTGGTCCGGCTCGGCTGGCGCGGTGGCTTGAAGAGGAGGTCGCGGCGAAGCCGGAGGGGAAGAGGGTGCAGATGGGGTTCTAACGCGCGTAAAGATTGCTGCTTCTTCTGTCGGGCACAGCGTTGTGCACCAAATAATTGCATTTGACCCCGCGCAAGGATGTGGTGACGATTTTCACGAGCAGGTAATGCGATTCATTCTTCGGACGTCGCTTCTCATGAACCGTGGAGGCCCAAGTGTCAGAGACTAACCAGACGAAGGTCGAGCCGATGCAGTGTTACGTTCCGGAAGTCAATGCTCAGGCTGAATTCCTCGAAATTTGCAACGACTTCACGGAACCACGCGAAATCGTTCGTGAGGCAATCAGCAACGGCTTTGATGCCGGGGCAAAAAACGTCACAATCTCTGCCCACGTCGATAGGACGACGGGGGTGGACGAGTTGGTGCTGCGATTTCATGACGATGGCCACGGGATGGATGAGCCAAGCCTGAAGGCGTTCTTCAGCCTTGCTAAGACCACCCGCATGCAGACAGATGAACGCGGCTTCAAAATGTCCGGCGCCATTGGCGAGAAGGGGCACGGCACTAAAATCTATTTCAATAGCCGTAAAATCACAGTCAACACCGTGAAAGACGGCACCATGATCGAAGCGGTCATGGAAAACCCGCGCGCGAAGCTGCGACGGGGGGAGATGCCGGTTGTCGAATTCTTTTCCCGCAGTGTAGACGCTCCCAACAGCACTACGATTATCGTTAACGGATACAACGACAACTCGCTGGGTGGGTTCGGTCACGAGGCGCTAAAGGATTACATCCTGTGGTTCACAAAATTTGGGTCTTGCGAAATCCTCGTCGGAAAGACCACGTTCCAGGACGTCGTACTAAAATTGTTGGGGCTTGGCTGGACCTCAAATGACCCTGAACAAATTTCCTTCGGGCATCGATTTCCAGAAGAAAAGAGTGATCTAACGTCGCTCAGAAAGTCAGATAAAATCAGTCCGTTGGACTACTTCGTTGCGCGGTGGGTTTTCCCAGACGTGCCAGTCGACGACAAGCCCGGGTCGAAGATCGATATCGTGTTCTCTCTTGAAGGGGATCAGGCTAAACGAATCAGCAATCCTATGCTCCATGAGAAATGGAGGAGTTGGCGGGAGGGCGAGTACAACGTCGAGGACCGTTATGGGCTCTGGTTGTGCAAGGATTTTATACCCGTCGCAAGGAAAAACAACTGGGTGGCTGAACGTAGTGAGTGGACGAAGTACCACGCTTTCGTGAATTCTCAGGACCTTCGATTGACAGCGAACCGGAGCAACATCGACAATACACCTAGCAGAGACCTTGCCGCGATTCAGAAAACGGTCGAGCGCGTGTTTAAAGAACGTATAAGACTGGATAGGAAGTTCCAATCTTATCAGGACGAATTAGAAAAACAGCAAATGTACAAAAATGCTGAAGCAGAAGAAAAGGATTTCTTGAGGCGTAAGAAGGAGGCATCAAGTAAAAAGGCAGCCACCTACAAAGGGCTTACACTTTTGGAGCCGCGACAAGAAGGAGGTGTATTTAGTATCGTAATGCAGCTGCTTGCAGTTGAGCCAGGACTATTCGGGTTTTCCGTAGTAGACTATGACACTGCCTTTGGTTATGATTTGCTGGTTACAACAGATACAGCATTGGAGCTAAATCGGGCGGCTTTGCGCTTCGTAGAAATGAAATTCCAGCTCCAGAGGGATTTCAATCATTCTTTCAGGAAACTGTCGGCGGTCATCTGCTGGGACACGAAATTGGCGAATGAGGATGCAGTTGAAGACATGACTGGCGCGAAACGAAAGATGAAAATTACCTCGCCTAAAGTCGACAAGAGCTTGAGATACCAAAAATACATGCTCGTATCTGATACAGAGAGCCATAATATTGAAGTATTTGTTCTTAAAGAATTCCTGAGTGAGCACCTGAGCTGCGAGTTTCGCCCGCGCTCACAATAGCGCGGAAACGTCCGAAACTGACGTGGCAGCGGCGCATATGTCTTTTCATCGACGCAGGGCCATTGCTGCGGCGCGGCAAGTTAAATATGAGAGACGTATGACCTAACCCCTCCTCTCCGGCCTCGACCTGAAACGCGTAAGCGATGGCGCTTGCGCGGAATTCGGTCGCTTTGAGCCAGAGGAGGCAGACTTGCCGGAAATCACTATACGCCTTCACCCCGTCCTCGCGGAGCAGATTCTGGCCGCGGGGCCGCACGGAGGGCGGTCGCTCTCCGTCCTGTGGCGGCAGGCCGGGCGCGTGATCAAATCGCATGGGCGGCATATTACCTATGCGCCCGCCATCCTCCCGGATGGCCTCCATTGCGCCATGAGCATCCATGCCAGCCCGCGCGGCGTGGTCATCGTGGTGGACCGCCCCGGAACCTTGATCCCGGGCCGGGATGTGGTGGTGGAACGGCGACAGCCGGCCCGCCGCGCAACGCCGAAGGAGCGCTAAGCGACGGGGCGGGGATTTCCCCGCTCCGTTTCGGCACTTTTCTCTTCCCTCCCGACGCCTCGGCGGTTCCGATAGGGCGGACCACGACCGAGGCAAGAAGTCGACGAAATCCCGGTCACAAACGTGGTCAGTCAGATCATGGATGGGCGCGGAAGGCTGGGTAGGCGTTTTATATGACAGTGGCGCATGATGGGATCCCGGAAATGCATAAGGACAGACGAGTTGGCCAAAATGGTTGCGTTTCGTCGATTTTAGGACAAAAAATGGCCTGCATGTAGCGACGCTATAGATTCGGATAGAGCAATGAACATAGAACGGGATATCGAGGCGATTCGGAAGCGCATAGTCGAAGGCCGCTACCAGAACGAAGCGTCCATTTCGCAGGGCATCATTCTTCCGTTGTTGCAGTCCCTGGAATAGCCAATCGCTGATACAGACGTCGTATTTCCGCAATATCCACTTGAAAACTTACGTGTCGATTATGCCTTGTTCAACGAGCCCGCACGGAAAATATTCAGTATCATAGAGGTTAAAAATATTGGGCGAAGCGACGGGGCTGAGCAGCAGCTTTTTGAGTATGCATACCATGCCGGAGTGTCTCTTGCTATTCTGACCGACGGGCGTGAATGGAGTTTTTTTCTGCCGGGAGAGCAGGGAATTAAATACGGCGAAAAGCGAGTGTGTAAACTTGATCTGGTACAGGGAGACGTAAATGACTCCGCGAGGCGGTTGGAGCGTTACCTTTTGCATTCTGCGGTCGTTTCAGGACAAGCCATTGCATGCGCTCGCGATGATTACGAGAGCGCATCGCGAGCAAAGCAAATAGAGGATGCGCTGCCAAGGGTTTGGAGGCAGATGATCGACGATGAAGATGGGCAGCTTCTCGAAATTATCGCTGCCCGTGTGGAAACATTGTGCGGGTTCAGGCCTGAGTCGGCGTCGGTAGCGAACTTCATTAAGGCGAGCGGAGCCGGTCGCTTGGGGCAGGCATCGCAAGCTCGGCAGGCGTTGCCAACAACAAGCTTGAGTCCGACGTTGGCGTCGTTCCCACAACTCGCAACTGACGCGATCCATTCGCCAAAAAAGCATACAAATTCCGCTTCAGATACTCATTCACCCTTTCCTGGAATGATAGGATTCACGTTTGAGGGAACGTTTCATCGGGGTCGAAGCGCCGTAGATGTCCTAGAGCAGGTATACGAGCTGCTGATCCATAGGGACCCGGAATTCTGTGAAAAATTGTCTCAAGCAGATAGGGGGCATAGGCGCCGGCTCGTCGCCGAGGAACGTGCTGCATTGTACATAGCCAGCCCAAATTTAATACACAATTCAAAAAAGCTATCAAATAGCTGGTGGATGAGTACCAATTACGCTAGGTGGAGCATGTATCAAATAATTGTGTTGGCGTGCGAGGTCGCCAATCTACGCTATAACGACGACATCGTAGCTTATCTTGGTGATTCCCGTTCTTGAGCCGTAGTTCTTTCTCCGCAGAGTTCCGGCGAGAAAACTAAGGACACAATTTAGTGTTGCGGTCTCAGGACTCCTGCATGCTGTCCGGTAGCGTCGATAAAAAGTCGACCAGCAATACACCCTTAGGATTCTGCGTAAAGTTGCGACATGTCGCTCTCGTAATCCGCCCCAACGACCAGCATCGCATGCATACGATGATTGGAACGGCGGCATTGGTTTCAAACCGCGCCGCCTCAATCTGGCAAACAGCGGAAGCTCTGTAACCCTGGTTCAGACATTGTTTGCAGATTAACATGAGCGCTGTCATCCTACGGGCGATATGCACGATTCCTCGCAATATCCCGGATGCCATTTGAGCAAGCAAGAAACGGGATGCTCACTCAGTGACCAATCAGTTCGAATAGGGCAGCGCGCCAAACTTTATAAAGCGTCCTGAGCAGCCACATTTTAAAGAACACTTGCAATTGGCTGGGCGGCTCTGGCGCGGAGGAGCGCTCAATTTCATTTTGGTGGTTTTCGTAACACGCAGGGCAATAGAACACGCGCCTTGTGTGGAAATAAGTCCGATTCCCCTGTTGCCACAGGCGCAGGCGGTCGCCGCTGAGCCCAAAAGAGAGGTCATTGGAGGCCGAGATGGGGGCGTCGGTTACTTCGACAGCGATCGCCTCGTTCTGAGGCATGATCAGGCCGCAGTGCTCGCATTTGACTTTGGCGTAGGCCATCCTTGTTTCTCCGGCTATGCGTGTGCGACCCAAATTATCGCAAATTGCGACAATTACGGACGTATCTCCGGCGCCAAGCGCATGATTGTCACCGCTTGATTTATGCGTCCGGAACTGTCGCACCATGGACGCAGGATCCATTGCGTGGGTGGCAACGCCGCGGATAGGCGGAACTTGTTTCGCCCCAATGCGAGAGGAAATCATCATGGCGATCGGCAATGTGGTCCAGCGCGGCTCGTTTATTTATGTCTACGATGAGAGGGGACATCAGATTGCGACGATCGCGGCGGGGTCGGGCGTGAATGACGGGCTGGTGGGCTACACGTCATCGACGGTCAACATTCGCCGCAGCTCGTTTATTTACACCTATGACGAGAAAGGCAGGCAAATCGCCACAACGCCAGCGAGGTGATCCTCGAATGGCGCAAGAAGATGTGAGGTTTTTAGACAGCGGCGAGAGCGAGGGTCAATATGGCTGAAGAAGGCGCGGCGAATTTGGTTGACGAGGTCATCGAAGATCGCGCCATCGGCGCGCTTCTCGGCCTGGCGGTCGGCGATGCTCTTGGGACCACGTTGGAGTTTTCGCGGCGCGACGCCCATTCGCCCGTGATCGACATCGTCGGCGGCGGCCCATTTCGCCTTCAGGCCGGCGAATGGACCGACGACACCAGTATGGCGCTGTGCCTGGCGGACTCTCTGATCGCCAACAAAGGCCTCGACGAGCGTGAGCTTCTCGATCGTTTCGTGCGATGGTGGGAAAAGGGCGAGAACAGCGTCAAGGGCCGCTGTTTCGACATCGGGACGACCACTCGCCACGCGCTCGCCGATTACCGGCGAAATGGCAAGATCGCCGGCGAAGGCCCGCACGACATATACCAGGCCGGCAATGGCACGCTGATGCGGCTGTCGCCGGCGGCGATCTTCGCCGCGCCGGACGCCGCCGCCGCCAAAGAAATCGCCGGGCGCCAGAGCCTGACCACCCACGCCAGCCTCCTGCCGGCCGAGTCCTGCGGCCTGTTCGCGCAAATGCTGGTCGAGGCGATCGGCGGCGCCCGCAAGGAAGAGGTCCTGCGCGCACGCGAGGCCGGGCACCCGGATCTCAAGGAGGTCGCCGCCGGAAACTGGCGGCGCAAGAGCCGCCACGAGATTTCATCCTCCGGCTATGTCGTCCACACGCTCGAAGCCGCGCTGTGGTGCGTCGAGCGCACGGAAAATTTCGCCGACGCGCTGATTCTCGCGGTCAATCTCGCCGACGATGCCGACACGGTCGGCGCGGTCACCGGCCAGCTCGCCGGGGCGCTTTATGGGCGTGTCGGCATCCCGGAGCGCTGGCTCGACGTTCTGGCATGGCGAGACCATATCGAGCGGCGCGCCGTCGATCTCCTTGAGGCCGGCGCGAACTTACGACGCCGGCATGCGCCGGACTGACCGCAATCAAAGCTCACTCAGGAATCATGCGCCGATGAGAACCAGCCTGACCCACCCGTTGCGGATCGATCGCATCCGCCCGCCAAATTGCGCCGGTGAGATCGGGATGACCATCTGCCCCGGGAAGTGCGATCCCTATCCTATAAGCGGCGGCGGGGCGTGGGATCGAAGGCTGGACGCCGATCTCGACACGATTCGCGAGCAAGAGGCGACGACGCTGGTCACGCTTCTTGAAAACCATGAATTTCGCCTGTTGCGCGTAGAGGACCTGGAAGCCGAAACCAGAAAGCGAGGCATGGAATGGGTCCATCTCCCAATTCGTGACGGTGACGCGCCAGGCAAGACCTTCGAACGGCTGTGGATTGAGGCCGGCGAGGCCCTGCATCGCGAATTGTCCCGTGGCGCGCTGATCGTTTTGCATTGCCGTGGAGGCCTCGGCCGGACAGGAACCGTCGCCGCCAGACTCTTGATGGAGCGCGGCGTCACGGTGGAAGAAGCAATTCAGCAAGTGAGAAAAGCACGCCTGGGCGCTATCGAGACAGCAGATCAGGAGAATTACCTTCGCAATCTGTCTTCGCGGCCGGAATTCGCAGACGCGGTCAAGAAACGCGCGACACTGGCTTGACAGGTATTGGACTGATTCAAGGAAGTCGTAACCGTGGCCATGCCGTCGCCGCCCATCTTCGTTGACTGCGAAGCATCCGACCTCGATGGTTATGTCATCGAGGTCGGTTGGGCCGTCGCGCCGCCGGGCGGCGAGATTATCGGCACAGCTCATCTGGTGCGGCCGGCGCCTGATTGGCAAATCAAGGACGCTTGGAGCCGCAAGGCCGAACGGCTACATGGTATCTCGCTTGCCGAACTTTTCGCCCATGGGGAGCCGGCGCAGGCGGTCGCCAGTGAAATGAACAGGCAACTCGCGGGGCTTGAACTGTATTCGGACGAACCTGCGTACGATCGGAGATGGCTCGAACAATTGTTCGAGGCGGCCGGCATCGAACCCACTTTCACCGTTAGCGCTGAGCCCACGCGGACTTTTTTGGAAATCTTGGCCGAGCAAAGGAATTTCGAACCCGGTAAATTTCAGACGCTTTGGGACCAGGTCCGGCTAGAGCGCCGTCATCGCGCCGACGCCGACGCGCTCGCCCATGCTAAACTTTGGCGCTTTATCATGGATGATGCGGAAAAATGAGCGACGAGGCGTTCGATATCATTGGCGATGTTCATGGCCAAGCCGGGAAGCTTCTCGGCCTCCTCGAAATTCTCGGCTATCGCCAGATTGACGGGGTCTGGAGTCATCCAGCGATTGAAGTCGGCCCGGGTTACATCATAAGAAAGTCCAGCGCCGGTGAAGCGACCATATTTTTACGAAAGCAATTCAATGCCGACGACTGTCAGCCAGAGGGACGAAACCATTGAGGCCGCGTTCTTGAAGAACAAGCAGCGGTCGCTTCGAGACGGTTTCCCACCCGCGCTTTCGCTTCGAGTTCACTGGGCGATAAGCTGGCTCGCTCGGGCCGAGGACGAAAAGGACGATGACGATCTGCGTTTTATCCTCCTCTGGATCGGATTCAATTCTGCCTATGCGCGCGACATCGGCTTGGAAAGTAGCGGCGAGCGCGGCATGTTCAGTGTTTTTTCGACCAGCTTGTGGCCTTCGACGGGACGCACCGGATTTCCAACGCGATATGGGAGCGGTTCCCGATGAAATCCGCGTCCTGCTCGACAACAAATATGTCTTCGCGTCCTTCTGGAATCATCAGAATGGATTCCCGGGATTCGACGACAGGCAGGATCGCCTCACCCGCAGCAAGCAGAAGATCGCAGCCGCCTTGACCCGCCACGATACGTCAGCGATTTTGGCGGTGGTGTTCGATCGCCTTTATGTCTTGCGCAATCTGTTGGTGCATGGCGGCGTGACCTGGAATAGTTCTGTCAACCGCCAGCAAGTGCACGATGGCGCAGCGGTCTTGAGCTGGTTGCTGCCCGTTTTCATTGATCTCTTGATGGACAATCCGGATCACGACTGGGGCACGCCCTATTATCCGGTGGTCGAACGAAACGACCGGTTTGATCTGCGATGAGCCGAAGTCCTGAATGCGCCAGCGTTTCAGAATGCAATCGTTCCAGACACTACGGCTCGCTTTGCGACTGACAGATCGCAAATCAATCGAAGCAAATCACGAAGAACCAAATTACGAAATTGAAATGGGAACCATGGTGGGGATGCCAGCCTAGCCGGAATGGCACGAGACGGGCGTTAAGCCAGCTTGACGATCTCAAATTCCGCTTCGTCAATCTCGCCATCGTCGGACATTGAGCTCAGCGCCACTTTTTTGGGATCGTATCGTTCCTGAAAGATGCGCTTCGCGGTTTCCAGGTCGGGTGCCAGTTCAGGGGAGCAATCGATGACAACCTTTGAGACGTCAAAACACTTCGAAGTGCCGGTTAAAAAGCGCTATGGCCGGCTTACTTTGGATGGAAGTCCGGGCCGCAAGTTTTGGAAGCAAGATGGCGCATCTGATTACAAGCTAAAAAAAGGATGCTACATTTTTGGTATCAAACACGGAAATAATTTTGTCGCAACATATATTGGGAAGGCAACGAAAACATTTAAGCAAGAAATATTTCAGCGCCACAAGAAGGAAGAGCACTACATTCCAGCGTTACATGAAAGAAAAACAGGCCAAGCAATAATTATATTCATCGCGCATATATATGTCAACAAGCCGAATATATCATCGATAGATAGCATGGAAACACAACTAATTCAACAGGCTGTTAGGAAGAAGCTTGCCCTCACTAACCTTCGTAAGACTTATATAAAAGAGCTAAAGATACATGGAGTATTTGATTTCCGGCTTGGCAAAAAACCTAGAGGCAAATCTGATGGAGCGGCCAAAATATTGCTGAAAATGTTGAAGTTTTAGTGACGAATTATGCTACAGTGTTAGTTAGATTGTTGTCACAAATTAAGCTGCTCACTGCGCATATAATACATTACATAATTAATCGTATTACGCAGGCCTTCTGGTGCATTAAAATTGCAAAGTGTATTTTTATGATTTGACAAAAGTGACGTATATCGTGGTCGAGTTATTTCTATATCTTCTCAGCTAACATGAGTAGCTCTCCTGAAAGCGGCAGGTGCAGCGCCAATCCCACGCGCTTCGGCCTACCCCCTGCGGCTTGTAGCGCATCGCCATAGAGCCGCAACTGGCCGACATATTTCTCGGCCTGCGCCTGCCATTGCGCGCGTCCACCCGGAAAACTCTTGTGGTCGATGACGATGATTTCGTCCGGGGTTTGGATCACGGCGTCGATGCGGCCTGAAAGCGTCCGGCCATCGATCCGATGCGTGATCGGCGCCTCCCGCCGCAGAACGCCGTTCGGCCATCTCTTCGCGATGAAGGCGCGGAATCGGTCGCTCATCGTCACGACGTCGCGCGGGTCGAGGCCCGTGACGCCCCAGGCGTCAAGCAGTCGCGTCGCCAGGGCGATCCGCTTGTCAGAGGGGAAGGTTGGATCGTCGGCGGCAAGGAAGCGGTGAAGCGCCTCACCAACCTGCGCCATATCGGGCGACCCGGCAAAGGGCAGGCGCGCGCCGAGATCGATTTCCTCGACGATGCACGCAGTTTTGTCTTCCGCCGCGTCGCTTGGCCGCAAGGCGAGGGGCTCGAAGACGGGCGCCGTTTCGACGTGGCTGGCGTAATCGTGTGACAGCGTTTCGACGACGGGCGGATCGGCGGGCGCGAGTGTTTCGACGTGAACGCCGTGCTCGACGCCGTTGACGTTCATTTTGGTCGCACCCGCTTTCGGAACAACAATAGCCGAACCGCCGGCGGCCGACTTCAACTCGTCAAGCCAGGCGAAGCCGCCATTGGTCGGCGGCAGGGCCAGTACAAGATAGTCACGGGCGCGGGTCGCGCCGACATAAAGGACGCGCGCGCGTTCGTCGCGCTCGATCCGGGCCGCCTCCTGGCCCTCGGGCGAGTTCTGCGCCCTCACGTCGAGATCGACGTCCTTCTTCTGCGCGCCGAACGGCCATGGCCAGAGGCGCAGCCAGCGGTCGGCCAGCGGATCGCGCCAGTCGATGTCCTTGGCGGCACGGTCACTCATGACATGGAGACCGAAGGGATTGTTCCTCGGGCCGCGTTCGAGGTCGGTGAGAATCACCATCGGCCATTCCAGGCCTTTGGCGCGATGATAGGTGAGGATGGTGATCGCGTCCCGCGCGCGGCTCGCCGGCTGCTTTCCTTCCTGTTCCGCAAGCCAGGCACAGAGACCGGTGACGGTCGAAGGCGCCCGATCCTGTTTGCACTCGTCCTCATAGCCGGCGATGAGCGCGCGGAGAGCTTCGAGATTGAGCATGCGGTCCGGCCCGTTGCCCCATCGCCGGACGGCGTCGGCGACGCCGCCCGCCATCAGCACAGCGTCGGCGAATTCCGCCGGGGACTTGTGCGCGCTCGTCCTGGCGACAGCGCGCAACTCCTCGGCCATGGGCACGAGCGCCGCCAAGGCGTCGTGGCTCCCGTCTTCGAGGGACGCCTGGAACCATTCCGGCTGGCCGTCGCCCGCATGAAGAAGGTGGGCCATTTCCGCTAGGGCCAAAGTGTCGCGCTGGTCGGCGCACCAGCGCAAGGCGGCGAGCGCCAGTTTCACCTCGGGCGCGCCGAACAATCCGTCGCGCTCCAGGGCGACCTTTAGGCCGAAGCTCGCCAGAGCATTGGAAAGCTCCGTGCAGCGATTGTTGGTGGCGCAAAGGATGGCGATGTCGCCCGGCGCAAGCGGGCGGGATTGGCCGTTCTCCGCGACCCGCCATTCGTCCGCCCTGGCCAGACGATCCATGAGGCCATTGGCGAGCGCTGTGGCGCGAGCGCCGATGGTCGTGCCTTGAAGATGCCAGACATTCAGCGGCGTCCGCTGGTCCGGGAGGTCGGCGCGATCCATCTCTTCGACGCGGACAGATTTTTTCGGCAGGCCCATGGCCATAAAAGTTTCGCCGAAAGCGTCATTGGCGAAGTCGACGAGACCGGGCCGGCTGCGGTAATTCTTTCCGAGCGTTTGGCCGTCGCCGCCCATGGCCAGCTGGATTTTCGGGGCGACGCGAGCGATCAATTCCGGGTCGGCGCCGCGGAAGCCATAAATGGCCTGTTTGGGGTCGCCAACCCAGGCGCTGGCTTGGGCGATCTGCGATAGCGCGACGAACAGCGCCAGTTGCAGCGGGCTCGTGTCCTGAAATTCATCGACATAGACGCTTTCGATCCGTTCGCTCAGCGAGGGCGCAAGGTCAGGACGCGTGAACAGCCCCAGGGCCAAACGCTCCTGGTCGACGAAATCGACCAGGCCCCATTTGCCTTTCTGATTCTGGTAGGCCTTCATGGCGTCGGCTGCGCAGTCGAAGACGGCCGTGATGTAGCGCCCGACATTTTCAATCAAACGCGGGTGGCGCGCGAAGGCGCTGGCGGCGTTACGCACGGGCTCGAAATGCGGGTCGTGAGCCGCCGTCCCTTTGAGCTTGGCCAGCCGCGCCCAGTCGGGCCAGGAGATGTCGGAGGTTTTTGGCGCGCGGGCGATCTCGCGCAAACTATCCAGTGCGCGAGACGTGCCAGCAGTGAGGCCTTCATTGTTCGGATAACGCGCGAGCAGCCCGCTGATCGCGGCTTCCAATGCCGCATCCAGACTGGCCTCGGTCTCTCCAGCAAGCGGCTTCGGCGCGATGCGCGCAAAGCCCTCTGCCGAACGGCGGGCGAAATCGCTGAATTTCTCTGGCGCCATGTCATTGGCGCGGGCGCGGGCGACGATGTCGTTGACGCCATCCCGCCAATCGTAACGCTCTTGTCCTTCGAAATGACCGAAACGGCGAGCGAGATCGTCAAGTTCGGACGCATATCGCGCGATGGCTTCGTCGGCGGCCTGCTGGAAGACTTTGGTTTGCGCGTCATCGCTGATGACTTCCGCGACGGGCGAAAGCCCGAGACCGAGCGCGAATTCGCCCAGGAGGCCGCCGCAGACACCGTTCACCGTGCCGATCCGCGCGCCGAGCAGCCGCACGGCCTGCGCCGCAAGACCTTTTTCAAGCAGCCTGGCGCGGATGCGCTCGCGCAATTCTTCGGCCGCCTTGACCGTGAATGTGGTCGCGAGAATGGTCTCCGGCTTGCGCCCTTCGATCGTCTCCGCCTCGATCATTTCGGTAAGGCGGTATGTCTTGCCGGTTCCGGCCGAGGCGGTGACGATATCGACGCCGTGCAGGCTTTTCTTCGCGCTCATGATTGCCTCCCGCACAAGGTGGCAAAATCGCAATATTTGCATTTGGGCGGCGTCATCAGGACTGGATCGGAGAATTTCTCCTGCTCGACGCCCTCTTGGTCGAAGGCCGCGCGGACCGCGCCGCCGGCCATTTCCGTCATGACGCCATGCCAGGACTTTTCCATCTTCTTCCATGTCTCGCGCGGGGTTTCCCCGTCGACGGCGACGACCGATCCGTTGAAGCCCGGGGCGCCGGTCACGAATCGCTTCTGGCGCAGCATGAAATAGCCCGTCGGGACGTACGCTTTCGCATCGCCGACGTGTCTCGCGTAAACGGCGAGTTGGATGGCGACGCCATCGGCGATTTCCTTGCGGCGGTATTTGTCGGTGCGCTGCCATTTCAGGTCGATCACGACCTCGCCGCCGCTCTCCTCCTTGGCGAGCAGATCAATCCAGCCGCGAATGCCGGTCTTGGCGTCGAGGGTTCCGGCGTCTTTGAATTCCTTTTCCATCGCGACCACGGAAAGCTTGTTCGCGCGGAGGAATCTCGCCAATTCGGCCAGAGCCTCGGGGATGGCCTTTCGCGCGTCGGCAAGGTCGCGTGCTGCTCCGGGCAGGAGCAGCGTCGCGGCCATTTGCGGCAAAAGCTTTTCAAGCAGCGCCCGCGCGCGCGTCATCGTTTCGTCGGGATCAGGTGGCGCGCCCGGCTCGAACAACGTTTCCGCCATCTTGTGGGCGAGCGTCCCGAACAAGGCGTCGCCGCCAGCCAACGATTGGCGAACGCCGCTTTCGAGCGAACTGGCATAGCTTAGCGTCCATTGCAGAGGGCAGCCCAGAAGCGACGATAGTGAACTGGCCGACTCGAACTCGCGCGGCTCGATCGAATCGGCGGGCGCGGACCATTCAGCGCGGCGTTCCGGCAGAGCGCCGGGCTCGACCATCTGGCGGGTCAGAATGCGTCCGGCCAATTGCGGCTTGGGCTCGGATAGAAGCGTTTCGGCGCGCTCGCCGATCTGCTTTTCGAGTTTGGGGCGGCCAGCGACGAGCGCGTGCCACAGCGGGTGCGATTTGACCTCCTCGCCGCCCGCCACCGATGGCCGCACCAGAATGAGCTTCTTGCGCGCATGACGCACGGGCCGTTCCCAGGCGCTGGAGATGCGCCGAAGCGCCGGCGACGGATCGTCGACCGGGACGCCCGCCTGCTTGAGCGCCTCGCGTTCGTCCGAATCCCAGATGACCCGTTGCGCGATCTCGCCATTGTCGGCGAAATGCCACCAGATGATTGTATTGGTCGGCGCCCAGATCGCGCCGGGATGGGCGACCGTGCGCCAGGGCGCGGCCTCCGCCAAAGCGGTCGGATCGCTCACCCCGGCGCCGATCACCTGCTCGATCATCCGCTCGATCAACAGGCGATCGAATGTTTCGGCCTCGGTCGCCTCGATCGCCGCGCCAAGATCGCTGGCGGCGGTCGCCAGCGCCAGGAACAATCCGTCGTCGGTGGCGCCGAAACGCGCCGTCGCCCATGCGGCGACACGGCCGGCGACGGCGCGGGCGGCGGCGCGCGGCATGCCGAGGATCGGATCATGCCGTTCTGGCTCGACGAAGGCGCGCCAATTGGCGATGGTTGCAGCGCGTTTGGTCTCGGAGTCCTCCGGCGCTTTTTCGGCGAATTTTTTGGCAATCTCCGCGAAGGTTTCCTGCCAAAGCGGACCACCGACGCCGGGGGTCTGGGCGACCCTTGAAGCGAGCGTGTTCGCAACCCAGCGCGGCAGGGGGCTCAGGGGCAGGAGCAGGAAATCGAGCAGGCTTTTCGGATCTGGCGGATTCCAGGCCGGCGCGAAGGCCAGCGGCAAGACCTGCAACAGGGCGCGGTGCGGCGATGGCGCCGATGCGCCGAACTGAGGAAGGCCGACGCGGCGCAAAGCATGGTCAAGCAAGGCGCTGTCCTTGCCCATGACAAAAACGAGCCCTTCATTGCCGTCCTTGTCGGCTGCGAGCCACGCCGCGACGGCTTCGGCGGCGACGAGTTCGGTGTCGGCGGTCAAGAGGCAGATGGAGCCGTCGCCGGCAAGTTCGGATGCAGCCCCCTTGCTTTCAAAGGGAGTCAGCAGGCGCGCCAGATCGGTCGAGCCGTGATCGCCGTCCGTCGAAGCGCGGGCGGTTACGCTAGCGCCGCAAGCTTCGAGGGCGTCGAGAAGAAGGCGCCATCCCGCAGGCAAGTCGGCGCGCGCATCGATCAGTTCGACCGAAGCGAGCGGAAGCTTCGGCTTGTCACCAAGCGCAGCAATCGCAGCCCGAAGCCTGTCGGCGAGGCCTGACGGCAGATCGGGGCCAGCGGTTTCCGCCGCCGCGAGATCCACGAGGCGCTTCGCGGACACAAGCATATCCGGCCGCCATCCAGCCTCGACGAGTTGATCTCGCCAATTCAGCAGTTCGCGCGCAGTCGACCACGAATCCTTCTTGAAGGACTCCGACCAGAACCGCTCTCCGCAGGCTTCCAGCTTGCGCCGATAAATGGCGATGCGCTTGACGCCGGCGACGGCGGGCGCGCCGAGGCCGAGCATGGTCTCAACGTGATCGAGCAGCCGCATCGGACCGACGACAGCACTATCAACGACGGCCGCGCCGGCGCCCGGATGTTCGGGCCAGGCGCCGGAATCGGCGAACCAGGAAAACACAAGACGAAGCGACATGGCGGCCTCCTGGCTAAATGATTGCGGCGAAAACAGCAGCGGTGCAGGTACGCCTGGACCCGCGACGCGTCCCTAATGGGCTGGATTGATTTGCGTTCATGCCGCGTCCTATCATCAATTCGAAGCTGGGATGACCGGAACGTCGGGATGATGCGGTCCCGGAACGAGGCCTGCCGGGACGACGCTGCTCGCACCGTCAACATGGCATTTCTGGTCGTCAAAGAAGATGTGCGCGCCGGTCGCTGCGAGGATTGGCGCCTTTTCGTGCCCGCCGACGAAATGGGCTTCGTCGGCCGGCGTCCCCCAGGAGCGCAAAGTCTGGATCACGCGCTCATGGGCCGGCGCGTTTCTGGCGGTGACAATCGCGGTCCTGATGCGACTTGTGCCGTCGGGACGCATGAAACGCTTCCGCAATTCCGCCAGCTTGGGAAGAAAGCTCTTCCCGAACGGCCCCGGCGCCATCGGAATTTCCGCGTTCCTGACTTCATGCTCCAGGAATTTTTCGAGCCCCTGTTCCTTGTAGATCCGATCCAACTCGGCGGAGAAAACAACCGCATCGCCGTCGAACGCGAACCGCACTTCATCGGATGCGGTTTGATCAGCAATATTTGGCGCGGCGCCGAGCCGCGCACCCGCCGCGCCGGCGGTGACGACCGCGCGCACGTCATCGTTATCATTCGACAGAAACAGATCGATTCCCCAGGCCGCAACGAAAGGCGCCACGGATCGGCCGGAAGTGAAACTGCCGTGCCTGATCGACAGCCCATGGTCCTTGCAGGAATTAAAGGCGCGCAAGGAAAGGTCGGGCGAATTCTTCGACAGGACAATAACCTCGACCAGGCGCTCGCCATCGGCCGGGTTCAGCGCGAGCAGACGCCGCACGACCTCGAAGGCCGCCCCGGGTTTCAGCGGCGTCTTTTCCCGCGCCCGCTGCAATTCGGCGTAAGGCTCAACTCCGTCACGTTCGAAAAGAGCGTGTTCTTCTTCGAGGTCGAAAAGCGCACGTGTCGAAACGCCGATGGTCAGCGGGAGCTTGACGACAGTTGGGGCCGTGCTGGAGGAATTACCGGTCATCAATCCAAGTCTGCGCAAGCGATGTGACAAAAACGGACGGAGACGCGCAGGCAAGTCCTTGGAATCGATATGCGGCTCCTCGTTACATGAGGTTACAGCCTCTCCGACACTCGCGCAAAGCTGACGGCCGGCAAACCCATTCGCGTCGGTGTTGTGGAGATCGGATGAGGTATCGTTCTGCATGAGTTCAGCCCTCCAAAGGTTTATTTTTCAAGACAGAATGCTGGAGTCGTCGCCGTATGGGATTGAGCCGATGACGACGCCGAACCCGAGCATTGATCGGAAGGAGCGCCGTTCCGCGACCGCTACCGGGCCAGAATCGGAAGCGTTGTTTCATTCCAACTGGTTGCCGCAGCTGACATTGCCGCACAGCCGATATTGGCGATTCAGCCGCGCGGGCAGGCGTAGAGTGTCAATGTAACGGTTTCCATCTAACGGGACTCCCCTTGTGCTTTGCTGTGCACCACTGCGGGATTTCCGGCGGATCAAGTTCGTCCTCGCGTTCGAAAAGCGGCGACGCGAAGAATGCGGCTTTCACCTCGTCGGCGTCGAGGTATCTCGAATCGACGAGCGCGCGAGCGACGCGCTCGATCCCGGCGCGCGCCGACCGGCACCATGCGACGGTCGTGTCGTAACAGTCGTCCAGCGTCCGCGAGACGGCATCGTGAAGCGCGGCGTCGACTGCGTCCTTTTCATATGACGCGAGCCCGCGTTGCCCGAATCCCATCCTGGCGTGATAGGCGAGCGCGAGCCTCGTGGCCTGGTCCAGGTCCACGACGGCGCCCGTGCCCGGTTCTCCGAGAATCGCCTGCTCGGCCGCGCGCCCGGCGAGGCAGGACGAGATCAATGCCAGAATCTCCGCCGCCACGCCCGCTTCGATCGAACGCGACTTCGTGTAAAGGGCGTCGAGATCGACGTGGTCGAGGCGCTCGGACGTCTGACGCATGATCCAGCATGCGTGGCCGGATTCGTGGATCGCCATTCGCCACTCCCTCTCCGCGTCCAGCACCTCGCGCCCGGCCGCGACGACGGCGACCAGGTCGTCGACGGTCGGGTTACGGCGTTCCCGTCGCGCCAGCCGGCGGGCATCGCGACAGTCCATCGCGATCTGCGCCGGGGTGCGCCCCCGCACGGCGCGCGCGGCCACAACCGAATCGATCCCCATGTGGTGGGCAACAATCCCTTTGAGCTCGGCGATTGTCGGCATTGGGATTGTGATCGTGCGGTCGAGACGGCCGGGGCGCTTCAGCGCCGGGTCGACGTTATCCGCGTGGTTCGTCGCACCGACGACAACCACGCCGTCGCGCGGGTTCGTCCCGTCGAGTTCTGCCAGCAGCGCGTTGATGACGACGTCGAACCAGCCGGAATTATGCGCCCTTCGTTGACGCACGCCGACGGAATCCATCTCGTCGATGAACAGCACGCAAGGGGCCTTCTTTCTCGCCCCGTCGAAAATCTTCTTGATCGCCTTGGCAATCAGGTTCCCGCTCCCGGTCTGCGCCTCCATTTCCGAATATGACGACATCACGAGAGGAACATTGCACTCGGCGGCGAGCGACCGCGCGAAAAACGTCTTCCCGACGCCCGGCGCCCCGGCGAGCAGCACGCCCTTGTCGACGTCGACCCATTCCAGCTCACCCCGCTTGTAGGCGGCGATGTCCTCCGCCAGGCGCAAGCCCCACTCGCGGGCCTCCCCGAAACCGGAAAGCTCTGACAGTCGCGCGACGGCGGGCTCGGACTTCTCTTTCACCTCGTCGGCCTTTTCCTTCGGCGGCTCCTGTGGGACAACGATTCTGGCGTCCCGCAGGCGGAGAATCTTCGCTAGCGCCTCGGCGCCGGTCATGCCCGGCCGGCAGCCGAACGCAACATCGTCCCAGGACAGGTGCTCAGCTGCGGCGGCGGTGACTTCGACGGCGTCGCCCGTCACGGCCTCGACGACTCGGGCGACAACGTCCGGCCGGCCAGCGACGTGTCCGACCTCGACAATCCTGTCGGCGACGCGCATCACTCTCACGACCTTGTCGTCGTCCCTGTCGTCTGCGCCAACGACCGTGACGATGGTCGCGCCGCTATCGTACGCTAGGCGCCACGTCGATCCGACGCCGTCCAAGACTAAAAAGGAATCCGGCCCAAAATCGCATCCTCCCCCCCTGGCGATGTCGGGAAAGGCGTTGGAGAGGGCCTTCTCGACGATCCCGACGCGATACTGCGGAACGACGACGAAGTTGCAGCCGCGTCTGAGGTCGTCCGGGGTGGATCCGGTCGCGTCGAGCAAGGCGGCGGCCAGGGCGAGCGCGGAGTTGACGCGCGGTCGCTGACGTTGCCCGCAACTGACGTCCTCGACGACCGCGTTCAGCGCCCCGACAGCGTCGCCGCCATTCTCGGGGTCCGGCAGGCCGGATTCGTCGCGCGCGGCGGCGCGGATGATTCGGTTGAGAAAGCTGTCCATAATTCATCTCCAGTCATGGGTTTCACGAAACGGACTACGGCGAAAATCCCTCCGCCAGCCGCAGTAAGGTCGATTAAGGAGTCCATCTTTCCGCTCGCGAACGCCGCGCAAAGCGACATCGACGTCGTCAGTGCGGACACTCTTCGCTCATCGACGTGGCGACGACGTTGTTGGTGCCGTTGGGGGCGCAGGATTTGCGCCTGGATTTCTGCATGGTGGCCACGGGCTGATGCCTCCCGTCATCGCGTCAGCCCCCCAGATGCTCATCGTGAGGGGCGGCGTCCGATCCTGCGCCATCCGTTGCATCGAGCTTTTCCGGCAGCGGCTCGATCTCGATCACACGAATTTTGCCGACAGCTTTCCTGATCTGCGTCGCGTCGAGATAGGACGCTTCGACAAGCGCCTGCCTCAAGCGGTCCAACGACCCACGATTTTCGCTCAAGGCGCGTCGAGCCTGCTCGCCGGCATGGCGCAGGAGTTTGGCGATGCGCGGGCCGATGGCGGACAAGCGCACGACGTCGAGCAACTCGTCCGGGTGACCAAGCCAGAGTGGCCCAAGGCTTCCAAGCCCGAAGCTCCCCTCATACGCAGCGGCGAGTTTCGTGGCCCTGGCGAGGTCGGAGTCCGCGCTGCCGCCCGCACCGGCGGTGAAGTCGCCGTAGACTTGGCTTTCAGCCTCGCGGCCGGCAAGCATTTGGGCGATCACTTTAATGACATCGTGCCCTGTCATGGCGCGGCGCTCACGGAAGAACTCCGTCATACCGCCCCAGTCATGAAGGCTAACGGCACGGGGCTCGTCCAGAGACAGCGCCATCGCGACGACTGCATGGCCAGCTTCATGTGTCGCAATCCGCTCGCGCAGGTCCTCAGGCAAATCGCTGCGGCCTTCGCGGATCGCGGCGATAAGGTCGTCGAACGCGAACTCGCGATCAGCGCGTCGCGCCGCTCCACGTGCCCGGCGCACCCAGGCCTCGCAATCTGCGCCGGTTCCACCGCGCGCGGCGATCGCTGCTGGCGTGACGTTGATCTCATCGAGGTCGCCCTTCAAATGGAAGCGCAAAATCTTTTCCAGCGCGTCGATGTCGGGCAAGGGAATCTCGACAGTCCGATCGAGGCGCCCGGCGCGTGTGATCGCCGGGTCGATACGCGCGACGTGATTGGTCGCGCCGACGACGACGACGCCCTGCCGACCGCCAGCGCCATCAAGAAGCTCCAGAAAAGCGTTGACCACTTGGGTGCTATAGTCCCGGTGGTTCGCTGTGAAAGAGCTGCGATCGCCGAAGCTGTCGAGTTCATCGACCAAGAAGATGCAAGGCGCCTTTCTTTTCGCCTCGGCGAAGGACTCGCGCATGGCCGCAAGACAATGTCCAAGATGGCCGTCTTTTGACGCTTGCCATTGGGCGAGCGACCCGACAACCAGCGGCAGTCCCGCGCTCTTGGCAGTGGCTTTGGCCAGCGTTGTCTTGCCGGTGCCTGGCGGGCCTGAGAGCAGAAGGCCCCGGCCAACGGCGCTCCAGGGGATCTTGCCCTCGCGGTAATCTTTGAGATCAGCGACGATGGCGAGCGCGACCTCTTTGGCTTCGCCGTAGCCGAACAAATCTTCGACCCTGGGGTCGAGATCGGAGAGCGCCAGCCGCCTCTTGATCACTTCGATCAACTTGTCTTGCGAGCCGTCGGCGCCGCGATCAGCGTGGATGGAAATGCGGAGATCGGACAAGTCGCAGTGGCGCGCGAAGTCTTCATCCATCGGCGCCGACGGGGCGTCCCCTGTGACGGCGCCAATCACGAGCGCGATGCCTGACGCCCCCAACGGGTCAAGAGATAGGCGATAGTCCTCGATCCGCAGCAGATCCTTTGGCAACTGCGTCGCAGCATCGGCTGCGATCCCGACGATGGGGTAGCGCGCCTGGAGCGCATGGCCGACGCGTTTGCCCCAATCGTTCGTTTCTCGTGCAGTCAGAACGCTGCTGCGTTCGAAGATTGCAACGGCACGCGAGTTGCGACGCTTCGGGACAGCACGTTCAAAATGCGTCGGGCCGTAAGCTTCTATGGCATGCCCGAGGACGCAGACCTTGAGGACGCGCTCCACCTCATCATTGACGCTGGCGTCGCCGGTTTCGATGACAACGACCGGCGCCTCTTTGCGCAGGGCCCTGACGAGCCCGATCTCCGGCTCGACCGCGCGGGCGAGGCGCACGGCGGCGGCGGCGATGTCAACGGACAGATGCACGGGTGGTTCGTCCGCGTGTTCGTCATCTTCATCGTCGAGGTCTGCGAGGAGCCTGAGCGTCTCGTCGTCATTTTCCATCGTTTCAACGTTCTTGTTGGCTTTCTTGCGCGGGCGCCCACCGGCGTCTTCGATCAGAAGCTGAAGGAAATGGCGAGCCAAGGCGTCAGCGCCCTTGCCAGGCTTGCCATCGCCGCTTGTGTAGGTCGCATTCACCGGAATTGACGGCGCCGCAGCGATCGATTTCTGTCTGGATTTCTGCATTAGGGACATGGCCTGTTCCTTTCGCGTGGCAAATTGAATGCCTGGGAGGATGAGGGAAGGGCAAACGGTTCCGCACACGCTTCAGTTCGGCGCCGGCGCATCCAACTTCTGCGTCAGCGCCAAGGCGCCGACGCCACAGAAACGGGTGGACAAACGGAAGCGTTCGCTGCGGAGAGCGGCGATCAAATGCGGCGCGCGGCTTTGAGGCGCCTGCCAGTGCTTTGATCCCGCAGCGTCATCTGTGTCGTCACTGCGGCAAAGCGAAACGCGAGCAACCATTTTGAGCGCAACGGATAGCACTGGTTCCGCCCAGGCGCTGGCTTCGGAATGCCTACTCCGGGTGCGTTGGCGAAGGCCAAAGGGCGCTGGCAGGGACCATTTCCGCTGGGCAGGTTAATGTCGCCCGACAGAAATTGTACCCCTTGGTGTACATCCTTCGGCCGTGCGCCACCCGGAGGCCCGGATTTTCAGGGGATTGGAGGAAATTAGCGGAGTGTCCAGCTCCCTCCGCTTTGAACCCGAGTGAAGAATTCCGGCGGGTGGGGAGTTCTTCCGTGATGTCCCACTCCGGCTAGACCGGGTTCGTGCCGTTCCGCAGCGCATCGAAATCCAGCCCATAGAACAAGCTGAAATCCACCCCGGGCGGCAGCGCCAGATTCTTGATCTTCAGGGCGTCCTCCGGCGCGACGGGCAACTCGCCATAATGCTCGTGTTCATCGCGCGCGGCATGCCCGACCTGGACGCGATTGGAAAGCTCGCTGACGCTCGCATTGCGCAGCGCCGTGATATACCAGTGGCGGAACCCATGGAATGTCCCGCCGGTTTCCGCCTTGGTCAGCACCCCGTTGACGAGTTTCTGGGCGGCGTCCTCCGGATCCTTGAGGCCGTCGTGGCGATTTGGAAAAACATATTGGTCCCCGAGTCCAATCGCCCAGTCGATGAATCCTATATCATCGAACAGACGATGGAGAACGATGCCGCAAAGCGCGTCCGACGTCTTGATCGGCGTTTCCGTCACCGCGCCGGTGGCGGGATCGATGACATGCTGTGGAATGCGAATGACGACGAATTCCCCGACCCGCGAAAAATGCTTGCCGCGCAAATAAGCCAGGAAGCCAATTCGTCGCCCGGTGAGCATTCCGAGCAGCAAGAGCATGAGATGGTCAAGGCTGCCATAGCTCAACGCCACTCGGAAGGCTTCGGTCAGCCGCTCGACATTGGGAGCTTTCCGCTTTATCGGCTCCTTGAATCTCGGCATCTTGAGCTTCAATCGGGGAACGGGATTGGTAATCCTGTTTATCACACAAGCATCATCGAGAATTGTTCTCATTTCGACGATATAGTGACCCTTTACGGTATTCTTTGCCATGATCCCATATTTATGTTTTTTCTCCTTATTGATGGCCACGATTTCATCGATGGACTTCCCAGCCAAATCATCATGGGACTCTGGTTCAGGTGGCCAATATTGCAGCTTATCGACAAGCTTCTGAAAATCGTCATGCTCATAACAATCGATGGGTTTGTCTTCGGCGCATCCCAGGAAAAACGAGACCCTTCCGCGGATGGCTTTGATGTCGGCGCTTTCAATGCCGCCGTTCGCCCTGATCCTGGCATGCAAGTAGTTTTTGGCGGCTTCGCTGAACAGCGGGAGCGTAACAGGTACTCGGCCACTCGCAGGCCGCGCGCGCGTATCATCGGATTGGCAGGTCTCCTTGTGGGGCGTCGCTGCCGGGGCAACGGCGATCGCTGTTGAAGTGAGCCGCTCGAGGATGCCGTTCTGCCTGTCCATCATGGTGAGCAAACGGTCCGTCAGGGCGACGGAAGCGTCCGCGCCATTCGGGCTTCCTTCGTTTCCGAATTCTCCTGGGTCGCGATTCTTCGTGGCGGCGCCAACGCGATCGTAGCGCGCCATCAGATCGGCGCGGAGGCGCTCGGCGTTCTTCTTGACGTAGGGCGATCCGCTTTCAGCGGCGATCTCTCGGTTCAACTCGATATGATCGACCATTATATCCTTGATGGCAGCCGCCTCGGGCGAAAGTTGCGGCTCCGGCACGCCCCGGATTTCGGATCGGATCAGCGCCCAGCGCGCGGCCATGAAAAAACCGAGGGGGTCGGCGCAGATCGCGGCCGTCATGGGGTCTCTGTCGTCTTGCTCGCCTTCCATCTCGAGTTTCCTCACGCGGGCGGCGGCAAAAACGCCTTCCGCCGCTGCAACCAGCATGCGCGCCCTTCGCTCGGCGGTGCGAATCGACATCGGGCCGAGCGTCTTTCTAAGAGGTCCCAGTTTGCGGAAAGGGTCAAGGTCGACGGGAATTCGGATCTGGAAGCGCCAGCTCTCGCCCCGTTTGACGAGATAGCGGCGGCCTCGGCGGGCGCTCGGCGAGGTTGAGAGTTTGGGATCCAAACGAGGTTCCGACATGGGTACAGGCTCCGTGGAGGCCCATGGTCGGAATGGCAAAAACGCGTATTATTTCAGTTGGTTAGTTGGTGAGGCAAGTTGGCTTGAGCTTCACCGTGGCGGAGAGGGAGGGATTCGAACCCCCGATACGGTTGCCCGTATGCCGCATTTCGAGTGCGGTGCTTTCAACCACTCAGCCACCTCTCCATCCGGGGCGCGTCGGCGGGCCAAGCCCGTCTTGTGGTGAGGCGGCGCAATATCAGGCCGCGCGGCCGGGCGCAAGCGCCTTCGCCGGATGCAGGGCGAAAATCATTCGCGCGCAACATCCGCGCTTGACTTCTCGGGAGGCCCGGCATAGGAAACCCAACGGTTTGTCGTGGCTCGTCGCCGCGACATTTGTGTTTTTCGGTCCTGCTGATTCTTTCAACTTGGCCGAAATCGCCCGCAACCGGAACTCTGACGGCGAAAACGCCGCAGGGCTTCCATCCACCCGGTTCAACTGCAAAGAAGCCGGCCGCGTCCTTGGGCGTAGAGCCGGATATCGAACACGAGGAAGAACGATGTTCGCAGTCATCAAAACCGGCGGCAAGCAATATCGCGTCGCCGCCGACGAAAAGATCACCGTCATGTCGCTGGAAGGCGACGCCGGTTCCGTCATTACCTTTTCCGACGTTCTGATGGTCGAGAAGGACGGCGCCGCCCAGGTCGGCGCGCCTTTCGTCGCCGGCGCCTCCGTGAAGGCTGAGATCGTCGAGCAGACGCGCGGCCCGAAGGTCATTTCCTTCAAGAAGCGCCGCCGCAAGAATTCGAAGCGCAAGCGCGGCCACCGTCAGGATCTGACGGTCGTGCGCATCACCGAAGTCGTCGCCTGACCGGCTCGCGCTTCACGGGTTGACATGTAGCCGCCACGGAGGCGGCGGAACAGATTTTTCGGAGCAGGACAATGGCTCACAAGAAAGCAGGCGGTTCGTCACGCAACGGGCGCGACTCGGCAGGCCGGCGCCTTGGCGTGAAGAAATTCGGCGGCGAGAAGGTCGTAGCCGGCAATATCCTGGTGCGTCAGCGCGGCACCAAATGGCACCCCGGCGCCAATGTCGGCATGGGCAAGGACCACACCTTGTTCGCCCTCGTGGACGGCAAGGTGGTCTTCAAGGCCCAGGGCGCCCGATCCGTGATTACGGTGGCGGCCGCCCCGGCGGCGGCGGCTGCGGAATAACAGAGGTCGCGATCCTCGGGACCTCGCCGGCGCAAGCCCTTCCGGCAGGTTCCCAAAGTCGATTTTTCTTTGGTCCGGCGCAAAAGCCGGGGAAACGACAAATGGTCACGTTCCAGCACGAAGATGGTCACAATCTTCGGTTGGAATGACATCCGGAGCCAATTGCTGCAGGGGAAACGGCGCCGTTTCCCCTTTTGCTTTGACCGGAGCCTTTTCATGTTTCCCGAAATCGCCCGCGACGATGTGTTTCGCCTCGAAACCCGGCGATTGTGGCTACGCTGGCCGCGCGCCTCGGACGCGCCCGCCGTTTCCGCTTTGGCGGGAGACTGGGGCGTCGCCCGCTGGACCGCGCTGATTCCCCATCCCTATACGATCGAAGACGCCGAACGCTGCATTCTGGCGGCGCGCGCCGCCAATGCGCGCGGCGCGGCGCTGCGTTTCGCGCTGACGCTTAAGGATTTCCCGTGCAAGCTGGTCGGCATGGCGGCAATCGAGCCGGCGGAGGATGGTCCCAGGCTCGGCTTCTGGCTGGGACGGCCCTATTCCGGGCGCGGCCTGATGAGCGAGGCGGCGCAGGCCATGGCCGACATTTTCTTCCGCGTCACGGAGGCCGAACGGCTCTCGACCGTCATCGTGACCGATAACGCCGCCTCCCGCGCCGTGCTGGAAAAATGCGGCTTTGGCGAGAGCGAAAGGTTCGACGCCGGCTCCGGGCGCCACGCCGACAGCCCCGTCGTGCGGATGACGCTGTCGCGCGACGAATGGCGGGCGCCGCGAAGCGCCGGCTTGCGGCCCGCGCTCGCCTTCGATACAGCCTTGGCCTGAACATTTTTCCTCACGACATCGGCGATCCGCGCTTTCCGCGCGGGCCGCTCCGGGCTCAAACATGAAATTTCTCGACCAGGCCAGGATTTATGTGCGTTCGGGCGACGGCGGCACCGGCTGCGTGTCGTTCCGGCGCGAGAAATTCATCGAATTCGGCGGCCCGGACGGCGGCGACGGCGGGCGCGGCGGCGATGTCGTGGCCGAATGCGTCGCCGGGCTCAACACGCTGATCGATTACCGCTTCCAGCAGCATTTCAAGGCCAAGACCGGCATGCACGGCATGGGCAAGAACCGCGCCGGCGGGCGCGGCGCCGATTCCGTGCTAAAAGTCCCGGAAGGCACGCAGATTTTCGAGGAGGACGGCGAAACCCTGATCGCCGATCTCACCGAGGTCGGCCAGCGCGTCGTCATCTGCAAGGGCGGCAATGGCGGCTTCGGCAACCTCCATTTCACCACCTCGACCAATCGCGCGCCGCGCCGCGCCAATCCGGGGCAGGAGGGCGAGGAGCGCACACTCATCCTGCGCCTGAAGCTGATCGCCGACGCCGGCCTGGTCGGCCTGCCCAACGCCGGCAAATCGACCTTTCTGGCGACCGTCTCCGCCGCCAGGCCGAAAATCGCCGATTATCCCTTCACCACGCTCCATCCCAATCTCGGCGTCGTCCATGTCGACGGCAAGGAATTCGTGCTGGCCGACATTCCCGGCCTGATCGAAGGCGCCCATGAGGGCCACGGCCTCGGCGACCGCTTTTTAGGCCATGTCGAGCGCACCGGCGCCCTCCTGCATCTGATCGACGCCACCGGCGAACACGCCGGCAAGGATTACAAAATCGTGCGCGGCGAACTGGCGGCCTATGGCAACGGGCTGGAGGAAAAGACCGAAATCGTCGTGCTGTCGAAGATCGATTCGGTCGATGCGGAAACGCTGAAAAAGCAGGTCGAACGTTTGAAGCGCGCGATCCGGTCGGCCGGCCCGCCGCTCAGCGAGGGCGAGAAGCCGGGGGCGCCGTTGAAAATGTCGGCGATCGCCGGCGAGGGCGTCACCGAAGTGCTGCGCGCTCTGTGGCGGATCATTGCCGAACGCCGGCGCCGGGAGGCGGCGCTGGCGCCGCAGGAAGATTGGCGGCCTTTGTAAGAACAGTGAGAATTCCGGAAGCGACATGACTCTCCCTTCTCTCGATCAGTTCAAGCGCATCGTCGTCAAGGTCGGCTCCTCGCTGCTGGTGGATCGCGCGCGCGGCGCGGCCAATCGCGAATGGCTTGAGGGGCTGGCCGACGATCTCGCCGCCTTGCATCGGCGCGGCGCCGATGTGCTGGTGGTTTCCTCCGGCGCGGTGGCTTTGGGCCGCTCGGTGCTCGGCCTGCCGCCCGGCCCGTTGAAGCTCGAGGATTCGCAGGCTTCCGCCGCCGTCGGCCAGATTGCTCTGTCGCGCATCTGGGCCGAGGTTCTGGCCGAGCGCCAGATCGTGGCGGGCCAGATTCTGGTGACGTTCGGCGATACGGAAGAGCGCCGGCGCTATCTCAATGCGCGCGAGACGCTAGCGCGGCTGATGGCGATGCGCGCCGTGCCGGTGATCAACGAAAACGACACGGTGGCGACCAGCGAAATCCGCTATGGCGACAACGACCGGCTGGCGGCGCGCGTCGCCACCATGGCCTCGGCCGATCTGCTGATCCTGCTGTCGGACGTCGCCGGGCTCTATGATTCGCCGCCGGCGCAAAACCCCAATGCGCGGCTGATTCCGGTCGTGCCGCGAATTTCGGCCAAGATCGAGGCCATGGCCGGCGGCGCGGCCTCGGAATTGTCGCGCGGCGGCATGCAGACCAAAATCGAGGCCGCCAAGATCGCCACCGCCGGCGGCGCCCATATGGTCATCGCCGACGGCCAGCAATCCCACCCCGTGGCGCGGATCGCCAGGGCTGAGCCCTGCACATGGTTTCTCACCCCTTCCACGCCGGTCACCGCGCGGAAAAAATGGATCGCGGGTTCGCTCGCGCCGCAGGGCGTGCTGACCATCGACGACGGCGCCGCGCGGGCCATCGTCGCCGGGGCCAGCCTGCTGCCGGCGGGGGTGAAATCGGTCGAGGGCGATTTCGCGCGCGGCGACTGCGTGATCATCCGCAATCTTCAGGGCGGCGAGATCGGCCGCGGGCTGGTGGGCTATGACGCGGCCCACGCCCAAAAAATCATCGGCCGCAATTCGCGCGACATTTCCGCGATTCTCGGCACGGAAGGCCGGGTGGAGATGATCCACCGCGACGACATGGCTTTGGGGCGCGACCTCGCCGAGGGAAAGTGAATTCGGCTGCGTCGGTTCTCAGAAATGATAATTGGCGCCGAGCGACAGAATATTTCCCCAGCCCTTGTTCCAAAACGTGAAGCTGGTGACCTGGACGCCGTTGGCATAGGCCGGGGTGTAGAGCGTCACCTTGGGAAAAGCGTAATATTTATAGTCGAGCTGCAGCGACCAGTTGCGGGTCAGCCTGTATTCGAAACCGCCGCCGGCCGTCAGGCCGGTTCGCATCTGGTCGAGCGAATTGGCGCCATATATGATGACGCCGGGAAAACGCAAGGACGGTAGGTCGCCGCCGTGTCCAACGGAGGGCGGTATGACGCCGGTGACGGCCGTATCCATGCTCGCGCCGCCCATGATGAGGCCGGCCGTGACATAGGGCAGGAAATTGTCGGAGACTTCATAGCCGAAGCGGCCGACGACGGTGGAGAAAAAATTAGCGGAGAAATGATTGGCCGCCTGAAACTGCGCGGGTAGAAAAAGCTGCCTCCCCTCCCACAAAATGTTCAACGACTCCGTCCATTGGTCAAAGCTGTTGGAGGAATTGGGGCGCCAGAACGCGTCGATCCGGGGGCCGAAGACGAAGCGGCCGACCTGATAGGAATAGCCAATCTGCACGCCGCCAAGGCCAAGGGTCTTGGTGGCAAGAAAATTCGCGCCGCCAAAGCCGCCGAGGTAGAGGCCGGCCCAGTTCGTGGCCGGCGCCGCGTCGCGGACGGGCGAACCGGCAACGTCGGCGTCTGCGGCGGCAAAAGCCGGGTTGGCGGCAAGAGCAAGGGCGGCGTAAAGCGCAAAGACCGGCGACTTCATGGCAATGACGTCCAAAATAGAGAGGCGTTGCAACTTGCCCCGCCGTATCCGTGGATGAGATGCGAGTCAAGCGCCGCCGGCCCCACAGGCAGGGCCAAATCGCCGGAGTCCGACCAGTCTGCCGGCGCCGCCGCGTGGAAAACGCCGGCTAGCGGAAATGCCGCAGGTAATAGCCTTCGAACAGGCCCTTCAGCCAATGGAAGAGGCGCAGTTTGGGGCTGACGAAATTGAATTTTTCCGAGCGATAGACCAGAATGCCGGTGTCGAGCATATCGACGATGCAGATCAGTTCCGGCTTGAATGTGGCGTTGGGTTCGCGCCGGCTCAAGATGGCGTCGATATTGGCGGCGGCGGTGACCGCCTGCAGATCGCCCCCTTCAGCGGTTCCACGCCACCGAACACCGCCCCCTGCTTCGTCAAAACTCCAAAGGGCTTGTCACGAGGGATTTTGGACTTTTCCGGCATTTTCTTCGCGCGCCATCATGCGCTCGACTTCCTCGGCGAGTTTTCCGTAAGCGCAAATCAAGACCGCCAAATCCTCAGCCATTTCACGTAATTGCGGGACATCGCCGCCGCCAACAATATTCAGCTTTTCTTTCAGCCGGGAGGTGGCGGCGCACACCGCCTGACTCCAATCGAGCGCCGGCCTGTTAGTTAAATTCCTGGCGGCGTCGGGCCCCGGCGCGCGCCCCCGCGCGGGCAATTGCCCCACGTCTTGCGGTTCAACGCTCTTCGCGACCGCGACCTTGCGACGAACGACCCGGACCAGACCATCTTTCCGGCCAAGATTTTTTGACGGAAGCGCTCCCGAAGAACGTCGATACGGGAGCTTCTCTCGCGATTTCCGTAACATAGCGCACTCCCACGATGAGGTTTCGCAGGCAACGACCGTCACTTATCTGGAGCGTGGTCCTCGATCCGCCTCGGATCGGGCATAAGCACGGCCGATAGGTCGAAACGGCCGATTCCTTAAACTTAGTACTAAACTCATCCATCGATGCCGGCAATGAGCCAAATCAATCGCCATGGCGTCGTCCTCCAAGCGCCTGGCTGCGCATCGGCGCGCTCCGCCGTCCGGCGCTTTGATCTCATCCACAGGCGATATCGCTCGGATCAGCGAGCAAGACGGCGCACCATGAAACGACGATCTCGTCATGGCGGAGCGGCGATTCGACCGCCTCGTCATCTCTGCCAATGTATGAGAGCGATTTCCGCTGGCGTCCGCACGCCGGCGTGCGACGGCACAACGCGCGCCGTATAATCGTCCGCCGGCCGTGCGCCAGGAATCCGACCGCGCCAGAAATAGGCGCCGACCGCTCCGGTGATCGCGCCGTCATGCGAGAGGGCTATGACCTCCGGAGCGAAGCCGGAGAGCGGTTCGCCATAGATCTCCATGCGGACGTCCGCAGGGGCGATCTCGCCGAGATAGACCGGGACCGAGACCTCCCAACCATCTGCCTGCCTGACGTAATCCGGCTGGCCGATATGGATGTTCGGCCATGCGTTTTTCAGGCGCCCACTCCATGCCGCCATCGCCTTCGCGCCCGCGCCGCCATCCGCGACCCGCTCATGCAATGCTCTAGCGGCCGGCAGATAGGCCTTGTCGAGATATTCGCGCACCATCCGCGACGCGCCATACTTCGCCGTCAGGTCGGTCATGCTGCGCCGCATGCGCGCCACCCAGGCGCGCGGGATTCCGCTGGCGTCGCGGTCGTAAAAGGTCGGCGCCGCCTCGCGCTCCAGCACCGCATAGAGTTCTTCCGCATCGCGGCTGTCCTGATCGGCCGATTCCGCGACCTTTCCGTCGCCGATCGCCCAGCCCAGATCGGGCCGGTAGGCCTCCTCCCACCATCCGTCCAATGTCGAAAGATTCAAGCCGCCATTGACCAGAACTTTCATGCCGCTGGTCCCGCACGCCTCCCAGGGGCGGCGCGGCGTGTTGATCCAGACATCCACGCCCCGCACCAGCTCCTGCGCCAGCGAGATGTCGTAGTCCTCCAGGAACACCACACGGCGACGGTATCGCGGATCCTGCGCGAACCGAATCCATTCCTGGATCATGCGTTTGCCGGCCTCGTCATCGGGGTGCGCCTTGCCCGCGAGCACGAGTTGTGCCGGGCGCGTCTCGTCGCAGAGCAGACGCGCCAGGCGGGCGGGATCCGACAGGAGCAGATCGGGGCGCTTGTAGGCGGTGAAGCGGCGGGCGAAGCCGAGGGTGAGAACATTGGGATCGAGCACGGTCTCGCTGACCGCCACGACCTCCGGCGGGTGGCCGCGGCCGCTCAGATGGACGCCGAGCCGCGTCCGAACGCTGCGCACCAGCGCCTCGCGGGCGGCGCCGCGCAGCGCCCAAAGCTCCTGGTCCTCGATCATTTCGCAGCGCTCGCCCATATCCTCCGGCTCATGACGCCAGCGCTCCTTGCCGCAGGCCCTGGTCCAGATCGCGTCGGCTTCTGCGGAATCCCACGTCGGCGCATGAACGCCGTTGGTGATGTGGCCGAACGGAACCTCATGTTCCGGCCATCGCGGGTACAGCGGCTGAAAAATCCGGCGGCTGACCGCGCCATGCAGCCGGCTGACGCCAAAACTCAGAAACGCCCGGCGCGCAGCCAGATAGGCCATGTTGAGCGCGCCATCGGAGATTGGCCCCTCGGTGACGCCAAGCTGCTGGAGTTCGGCAAAAGTCGGCTCTCCCGCCGCCCAAGCCTGGACATAACGTGTGAGGGCATCCAACGGGTAGCGGTCGAACCCAGCTGCCACCGGCGTATGAGTCGTGAAGACATTGCCGGCCCGCGTGGCCCACAAGGCCTCGCTGAAGCTCAGGCCATGGCGCTTGGCGAACGCGCGCGCCCGCTCCAGCACGGCGAAGGCGGCGTGCCCCTCGTTCAGGTGGCAGACCTCGATTTCGGGATGCAGCGCCTCGACCAGGCGCCAGCCGCCAATTCCCAGGACGATCTCTTGCATCATCCGCATCTCGCCGCCGCCGCCGTAGAGCTTGCCCGCGATGCCCCGATCCACCGGGCCGTTCACCGGATCGTTGCTGTCCAGCAGATAAAGCCGCGTCCGCCCGACGATGACCCGCCACACCCGCAATTGCAGCACCCGCCCCGGCAGCTCGACCGGAATGCGCAGCCAGCCGCCGCCGGCCTCGCGCACGGGCTCGATCGGCATGCTCGACGGATCGTTATAGGGAAAGGCCTCGAATTGCCTTCCCTCGGCGTCGATCATCTGGCGGAAATAGCCCTCCTGGTACAACAGGCCGATCCCGATGACCGGAAGGCCGAGGTCGCTCGCCGCCTTCAGGAAATCGCCCGCCAGCACGCCGAGCCCGCCAGCGTAAAGCGGCAGCGCCTCGCCGAGACCGAACTCCATGCTGAACCAGGCGACCCCGCCCAGCCGCGCGCCAAGCCGCTCTTCGGCGAACCAGCTCCGGTCGGTCAGATAAGCGCGCCGCGCGACGACCAGCCGATCGAGATGCGCAACGAAACCGGCGTCCGCGGCAAGTTCGGCCAGACGTTGGGTCGAGACGTCATCCAGGACGGTCCATGGATTGCGCGTTCCCCGCCACAAGACATCGTCCACGCGGGCCCAGAGCTCATCGGCCTCGTGGCTCCATGTCCAGCGCAGATCGAGCGCCAGCTCCCGCAGAGCGGCGAGCGGCGCGGGCAGATCACGCCAGGGGATCATCGGTCTGCTCCTTCATGTCACGCCCCCGAGGTTCCCGGTGGCCCGGACACTTCGGCGGCTCACGCCACGGTCAGGATCCGCAGCGGGCTCGCCAAATGGCCGCTGACCGAATAGATGCGAAATCCTGGAATATAACAAGTAATCGCGGGATAACTCGCCGCTGTCACGCAACGGCGATTGGCGGCCAACTTTCCGTGTTTTTCATCAGCATTTCGGACTCTCTCCATTCGACGCGAACCCGCAAGACGATGCCGGGCGCGTCGACAAGGCGCGAATCGGACGTGGATTCTGCCTGAGCTCTTTTATGGAACGCGGCGGCGGACCGGCCGGTTGACCACTCGAACTTGTTTCCGAGAACGACGGCTTTGAGGTGTTGGCTGACGTATCCGGCAAGTTTGGCGGACGACCGCGTCGGGTCACAAGCGCTGGTTCGTTTCGCTATCCGAACGTCCGCTGACTGCGCGACCGCGGCCGGCGGGACCTTCATGTCGTGATACCGCAATGGGCCGAGCGCGGCCATCGCCGAGGGCGCCAAGCGTTGGATTTTGACCGCTAGCGGAAATGCCGCAGGTAATAGCCTTCGAACAGGCCCTTCAGCCAATGGAAGAGGCGCAGTTTGGGGCTGACGAAATTGAATTTTTCCGAGCGATAGACCAAAATACCGGCGTCGAGCATGTCGACGATGCAGATCAGTTCCGCCTTGAAGGCGGCGTTGGGCTCGCGCCGGCTTAAAACCGCGTCGATATTGGCGGCGGCGGCGGCGGCCTGCAGATCGGCCTGATGCGCCTGTTTGGCCATCCAGTCCGGGCCGGGGAAGCTGCCGCTGTCGCCGACCACCCAGACATTCTTGTGGTCTTTGGCGCGGCATTGCGCGTCGGCCAGGACCATGCCGCCGGGGGAAAGCGGCAGGCCGGATTTTTCCAGCCAGGCCGGCCCGGTGAGGCCGGGCATGAACAGGATCAGATCGGCGTTGAATTCGCCGCCTTCGGTGACCACCTTGCCGGGTTCGAAACGCACCATCTTGTTGCCGAGATGGGTCTTGATGCCGCGCGACGCCATTTCGGCGAGCAGGCCATCGACGGCTTTCGCGCCAAGGCGGGCGCCGGGGCGCGGCGCCGGGCTGAAAAAGGTGATGTCGAAACGCGCGCGGCGCCCCGATTTACGCAACAGCTGGTCGATGATGAAAAGATATTCGAACATCGGGCCGCCGCGCATCGAGCCCTGTTCGTTGGGATTGGTGGCGAAACCTATCGCAATGGCGCCGCCGTCCATTTTCGACAGGCGCCGTTCGATTTCCTCGGCGACGGCGAGGCCTTCGCAGGGAACCAGCGCGTTCTCGATCCCCGGCAATTTGCGGATGAACCGGCCGCCGGTGGCGATGACCAGATGATCGTTGGGAAAATCGCCGGCGTCGGTGTTGACGACACGGCCGCCCTCGCCAAGGCCGGTCACCGAGGCGCGCACGAAGGTCGCCCGATGTTTGGCGAAGAAATGGGCCAGCGGGATCCTGAGTTCGTCGGCGCGGCGCAGATGCGCCGGAATCCAGATCGAACTCGGGAGGTAATGGATCTCATCCTTCGGCGCGATGATGGTGACGTCGGCGTCGACATTGCGGCGGCGCAATTCGCGCAAGGTGGTGAGCGCGCCGAAGCCGGCGCCGAGAATGGTGATCTGGGTCAACGTGTTGGGTCTCGCATGGGCAGGGGCGGCGACCGGCCTTTCGGCGGCGGTCGCCCGGCTCGCGCGATCATGGCATGAAAATATGTCTCGGGCATAGATGTCGGCCGCCTTGGCGGCGCTCCAACGCGTTCCGCGTCAGAGCAAGGTTCCCTGCAATATGACCAAAGCGATGGAGAAATAGATCACCAGGCCGGTGACGTCGACGAGGGTCGCGACAAAGGGCGCCGAGGCGCTCGCCGGGTCGAATTTCAGTCTTTGCAGGATGAAAGGCAGCATCGAGCCGGCAAGCGAGCCGAAGGTGACGATGCCCACCAGCGCCGAGGCGACCGTCAAGGCGACCAGGAGCCAGTGTTCGCCATAATCGTAGATGCCGAGCTTCTGCCACAGCACGATGCGGGTGAAGCCGAGTACGCCAAGGATCGCGCCGAGCACGACGCCGGACGGCAGCTCGCGCAGGGCGACTCGCCACCAGTCGCGCAGCCTGATTTCCTCAAGCGCGAGCGCGCGGATGATGAGGGATGTCGCCTGCGAGCCGGAATTGCCGCCCGAGCTCATGATGAGCGGAATGAACAGGGTCAGGACCACAGCCTTCTCCAGCTCGCTCTCGAAATGCTGCATGGCGCTGGCGGTCAGCATTTCCGACAGGAACAGCACGGCGAGCCAGCCCGCGCGCTTCTTGATCATGGCGAAAAAGCTCGTCACCATATAGGGTGCGTCGAGGGCTTGCATGCCGCCCTGCTTCTGGGCGTCCTCGGTGTCGGTGTCGATGATGGCGTCAATGACGTCGTCCACCGTGACAATGCCCAAGATCTTGCCGGATTGATCCAGCACCGGCGCGGCGCTCAGATCATATTTCGAGATCAGCCGCGCGACTTTTTCGCGCGGTTCGTCGGGCGTCACCGAAAAGGTCCCTGCGGCCAGCGCCGATCGCGAGTATGGGCGCCTGCGGATCGGCGCACACCAGTTCGCGCAACGAGATCGCCCGGATCAGGATGCCTTGGGGATCCAGGATATAGACGGCGTAGACAGTCTCCAGCGCCGACGCGGTCTTGCCGATGGCGTCGAGACTCTGCGCGACGGTCCATTCGGGGCGCGCGCGAAAGAACTCGGTGGTCATGATGCCGCCGGCGGTATCCGGAGCATAGGACAGCAGCTCCTCCAGCTCGCCGCGGGCGTCGGGAGGAAGCAGCGTCAAGAGGGTCGAGGCCTCGTCCCTGTCCAGCTTGCGAAAGATTGCGGCGCGGCGGTCGGCGGCGATTTCCGCGAGCAGCGGGACGGATTTCTCCGGATGCATGGCCTCGACCATCGCCGCGCCATGTTCGAACCCGGCCTGGTCGAGAATATTGACGGCCGCCCGAAAATCCATCCCGGAGAGCAGGGCGCCGGCTTCTTCCGGACCCATTTCATTGAGCGCTTCGACAGCGTCGGCGGGGTGCAAAGCGGCGAGGTCTGGCGCTTCGGAGGTTTGAACGAGGGTCATCCGGGCTCCTTTTGCGACGGCGGGCTTGGGGCGACGGCGGGATTTGGACAGCGGCGGGCTTGAACGCATCTTGACCAAAACGGGCCGCGAACCAAGGGGAAATGGCGGAAAAAGGCAAACATGCGGCGTTTCCGCTACATCCGGCGTCCAGGGCCGCGTTTGGCGGTCCGCGCCGGGTCTGCTAAAAGACGCTTCGCAATTTCAACTCGATGAAGACGCTCGGACTATGGCGACGGAAAGCCTGAATGTGGTGGACGGCGGGGCCGCCGATCTCGAAAACGCCCTGCTGGCGATCGGACGCGAGGCGCGCAAGGCCGCGCGCGTGCTGGCGCTCGCCGCGCCGGAGCAGAAGAACCGCGCCCTGCGCGCCGCCGCCGGAATTCTGCGCGCCCGCCAATCCGAGCTGCTTGAAGCCAATGCGCGGGACATGGCCGCGGCGCGGGGCAAGAGCCTCGCGCCGGCGCTGCTCGACCGCCTGATGCTCGACGACAAGCGCGTCGCTTCAATCGCCCGGAGTCTTGAGGAAATCGCCGATCTGCCGGACCCGGTCGGCCGCTTGCTGGAGACGTTCGAACGGCCCAACGGCCTGCGCATCGAGCGCGTCTCGACGCCGCTCGGCGTGGTCGGGGTGATTTTCGAAAGCCGGCCCAATGTCACCGCCGACGCCGGCGGCCTTTGCCTCAAGGCCGGCAACGCCGCCATCCTGCGCGCCGGCTCGGAGAGCTTTTATTCCTCGCGGGCGATTCATGCGTGTCTGGTTGGCGGCCTTCGCGAGGCGGGCCTGCCGGAGACCTGCGTCCAGCTCATTCCCACCCGCGACCGCGCCGCCGTGGGGGCCATGCTGGCCGGTCTCGACGGCGCGATCGACGTGATCGTGCCGCGCGGCGGCAAAAGCCTGGTGGCGCGGGTGCAGGCCGAGGCGCGCGTGCCGGTCTTCGCCCATCTCGAAGGCATCGTGCATGTCTATGTCGACGCCGAGGCCGATCTCGAAAAGGCCAAGAAGATCCTGCTCAACGCCAAGATGCGGCGCACCGGCATTTGCGGCGCGGCGGAGACGCTGCTGGTCGACCGCGCCGGGGCCGAGCGCCTGCTGGCGCCTTTGGTCCGGCTGATGCTCGACGCGCATTGCGAGGTGCGCGGCGACGCGGCGGCGCAAAAGGCCGATCCGCGCGTGGTCGCGGCGGTCGAGGACGACTGGCGCGCCGAATATCTCGACGCCATTATCGCCGCGAAACTGGTGGACGGCGTGCAGGGCGCGATCGACCATATCGAGGCCTATGGCTCGCATCACACCGATTGCATCGTGACGGAGAACACCGAAAAGGCGGAGAAATTCCTGCGCGAGGTGGATTCGGCGATCGTGATCCATAACGCCTCGACCCAGTTCGCCGACGGCGGCGAATTCGGCTTTGGCGCGGAAATCGGGATTGCGACCGGACGGATGCATGCGCGCGGGCCGGTCGGGGTGGCGCAGCTCACCTCGTTCAAATATGTCGTCCATGGCGACGGACAGACGCGGCCGTGATCCTGCCGCCTTTTTCACGCGGCATGAAGATTGGTCTGTTCGGCGGGTCGTTCAATCCGCCGCACGCCGGCCACGCCCTGGTGTGCGAACTGGCGCTCAAGCGCCTCGGCCTCGATCGAATCTGGCTGATGGTGTCGCCCGGCAATCCGCTGAAATCGCGCCAGGGCCTGCCGTCGCTGGCGGAACGGATCGTGGCGGCGCGCCGGCTGATGCGCGATCCGCGCATTGTGGTGACCGGCTTCGAGGCGGATATCGGCGCGGTATATTCGTTTCAGACCGTCGATTTCCTGCGCCGCGCCTGCCCCGGCGTGCATTTCGTCTGGATCATGGGGGCGGATAATCTCGCCAGTTTTTTCCGCTGGAAACGCTGGCGCGAGATCGCCGGCAAAATGCCGATTCTCGTGGTCGACCGGCCCGGCGCGACCCATCGCGCGGAACGGGGCCTGGCCGCGAGCTGGTTCGCGCGCCGCCGCCTGCCCGAATCGCAGGCGAAAACTTTTGTCTTGCGCCGCCCGCCGGCGCTGATCGTGCTGCACGGGCCGAGGTCGTCGCTGTCTTCGACCCAGTTGCGCGCAACGCCATCGGCGCTTCCGGGATGAAGGCCTTGACGCGGTGGCGTCGTCACGCCGCGTTTTCGCCCGGCGCGCGAACCCGAGGCGCCAATCTGACGCCCCAGCGTGGAACCTCGGCGCAATAAGCGAGAAATTCCTCGCCATGATCGGCGGCGAGGCTCTTTTCCTCGCGCGGGATCGCCACGCGGTCGTAATAAAGCCACGGGCCGATCACGCACAGCGCGGCGCCGGCCACCCAAAAGATCGCCGGGCCGATCCCGCCGCCCAGCCCGACGGACTGGATCTGGCAATCGACCACGACCACGAACCAAAGCGCGAATTGCGCCACCACGACCAGATAAACCGGATTCCGATTGTAGCGATACGGACCTTCGATGACGAGTTTCGGCGAATGGCCGAAATCCCACGCGGTCCCGCCGCGCAGCTCCAGCCAGACCATCAAGGCGATTTTGAGGATATAGCAGGCGGCGAGCAGGACCAGAGGAATGGCCAGCCGCGACAAATGCGCGACGATCAAGGGAAGCTGGGTGGACAGGAAGAGGCAAATAAAGGCCGTCGCCGCCAGTTCGGCGCGAAACGTCCCGCTGGTCCGCTCCGGAATGGCGAACGGTTTGAGGTTCAAATGCATTTTCGCTCCCGCCGATCCAGAGCCTTTTCCGTTCCCTCGGAATCGGAAGAAGTCTCTAATTCATTGTTTTAACGCATATTATTGTCCAAAAAGTCTGCAACTTTTTGGGAATATGCTCTTACGTCAGCCGCCTGACCTGACAGAAGCTATGCTCGACCCTTTGCTTTTTGGTTACCCACGGTCGAGAAATGCGACGAAAAGGGTGGCGCCGGCGTTTTTCACGCCGCCCAGGTTCATGTTCGACAAGGTTCATGTCCGCCAAAAGCCGGAAGGGCTGTTGACCCGTTCTCGTTTGAAGGTTATAAGTTATAACTTATATAAGGTCGAGGTTATTGCGAACGATGGCGTGGACGGTTTCGTTTCATCCCGATTTCGAGCGCGAATTTGCGGATTTCGACGAAAGCGTCGTCGATGAGCTTTTGGCCTATGCGGGGCTGCTTGAAAAATTTGGGCCGAACCTGAAACGGCCGCACGCGGATACGCTGGCGGGTTCAAAGCACAAAAATCTGAAGGAGTTGCGCTTCGTCGTGGCAAAGCACGAATGGCGCGTCGCCTACGCTTTCGATCCCAGGCGCGAAGCCATCCTGCTTGTCGGCGGCGACAAGACAGGGACCAATGAGGGCCGTTTTTATAAGGCGCTGATCGCCAAAGCCGAAGCGCGTTACGACGACCACCTCGCCGGTTTGGAGGAGAACGGGAAATGACGACCTTGCGGGAAATGCTGGGCAAGCTTCCGCCGGAGCGACGCGAGGCGATCGCCAGACGGACCGACGAACTCATCGCCGAGGAATTGACCCTTCGCGACGTGCGCAAGGCGCTCAACCTCACGCAGGAGCAAATCGCGCGCGCGCTCAACGTCAAACAGGCGAATGTGTCCCAGATGGAAATGCGCGCCGACCTCCTTCTTTCGACATTGAGCAGCTATATCGAAGCCATGGGCGGAACCCTGGAGCTGACCGCGCGATTTGAAAATCGACCGGCGATCAAGCTGCAAGGCTTTGCCGCGCTATCTGAGCAACCGCATGCGATGCCTGCCAAACGATCGCGTGCCGGTGGGGCCAAAGGCGCTCGGAAAAAAGCGGACGACGCCCGTCCCGCCAAATGGGGTCCGAAGCAAAAGGGATTTAGTAAAGTGTCACCGTAACTACAACTATCGTAGTAAACTATCGTAGTAGTATTAATAAATAGTAAGACTACTTATAATAATAATACCAATAAATACAGCTACAATAATTAAAAAAAGAGTGGTCTCAGGTGAATTTTGTACCTCTTCCGGATCGCTAGAGCTTTGCTGTGTTGTCGTTGATGCTGATTGACTGTTTCGTGGCGCTGTGTAGTTATAAAAGCGATTATATAACCTATTAACATCCTCGTCTTTAAGCATACCGCCAAAAATGCTAATCATATCATTCAATTCTTTTGCTAAATCCTTCTTTCCATCCAATATTAATCTTTCACCCAATGCTTGTAACTTTTTATTATCGCTAAAATATCTCGCTAAAAAGTTCAGCTTAAGCTCAACTGATAAGCTGCTATACTCTGAAAAGCGTTTGGTCTCGATGAGACGAAGTTTAAATGTATTCGCCAAACCATTGGATAGCTTTTGTAGCGCCTCAAATGTTTTATTTATCTGCGGATACAATTCGGCTGCGAGATTCCATCTCCTCTCACATTCTTCATCGTAGACATTATGAGCGCTTTGAAAAAGGCTATTGGTCTATGTGCTCGGCGGTTTCGCCACTGCGCTGAAGCGCAGATATCGCCCTATAGGGCGCAAATCCGAGCCGATTTGATGGCGGCTACCGCCTCATTTCGCCCTCATCTCCCAATTTGGACGCAATTCTCCCGTCTGGACGGCCTCACGCTGCCCGGAGCAGAACCCGCGCCCGTTTCATATTCATCGCACAGGCGACGAATTGCAGATGACAATTGTTGCGCGCGAGCCCGCGATAACGAACCCGCGCCATGCCATACCAATTTTTCATCGTCGCGTTGGCCCGCTCGACGCCGGAGCGCACACTTGAAGCCGTCGTGTTGAACCACTTCTGCCAGTTTTTCAGCGGCTTGTTGCGCTTGGCCTTGTAGGCGATCTTGTCGTCGATGCCGAGCGAAGCGAGCTTTTCTCGCAGGGCTTTGCTGTCGTAAGCTTTGTCCGCGTAATAGGCCTCTTCGTCGCCCTGGATCATCGCCTCGCCGCGCTGGCTGTCGTGCAGGTCGGCGGAGGTCATTTCCGCCTGCCGGATCAGATCGCTTTCCTCGTCCACGGCGATATGGGCCTTGTAGCCGAAAGAGGTCTTGTCGTTCTTGATCGTGAAGCCGGCGTCGGGATCGCGCGGATTGACTTGACCCTCTTCATAAGGCGGCCGCTTCACCGCCGCAGCGATGATCGTCGCATCGACCAGCGTTCCTCTCTTGACGATCAGCCCTCGCGCGTCGAGTTGGCGGTTGATCTCGGCCAGCAGCTTCTCTGACAGGCCAAGCTTTTCGACCGTCTGCCGGAAACGCCAGATTGACGAATGGTCCGGCGTCTCGGCGTCGAGCGGGATGCCGCAAAAGCGCCGGAACGAAATCCGATCACGCACGGCCTCCTCGGCCTGCGGGTCGGACAGATTGTACCATTGCTGTAAAAGAACGATCTTAAACAGCGTCAGCGGCGGGTATCCTGGCGCGCCCTTGGCATTGGCGTTGATTTGCGCAAACAAAACGTCAAAGGCCGACCAGTCAATGGTCTTGAGCAAATCTTCCAGGAAGCCGCCGCCTTTCGAATAGGCCTTAACGAAAGCGTCAGCGAGTGAAGGTTGGTCAAAGCAACGGCGCGACATCGGCAAATCGTCTCCGTGGAGACCCTACAAAATCATGGCGTGGCGACTTTTGCAAAGCGCTCATTATTATTGTCAGGGGTGTCTTCCTTCAAGTCCTTGCTGTGGTCCCGCTGTTTGTCATATGTCGCCCGCAAAGCAGGGTTCGTTAGGACGCTGTGCGCCTCATTGAGTAGCGTCATGTAATCCGCCCCCAAGGGGCCGACCACGTCTGGATGATGCCTTTTCGCCAGGGCCCGATATGCGGCGCTGATAACTTGGAGATCCGCATCCTCGGAGACTTGCAAAATTCGGTAATAATTTTTGCCAATATCCACGCACCGCCCCGTCTTCGGCTTGGAGGCTTCGTTCGGTTCGAGCCTGAGCTTCGTAATAAGCGTAAGCCAGAAATCGGAATCCGGCAATAAGCACCGCGCCACTCGACCAATAGAAGTCGCCGGCGCCGGCCGCGCCCGGCCGCTGCTTTTGCGTACGATGTGCGGGGGCTACGGCAGGGTTGCGGTGACAGTCCACCAAACCGACCTCACACGGGCCATGGAGACGCAATACGAAACCGTTAAACCCCAAGCCACTGAGCGCAATTTCATTTCCGGCGCGGGCGCCGACGTTTGGCGTCGCCTCAGGCGGCGTTTCTACTCCGCCCCCGGCCCGCCATTCCGCTCCAGCTCATCCGCCAGTTCCGCCGCCAGCGCAAAAAACCGTCGGCGCACGTCCGGGGCGTAGGGGTTCATCCGCTCGATGGCGTAAAAGACTTCCGGCGCGTCGTGGCGGACCATGTCCACCGCGCGCAGCAGCAAGTCGAAGCTGGCGGTGGTCATGTTGCGGGGCAGGGGCTCCATCTCGACCAGGACCTTGGCGATGAGATGGGTGAGGCCCTGCACCATCGCCGCCTCGCGGTCGTGCGCCTCGGGCGTGGCGAGGATCGCGTCGAGGCCGAATGTCTTGCGCAAAAAGGCCGCGAGCGGCCGGGCGCCGGGCCGCGGATCGGGCAGATCACGATTTTCAGGCCCTTGATTCCGCCGCGCGCGCTTTGCGGGCCGAACATCGGGTGCGTGCCGATAATGTCGACATGCTCGGGCAGTTCCGCCCGCATGATCTCGGCCGGCAGCACTTTCACCGAACAGACATCGAGCACCGTCGCGCCGGGGCGCAGGTGCGCGCGGATGGCGGCTATGGCCTCGCTCAAGCGCGGAACCGGCATGGCGAGGATGACGAGGTCGCAGGCCGCCGCCGTCGCCGCGTCGCAAAGGGTCACGCCGCGAACGGTTGGGCAGGGCGTGGCCTTGGCCGCGCAGGCCGGGTCAAAGGCGAAAACCGGGAACAGCGGCGCCAGATGCGCCGCCGCTAGCCGGCCGAAGGCGCCATAGCCGATCAGGCCGATACTGGCGCCCGGCCTTGGCCCGGGCCGCCTGGTCAGGCGCTCGCTCACGTTCCGTTCCCGCCCGGTGGCTTCACTTGGTCTGGTCGTAGGAGCAGGCGCCGGGGAATTTGTTGAATTTGAACGGGCCGCCGCAGGGATCGCAGCCGGCCACGAAGGCGCAGAGCGCGAGAATGGCGCCGAGCCGAAAATATGTCTTCACGATGCTTCTCCCGTCGCGATGGGTCTTCCATGCGTCCGGCGGGGGCCGAAAGTCAAGACGCGCGAGCCGGCGTCGGTTAACCTTAAAAAACAGTTAATGCGCCGCGCCGCCGTCGTTTGAGCTAAATCAATTGGATATCGAAAAAAACGCGATAACCTTAACGAATTTTAAACTTCCCCGCACTCTTGGCTTGGCCGTTCGGAAATCCGGAATGACGGATTATTACCCCGTGCTTGCGCGCGCCGTCGACGCTTCGCGATCTTCGGACCCGCATGCGCGACAGAGCATCTATCGTTCCGCGCGCCGGGCCATGGTCCAGGCGCTGGTGGGCGCGCGCCCCAGCGCCCTGAACACGCTGTTGAACCGGGAGCATGGCGAATTCGACACCGCAGTCGCCCGGGTCGAAGCCGAAGCCCTTCGCAAATTTCCGCCCGCGCCGTCCGAACGCGCGCCGGAAGAGTTGGCCCGCATGGCGTCCCGCCGTCTGAACGACGCGAGGCCGACCGACCAGGATCAAAGTGAAAATCGTTCGCGTGGCGTTGAGGAGAGTTCCATGTCGAGACTTGATGAACTGAACAAGATCTTGCGCAAGCTGCAAAGCGACTCGCCCGGTCTGGAGGCCAGCGCGCTGATCTCCGAAGACGGACTGATGATCGCCAGCGCCCTGACGCCGGACCTTGAGGAGACGCGCGTCGCCGGCATGACCGCCACTTTGCTCAACCTCGGCGCCCGCGCCGCCGTCGAACTGGCGCGCGGCGAAGTCAAGGAAGTCATCATTCGCGGCGATCGCGGCTATGCCGTGATGATTGACGCCGGACGCGGCGCGCTGCTGCTGGCGCTCGCCAATGAGACCGCCAAGCTCGGACTGATTTTCTTTGACATGCACGAGGCGATCCGCAGCCTGAAGAAAGTCCTTTGAGAGTCGGCGACGGCCTCGAAGCGCCAGTCTTCAGGAGCAGGTGATGGCAAATATCGTATTGTTCAATGACGGAACGCACCGCAATATCCTGCTTGAGGACATGGACGGCGGCGGCTTCGCTGTGCAGAGCAACCAGCATGTCATTGTGCATGGCGACAGCGGGATGATTCTCGATCCCGGCGGCCACAAGATCTACGGCAAGGTTCTGGCGGAAACCTTCGCCGTGCTCGGCCGCGCCAAGCTGCGCCACATCTTTCTTTCGCATCAGGATCCCGACATTGTCGCGGCGATCAACGGCTGGCTGATGACCACCGACGCCGACGCCCATGTGTCGAGCCTGTGGGTGCGCTTTGTCCCGCATTTCGGCCTCGACCGTCTGGTGGCGGATCGGCTCAAGGCCATTCCCGACGAGGGAACGATTTTCGACCTCGGCGGCGCCAAGCTTTACGCCTTGCCGGCGCATTTCCTTCACTCCGAAGGCAATTTCCAGCTCTACGATCCGACCTCGAAAATTCTCTACAGCGGCGATCTCGGCGCCTCGCTCGGTCAGGACTATCGCGAGGTCACGGATTTCGACGCGCATCTGCGCTATATGGAGGGCTTCCACCGCCGCTACATGTGCTCGCGCGTGGTGATGCGCGCCTGGGCCAATATGGTCCGGGGGCTCGACATCGAGATCATCGCGCCGCAGCACGGCGCCTTGTTTCGCGGCAAGGAGATGGTGAAGAAGTTCATCGACTGGTGCGCGGACCTGGAATGCGGCGTCGATCTGATCACCCCGACCTTCCGCGTTCCCAGCGCCTGAACCCGGCCATAACGAGGTTGAACGGCGTCCATGGCGATGACTGCCGCCGAAAAGAGCGGGGACCGGCTGTTCCGGCTTGCCGGGGAGGACGCGCCCGTCCCGGTCGCGCTGGCCTTCGCGGCGCTCGGCTTTCTGCTCGCGACGGTCGCCAGCGCGCAATTCATGGATGAATGGCGCGCGCCGCCGCCGGCCCCGCCCGCGCCGGCAAGCGTCACCGCGCCTGTGGCCGAACCGCCCAAGCCTGAAGCGAAGCCGACCGTCGCCGTCCCGGCTCCGGCCCCCGCGCCCGCGCCCGAAAAACCGGCCCCGGCGCCCGTTGTGGCCGCCGCGCCGCCATCCCCGCCGGCTCAGCCTGTCCCGCCGCCCGAGACCGCGCCCGCCAAGGCGCCCGTCGTCGCCGCGAATCCCGCGCCGGTGCCCTCCGCGCCGCCGCCTCCAACGGTTCCGTTCGCCGCCGCGCCGGCTGCCGCGCCGGCCGCCGTCCCGGCGCCCGCGCCCGAACCGCCGCCGCCCGCGCCCTGTCTTCCCGTGGTTTCGATTCCCTTCCAGCTTAATAGCGCGCGATTGAAGGCGGCGGACCTGGACGCCAAAACGGTGCCCTTGCGGGATTGGCTGCTGGCGCACCAGGGCGCCATAATTTCCGTCGAAGGCCATGCCGACGCCACCGGCCCGGAGGCTTACAACGTCTTGTTGAGTTACAAACGCGCCGAAACCGTCGCCGCCTGGCTCATAAATTCCGGCGCGCCGGCGGCGCAAATCGCGACGCGCGCGGCGGGCGTCAGCCCGCCGGTGCATTGGACGACCGAAATGCAAAGCAATCGTCAGGTCATTCTCCAGATCGAGGGCGTCGAGGCTTGTCGCGATGACAGTGCGCCGGCGCGGCAACCATGAACCTTCTTCTTCCCCTTATCGCGGCTCTGGCGGCCTCCGTGCTGCTGCTGACCTCGGGCTATCTGATCGGCGTAAGGCGCGGCGCCGTTGCGCGCGAGCGCCTGCGCGACGTCACGATTCAGCAGAAACAGGCGTTGCAGCTCGCCTATCGCGAATTGTCGCGCAAGGTCGAAGAGCATGAACAGGGTTTGCGCGCGACCATCGAACAGGCTCTGGCGCCGCTGGTCAGCCGCGAAAAGCTGTCGCTCGACCTGGCGAGCCTGAAGACCGGCGGCGGCTCGCGCGATCTGACCTTGCTGCTCGACAAGATCGCCGAGGTCGGCAATTTCGTCACCGTCGCGCTCAGCGATTCCGAAGGCCTGCCGCTCGCCGGCAACAGCGCCGCGCGCGACCTCGACCGCATCGCGGTCAATTCCTCGCTGGTGCTGCTGATGGCCGACCGGATCGGCGGCGGCGACATGCCGGCGCCGACGGCGATCCTGGTGCGCGACGGCGCCGATCAGGCGACGCTCTATCGCATTTTCCAGGCGCCCGATCAGCGCATCGTGCTGACGGCGGTCTCGAGCGGCGCGCCGCTGACCCTGACCACGCTCGATCCCGCCCTGGCCAAGGTCGCCGGCATGCTCTCTTTCGAGCCGTGAGGCGGGAAAAGATCAACCCGCCTTTTCTTCCTTCGGATAGTCGCAGGCGAGGGCGACCTCCCGTCCGGCCTGGAGTTCGGCGAGAAACGCCTCCGTCCGCGCCGAAATCACGTCCTGGGCGATCGAGCCCAGCACCAGCCGCAGCGGCGGATTCTTCAGCTCCACCGCCCGTATCATCGCCCGCGCGCCGCGCGCCGGGTCGCCGGCCTGGGTTCCGCTATAGGCCTGGGTCGCCTTGCGCCGCGCTATGGCCGTCTCGGCATAGGCGTCGATCGCCCGTTTCGGCGTTTTCAGCGACCGCCCGGCCCAATCGGTGCGGAACGGGCCGGGCTCGACGATCAGGACTTTGACGCCGAGCGGCGCCAGTTCCTTCGCCATGGCCTCGGACAGGCCTTCGACCGCGAATTTGGTCGCATTGTAATAGCCGATGCCGGGGAAGCTGCAGACGCCGCCCATCGAGGAAATATTGACGATGGTTCCGCTCTTTTGCGCCCGCATGATTGGCAGGACGGCGCGGCTCATGGCGGCGAGGCCGAAAAAATTGGTCTCGAACATGGCGCGAATTTCCGCGTCCTCGCCTTCCTCGACCGCCGCCAGATAGCCATAGCCGGCATTGTTGACCAGCACGTCGATGCGGCCGAATTTCTTCATCGCCGCCCCGACCGAAGCCGCGATTTGCGCCGGATCGTCCACGTTCAGCGCCAGCGCCAGGCCGGTTTGGGGGTGATCCGCGACCAGATCGGCGATTTTCGCCGGGTCGCGGGCGGTCACGACGACACAATAACCCTCGGCGAGCAGGATTTTCGACAATTCCCGCCCGAATCCGGTGGAACAGCCAGTGATCAGCCAGACCGGCCTGCTCTCTTGCGACATGGCGCGCTCCGAAAAATGTTTTGCTTGCGTTCAGGTTGGAAATCCTAAACCTCCCGTGTTGCGCCGCAAGAGAATTGCGGCTTTTGTCGCTTGCCAAAATGCAGGATCGGGTTTTCGGCGCCACGACGAAGGATGGTTGGCGCGCCCGCCGCTGCGGGTAGGACGGCGGGCGATCCTGTGCTATGGGGGCCCGGCCGGCGGGCGGGCGAAGGCGCCATCGGCGCGAGTGGGACCAGGCGATGACGGAACTCGATACGGAACTCTTGGAGAAGGAGCAGCCCGCGCCGGCGCGCGTGCATCATGGCGCGCTTGCGGTGGCGCGCGGGCCCATCCGTCCCGACCTTATCCGCGACGAATTGCTGGCCGAAATCTTCGCCGCCACGGTCGCACATGCGCCGCACGCCGTCGCCATGGAGACGATGGAGCGCAAGCTGACCTACGCCGAGGTCGATCACGAGGCCGCCGCGATCGCGCGCGGCCTGGTCCGGCGCGGAATCGGCCCCGGCGATGTCGTCGGCCTGTGGGGCGCGCGCGGGCCGGAGCTGCTGATCAGCCAGATCGCCGTCGCCAAGACCGGCGCGGCCTGGCTGCCCTTCGACGCCGACGCGCCGCTCGACCGCATCGACATTTCGCTCAGGGATTCCGAAGCCAAGGCGCTGCTGACCTCGGAAACTTTCGCCGTCAAGGCGCGCGGCGCGATCAATGCGCAGGTGGTGACCGAGGTCGATCTGATCGACCGCGCCGACCAGACCCAGCTCGATCCCCGCAAGGCCGGCGCGACGCCCGACACGCCCGCATACATGATCTATACGTCCGGCTCGACCGGCGCGCCCAAGGGCATTGTCATCACCGGGCGCAACATATGCCATTACCTGCGCTCGGCCAACGAAACCTATAAAATCGGCAAATCCGACATCGTCTTCCAGGGCGCCTCGATCGCCTTCGACCTGTCGATGGAGGAAATCTGGATTCCCTATCTGGTCGGCGCGACTTTGTTCGTCGCCACGCCCACGGTGATGGGCGAGGCCGAGGCGCTGCCCGATCTGATGGAGGAAATCGGCGTCACCGTGCTCGACACGGTGCCCACCCTTCTGTCGCTGATGCCGCGCGACATCAAATCCCTGCGGATCATCATTCTTGGCGGCGAGGCCTGCCCGCCGGCCATCGCCGCGCGCTGGAGCAAGCCGGGCCGCGCCATCTTCAATTCCTACGGCCCGACCGAGGCGACCGTGGTGGCGACGGTGGCGGAAGTGCGGCCCGACGAGCCGGTCAGCATCGGCGGCCCGATCGCCAATTACACTTGCTATGTCGCGGACGAGGCCAACAACCTGCTCGAACGCGGGGTCGAGGGCGAATTGCTGATCGGCGGGCCGGGCGTGGCGCGCGGCTATCTCAAGCGCGAGGCTTTGACGGCGGAAAAATTCATCGCTAATCCATTCAATTCGACCGGAAACGACCCGATCCTCTATCGCTCCGGCGACGCCGTGGTGATGGAGGCCGACGGCAGGATCGCCTTCCACGGCCGCATCGACGATCAGGTCAAAATCCGTGGCTTTCGCGTCGAACTGGGCGAGATCGAGGCCAGGCTCGCCGACCAGCCTGGCGTCAGCCAGGCGGCGGTGGTGCTGCGCAACGACGACGGGCTCGACCAGCTGGTCGCCTTTCTCGTCGCCGACAAGGGCGCGGCGCTCGACGCCAAGATATTGCGCGCCGCATTGCGCGCCGTCCTGCCGCCCTACATGGTGCCGTCGCGCTGCGAGAACCGCGAGGTTCTCCCGCGCCTCCCCTCGGGCAAGATCAACCGCAACGCCCTGAAGAAGGAGCCGCTCACCGCCCGGGTCGCCGCCGAGGCGCAGGAGGATCCGGAAACCGAAACCGAACGCGTTCTGCTCGAGGCCGCGCAAAAAGTCCTGCCGCCGCAGACCATTCCGCTGGCGGCCGATTTCTTCACCGATCTTGGCGGCCATTCGCTGCTGGCGGCGCGTTTCGTCTCGATCGTGCGCCAGACCCCGGCTTTGGCCGGGATCACCCTTCAGGACGTTTATTCCGGGCGGTCCATTCGCGCCATCGCCGCGATGCTCGACGAAAAGGCGGCGGAGACCGGCGGGCCGAAAGACCTGTCCTTCACGCCGCCGCCGCTCTACCGGCGTTTCCTCTGCGGCGCGGCCCAGGCCGTGGTCATCCCCTTCCTGCTGGCGCTGTCCACCGCGCAATGGCTGGGCATTTTCGTCTCCTACATGCTGCTGACCGACACCGACGCCTCGATCTGGCAGGAAATCGGCTCGCTGCTCGGCGTCTATGTCATCGTCAATATTGTGACCGTGCTGCTTGCCATCGCCACCAAATGGCTGGTGATCGGGCGGTTCAAGCCAGGGCGCTATCCGATCTGGGGCCTCTATTATTTCCGCTGGTGGCTGGTCCAGCGCATGCTGCAGCTCACCCATATCAAATGGTTCCAGGGCTCGCCGCTGATGCGAGTCTATCTCCGCGCGCTCGGCGCCGATGTCGGCCAGGACGCCAATATTTCCGAAGTGGAGTTCGGGGCGGTCGATCTGGTGAAGATCGGCGCGGGAACCACCGTCGGCGCGCGCGCGAAATTCTCCAATGTCACCTTTGTCGGCGCCGACATGATCGTCGGCAAGATCGACATCGGCCCGGACTGCTATCTCGGCTCGTCCTGCGTGCTCGAACACGATGTGACGATCGAGGAGGGCGCGGAACTGCGCGACCTCACCGCGCTCGCGCCCTTCACCCGGGTCAACGCCTGGGAAATCTATGACGGCGCGCCCGGCCGCCATGTCGGCTCGGTGGACAAGGAAAGCTTGCGTCCCTTCGCCGAGGTTTCGAATACGAAACGCGCGATCCAGAGCTTCATCTACGCCATCCTGCTGCTGGCCATTCCGCCGATCGGCCTGCTGCCGCTGTTCCCGGCCTTCTGGGTGTTCGACCGCATCGACGATTATCTCGGCCTCGCGGCTTTGAGCCGCAGGCTCTACATGGCGGCGATTCCGGTCATGGCCTGGCCGACCGCCTTCGTCATGGTTCTGGTGACGGTCGCCTTCATCGCGGGGGTGCGCTGGGTCGTGCTGCCGCGCGTGCGCGAAGGCTATTATTCGGTCTTTTCCTGGTTCTATTTGCGCAAATGGGCGGTCTCGCTGGCGGCCGAGGTCACGCTGGAGACGCTGTCCTCGCTCTACGCCACGGTCTATATGCGCGCCTGGTACCGGCTGATGGGCGCGAAAATCGGCAAGGATTCCGAAATTTCGACCAATATCGCCGGGCGCTACGATCTGGTCGAGATCGGCGACAAATGTTTCATCGCCGACGAGGTCATCCTGGGCGACGAGGACATCAGGCGCGGCTGGATGCACCTGGAAAAACTGCGCACCGGCTCGCGGGTCTTCATCGGCAACGACGGCGTGCTGCCGGCGGGCGCGGACATTCCCGACGGGGCGCTGATCGGCATCAAGTCCAAGCCGCCGGCCAATGACCAGATTTCCGCCGGCGACACCTGGTTCGGCTCGCCGCCGATCAAACTGCCGGTGCGCCAGAAATTCGACGGCGGCGGCGCCTGGACCTATGAGGCGCCGCGCTGGAAGAAATACGCCCGCGCTTTGTTCGAAGCGGTCCATATTTCCCTGCCGACCATGCTGTTCATCACCTTCGGCACCTGGGCGATCGAATGGTTCGGCCCGGCCATGCTGGAGGGCGCCTATTTCCAGGTGTTCTGGATGTTCGTCGCCGCCTCGACGGCGATCGCCGCAGCGATGACCATGGTGGTCGTCGGCGTGAAATGGGCGACCATGGGCCGCTACGAGCCGGTGACCAAGCCGATGTGGTCATGGTGGGCCATGCGCACCGAGGCGGTGGCGGTGCTCTATTGGGGCCTCGCCGGCAAGGTCATGCTCGACCATCTGCGCTGCACGCCCTTCCTGCCCTGGTTCCTGCGGCTGTTCGGCGCGAAATTCGGCCAGGGCTGCGTGCTCGACATGACCGACATCACCGAATTCGACTGTATCGAGGTCGGCGATTTCTGCAATCTCAACGCGCTTTCCGCCTTGCAGACCCATCTTTACGAAGACCGGGTGATGAAGGTCGGGCGGGTCAAGCTCGGCTCGGGCGTCACCGTCGGCGCGGGCTCGACCGTGCTTTATGACGCCTATGTCGGCGATTACGCCCGGCTGGGGCCGCTGACCATCGTGATGAAGGGCGAAGCCATCCCCGCCCACACCGAATGGTCCGGCGCCCCCGCCGCGCCCACGCGGCCGGCGAGGCACGATTGCCCGCTGGCCTGAGGCGATTGCGCCGGGCTGGACTGGTCGGCCGCCCTCCGCCGCGTCAGGGCGTCGCTTTATCGAGGGACGCCGCGGCCGGGGCGGCGACAATCTGTGAAACCCACCAATTGGTCAGCCAGCCCACGGCCCATGCGAGCGCGGCAATGGACATGACCAGACCGATCAGCCCCAATAGGGCGCCGGCGCCCTCGGACCCGTCTTTCTCCAGCCTCGCGGCGGCGGCCGCCGTGAAACCGAAAAGCAGGCCGGGACCGAGAATGGCGGCGAAGGTCCGCCCCAGAATCTGCCAGCCCGCGCCGACAAACTCGAAGCTGTGCGAGCCTGTGGTTCGCCGGCACATCCAGCGCATTTTGCCCTTGGCCGCCCAAGCCCAGCCAATGATGGTGAAAGCCGACAGCCCGATCAGCAAGTCCCAGCCGAAATAGGCCCAGAAGCCGCCGGTAAAGGCTATATTCAAAGAGCCGTCTTCGGCGCGCAGACTGCGCGCGAACCAGCGCACGATGAGATAAGCGAGGAAAACGGCGGCGAGATCCAGCGCCAGTCTCAGTGGCAAGAGCTGGACATTCAGCGCCTTGAGCGCCTCGTGGTCGATGGCCCAGCCATTCGCGCCTCCGAGGTAAGCCACGGCAAACACCGCCGGCAGAACCGCGGTCGCGGAAAGGGCGAGAAACAGCCACCAGCAGGATGACAGCGGCGCGTCGAGAAAAAGCCTGGCGCCATTGGGCAAAGCGACGCGGCTGGCGACGAAACGCCAGAACCAGCGGCCAGCGACAGGCGCGAAAACGATTGAGACGAGGGCGATCAAAAAAACATAAGCTCGCCATATCAAGCCCCAGCCCGGGAATGCTGCAATCAATGGGCCACGGGCGGCAGGCGCGGATGACAGGGACGAGCCGCCCACTGCTTCAGCAAGGCCCGGAATCCGGCCCGCGGGCATGGCCTCGCCGCCCTCCGGCCAGACCAGGCAATCCGGAGCGAGACGCCCGGCCCGCGCGGCGGCGATCAAATCCTCGAAGGAAACCGGGCCATTTCGGGCGCCCGAGCGGTCGTTGTAAAAATAATTGAAAGTCATTGGCGCTCGCTCACGACTGAATAATCAGGATAATTCGTTTGTCCGGCGAATATTTCACGCAGGCGCGTGTATTCCGGCCGCGCTCGATGTAAACATGAACTTGTCCGGTGGGCAACCCAAGGACAGACCTTGGCCCCCATTTCGAATCGGCCGAGGCGCCGCCTGCCTTCGCCTGCCTTCGCCTGTCCTGGCGGGGCGTTGTCGCGGGCTGGCCGCCCGCGCGTCGGTTTCGGCGCCCGCGCACAGATCGCGAAGCGCCGCTTGCGGCTGCTCTTCGCGCGGGTTAACCTTGCCGATTACGCCAATCAACGACAACACCGGGCGATATTATGTCCAATGAAATTGATTCGATGCGGATCTGGTTTCGACTCATGCGCCTTCACACGCGGTCCCGCGTCGCGATCGCCAATCTTCTGCGCGCCTACGATCTTTCCGTCCCGCAATGCGATGTGCTGACCACTTTGACCGAGAAGGAAGGCCTGTCGCAGCAGGAGCTGGCCGCCCGGCTTTATGTCACCAAGGGCAATATTTCCGGCTTGATCGACCGTCTGGCCGCCAGCGGTCTGGTCGAACGCCGCTCCTTTGCCGGCGACCGCCGCTCCCACGCGATCCATCTCACCCAGGCCGGGCGCGACCTCGCGGTTCGGGCGATCGAGGCGCAGAAAAGTTTCGTCACCGGAACCTTCGGCCGGATGCCGCCCGAGCGTCTGGCCCAATTGGAGCAATTGCTGATCGAGGCGCGCGATCTGGTGCGGGCGCGGGATGGCGCCTCGGCGTCGGAACAGATCGAGGCGTGAGTTTTTGCGGCGGCGAGGCGCGGGCGTGACGGCGGCTGGCTTCGACGAGGCTTTTTTCGCGGCTTCCGCCTGTTCGTGGCGGCGCGGGCTGGAAAAGCGCGATTTTTCCGCGCGCGAATTGTTAGGCGCTGTCTGGGACCGCATTCTGGAGCGCAATCCCCGGATCAACGCGCTGGCCGCTTATGATTATGACTCCGCCCTGAATCAGGCCGGCGCGGCGGACGCCGCCTATGCGCGCGGCGCGGCGCGTCCGCTCGAAGGCCTGCCGATCACGATCAAGGACAGTTTCGAAACGGCGGGATTGGCGACCGCCTGCGGCGACGAGGCTTTGGCCGAATATGTTCCGCGCCAGGACGCCGAGGCGGTGGCGCGGCTGCGCGCCGCCGGGGCGATCGTCCTGGCCAAGACCAATGTCCCGCGTCTCACCGCCGATTTCCAGACCTTCAATTCCCTGTACGGCGCGACCTGCAATCCCTGGGACGAGGCGCGGACGCCCGGCGGCTCGTCGGGCGGCGCGGCGGCGGCGGTCGCCTCGGGCTTTTGCGCCTTCGATCTCGCCTCCGATCTCGGCGGTTCGATCCGCTGGCCCGCCCAGGCCTGCGGCCTGTTCGGATTGAAGCCGAGCTGGCGGCGGATTTCGCTCGTCGGCCATATTCCGCCGCTGCCGCCGCTGCGGCTGAAGAATCCGCCCGATCTCGCGGTCGCCGGCCCGCTCGCGCGCTCCGCCGCCGACCTCGATCTGGCCCTGTCGCTGCTGGAAGAGCCAGGCCGCGCCGGCCCGCCGCCGCGCCGCAGCGATCCCGCCGAACTCAGGCTGGCGCTGTGGCTCGATCCCGATTTCGCGCCGGTCGATCCCGAGGTCGAGGCCGGCGTGCGGTTGGCGGCGCAAATGTTGCGCGACGCCGGCGCCGCCGTGACCGAGGCGCGTCCCGCCTTCGCTTTCGCCGAGGCCTTCGAAATCTATGTGACGCTCAATTTCGCCATTGGTTTCGCCGGGGCGCCTCGGGAGAAGGCGCGCTTCGCCGAACAGGCGAGGAATTTCGAACCGGACGACCTGTCCTATCCCGCCTTGCGCGCGCGGGCGGCAAATATCGACGCGACGGCTTTTGCCCGGCTGACCGAACGCCGCAAGGCGATCGGCGCCGCTTTCGCCGGCTTCTTCGAGCGCCATGACGCGATCCTCTGCCCGCCCGCGCCCTGTCTCGCCGTTCCGCACGATTTTTCGCCGGACCCCTTCGCGCGCCGTCTGCCGATCGGCGCGGGCGCCTTGCCTTATCACGACCTGCTCAAATGGGCGGGGCTCGCCTCGCTCGCGCTGCTGCCGGCGGCGGTCGCGCCCGTCGCGCTGACGCGGAAAAACCTGCCGACCGGCGTTCAGATCGTCTGCGCGCGCGGCGAGGACCGCATGGCCGTCGCGCTCGCCGGCATGATCGAAAAGGCGACCGGCGGCTTCCGCGCGCCGAAATGATTCGTCAAAACAGGACAGGCTTTTTGGGACGCGCTTAACGCGGAATTTATCTTGCGGGCGCAAATTCGCGGCTGGAATTCAGCGGCGGTCAACCATGCGCCGCGAATTTTCCGCGTTGGTTTGCGTCAAAAGAGTCCGATCATGAGCGAGCAAGAGATCATCCTTCCGCCGTCGCAGCCGCGCCGCGAGGACGCGCGCGACCTGCAAATGCGCCTTTATCGGGAAATCGCCCTCGCCGCGGTCGAGGCCGCCTTGTTCGCGACCGACGAGATCGAAGAGCTTCGCGCCGAACGCGCGCCTGAGCCGGTCCAGATTCGCCGCGACGCCGCCTGAAGCCAGGCCGCGTTCCGCCTTGCCATAAGGTCTTTCGGCGCCTATCTGGACTTGAACCGGAGCGGGCGGGGCGGATCGCGACAGGGCGCAAGGCATGATCGATCGACGCCGTTTTCTTTCCTCCGGGCTGGCGCTGCCGCTGATCGGCGCGGCCACGGGCGTTTACGCCATCGGCGTCGAGCCCAATTTCATCCTTCAGGTCAAGCGTTATTCCCTGACCCCGCCGGGCTGGCCGGCCAGCCTGCGCCTGCGTTTCGCGGTCATTTCCGACATTCACGCCGGCGAGCCCTTCATGAGCGCGACGCGCATCCGCCGCATCGCCGAAGCCGCCAACGCCCTCAATCCCGACGCGGTCCTGCTGCTCGGCGACTATAACGCCGGCCATTTCTTCGTCACCAAGGCGGTCGAGCCGCAGCAGATCGGCGAGGCTTTTTCGGTCTTGCGGGCGCCGCTCGGCTGCTACGCCGTGCTCGGCAATCATGACTGGTGGCACGGCCCCCTGCTGACCTCGCCCTCCGACGGCACGGTGGCGATCCGCCGCGCCCTGCGTCAGGCGGGAATCCAAGTGCTCGAAAACGACGCGGTCGCACTCGCCAAGGACGGCCAAAAATTCTGGATCGTCGGCCTCGCCGACCAGCTCATCGACGCCATGGCGCAGATCGACAACAACGCGCAAAAGCTCGGCGGCGACGATCTCGACGGCGCGCTCGCCAAGCTGAGCGACGACGCCCCGGCGATCCTGCTGGCGCACGAGCCGTTCATCTTTCCCGCCGCGCCCGATCGCGTCGCCCTGACCCTGTGCGGCCATACCCATGGCGGGCAGGTCAATCTGCCTTTGCTTGGCCCGGTCGTCGGCGATCTGAGGTTCGGCCCCGGACATGTCTATGGCCATGTCGTCGAGGGCGGCCGGCATATGATCATTTCCGGCGGGCTAGGCGAATCCGTCGCGCCGGTCCGGCTGCTGCGTCCGCCGGAAATCGTCGAGGTCGAACTGGGCGCGACCGCCGAGGAAACCGCGCGGCTTTCGGGTCTCTGAGCTGAAACTTTACGCGACGCCCATCAGGGTGAGCACATGGGCGGCGACCGAGCGCGCCAGGCCGTCGAGGTCGTAGCCGCCTTCGAGCACCGACACCAGACGCCCGTCGCAACAGCGGTCCGCCACATCCATCAGCTTTCCCGTGGCCCAGGCGAAATCCGCTTCGACCAGATTGATGTTGGCGAGCGGGTCGCGGCGATGGGCGTCGAACCCGGCGGAAACGATCAGAATGTCGGGGTGGAACTGCTCGATCCGCGGCAGGATCGCCACTTCCATCGCCTCGCGGAACTGCGGGCCGGCGTCGCCGGCGCAGAGCGGCGCATTGACGATATTGTTGTATTCGCCGCGCTCGGCCACCGATCCCGTGCCGGGATAGAGCGGCATTTCATGGGTCGAAAGATACATCACATTGGGATCGGACCAGAAAATGTCCTGGGTTCCATTGCCGTGATGAACGTCGAAATCCATGATCGCGACCCGGCATGCGCCATGGGCGGCGAGGGCGTGGCGGGCGGCGACGGCGGCGTTGTTGAAGAAGCAGAAGCCCATCGGCGTCGCGCGTTCGGCGTGATGGCCCGGCGGGCGCATGGCGACGAAGGCGTTTTGCACGTCGCGGCGCATCACTTCATCGACCGCCTGACAGGCGCCGCCGATCGCGCGGAAGGCGGCGGCGAGCGTGCCGGGGCTCATGGTGGTGTCGCTGTCGAGCCGGGCTATGCCGTCGAGCGGCGAAGTCTGCTCCAGCGCCTGGATATAGGATTCGGGATGGACCCGCAGCGCCTGTTCGCGCGTGCCGTTCTCGGCCTGGGCGCGGATCAGGGTCATGAACTTTTCATGTTCCAATATGCGCTCGATGACCCGAACGCGATCCGCCCGTTCAGGATGGCCGGGACCGTTGTCATGCGTCAGGCCGGCCGGATGGGTAAGCAGCAAAGTGTTCAATTCAGGCTCACAAACAGCAACAGTTGATTTTGCCCCGAAACCGCCGCGGAAGACCCGCGCGGGCGGCGGCAGACGCCGGGACTGCATTCCTTTGCGCCGAACATCGCGCCAATCGGCGCGCCTGTCCAACAAAGTTTATGTCTTAGACCGAAAGTTTTAGCCGCCGGCGCGGCCCGGCCAAAATCGGACGCTCGTTCCTGGCCTTGACGCTCATACTGTTGCCAAGCGGCAACAAGCGCGGTTAATCTGTCCCCGAAAGGGCGCGGCGCGCGCCGATAGGCGTGACGATTCGTTCTATTATGTTAATTATAGAATGAGATTTCGCCGCTCTGGGGGCGGCGCGGGCGATTCGGGGCGATTTGATGAAACTGCGTGCGATATTGGGAATTGCGTTGGTTTCCGCGGCTCTTGCCGGCTGCAACATGGAGACCACTCCCGATCCGACCTTGAGCGGGAAGGATCGCGAGTTCATGTCGCTGGCGCCGTCGGGCCAGCCGTCGGGCGATTACAAGCGCTTCATCGTCGACGACCCGACCGGTCAGTCGCCGGGCACGATCACCATCGATACGTTCAAGAATTTCCTCTATTATTCGCTGCCCAACCACAAGGCGATCCGCTATGGCGTCGCCACCGGCAACGAAGCGAGCGGCTGGACCGGCGAAGCCACCGTCGGCAAGATGGCGGAATGGCCGCACTGGATGCCGCCGTCCGACATGCTCGAGCGCTGGCCGCACCTGAAGCCGACGGCGGACGCGGGCGGCCTGCCCGGCGGTCCCGACAATCCGCTTGGCTCGCGCGCCATGTATCTTTTCCAGGGCAGCAAGGACACGATGTACCGCATCCACGGCACCAATGAGCCGGAACTGATCGGACAGCATGTCTCCTCCGGCTGCATCCGCATGCGCGACATCGACGCGATCGATCTCTATGGCCGCGTCCATCTCGGCACCAAGGTGATCGTCACCGACAAGCCGGTGACCTGACGCCCCGAGCCAGGCGCGCCGCGTCTCGCCTTGGCGCGAAGTCAAGGCGAGAAGCTGTGTCTCGGCCATGAAACCTGTTTTGCTTCGACGCCCCGTGACGGGCGTCGCCTCAGGCCGAGCTTCGATCCTCGATTTGGTTCGAGGCCGGGGCCGGGGTCGGTCGCAGGTTTCTCCATTGAAAACATCCAAAAACCTCAGGCTGCGGCGTCATCGCCAGCCATGGGACGCGCTGTCCTCACGCCCTGTGGAGCGCTTCGTCGCCTGCGGCGGCTCGCCATGACAGCATTGGACATTCCCTAGCGACAATATCGGCGTCTTGGAGACGTACGGTCGAATTGAGCACCCTGTTTAAGCAAGCTCGGTCTGTACCGCAAAGAATGACATCGTTAAAATGTGTAAGTGATTAGATGCGCCGTCGTTAAGCGAAACGAAAATCCACGCTGCTAGCCTTAGTTGCCTCGGTGAGCCAGGAAATTCGCAATAATGCGAACCAACGCGGCTCTTAACAGTGGAGCTGAAGGTAATCCGGATTGAGAGGGCGCCCCGGTGTCTGGGCGTCGATTGTTTCCGGAGGGGAGGGATTCGATGGGCAGCTTCAATTTGAACATCAAGGACGAGCTCGCTCCCGCGCCGAAAGGGCGCGAGCGCCTGGCCTCGATCGTCTCCTTCGTCAAGACCAGCGCCAGGATCGTCGGCGTCGCGGTGACGCTCACGGTCCTCGGCCTTTATTTCCTGGACGACGATTGGGACGTGAGCCGCGTGTGGGAAATGATCCGATCCGTCGCAAAAGTCGGTTGAAGCCGTCGCTTCGGCGCGGGATAAGGCCCGTCTGTCCCCGCTGGTCAAACTTCGATGCGCCGCATCTATTTCGACTATAACGCCACCGCGCCCCTGCGCCCCGTCGCACGCGACGCCGTCATTCGCGCGCTCGACGCGGGCAATCCGTCGAGCGTCCATTCGGAAGGCCGCGCCGCCCGCGCTTTGGTCGAGAACGCCCGCGTCGCCATCGCCCGGGCGCTGGGGACGCCGGCGGATCGGGTGGTTTTCGTCTCCGGCGCGACCGAGGCCGCCGCCACCGCCCTGCGGCCCCGCGCCGGCGAGCGCCTGCTCATCGGCGCCGGCGAACACGCCTGCGTGCAGGCCGGACATTCCTTCTCCGCCGGCGACGTCGCAACCGTTGGCCTCGACCCCCAGGGCAGGCTCGACCTCGGCGATTTGCGCGCCCGTCTCGCCGAAGCGCCCGACCGGCGGCCAATTCTGGCGCTCCAGGCGGCGAATAATGAAACCGGCGCCGTTCAGCCGGTCGCCGAGGCTGCGGAAATCGTCCATGCGGCGGGCGGGATCGTCGTCTGCGACGCGGTCCAGGCCTTTTCCCGCATTCCCTGCTCCTTCGCCGCGACCGGCGCCGATGTGCTGTTCCTGTCGAGCCACAAGCTCGGGGGACCGAAGGGAACGGGGGCGCTCGCTTATCTGCGGCGCGATCTCATGCCGGAGAAAGCTTTGATTCGCGGCGGCGGGCAGGAGCGCTCCTTCCGGGGCGGCACGGAAAATGTCGCGGCAAACGCCGGCTTCGCCGCCGCGCTCACTGAAGCGGAGGCGCGACGCGAGGCGGAATCGGCGCGGCTTGGCCAATTGCGCGATTATTTGCAGGCCGGCCTTCTGGAAATTGCGCCGGAGACCGCCATATTCGCTGATGAGGCGGCGCGGACCGCCAATACATTGGCATTCGCTGTGCCGGGGCTTGCCGCCGAGACTTTGGTCGCGGCTTTCGATGTCGAAGGCGTGGCTTTGTCGTCCGGCTCGGCCTGCTCCTCGGGGAAGGTTTCTCCGTCCCATGTGCTGGCGGCGATGGGCGTCGCGCCGGATGTGGCGGGATCGGCCCTGAGGGTCAGTTTGGGCTGGGGCTCGACGCAAGAAGAGGGGATGCGCTTTCTCGAAATATTCGCTAAGGTGCATGAACGAATGCGGCGAAGGCTCCGGACCTGACCCGCATCGCCACATAACTCAACCAGCGGGCCTTGAACCCGCGTTAGGCTGGGAGAAACGCAATGGCGGCTGTCCAGGAGACTGTCGACAAGGTCAAGACGCTTGACGTTGACGCATATAAATACGGCTTCACCACCGACATCGAATCGAACAAGGCCCCCAAGGGCCTGCGCGAAGATACCGTCCGGTTCATTTCGGCCAAGAAGAACGAGCCTGAATGGCTGACCGACTGGCGGCTCGACGCCTTCCGCCGCTGGCAGACCATGGACGAGCCGAAATGGGCCAGAGTCCATTATCCGCCGATCGACTATCAGGATCTCTATTATTATTCGGCGCCGAAAACCGCCGAGGGTCCGAAGTCGCTCGGCGAGGTCGATCCCGAACTGCTGCGCACTTATGAAAAGCTCGGCATTCCTTTGCGCGAGCAGGAAATCCTGGCCGGCGTGCAGCGCGACCCCAATGAGCGCAGGGTCGCGGTGGACGCGGTGTTCGACTCGGTTTCGGTCGCCACCACTTTCAAGGCGGAGCTGGCCAAGGCCGGCGTGATCTTCTGCCCGATCTCCGAAGCGGTGCACAGCCACCCCGAGCTGGTGAAAAAATATCTCGGCTCGGTCGTGCCGGTGACCGACAATTATTTCGCCACCCTCAATTCGGCGGTCTATTCCGACGGCTCCTTCGTCTACATCCCGCCGGGCGTGCGCTGCCCGATGGAGCTTTCGACTTATTTCCGCATCAACGAGCGCAACACCGGCCAGTTCGAGCGCACGCTGATCATCGCCGACAAGGGCTCCTACGTCTCCTATCTCGAAGGCTGCACCGCGCCGCAGCGCGACGAGAACCAGCTTCACGCGGCGGTGGTCGAATTGATCGCGCTGGATGATTCCGAAATCAAATATTCGACGGTGCAGAACTGGTATCCCGGCGACAGCGAGGGCAAGGGCGGCATCTATAATTTCGTCACCAAGCGCGGCGATTGCCGGGGCGACCGCTCGAAAATCTCCTGGACCCAGGTCGAGACCGGCTCGGCCATCACCTGGAAATATCCGTCCTGCATTTTACGCGGCGATGACTCACGCGGCGAGTTCTACTCGATCGCCATTTCCAACGGCTATCAGCAGGTCGATTCCGGCACCAAAATGCTGCATCTCGGCGCCAATACGTCGAGCCGGGTGATTTCCAAGGGCATTTCCGCCGGCCATTCGCAGAACACCTATCGCGGCCAGATTTCGGCTCATCGCAAGGCCGTCAACGCGCGCAATTTCACCAATTGCGACTCGCTGCTGATCGGCAATGCCTGCGGCGCTCATACCGTGCCCTATATCGAGGCCAAGAATTCCTCGGCCCTTTTCGAGCACGAGGCGACCACCTCGAAAATCTCCGACGACCAGCTGTTCTACTGCATGCAGCGCGGGCTTTCGGCGGAAGAGGCGACGGCGCTGATCGTCAACGGCTTCGTCCGCGACGTGCTTCAGCAATTGCCGATGGAATTCGCCGTCGAGGCGCAAAAACTCATCGCCATTTCGCTTGAGGGCAGCGTCGGCTGAACCGCCGCTGCTCTCGCGTTTCTCTGTTCTCAAGGCTCCATCATGCTCGAAATCGAAAATCTCCACGTCTCCGTCGCCGGCAAGAAGATCATCGACGGCCTCACCCTCAAAGTCGCGGATGGCGAGGTCGCCGCGATCATGGGGCCGAACGGCTCCGGCAAATCGACGCTCTCCTATGTGGTCGCCGGCCGGCCGGGTTATGAAGTCGCCGAAGGCGCGATCCGGCTCGACGGCGTCGATCTCTTGGAAAAATCCGCCGCCGAGCGCGCCGCCCTCGGCCTGTTCCTGGTGTTCCAATATCCGCTGGAAATTCCCGGCGTCACCACCATGACTTTCCTCAAGGCGGCGATCAACGCCCAACGCAAGGCGCGCGGCGAGGACGAGTTGACGACGCCGGACTTCATGAAAAAAGTGCGCGAGGCGGCCAGGAAGCTGAACATCTCGCAGGACATGCTCAAGCGTCCGGTCAATTTCGGCTTTTCCGGCGGCGAGAAGAAGCGCATGGAAATCCTGCAAATGGCGCTGCTTGAGCCGAAATTCGCCATTCTCGACGAAATGGACTCGGGACTCGACATCGACGCGCTGCGCGTCTGCGCCGAGGGCGTCAACGCCTTGCGCTCGAAGGAGCGCGGCCTGCTGGTCATCACCCATTACCAGCGCCTGCTCGACTATATCGCGCCCGACACGGTGCATGTGATGAACAGGGGCAGGATCGCGCGCAGCGGCGGGCCGGAACTGGCGCTCGAACTCGAAAAGAGCGGCTATGCCGATTATGCCGAAGAGGCCGCGTGATGGGCGCGATCCTGCAAACCCCAACCCAGGCCGAACAGGACCTGCTCGCGAGTTTTTCCGCCGGAAGGACCGAGCGCGAACGCAAGGCGGCTTTTGAGCGCTTCGCCAACGCCGGCCTGCCGTCGCGCCGCGTCGAGTCGTGGCATTACACCGACCTGCGGGCGAAACTGCGCACGGCGCCGCCGCGCGCGCAAAAACCCGGCGCTGCGGCGCTGGCGCGCGCCAAGGAAAAGCTCGGGACGGTCGATCGCTTCCGCATCGTGACGGTGGACGGTTTTTTCAGCCGCGAATTGTCGGATGAACTTTCCGCCGTGCCCGGCGTCCGGCTGCGCCCCCTGCTGGAGGACGATATTCGGCTGAAGCGCCTGGTTCAGGGCGCGGGCGACGCCTTGCTCGACCTCAACGGCGCCTTCGCCGAGGGCGGCTTCGTGCTGGAAATCGCGCCCGGCGGCCGCGTCGACGCGGTGTTCGAACTGGTCGCGCTTGACGGCGCGACGGGCGCGCTTGGGCGTTTCGGCCGGGGCATGGTGATCGTGGGCGAAGATTCGCGCGCTGCTTTGCTGGAGACGCGCGGCGAAAGCCGTGAGGGCTTTAACGACAGCGCGCTGTTTCTGTCGCTCGGACGCGGCGCCCAACTCGATTACGCCTGCCGCAATTTTGATTCTGCTGGCGGCGCCCTTGCCGGCGGCGCGGCGGTCGAGGTGCAGACAATCGTCGCGCGGCTGGAGCAGGACGCGCGACTGCGCGCGACCGCGCTTGTCGCCGGCGCGCCTTTCCTGCGCCGCCAGCTTTTCGTCTCCTGCGCCGGGGAAAGGGCCGAGGCCCATCTCTCCGGCGGCGTGCTTCTGCGCGGGCGCGAACATGTGGACACGACGCTGACGCTCACCCATGACGCGCCGTCCTGCATCAGCCGCGAGACCTTCAAATATGTGCTGGCGGATCAGGCGGAAGGCGTGTTCCAGGGCAAGATCGTGGTGCCGCCGCATGCGCAAAAGACCGACGGCAAGATGTTGTGCCGTGGCCTGCTGCTCTCGGACGAGGCCTCGATGTCGTCCAAGCCGGAACTGGAGATTTTCGCCGACGACGTCGTCTGCGGCCATGGCGCGGCCTGCGCGCGGCTCGACGAGAGCCAGCTCTTTTATATGGAATCGCGAGGCATTCCGCGCGCTGAGGCGCAAGGAATACTCGTCGAGGCTTTCGCGGCCGAAGCCTTCGACATCATCGACGACGAGGAATTGCGCGACCTGCTCAGGCTTGACCTCAAGCGCCTGCTCGCCGGGGGGGCTTTTTCATGAATCAGCCGGTGAGAATCGCACCCTATGACATCTGGAAAATCCGCGCCGATTTCCCCATCCTGGCGGAACAGCCCTATGGCAAGCCGCTGGTCTATCTCGACAATGCGGCCTCGGCGCAAAAGCCGCGCGCGGTGGTCGAGCGCATCGTGCGCGCCTATGAGCACGAATATTCCAATGTCCATCGCGGCCTGCATTTCCTGGCCAATGCCGCGACCGACGCCTATGAGGGCGCGCGCGAGAAAATGCGCGCCTTTCTCAACGCCGGCTCGACCGAAGAAATCATTTTCACCCGCGGCGCCACCGAGGCGCTGAACCTCGTCGCCTCGTCCTTCGGCCTCGCCCATATCGGCGCGGGCGACGAGATCGTGCTGTCGATCATGGAGCACCATTCCAATATCGTGCCCTGGCATTTCCTGCGCGAGCGCAAGGGCGCCAGGATCAAATGGGTGGATGTCGAGGACGACGGCTCTTTCTCGCTCGACAAATTCGCCGACGCGCTCACCGAAAAAACCAAAATCGTCGCGATCACCCACATGTCCAACGTGCTGGGCACGGTGACGCCGGTGAAGGAAATCGTCCGCCTCGCCCATGAACGCGGGATTCCGGTTCTGATCGACGGCTCGCAGGGCGCGGTTCATTGCGATGTCGACGTGCGCGATCTCGATGTCGATTTCTATGTCGTCACCGGCCACAAGCTCTATGGCCCGACCGGGATCGGCGCGCTTTACGGCAAGCGGGAATGGCTGGAAAAGCTGCCGCCCTTCGCCGGCGGCGGCGAGATGATCGAGACCGTGACGCTCGACCATGTCACCTATGGCGTCCCGCCGCAAAGGTTCGAGGCCGGCACGCCGCCGATCGTCCAGGCGGCAGGGCTTGGCGCCGCGCTCGATTATATGGAAAGCATCGGGCGTGCGGCGATCCACGCCCATGAGGCCGACCTGGCCGCCTATGCCGCGCAACGCCTGAGCGAATTGCCCTCGCTGCGGCTGATCGGCAAGGCGCCGGGCAAGGGCGCGCTGTTTTCGTTCGAGATGAAGGGCGCGCACGCCCATGACGTCGCCACGGTGATCGACCGTTCCGGCGTCGCGGTGCGCGCCGGCACACATTGCGCCCAGCCGCTGCTGTCGCGTTTCGGAGCGACCTCGACGTGTCGGGCGAGCCTCGCGCTCTACAACACGCGCGCGGAAGTGGACGCTCTTGTCGCGGCGCTGGAGCGCGCCGCGCATCTCTTTGCCTGAATGGAACCGCGCGATGAACCAGAACGCCAACGCCGAAGCCGAAATTCAGCCCAATCGTCCCGCCTTCGCCGTCAAGGACGCCATCTCGCCGGAAGAACTCGACCGGCTTACCGATGGCATCATCGCGGCGTTGAAAACCGTCTACGACCCCGAGATCCCGGCCGACATCTTCGAACTCGGCCTGATCTACCGAGTCGACATCGACGGCGGGCGCTTCGTCACCGTCGACATGACCCTGACCGCGCCGGGTTGTCCGGTGGCCGGCGAAATGCCGGTCTGGGTGCGCAACGCCGTCGCCGCCGTGCCGGGGGTCGCTGGGGTCGAGGTCAAGATGGTGTTCGATCCGCCGTGGGATCAAAGCCGCATGTCGGAAGAAGCGAGAATCGCGCTGGACATGTGGTGAGTCACTTCGCGTCCGGCGCGATGAACTGGCCGAAGCCGCGCGGATTCGAGCCGACGGCGATCTTTTTCGTCACCTGGAGCGTCTTCACGTCGATCACGGTGATATTGTCCTCCATCCAGCACACGGCCAGAACGGACCTCTGGTCGGGCGAAATCAGCAGGCCTTCCGGATAGCCGCAGGCGTCGATGACGCCGAGCGGCGCATAGCTCTTGCCGTCGAAGGCGGAAATGCTGTCGTCGTGCTGGTTGGTGACGAAGATGCGCGAGCCGTCGCGGGTCACGGCGACGACATAGGGATATTTCCGCACCTTCAGCCGCCGCGTCTCGCGCCTGGCCACCGGATCGACCACCGACACGTCGAAGGATTTCACATTGGCGACCAGGACGCGCGGCCCGTCAGGACCGTTCGGGTCGTAGGTCACGCCGAAGGGCGACTTGCCGACCGGAATTTCCGCCACGCCGCGCAGGCTGGCGAGATCGACCACGGAAATCGTGTCGCTCTCGCGATTGGCGACATAAAGCCAACGGTCGTCGGGGCTCACCGCCATGCCGGAGGGCGACTTGCCGACCGGGATTTCGCCGGTCACGGCGAGCTTTTTCGTGTCGATCAGGTAAATCCGGTTGGCGTACCAGTCGGCGACGAACAATCGCGCGCCGGTCGTGTCGAGCGTGACGCCGAGCGGCCCTTGGCCGACTGGAATGTCGGCGATCGTCTTATAGGCGCCGTCGGGCTGGCGCGCGACCACCGATACGCTCCGCCCTTCGGGATTGGTTACATAGGCCCGCGCGGCGCCGGGGGCGACCGCGACCCCCGCCGGCTTCCGCCCGACCTTCACGCGCTGGACCGTGCGCGCCTGCGCGAGATCGACGATCGACAAGGCGTCGGCACCCTGGTCGGTGATGAAGGCGAGCGGCCCCGCCCGCACGGCGCCGGAGGTCAGCAGCGCCAGGCCCAAAACCGCACAAAAGCGCGCGATCACCTTTCCGCTTCGGCGATCTTCTTGAGATTGTCGAGACCGGCCCGATAGACTTGGCGCACGGCGGCGGCGGAGGCGGCGTCGTTCAGGTCGGGCGGCGGGTCGTTGTTCATATAGCCGCGATAGAAGGCGCCCTTCCATTCGACGATCGAGCCGCCCTTGCCGTCGTCGAGCACGGTGATGAAGGATTCGTAGTCGTTGACCGGCAGTATCTTGGGATCGACCTTCGGAATATCGTATTTATAGGTGCGCTTGGCGGCGTTATAGGTGTCGAGCACTTCGTCGAAGCCCGGATTGCCGGGGGCTTTCAGCACGACCTTGCGGATCGAGCCCTCTTCGTTGCCTTTGTCCGCGACGCTGGAGGCGACCAGCGGATGCCATGTGGCGAGGCTGTCGAAGTCCTTGATGAGCGCCCAGACCTGATCGGCCGGCTGGTTGATATAAACGAGTTCGACCACTTTCTGCCGCGTGGGTCCATGGGCCGAAGCGGGTGCGACGAACAGGGCGATCACAGCCGCCGCCAGAGCAAGAACTTTCATCTCCCCTCATTCCTTTCCGCCGGAATTCGATCCGGTCATGCAGGGGATATTGTCGGGAAAAGCCCGCGCCGACCAGCCGAGCCGAGGCCAAACGGGTTGGATTATGCGAAAACTAAGAGGCGCCGCGGCTATTCGCCGCCGCGCCGATAGACGCCGGAGAAGATCACATTCATCCCGCCGCACTGCATATTGTCGCGCACGAACAGAAAATCGTCGGCGCGGGCGAGTTTTAAATTGCAGCCGCTGACGGGATCGTCGTCCACGATCCTGCCCTGGCCGTCTTTCAGCGCGAGCGGGCCGGAGAATGAGCCGAAATTGACCGCGCCGCGCTTGACCCGTTCGGGGTTCCGCGAACCATAGGTCGCTTCGCCGCTCGCTTTCAGCCCGTCCTTGGCCTGTTCGATGGTGATGTCGGCCTCGACCCGCTTCCAGGCGCCGAGCCAGGCGGCCGGGTCGTTTTCCAGCGGCGCCGGCCCGAGCGCGGAAACGGGCAGCCAGCCGCCGCGACTCCCCTTGCCATTGTCGTATTCGGCGCAGACGAAATCGCCCTGCCTGGCGCCGAGGACGACCAGATCGCCGGGAACCAGAAAAGCCTTGTCTTGGCATTGCGGCGCGGCGGACGGGCAGGCGTTCTTGCGGTCGCCATTCTTGCGGAAATAGGTCTTCGGCGCGTCCGCCTTGATCCGGCCGATGACAAGGTCGGGCGTGTCGGCGAAAGCAACGCCCGAGCAGAAATTTTCCCCGTTTTGCGCTTGCGCGGCGACTGGGAAAGCGAAAAGCGCCATCGCGCCGAAGAGGGCGAGGCGGCGCATCGCGCTCACGCCTTCTTGCCAAATTCGCTGGCGCCGCCATGGGCGGCGGACCATTCGGCGGGGGCGTGCAAGAACTTCTCCACCTCGTCCAGCGTCGCGGCGGGCAGATATTGCGTCTTGCGCGCGACTTTCAGCACGTCCCACCAGGTGGCGAGCTGGTGCAGTTCGATATTGTCCTTGCGCAGCTCGGCGCGGGCCTGCGGGAAAATGTCATAGAAGAAGAACACGAAAGTATGGTGGCAGCTCTGGCCCGCCTCGCGGATCGCCGAGATGAAATTGACTTTCGAGGCGCCGTCGGTCGCCAGGTCTTCCACCAGCAGGGTGCGGGCGCCGTCGCGGACCTCGCCTTCGATCCGGGCGTTGCGCCCGAAACCCTTCGGCTTCTTGCGCACATATTGCATCGGCAGGGACAGCCGGTCGGAAATCCAGGCGGCGAAGGGAATGCCCGCCGTCTCGCCGCCGGCGATAATGTCGAGGCTCTCGTAGCCGATCTCGCGCTGGATGGTTTTCACCGCGAAATCCATCAGCACGTTGCGCAGGCGGGGAAAGGCGATCAGATTGCGCATGTCGGTATAGACCGGACTCGCCCAGCCCGAGGTGAAGATGAAGGGCTTTTCCGCATTGAACAGGACGGCGCCGACCTCCAGCAGCATTTTGGCGGTTTCCTCGGCGATCAATTGCTTTTCCAGGGCGGCGGGGGAAAGGTCGGACATCGTGCACCTCTTGGCTTTGGCGCTGATTTGAACCGGATGGGCGCGGAGGTCAATCGGCTGTTGCTCCGCCCCGCCAGACGCGCGAAAAAGGATCATGACCGATCTTTTCGCCAGCGCCGGACTGGATAAAAACGCGCCGCGCCCGCTGGCCGAGCGACTGCGGCCCAAAAATCTCGCCGAAGTCGCCGGCCAGGATCATCTGCTCGGCCCCAATGGCGCGCTGACGCGGCTGATCGAATCGGGCTCGCTCGGAAGTTTGATCTTCTGGGGGCCGCCCGGCACCGGCAAGACCACGGTCGCGCGCCTGCTGGCGAACGAGACAAAGCTTCATTTTGTTCAGGCCTCGGCGATTTTTTCCGGCGTCGGCGAGCTGAAGAAGATTTTCGACGAGGCGCGCGGGCGCCGCGCCCTGGGGCAGGGGACTTTGCTGTTCGTCGATGAAATCCATCGCTTCAACCGCGCCCAGCAGGATTCCTTCCTCCCGGTGGTGGAGGACGGCACGATCACCTTGATCGGCGCCACCACCGAAAACCCGTCCTTCGAACTCAACGCCGCGCTGCTGTCGCGCGCCCGCGTGCTGACCTTCCACAGCCTCGACGCGGCGGCGATCGAAAAGCTTTTGGCCCGCGCCGAAGCCGAGGAAGCCAAAAATCTGCCGCTCGACGAGGAGGCGCGCGCGGCCTTGGCGCATATGGCCGATGGCGACGGCCGCGCCGCCCTCACCCTGGTCGAGGAAATTTTTCGCGCCGCCCGGCCGGGTGAAACATTCGACGCCAGGACGCTCACGGAAATCGTCCAGCGCCGCGCGCCGATCTATGACAAGGGCCAGGAGGGCCATTACAATCTGATCAGCGCCCTGCACAAGACGGTGCGCGGCTCCGACCCCGACGCGGCGCTCTATTATCTCGCTCGGATGTTCGACGCCGGCGAGGATCCGCTGTTCATCGCCCGAAGATTGGTGCGCATGGCGGTCGAGGACATCGGCCTCGCCGACCCGCAGGCCCTGGTGATCGCCAACGCCGCCAAGGACGCCTATGATTTTCTTGGGTCGCCCGAGGGCGAGCTGGCCATTGCTCAAGCCCTGGTCTATTGCGCCACCGCGCCCAAATCCAACGCCAATTATCTCGCCTACAAGGCGGCGCAAAAGCTCGCGCGCGAGCACGGCTCGCTGATGCCGCCGAAAACCATTCTCAACGCCCCGACCAAACTAATGAAATCGGAAGGCTATGGGGCGGGCTATGCCTACGACCACGACGCGCCCGAGGCCTTTTCCGGCCAGAACTACTGGCCCGACGCTCTGGGGCGGCAGAAGCTCTACGCGCCGGTCGAGCGCGGCTTCGAGCGCGAGATTCGCAAGAGGCTGGATTATTGGGAAAAGCTGCGGCGGGAGCGGGGCTGACGATCCGCTCGTCGCAAGAGCCTTGGAATTGTATCGCAGTTGAGATACAATCATTTCAAAGACGGAGCATGCCCCTTATGCAGACATCCATGCTACACGTCCGCGTGGACGACAAGATCAAGAAGGAAGCCGCAGAGACGCTGGAAAGCATGGGCCTTTCCGTGTCCGACGCGGTGCGCCTGTTTTTGCGGCGCGTGGTCGCGGATCGCGCCATTCCCTTCGAGATCAAGGCGCCTAACGCCACGACGCGCGCGGCCATGGCCGAGACCGACGAGATTGTGAAGATCCGCCAGGCCCGTTTCGGCGAGGCGGTAAAGCTGTTCGCCGATCTTGAAAAAGCCTGCGACGAATAAACGCGCGGAGCCGCCGCGCACCTCCGATTACGCCCGCACCTTTGTGAAGGATTGGGAGAGGCTGTCGCGTTCAGGCCGGTTCGATATGGGCCGATTGAAAGAAGTCATGCTTCTGTTGATCGCCAACGAGGCGCCTCTTGGCCCGGAATGGCTGGACCATCCGCTCAAGGGCCAATGGCGGGACTATCGCGAATGCCATGTCGGCGCCGATTTCCTGTTGATTTATCGGATCGACGACAGCGCCAAGCCGCCAATGATCGTTTTTGTCCGCGCCGGAACCCACGCCGACCTTTTTGACCCATGACTTTTTGGCTCGCGCGTCGAACCGCCTTGGTCTCACCGCCATTGGAAATGACCCGCCAAGGCGGCGGTCCCGCCCAATCGGCTGATGACGGCGGGCCGCGCCTTGGCTATAGAAAGTCGATGCAGGCCTATCTTCTCGTTTTCCTCGGCGCCGGGCTCGGCGGCATGTTGCGGCACACCGTGAACCTTCTCGCGGCGCGGCTGCTTGGGACAGATTTTCCCTGGGGGACTTTTTTGATCAATATTTCCGGATCGCTGGTCATGGGGCTGCTTGCCGGGTTTCTCGCCTTCCGCACAGGCGCCAACTGGACCCAGCACGCCCGCCTGTTCCTGCTGACCGGCGTCTTGGGCGGCTACACCACCTTTTCCGCTTTTTCGCTCAATTCGGCGCTGCTGTTCGAACGCGGCCAGCTTTTGCTGACCGCGGCCTATGTCGGCGGCTCGGTGGCGCTGGCGCTGGCCGGCGTGTTCGGCGGCCTGTTGGTGGCGAGGGCGATGTCTTGAAAAGCCCGCGCGCCGGATCGGGGCCGAAACCGTCCACAATCAAGCCTGCCGTCCCCGAAAAAACGCCGGAGAAAGTCACGCAGGCGCTCGGCGTGCAGAATCTGGTGGTGACCGAGGACGAGGACGGCATGCGCCTGGACCGCTGGTTCAAGCGCCGCATCCCGACGCTGGCTTTGTCGCATCTGGCCAAAATCTGCCGCAAGGGCGAGGTGCGGCTCGATGGCAAGCGGGTCGAGACTTCGTCGCGGATCGCGGCGGGCCAGAAGGTGCGTGTGCCGCCGCTCAGTGTCGAGGCGCCCAAGGCGCCGGCGGTGAAGCGGCCGGAGCAATCGGAGGCCGACGCCCGCGCCATCCGCGACATGATTCTCTTGGACGACCGCGACCTGATGGTGCTCAACAAGCCCTTCGGCCTCGCGGTCCAGGGCGGGTCGGGCACGAAAGTGCATCTCGACGGCATGCTGCAATCGCTTAGCCATGCGTGCGGCGACCGGCCAGTGCTGGTCCACCGCCTCGACCGCGACACCTCCGGCGTGCTGCTGATCGCCAAGACCCGGAAAATGGCCGCCGATCTCGGCGAAATCTTTCGCTCGCGCGCGGCCAGGAAGATTTACTGGGCGCTGGTCGAAGGCGTGCCGCGCCCGTCGCAGGGCCGCATTTCGCTCTATCTCGCCAAGGGCGAGGGCATGGGGGATTCTCGGGGCGAAAACCGCCCGCCGCGCGGCCGTCATGGCGTGGAGGAGCGCCGCGACATCGAGAAAATGCGCGTCGCGAAACATGGCGACGCGGACGCCCAGCATTCGGTGACTTTTTACGCCGTGGTGGACAAGCTCAGCCCCCGCCTCGCCTGGCTGTCGATGAAGCCGCTGACCGGCCGCACCCATCAATTGCGCGCCCATGCCGAGGCCATCGGCTGCCCGATCGTCGGCGATCCCAAATATGGCCACAGCGACGAGGACCGCCGCCGCCGCGCCGACCCCAACCGTAATATTCCCGATGGCGTCGAGAACAAGCTGCACCTGCTCGCCCGCCGCCTGATCCTGCCGCACCCCAAGGGCGGCGTGCTCGACGTGACCGCGCCCCTGCCGCCGCACATGCGCAAAAGCTGGGACATGTTCGGCTTCGACATTTCCCAGCGCGACCCGATCCTGGACGCGCCGGAGGAGTAGCGCGCGTCATTCCGCAAACGCGACAGGGCATGGCCTTCCGCGCGGGTTGAGCTTAGCATTATCGGGCCTTGGCGGCCGCGCCGCGTGATTCTTTTTTGGAGCGATTGTCGTGACCGTTGACGCGGGGACGCCGGAAGGCGGGGTTCATGGGGGAACCACCGGGACGCTGGCGCTGGGCGCGCTCGGGGTGGTCTATGGCGATATCGGCACCAGCCCGCTCTATACGATCAAGACGGCGGTGGACTGGTCGGGCGGGCATTTCTCGCCGGGCGCGGCGCTCGGCATGCTGTCGCTGATCGTCTGGACTTTGGTGATCGTCACCTCGGTCAAATATGTCGCGGTGATCATGCGCGCCGACAACGACGGCGAAGGCGGCATTCTCGCCTTGATGTCGCTGCTTGGCGTCAAGCGTGGGCGCCGCCCGGCGATCATCGCGATGGGCATGCTGGGCGCGGCGCTGCTGTTCGGCGACGGCGCGATCACGCCGGCTATTTCGGTGCTCTCCGCGCTCGAAGGCCTCAAAGGCGTCGATCCCGCGATCTCGCATTATGTCGTGCCGCTTTCGGTGGTGGTCCTGATCGCCTTGTTCAGCATCCAGCCTCAGGGCACGGGACGGATCAGCAAATTCTTCGGCCCGGTCATGGCGGTGTGGTTCACCGTCATCGGCGTTCTGGGCCTGATGGCGGTCTTGCATCATCCGCATGTGGTGCGGGCGCTCGATCCGCTGGTCGGCCTGCGCTATCTGTTCGGCCATGGGCTGACCGGCTTTCTGGTGCTCGGCGCGGTTTTCCTCTGCGCCACGGGCGCCGAGGCGCTTTACGCCGATATGGGCCATTTCGGCGCCAAGCCCATTCGCCTCGCCTGGTACGGGCTGGTGTTCCCGGCGCTGATCCTCAGCTATGCCGGCCAGACGGCGCTGCTGATCAACTCGCCGCCCGCTCAGGCGAGCAATCCCTTTTACGATCTCTGTCCCGCGTCCTTGCAGATTCCGCTGGTGGCGCTGGCGACCATCGCGACGGTGATCGCCAGCCAATCGATCATCACCGGCGCCTATTCGATGACCCGTCAGGCGATCCAGCTCGGCCTGCTGCCGAGGGTGCGCATTTCCCAGACTTCGGCGGAGAGCTATGGCCAGATTTATGTCGGGCTGGTCAATTGGGCCTTGATGGCGCTGACCCTGGTCCTGACCGTCACCTTCCGCTCCTCCGACAATCTCGCCGCAGCTTTCGGCGTCGCGGTTTCGCTGACCATGCTGCTGACCAGCGTGCTGATGTACCTCGCCATGCGCGAGGTCTGGCGCTGGAGCCTGCCGTTGAGCCTCGCCGTCGCCGGCTTTTTCATCTGCGTCGACAGTTCCTTCGTCGCGGCCAATTTCGTGAAATTTTTCGACGGCGGCTGGATTCCGATCGTCGTCGCCAGCTTCCTTTATTTCCTGATGACGAGCTGGAGCGAAGGCTATGCGGCGATGCGCGCCGCCTTGGAGCGCGACACTTTCCCGATCTCCGATTTCATCAAGAAATTCCATGACAAGGCGCGTGTCTCAGGCACGGCGGTCTATCTCACTAGCCGGACCGACGTCGTGCCGGTGGCCTTGCTGCACAATCTCAAGCACAACAAGGTCATCCATCAGCGCATCGTCCTGCTCAATGTGGCGACGGCGCAGGTTCCCCGGATCGATCGCAATGTTCGGCTGCAATCGACCGATCTGCCGGACGATTTCCACGCCATGACCGTGCGTTACGGCTTCATGGAGCATCCCAACATCCCCCGCGTGCTGGAACGCCAGCAGGGCGAAGGCGTGATGACCTTCAACATGATGGACACGTCCTTCTTCGTCGGCCGGCTCACCATCATGCCGCTGGGGCCCTTCGGCTGGCGGCGCATCAAGATGAACGTGTTCAAGTTCATGCACCGCAACGCCTTGTCGGCCACGGAATTTTTCCGCATTCCGGCGGGGCGCGTCGTCGAACTCGGCGGCCAGCTCGAAGTCTGATCCGCTTTTGATGGCTTTATGAATTCCTGACGCCGGGGCTACCCGTTCGACATGGAGATTTTGCGGCTTCCGGCCTTATCTGGCCCGCATGGGTTTCCTGAATTGGAACCGGAGGATCGCGATGAATCTCCAAGCTGCCGCACACGGGTTCGATCCCCGGCGTTTTTCGCGCCGCAAGGCGCGTTTGCTGGCCATGGATATTGTTATCGTCGTGGCCGCGCTGATTCTGTGGGCGCTGCTGTCGCATGTGAGCACGCCCCGGTTATTGCAGGCCGGGAGCGCCCAGGATTGCGTCTATCTTGGCCGCGCCGGCGCCGATTGCGTCCAAAAGGCGGACAAGCAAGGCGGCGGCGCGCCTGCGCGGCCCGCCTGCGAATTCCTCGGGCGGGCCGGGGAATATTGCCCGCCCGAGGCGCCAGCGCATTGACCGGCGAAAAGGCTCAGGCCGCGCAGGCCAGAAAGCCTGCGCGCAACTCGTCTTCCTTGAGCTTGCGGCCGATGAAGACGAGGCGGCTGGTGCGCTTTTCCTCCGCCTTCCAGTCGCGCTGGAGATCGCCGTCGAGAATCATGTGGACGCCCTGGAACACGTAGCGCCTGGGCTCGTCGGGGAAGGCGAGAATGCCCTTGGAGCGCAAAATATCCGGCCCGTCGCGCTGAACCACTTCCTGGATCCAGGTCATGAAAAGATCGGGCTCGACCGGGCCTTCGATGTGGAAGGCGACCGAGCGCACTTCGTCGTCATGCAGCACTTTTGGCGCGTGATGACGATCGTGGCCATGATGATGGTGGTCGTGATGGTCATGATCATGATGGTGGTGATCATGATGGTCATGGCCATGATGGTCGTGATCGCAGTCCGGGCCGCATTCGTGATCGTGGTGAGGATGATCGTGATCGTGCTCTTCCGCTGTTAAAAATTCCGGCTCCAGTTCGAGAATGCGGTCGAGGTCGAAGGCCTTGCGGTCGAGCACGGCGTCGAGCGGAACATCGCATTTTCTTGTGCGGTGGATTTTGGCATAGGGGTTGAGGCCGCGAATGCGGGCTTCGACCTCTTCCAGCTCCGCCTCGCTCACCAGGTCGATCTTGTTGAGCAGGACGACATCGGCGAAAACGATCTGGTTCTTGGCTTCCGGCGCGTCCTTGAGTCGCGCGGCCAGGAATTTCGCGTCGGCGACGGTGACGATGGCGTCGAGCCGGGTCTGGTTCTGGACATCAGCGTCGACGAAAAAGGTTTGCGCCACCGGCGCCGGATCGGCCAGCCCGGTGGTTTCGACCAGAATCGCGTCAAACCTGCCCTTGCGGCGCATCAGGCCTTCGATGATGCGGATCAGGTCGCCGCGCACGGTGCAGCAGATGCAGCCGTTGTTCATCTCGAAAACTTCCTCGTCGGCGTTCACCACGAGTTCGTTGTCGATGCCGATCTCGCCGAACTCGTTGACGATCACGGCGAATTTCTTGCCGTGGTCCTCGGTGAGGATACGGTTGAGCAAAGTGGTCTTTCCCGCCCCGAGATAGCCGGTGAGGACGGTGACGGGAATCTTTTCTAACGACATGCGAACTCCGGTCAGCTGTTGGGCGCGAGGGCCTTTTTCAACGCGATGATATTGTGTTTCATCATGTCAATGTAAGTGGCGGCGGGGCCATTTGGCGGCGAAAGCGAGTCGGAATAAAGCTCGCCGCCGATTTTCGCCCCGGATTCCTTGGCGATCCGCTGCATGAGCCGTGGATCCGAAATGTTTTCCAGGAAAACGGCGGGCGCATGCTCCCGCCTGATCTGGGCGATCAGCCGCGCGATGTCGCGCGCCGAGGGCTCCGATTCGGTCGAAAAGCCTACCGGCGCGATGAATTCGAAGCCATAGGCCGCGCCAAAATAGCCGAAGGCGTCGTGGGTGGTGATGATCTTGCGCCTTTGCGGCGGGATGGCGGCGACCGCCGCGCGGACTTCCTGCTCGGTCGCGTCGAGAGCGGTGTCATAGGTTTTCGCGCGGGCGCGGAAATAATCGGCGTCGGCCGGATCGGCGGCGATCAGGCCGGCGAGAATATTGCCGATATAGATCCTGGCGTTGGCGACGCTCTGCCAGGCGTGGGGATCGATTCCCGTCGCGCCTTCGATCACCCCTTGGCGCGGAATGATGCCTTCGGTGGCGACGACGACCGGCGCCTTGGCGCCGGAGGCCGCGATCAGCCGCGCCATCCAGCCTTCGAGATGAAGGCCGTTGACGACAATGAGCTTGGCCGCGCCGAGGTTTTTCGCGTCGGCGGGGGTCGGCTCATAGACATGCACGTCGCCGTTGGGGCCGACCAGCTCCTTGACCTCGACCTTGTCGCCGCCGACCTGGCGCGCGAAATCGGCGAGGATGGAAAAGGTGGCGACGACGGGCAGTTTGGTCTCCGCCAGGGCGGGGAAGGGCGCCCAGGCCAGAAACAGGAACACAGCGAGGGACAGGGCCAGAGCGAGGAGTTTTTGCAGGCGCATGGCGGCATCCTATTGTTTGGGACCACTGGCCGAAAGGCTATCCGTATATTATAACATCCGTCAAGAGGTCGATATGTCCGCCCCATCGGCGCCCGCGCGGTTGAATGAGACGCAGACCCGAATTCGGGATCTGCTGGCGCGCGCGCAAAAACCGCTGTCGGCCTATGATGTCATCGACGCCCTGCGCGAGCATGGCCGCATCGCGCCGCCGACGGTCTATCGCGCCTTGCAGAAATTGATCGACGAGGGATTCGCCCACAGGCTCGAAACGCGCAACGCCTATGTCGCCTGCCGCGACGAGGGTCATTCCTGCGGCCATCGTCATCGCGCCGGTTTCATGATCTGCCGCCTCTGCGGCCGCACCCAGGAGTTCGGCGACGAGGAGATCGAGCGCCTGCTGTCCGGCGTCGCGGCGCGCGGCGGTTTTTCGGCCGAGCGCGTGGCGATCGAAATTCAGGGCCTTTGCGCCGATTGCACGGCGGACAACGTCAGCCCTTCAGGTGCGAACGCGGCGTGATCCGGCGCAGCAGCCCACCGGCCGGGCCGGCGACGAGCGAGACCAGGTAGAACGCCCCGCAGGCGAGAATGATCATCGGGCCGGAAGGCAGGCCCCAGTAAAAAGAAGCCAGCAGTCCGCCATAGGCGCCGGCCATGCCAAACAGCACGGCGAGCACGATCATTCCGGTTATGTCCTGAGTCCAGAGCCTGGCGCTGATCGCCGGCAGCATCATGGCGCCGACGGCGAGCAGCGTGCCCAGCGCCTGGAATCCGGCGACCAGATTGAGCGCGATCAGGGCGAGAAAGGCGGCGTGGGTCCAGGCGCCGGCGCGGCTGACCGAGGACAGAAAGCCGGGATCGAGCGTGTCCAGCACCAGGGGCCGGTAGATCAAGGCGAGGCCGATCAGGGACAGGCTGGAAATCGTGGCGAGCAGGATGAGCGCGGCATTGTCGAGCGCCAGCACGCTGCCGAACAGAACATGCATCAGATCGACATTGGAGCCGCGCGCCGAGATGAGGACGACGCCGAGCGCCAGCGACAGAAGATAAAAGGCGGCGAGCGAAGCGTCCTCGCGCAGGACGGTGGCGCGGGCGACGGCGCCGGAGCCGATCGCGACCGCGAAGCCGGCGACCACGCCGCCGATGGTCATGGCCGTCAGCGACAGGCCGGCGATCAGATAGCCGATCGCGGCGCCGGGCAGAATGCCGTGGGAAATGGCGTCGCCCGACAGCGACATCCGCCGCAGAATCAGGAAAACGCCGAGTGGCGCCCCGGCGAGCGCCAGCGCCATCGCCCCCACCAGGGCGCGCCGCATGAATTCGTAATCGAGGAAAGGGCCGACCAGCCAGGAGAGCAGCATGGCCCCTCTTTAAAGGCAAAAAGCGGCGAAGTCATCGTCGTGGAATGTGACGCGGCGCTTCGCCGGCCTTCACTGCGTCAGCCGCGCGGATCGGACCGCCATGGCGAACATGGCGACCATCGAATTGTTGATATCGCTCGGCGACGACGCCTCGAAGAAAAATCCGGGCGAGGCGCAGGACTGGAGCGCCGGGGGGATGTCGGGAATATTGTTGTTGGCGTAGTCGTCCTCGTCGTTCCAGATTGTCGTCGGATTGGGAATCGGCACATAGGGAACGTAAAGTACCGCCAAGGTGACGCCGCGATTTTTGATCGCGTCGCAATTGGTGGTGTCGAGGGTGGTGGCGTGATTGCTGCCGGTCCAGGAGCCATTGTTCTGCTGGTATTGTTTGTCTTGCGCCCCGTCGGTCACCAGGAAGACGAAGGGGCGCGGAGAAGCGGTATTTGAACCGTCGCCGACAGTTGCGATGAGACTGTTGACCGCCGGCAGGGCGTTTTCAAAATGGGTGCCGCCCGAGCCGACGCCATAGGCGAGCGGATTCCCGTTGCTGTCGAAACTTGGCGTATTTTGACCGTAGCCGTTGTCGATCCAGTTCGTCAGCTGGGCGGCCGCGGTCTGGACGGTGGGGAGATTGGTGGTCAGGCTTTGCAGCGGCTGCATCCAGCGAACGAAGGGATAAAGTCCTATGCCAAACTCATTCGACAGATGGTTGTTGTTTTGCATGCTGATCGCGGTTTGGATCAGGAGTTGCGTCGCATAGGCCACCGCGTCGAGGCGGAGCTGGATGCAGGCGCTGGTTCCGGGTTGCTGGCAATAATAGGGAGGCGTCTGGTTGACCGGCGTATTCTGGGAATTGCCTGCGGTTCGGGTGAGGTCGAAGCCCTGACAATAGGTCGGGGGCGGCGCGGTCGGCGGATTGGGGGTAGGGCTGTTCTGGCAGGCCTGATAGGCGGTGAAATGGCAGGCGATGGTGCAGCCGCCCTCATAGCCGGGAAAACCGGGGAAAGGATTGCGGAAATCCGGGTTGATCGCGGCGAGCCTCGCGATCTCGTCCGGCGTAGAGGGAATGCCCATCGATTCCGAAACATCCAGCAGCAGGTAAAAGTTGAGATAGCTCGGGAGCGTCGCGGACGCGACGACCGAATTGCCCCCCGATCCGTTGATATTCATATTTAAGACATTGGCGAACGCGCCGAACAGATTTGGCGATTGGGCAGTGTAGCTGACTGTGGCGGTGAGGGTCTGACCGTTGCGCTGGACGACGACCGACGACTGTCCGGTGACAAGCGCGTTATATTTGCCGGCGTTGGCGACAAAGGCGTTCTGCCCCATCGTCTGCGCATTCTGGACCATCTGCGCTTCGTTGACGTTATTGGCAAAATCGGTCTCAAATGAGCTGAGCGCCGCCAGCGCGGCGGCGTCGGCGGCGGATCTCAGCGTGGTTTTCGCCCGCAGCGCCCGGCTGTAGTCGAGCGCAAGGCCGACGAACAGAAACATGGCGATCAGGGTCGCCGCGAAAAGGACCGCGACCGCGCCCTTTCTGTCGCGCCGAAAGCTGGCCAGTTTCCGCAGAAAATGCTCCAGTCGCACGGGCTTGTCTCCATTTGTCGCCATGAGCGCCGATCGCGGCGCGGGTTGCGCCATCCACCCTTACGGCGATTCTATTGAAATTTACCGAATTCGATCGGTCGAATTTTATCGAAACATGGCTTGCGCCGGGCTGGGCGCCGGATTCGACAAGGGCTGCGTCAAGCCCCACATTGTTTGAACGATTCGAACGCCTTCGCGCGGGGCCGCCTGTTGACCGATCCGCTGCCGTCAGACGATGACGATTTTGTCCGCCCGAGGCCGGGAGGCATTTCCGCGCGCGCCCTCGCCGCGCGCGCCACGCCCGACTGGCTCGCCGCGCTCAATCCCGAGCAGCGCGAGGCGGTGGAGGCGCTGGAAGGTCCGGTTCTGGTGCTGGCCGGCGCGGGCACCGGCAAGACCCGGGTGCTGACCTCGCGCATCGCGCTGGTTCTGGCGCTCGGACGCGCCCGGCCGCATGAAATCCTCGCCGTCACCTTCACCAACAAGGCGGCGCGCGAGATGCGCGAGCGCATCGCGCTGCTGATCGGCCCCGCCGCCGAGGGCATGGCCTGGCTCGGCACTTTTCACGCCATTTCCGCGAAAATCCTGCGCCGCCATGCCGAACTGGTCGATCTCAGCTCCAATTTCACCATTCTCGACACCGATGACCAGATTCGCCTGCTCAAACAGGTGCTGAAGGCGGAAAATATCGACGAAAAGCGCTGGACGGCGCGCTCGCTCGCCTTTCTGATCGACAATTGGAAGAATCGCGGCCTCGACCCGAAACATGTTCCGGCGGGCGAGGCCCAGGCCTTCGCCAACGGCAGGGGCGCGGCGCTTTATACGCTTTATCAGCAGCGGCTGAAGACGCTCAACGCGGTCGATTTCGGCGATCTCCTGCTCGAAACGCTGCGCCTTTTGCGCGAAAACCCCGATGTGCTGCGCGACTACCAGCAGCGCTTCAAATATATTCTGGTGGACGAATATCAGGACACCAACGCCGCGCAATATCTCTGGCTGCGGCTGCTGACCCAACGCGCCGACCCGGGCCAGCCCCGCAACCTGTGTTGCGTCGGCGACGACGACCAGTCGATCTATGGCTGGCGCGGCGCGGATGTCGACAATATCCTGCGCTTCGAGAGGGATTTCCCCGGCGCCAAAGTGGTGCGGCTAGAGCGCAATTACCGCTCCACCGGCCATATTCTCGCCGCCGCCTCCCATCTCATCGCCCGCAACCGCGACCGGCTCGGCAAGACCCTGTTCACCGATGGCGCCTGGGGCGAAAAGGTCAAGGTCGCCGGCGTCTGGGATTCCGAGGAGGAGGCGCGGGTCGTCGGCGAGGAGATCGAGCAATTGCAGCGTCAGGGCGCCTCGCTCGACGACATGGCCATTCTGGTGCGCGCCTCGTTCCAGATGCGCGAATTCGAGGAGCGCTTCATCAGCCTCGGCCTGCCCTACAAGGTGATCGGCGGCCCGCGCTTCTACGAGCGGCTGGAAATCCGCGACGCTCTGGCCTATCTGCGCTGCGTCGCCCAGCCCGCCGACGATCTCGCCTTCGAGCGCATCGTCAACACGCCCAAAAGGGGCCTGGGCGACAGCACGCTCCAGACGGTGCACGCATTCGCGCGGGCAAGGCAGATTCCGCTGATGCAGGCGGCGCGCGCCCTGGTCGAAACCGAGGAGCTCAGGCCCAAACCGCGCGGCGTGCTGCGGGCGCTGCTCGAAGATTTCGCGCACTGGTCGGCTCGGGCCGGCGAGACGGCGCATCACGAGCTCGCCGAACAGATTCTGGAGGAATCGGGCTATACCGATTTCTGGAAGCAGGAGCGCGGCGTCGAGGCCGAAGGCCGGCTGGAAAATCTGAAAGAGCTGATTCGCTCTATGGAGGAATTCCCCGATCTCGGCGCCTTTCTCGAACATGTCTCGCTGGTGATGGACATCGACAGCCAGGAGGGCGGCGCGCGGGTCTCGATCATGACCTTGCACGGCGCCAAGGGACTGGAATTCGACACGGTCTTTCTGCCGGGCTGGGAGGAGGGCCTGTTTCCCCACCAGCGGTCGCTCGACGAGAACGGCCGCGCCGGGCTGGAGGAAGAGCGCCGGCTCGCCTATGTCGGCGTGACGCGGGCGCGGCGGCGGGCAAATATTTTTTTCGCCAGCAATCGGCGCGTTCATGGCCTGTGGCAGAGCACGCTTCCCTCGCGCTTCATCGACGACCTGCCGGCCGATCATGTCGCGGTGGCGGACGATGCGAAGAGCGGCGGCTCCTACGGCGCCTACGCCCGGTCGCGCTTCGCCAATCTCGACGCCTTCGGCTCGCCCTGTCAGACGCCGGGCTGGAAGCGGGCGCAAGCGCGCGCCCAAGGACGCACGAATGAGTCGCGCGGGCCGAAAACCATCGAAGGCGAGGTTCTTTCGCACGCCGCTTCTCCCGGAAGGTTCGCGCTCGGCGCGCGCATTTTTCACCAGAAATTCGGCCCCGGCTCGGTCGCCGCCGTCGATGGCGCCAAGCTGACGATTGACTTCGACAGGGCCGGACGCAAACTGGTGCTCGACACTTTCGTCGAGTTACGGGGCTGATGCGGCCGGATTGAGTCATGCGCGACCTCCTGACCTATATCGGCGTCGCGCTGATCGCCCTCTTCGCCGCCGCCTTCGCCGCGCCCTATGTCGTGGATTTCAACGCCATTCGGCCCACGATCGCCGCCGAACTGTCGCGGGCGACAGGCGCGCGGGCGCGGCTCGACGGCCCGATCGCCCTGCATTTCCTGCCCACGCCGCAATTCAGCGCCGAGGAATTCGACCTTTCGGGCGACTTCGGACAGGTCCACGCCAAAAAGGCGGTTTTCGCTCTCGCTCTGCCCGGCCTGTTGCAGGGCAAGCTGCAATTCGCCAAGGCCATGCTCGATGACGCGCAAGTCGTGTTGGACGCCGATCGCGCCCGCGCGCCGGCGCTCGCCAGCGATATGCAGTTCGATAATCTCGTCCTGCGCCACGCCGATGTGACGATCAGGCGCGGCGGCGTCGCGGTTTTTGCGCTCAAGGGCCTCGATCTCGCCGCGCGGATCGCCGGTCCGCAGGGGCCGTTCGACGGGCGCGGGGCCTTCGATGGGCAAGGGCGGCGGGTGGCGTTCACCCTGGACTCCGACGTGCTCGCCAAAAACCTCCTGCCGCTCAAGGCGCGCCTGATCTGGCCCGAGGACATGGGGCGGATCGATTTCGACGGCCGGGTCGATTTCGCCAAATCGGCCTTCGAGGGCGACGCCAAGGCCGAGGGCAAAGCGGCGCCGGGGCCATGGTCGGCGCAGGCCTCTATCCAGGCGTCGCTCGACGGCGCGCAGGCGCGCGATTTTTCGGCGCAGCTCGGCGACGAGCCGCGCGCCGACCGCCTGACCGGCGCGCTGGGCTATGAAACGCTCGCCGGCAAGACCACGCTGGCGCTGGACTCGCCGCGTCTTTCGCAAAACTGGACGGAATTTTTCGCCGCGCCCCTGAGCCAGGCTGCAAAAAGCGGCGCGCCTTTCGACCTGCGCCTCGGCGCCGAGGATCTGACCTGGCGCGGCGCGTCCTGGTCCGGCGCGCGGCTCGGTTGGAAAACCGGCGCGCCCGCCGAAATTCAGGCGACCGGGCCGGGCGACGCGCGGATCGAAATTTCGGCGGCGCCCGAGGGCGGCGTCTGGCGCGGCAAGGCACGGCTGAAGGCGGCGGATTTCGTGGCTTTCGTGGCGGCCTTGGGCGCCTCCGGGCCCGAAGCCGGCGCGGCGCTGGCGCGAGGCGGTCTCCGTTCCGTCGAAGCTTCCGGCGATTTCGCCGCCTCGCCGGAGCAATGGACGCTGAGCAACGGCGATTTTCTGTTCGGCCCCAATCGCTTCTCCGGCGAGCTTCGATTCCGTCAGGCGGCGGCGGGCAAGCCGCCTGAACTGACCGCCTCTTTTTCATCGGACGCGCTTGATCTCGAACTCGGCGCCGGATTTCGCTTTCGGCGGGTTCGAAGGTCTCGATCTCGATCTCACGCTGCAGGCGCGGACGCTGAAATCGGCGCGCGTCGGGATCCTTCCCGACCAAGGCGGGCGGATTTCGGCCCATCTGCTGCGCCATGGCAATTCGGTGCGGCTGGAGCGGCTGGATATGCGCCAGATCGGCGGGGCCGATCTCGTCGCCGCCGCCGCCTGGAACGGGAATTTCGCCGGCCTGAGCGGCCAGGCGCGGCTCAAGGCCGCCGATCTCCGGCCGCTGGCCAAGGCTTTGGCCCGACTGTGGCCCGACGCTTTGACCCGGGCGCTGGCGGCGCGGGCGAAAATTCTTTCGCCCGCCGATCTCGCCGGCACGGCGGCGGACGGCGGTTTCGCGCTCAACGGGACGCTGGGCGCGACCAAGCTCGCCATGACTTTCCCGCCCGCCGGCGGCGGCGCGCGGCCGGTCACGGTCGATCTCGGCGCGCCCGAGGCCGGGACGCTGCTCGACCAGCTTGGCGCGCCGGTGGTATGGACGCAAAATCTCGGACCGGCGCGGCTTTCCGCCCGCGCCGAGCCCGATCCGGCGCGGCAGGGGGCCAGAACCTTGTCGGCTTCCGCCGATCTCGCCGGGCTGCACGGCGAATTTCGCGGCGCCCTCGGCCAGGATTTCTCCCTCGACGGCGAGGCCAATCTGGCCGGCGACGCCGGCGCGATTCTCGCCCTTTATTCCGTCGCCTCCGGTCCCGCGCCGCTGCGCCTTTCCGCGCGCGCCTCCTGGCGTGACGGCGCGCTGGCCTTGAACGATCTCGCAATCGATTGGCAGGGCGTCCTGGTCGCGGGCGACATTTCCGCCGAATTCGACCGGCGTGAAGGGGACGTTGCGCTGCGAACGGTTTTCGGCCCCGGCGCTGCTCGCGCTCCTGCTCGGCCCGCCGCCGCCGGCCAGGACCGGCGCCTTGTGGTCGAGCCTGTCCTTCGCGCCGGTTCTGATCGATCCGCCGCCCGCCCAATTGTCGGTGACGACCGACGATCTTGAGCCCTTCGGCGGCAAGGCGCGGTTCGATCTGGCGCTGCGGCCCGGGGCGCTCTCGGTGACGCGCGCCGAAGCCGCCGTGCTCGGCGGCAGGACGCGGGGCGGATTCGATCTGCGCCGCGACGGAAGGCAGGTTTCCCTGAGCGGCGAGGTCGAGGCGAGCGATCTCGCGCTCGACGATCCGGCTTTTTCCGCGCGGCTCGACGGGCGGCTGAAATTCGCCGGCGGCGGCGTCAGCGCCGCCGCGTTGGCCGCGTCATTGGCGGGCGAAGGCGCGATCCGGCTGCGCGATGTCGCGATCCAGCAGGCCGCGCCCGACGGGCCCGACCGCGCGCTCAAGGCCAGCGAATCCAATGAGGCGCCTTTCGACGCCAAGACGGTGGCGAAAAACCTCGACGCGGCCTTTGCGCGCGCGCCGCTTGATCGCCCGGAGGCCGGTTTCCAAGCCCGGCTCGCCGACGGCCAACTGGCGCTGACCCCGGCGGATGCGGGCGCACAGGGAATCGACGCCGGCTTCGACCTGCGCGACGCGACCATGTCGCTGGTTTTCGCCGCGACCGCGCAAAACCTTCCCGCCGGCTGGACCGCGCCGGCCCCCGGCGGCTCAGCGGCCTGGTCGGGGCCGTGGCGGGCGCCGGCGCGAAAGGTGGAGTCCGCCGCCTTTGTCGACGCCGTCGCCACGCGCGCCCTGGACCGCGAAAACGCGCGGATCGAGAAACAGAAAAAGGAAGACCGGGAACGCTTGCGCGCCCTGTCGGCGCAACCGGGCGCTCACTGAATTTGCGCGGCTTTCTCGCGAAAATATTCGAGCAGCCGCACCCGCAGGGCCGACGACAGATTGGCCTCGCCGCGCGCGGCGTCGACTTCCGCCACCAATGCGGCGACGCTCATGCCGCGCTCTTGCGCCCATTCGCGCAGGGCGTCCCAGAAAGCGGCCTCCAGCGAGACGCTGGTCCCGTGGCCGGCGATGACCAGGGAATGTTTGCGGATTCGTCCGGGCGCCGGCGTCATGATTCGCCGGCCGCGACCGAAGCGAGCATGCCCATTTCGTGCTCCTGGGCCCATTCGCGCAAAGCGTCCAGGAAAGCGGCCTCCAGCGAGACGCTGGTCCCGTGGCCGGCGATGACCAGGGAATGTTTGCGGATTCGTCCGGGCGCCGGCGTCATAATTCGCCGGACGCGACCAAAGCGAGCATGCCCATTTCGCGCTCCTGGGCCCATTCGCGCAAAGCGTCCCGGAAAGCGGCCTCCAACGAGACGCTGGCGCCATGGCCGGCGATGACCAGGGAATGTTTGCGGATTCGTCCAGGCGCCGCCGTCATGATTCGTCGCCGGGCGCCTCATCAAGCCGATGGGCTTCGAGCCGGCGCTCCGCCAGCGACCGGCTCTTTTCGGCCAAGTCCCGCTCCGCCTTGCTCAAGCCGAAGCGCACGCGGTTTCCTTGCGCCTTTTCCTCGTCCTTGACGTGCGCGCGCGTCTTGCGGGCGCGGCGGAGATTGACGATGTCGCCCAAAGCTCGGGTCTTCTCTCAGGTCTTCTTGCGGAAAGCGTCGAACGAAATCACTTTCAATTCGCCGTCGGCGGCCGGGGCGGACTTTTCATCCGCGGTCTTCGCATCCGCCGATTTGGCGGTCTTTTCGTCCTTGGCTGTTTCGTCCTTGGTTTTGCCGTTCTGGGCTTTGCCGTTCTGGGCCTTGCCGGCCTTGAGGCGCGCCGGCTCGGCGGCCGTCGTCTTGGCCGGAACCACCGCCGGCTCCGAACCGGCGCCGCGCGGCTTGGCTTTTTCCGCTTCCGGCGCGGGGCGGGCCTTTTCCGCTTCCGGCGCGGGGCGGGGCAGATTGGCGACGGCGCCGGGCGCGGTCGCTTCGCCTTCGTCGGCTTCCTCGCCGAACAGATTCTCGTCGTCGTTGTCCTCCGAAACCTCGAATTTCAAGCCGAACTGCACCGAGGGGTCGTAGAAGCCGGTGATCGCGTCGAAAGGAATATGGAGGCGTTCGGGAATGTTCTTGAAATGCAGGCCCACGTCGAAGGATTCCTCATCGACCTGCAAATCCCAGAACTGGAATTGCAGGATGATGGTCATTTCATTGGGATATTGCTCGCGCAGCCGGGCCGAGAGCTTCACGCCGGGCCCCTGGGTGCGGAAGGTGATGTAGAAATGATGCTCGCCGGGCAGGCCTTCGCGCGCGGCGTCGGCCAGCACCTTGCGCACCACGCCGCGCAACGCGTCCTGAACTTGAAGATCGTAGCGTATCAAATCGTTCGGCATGGACGGCGTCGCACCAAGTCTCGCCGTCGCCACGCGCCGGCATGAAAGAGAAGTGGAGGCTTCTGTTGCCAGGCGCCTCCGAGCCCCGCCTGAAACGGCTAAGCCTCAGGACTTGATTTCGGCGCCATCACCGCATTACGCGGCGAGAGCAACCGGAGCATAGTTGTCGTTGGCAACTATAAGATTGACCCGATAACGGCGGTATCATGCCGGACAGCAAGCAAAACCTTTCAGCCCACGTCGATCCTATTTCGGGCCCCCGCAACCTTCCTGGCATAAGCCCGAAAGGCTGGGGTGGACCCGCCCGGCACCGCCCCGGGGTCCGTAAAACCTAGTGAGTCAAGCCGTCTACCGTCATAGTCATCCGAGGATGACGGTTGGAATATACGGACTCGCCGCGCCCGCGACAAGATGACGGAGGCAGGTAATCGGTTTCATTTCAATCTTTCCCGTCGCGCCCGTCCGGCCCACAGGCGGGCGACCACGGCGTTGGCGGAGCGGATGGCGCGGCCTTCGTCGCCGGTTTCCGCCAGAACCTTGTTGGCGACTTCCGACCAGACCTCGCAGAGCTCTTCGGTGTCGGCTTTATGGGTGTGGCGCGGGGCGTCCTCGGGAGTCCAGGGCATCGTTTCCCTCGCTTCCAGCGCGGCGTCCATTGGCGGCGCGAGCGCCCTGGCCTGGCCGCGCGACATCAGCTTGGGCCAGACCGCCCTTGCGCGCAAGGGCGGGTCGCGCCGCCACGGAGGAGGGAAATGAAAAAGATCGTCGCCGGGCGGCCGGCCAAATCCCGTCGAGCCGCGTCAGGCGCCGCGCCGGAACAAGGCCCGCAAGGCCTCGGGAGCGCGAATGCCGATCTGGCCATAGCCGATCCTGACATGGCCTTCCGCCTTCAGCCGGCGCAGAAAGACGCCGGCGGTCGTGCGCGAGAGGTTGGACATATGGGCGAGCTCGCTCTGGTTGAGATCGAGCCAGACCAGCCCGTCGTCATCGCCGCCGCCGCGCCGAAAGCCGCCGGCGCGCAACAGGACCGCGAGAAAGCGCCGGAATTCGTCGCGGATCGTCAGATCGTTCATCGCGCCGAGCGCGATTTTCGTGTCGATCAGGGCGAGGCCCGCGAGAAAGCGCCAGGACGCGGGGTCGCGCGCCAGAATTTCATTGAGGGCGTGCAAGGGCAGGAACAGAACCTGGCAATTCCGACCTGCGGTCAGGCCGATGATCCGGGCGCCGCCGGAGATCGCCGGTCCATATCCGCTCCATGATCCGGGCGTCATGATATGGCCGATGAAAGGCCCGTCCTCGCCCGGCGCCATGGCGACCTTCACGCTGCCCGCGACGAGCCCGTACATGCCGCCCGGCGGATCGTCGACCGAATAGATCGATGCGCCAGAGGGATAAGCCTGCAGGGCGACGCGGCCAAGAATTGCGCTGCGGAAGTCGTACGAGGTCTGGCTGAGCCAGCCGCGGTTAAAAACAAGTTCCCTGGCTTCTTCGATCGTTAGCATGCGGCGCCCATTTTTTTTGAATTTTGTCAGGACCAACAGAAAAATAAAGTTCGAATTATGCGCCCGCGGACAATTCGTTCCGCAGGAACGGCTAAGCTCCTCCCCGCTTTGCCTGTCGGAGGAGAGGGCTAAATGGTTTCTTATCACGGGTTCATGAAGGGTATGGCCCTGTCGGCAGGTCTGGCCGCCGCGCTGGCGCCGGCCGCCGCGCTGGCGCAAAACCAGAATCAGGCCAAAAAGCCGAATATCGTCATCATCTGGGGCGATGACATCGGCCAAACCGACATCAGCGTCTATTCTCACGGCCTGATGGGCTTCAAGACGCCCAACATCGACCGAATCGCCAAGGAGGGCGTGCTGTTCACCGATTCTTATGGTGAACAGAGCTGCACGGCGGGGCGGTCGTCGTTCATCACCGGCCAGTCCGGCCTGCGCACCGGCCTGACCAAGGTCGGCCTCCCCGGCGCCACCCTCGGCCTCCAGAAGGAAGACCCGACCATCGCCGAAATGCTGAAGCCGCTTGGCTATGCGACCGGACAATTCGGCAAGAACCATCTTGGCGACCGCAACGAATTCCTGCCGACTGTCCACGGCTTCGATGAATTTTACGGCAATCTCTATCATCTGAACGCCGAAGAAGAGCCGGAACTGCCGGATTATCCGAAGAGCCCGGCCTTCCGCGCCAAATACGGCCCGCGCGGCGTGCTCGACTGCAAGGCGTCGGACACGGACGATCCGACGGTCGATCCGCGTTTCGGACGGGTCGGCAAGCAGGTCTGCAAGGACACGGGCCCGCTCACCAAGGCGCGCATGGTCACGGTCGACGACGACATCGCTCATCGCGCGGTCGATTTCATCAAGCGCGAGCATGACGCCGGCAAGCCGTTCTTCGTCTGGGTGAATTTCACCCACATGCACTTCCGCACCCACACCAAGCCGGAAAGCATCGGCCAGTCCGGGCGGTGGCAGAGCCCCTACCACGACACGATGATCGACCACGACAAGAATGTCGGCGAAGTGCTGAAGGCGCTGGACGATCTCGGCCTGGATAACAACACCTTCGTCATGTATTCGACCGACAACGGCCCGCACATGAATTCGTGGCCGGACGCGGCGATGACCCCGTTCCGCAACGAGAAGAACTCGAACTGGGAAGGCGCCTATCGCGTCCCCGCCATGTTTCGCTGGCCGGGCCACATCAAGCCGGACACGGCGTCGAACGGCATTGTCTCCCATCTCGATTTGTTCCCGACCATCCTGGCGATGGCGGGCGATCCCGACGTCGCCAACGAACTTCTCAAGGGCAAGACGGTCGGCGACATGACCTACAAGGTCCATCTCGACGGCTATAATCTCGTTCCCTATCTGACTGGCCAGACCGACAAGGACCCGCGCAAATCGTTCTTCTATATCAACGACGACCAGCAACTCGTCGGCCTGCGCTACGACAACTGGAAACTGGTGTTCATGAAGCAGGAGACGCCCGGCACGCTGGCGGTCTGGGCCAACCCGTTCACGACTCTGCGGATTCCCGAGATCTATAATCTGCGCACGGACCCCTACGAACGGGCGACGTTGACCTCGAACACCTATTACGACTGGCTGCTCGACCACGCCTTCCTGCTGGTGCCGGCGCAGGATTATGTCGGCAAATTCCTGATGACCTTCAAGGACTATCCGCCGCGCCAGAAGGCGGGGAGCTTCAACATGGATGAAATCCTCAACAAGTTGAAGGAGCCGGGCGGCGGTTCGCCGGACTGAGTTTTTGTCGCCAATTGGCGCGCTTGAGCGCAGGCGGTCGCCTCCCGGCGGCCGCCTTTTTTTGTGCGCGCCTTGCGCCCGAAACGCCATTGGCCCGGTTCGGCGCCGCAGCGTCGAGGCTCCTCAGCCCAATCGACAGGCGCTCTTGACAGCCGGCCTCACGAAAGCCAAAGCCTTGCGGCGCAAGCGGCCGAAGATTTCATCTGGATGGAGGACGCCCGGACATGGCTTCGTCGAGCGCCGCGCATGGCGGCGGGTGGATCTTTTGGGGAAAGACCGTCGTCGCGCCGGTCGCGGCGCTCGTGCTCGTGGGGCTGGAGCATGCGCACCTGATTCATTCCGAGGGCGCCGCGCTCATCTCGGTCGCCGCCGTGCTGCTGCTCGCCTCGGTCTTCGCGGCGGTGCATCACGCCGAAACGGTCGCGCTCAAAGTGGGCGAGCCAATGGGCTCGATCCTGCTCGCTCTCGCCGTCACCGCCATCGAAACCTCGCTGATCGTCGCCGCCATGGCCGGCTCGGCCTCAGGCGACAATTCGCTGGCGCGCGACACGGTTTTCTCGGCGGTGTCGATCGTGCTCAACGGCGTCGTGGGCCTCTGCCTGCTGGCCGGGGCCGCGCGCTACCGCGAGCAGGGCTTTCGCGTCAAAGGCACGGTCTCGGCTTTGAGCGTGCTCGCCACTTTGGCGATTCTCACGCTGGTCCTGCCCAATTTCACGGTCGCCCGGCTCGGCCCGCAATATTCCCCGACCCAGCTGATCTTCGTCGGCGTCCTGTCGCTCCTGCTCTATGGCGTGTTCGTCTTCGTGCAGTCGGTCCGCCACCGCGACTATTTCCTGGCCAAATCGGGCGAAAGCGCGGACGACGCGCACACGCCGCCCTCAGCCGGCTTGACCGCCGTCAGCGGCGCGTTGCTGGTGGTGTCGCTGGCGGCCGTGGTCCTGCTTGCCGAAACCCTTTCGCCGACGCTCGAACATGCGATCCGCGCGGCGGGCCTGCCGGTCTCTTTCCTCGGCGTGGTCATTGCAACGCTCGTCCTGCTGCCGGAGAGCGTCGCGGCGGTCGCCGCCGCACGGGCGGACAAGCTGCAGACCAGCCTCAATCTGGCGCTCGGCTCGGCCATAGCCAGTATCGGCCTGACCATTCCCGTCGTCGCCGCGGTGTCGCTTTATTATGGGAAGGAATTGACCCTCGGTCTGGACGGCGAGGGCATGATCCTTCTTATGCTGACCCTGTTCGTCAGCACGCTGACGCTGGCGACGGGACGCGCCACCATTCTTCAGGGTGCGGTCCATCTGGTGATTTTCGGCGTGTTCCTGCTGCTCTCCGCCATTCCCTGATCAAATGATCTCGATCGGGCCGTTGGCGGCCTTCCAGGCCTCGAAACCCCCGGCGAGGTTGAAAACCCGCTCCAAATCGTAACCCATGTCCACCAGCATTTTGGCGGCGAGGGCGGAGCGGCCGCCGGTGGCGCAATAAAGGATGATCCTGTCGGCCCGCGCCATTTCGGGCTTGTGCATGGTCAATTCGGGATCAGCGAAAAATTCCAGAAAGCCGCGCGCGGCGTGGAGAGCGCCCTGGATTTCGCCCTTTTCGAGTTCGAACGCCTCGCGCACATCGAGGAAAAGCACCGATTTTTCGCCAACCAGCGGGAGAGCGTCATGGACGGAGATCGTCTCGATGAACGCATTGGCCTCGGCGAGCATCTGTTTGAAGCCTTTTTTCAAAGGCTGTTTCAAGGTCATTCAAGCCTTCCTTAGCTGGGGTTCGGGCGGCGCGACAGCGCAAAAGGTCTCGGCCAGGGTCGAGACGAATTTTCCGACATTCTCGCCGCGCAGCGAGTAATATATGGTCTGACGGGAGCGGCGCGTCTTGACGATCCGGTCCTTGCGCAGCAAAGCGAGGTGGCGCGAAATGGTCGAGATCGGGACCGCGGCGGCTTCGGCGAGGGTCGTCACATTGCATTCGCGGCCCGACAGGGCGCAGACGATGCGCAACCGCGCGGGATGGGCGAGCGCCTTGATCAGGTCGCAGGCTTCGTCCGCGGCGGAATCAAGAACGTCGATATCGAGTCCCTTGACATCCATGCGTTGATATTTGCATATATCTGAATATATGTAAATCTCCAATTTGCGCGCCACCGGGCGCGCTTTTCCCAAGGATTCCCGTGACCGCGAGACGTTTCATGCGCAGCCGAAAGCTCTTCCCCGTTCTCGTTCAGGGCCTCGCGGCCCTCGCCCTTGGCGCGGCGCTTTCCGGCGTGGCGCGGGCGGGCGAATTCGTCGTCGAGAAACGCGCCATCACCGACATGAAGGCGATGTTCGGCCAGGTCGAGAGCCGGGACATCGTGGTGGCGCGCACCCGGATCGGCGGCGTTCTGGCGAGCCGGACGGTGGACGAAGGAACCCAGGTCAAGGCGGGCGACCCGATCGCCACCGTGGCCGACGAAAAGCTGGCCTTGCAGGCGCAATCGCTCGACGGCCAGATCAAGGCGCTGCAATCGCAGCTCGACAACGCCAATGTCGCGCTGAAGCGCGCGCAGGATCTGCTGCCGCGCGGATTCATCACCAAGGCGGCCTTCGATCAGGCCAAGACCAATGTCGATGTGTTGCAGCATCAGGTCGATTCGATGCGCTCGCAGCGCGAGGTGGTGCAGCAGCAGATGGGCGAGGGCAATGTGCTGGCGCCCAGGGGCGGCCGCGTGCTGACCATCTCGGTCATTCCCGGCTCGGTGGTGATGCCGGGCGAGACGATCGCGCGGATCGCGGCGGGCTCGCTGTTCCTGCGCCTCAGCCTGCCGGAGCGCCATGCGGCGCTGCTCAAGCTCGGCGCGCAGGTCGCCTTGACGCCGCGCGGCGTGGACGCCGGCGCCGATGTCGCGACCGGTCTCGACGCGATGCGCAAGGGAAAGATCGTGAAAATCTACCCCGAGATCGAGAACGGCCGGGTTCTCGCGGACGCCGAAGTCGGCGATCTCAGCGATTATTTTATCGGCGAGCGCGTGCAGGTCTATGCGCCGGTGGGCCATCGCGAGGCTCTGCTGGTTCCCCGCTCGGCGGTGACCACCCGCTCCGGCGTCGATTATGTGCGGGTGCTGCGCCCCGAGGGTCCGCTCGACGTTGCAGTGGTTTTCGCGGCGTCCTCCACGCCCGGCATGGTTGAGATTCTCACCGGCCTGGAGCCCGGCGACAAGGTGCAGGCTCCATGAGTTCCGCGCCGACGAATTCTTCCCCCACGAACGAGCCTAACCCCCAAAACCCGCGCGGCGGGTCCGAATCGGCCGGCGTCCGTTCGCTCGGGATCGCCGGGTCGCTGACCCGAGCCTTCATCACCTCGCCCCTGACGCCGCTGCTGCTGATCGCGGCCCTGGCGCTTGGTCTGATCGCCTTGGTCACGCTGCCGCGCGAGGAAGAGCCGCAGATCGCGGTGCCGATGGTGGACATTCTCGTTCAGGCCAACGGCCTGAAGGCGGCGGACGCCGTCAAGCTGGTGACCGAGCCGCTGGAGACCATCGTCAAGGGCATCAACGGCGTCGAGCACGTCTATTCGAAAACCTATGACGACCGGGTGGTCGTGACGGTGCGCTTCCTGGTCGGCTCCTCGACCAATTCGGCGATTTTGCGCGTACACGACAAGGTGCGCGCCAATATGGACAAGATCCCCGCGGGGATCCCGGAGCCCCTGATCATCGGGCGCGGCATCGACGACGTGGCGATCGTGGTGCTGACCCTGTCGCCCAAGCCTGACGTGGCGTCGCGCTGGAGCGCCGACGGCCTGACGGCGGTCGCGCGCGAATTGCGCACCGATATTTCCAAGCTCGACAATGTCGGCCTGACTTATCTGGTCGGCGATCAGGCCGACGAACTCAGGGTCGAGCCGAATCCCGAGGCTCTGGCCAAATATGGCGTGACGCTGCAGCAGTTGGCGGCCAAGGTCGAAGGCGCGAACAGCGCCTTCCGCGCCGGCCTGATCCGCGACAACGGCCTGCAGATCGAGGCGGTCGCCGGCCGCACCCTGCAGACGATCCCCCAGATCGGCAATCTTCTCGTCACCACCCGCGACAATCGCCCGGTCTATCTGCGCGACGTGGCGCGGGTCGAGATCGTCGGCGAGCCCAACGAGTCGCGGGTCGGGCGCTTCGTCAAGGATGGCGCGGGCGGCCTGCGGGGAACGCCGGCGGTGTCGGTGGCCATCGCCAAGCGCGCCGGCGCCAATGCGGTGGTGATCGCGCAGCAGATCATCGACCACCTCCAATCCCTCAAGGGCAGGGTGGTTCCCAAGGACATCAATGTCGAAGTGTCGCGCAATTACGGCCAGTCCGCCAACGAGAAAGCCAATGAGCTGCTGTTCCATCTCGGCCTCGCGACCATTTCGATCGTGGCTTTGGTGGTCTTCGCCATCGGCTGGCGCGAGGGCCTGGTGGTGGCGATCGTCATTCCGACGACCATCCTGCTGACCTTGTTCGCGGCGCGGCTGATGGGCTATACGCTCAACCGCGTCAGCCTGTTCGCGCTGATCTTCTCGATCGGCATTCTGGTCGACGACGCCATCGTGGTGATCGAGAACATCGCCCGGCATTGGGCCATGCACGATGGACGGAGCCGCATCCAGGCGGCGATCGACGGCGTGGCGGAGGTCGGCAATCCGACCATTGTCGCGACCTTGACCGTGGTGGCGGCGCTGCTGCCGATGCTGTTCGTGTCGGGCCTGATGGGGCCCTATATGAGCCCGATCCCGTCCAACGCCTCCGCCGCGATGGTGTTCTCCTTCTTCGTCGCGGTGATTCTCACCCCCTGGCTGATGATCAAGATCGCCGGCAAGGCGCCGCCCGCCCATCACGAGGCGAGCGACGGTGGCAAGCTCGGCGGCCTTTACCGGGTTTTCGCGGCGCCGGTTTTACGTACGCGAAAGTCGGCGAAGAAATTCCTGATCGTCGTCGGCGTCGCGACGGTCGCCTCGCTCAGCCTGTTCTATTTCAAGCTGGTGACGGTGAAGCTTCTGCCCTTCGACAACAAGTCGGAAATCGCCATTGTCGCCGATCTGCCCTTTGGAACTTCGGTCGAGGAGACCAACCGGGTGCTGCGGGCGGCGATCGAACGGGTGCGCGACATTCCGGAGATCACCTCGTTCGAGACCTATGCCGGAACGTCGGCGCCGTTCAATTTCAACGGTCTGGTGCGCCATTATTACATGCGCAGCTCGCCGGAAATGGGCGACGTGCAGATCAACCTGGCCTCCAAGGACGAGCGCGCGCGCAGCAGCCACCAGATCGCGCTGGAGATTCGGCATCGGCTTGAAGGCCTCGACATCCCGCCGCATGGCTCGCTGAAGGTGGTCGAGCCGCCGCCGGGACCGCCGGTTCTGGCGACGCTGCTGGCGGAAATCTACGGGCCGGACCCCGAGACCCGGCGCGCGCTGGCCGCCCAGGTGCGCAAGGCTTTCGAAAGCGCCCCCTTCATTGTGGACGTGGACGATTCCTATGGCGTCCAGGCACCGCGCAAGCGCATCGAGATCGACCAGGATTCGCTTGAATTCTTCGGCGTCCAGCAGAGCGACGTGTTCGAGACCCTGAGCCTTCTCTATGGCGACAAGGTAGTGGGCTATTCGCATCGTGGCGGCGGGCGCGAACCCCTGCCGATCAGGCTGGAGCTCGCCAAGAACGAGCGCAAGATCGACGAGGCGGCGCTGACCACGCCGGTTCCGGCCAACAGCCTGCCGGGCAGCCGCTCGGTGGTGGAGCTTGGCGACGTGGTGCGGGTGGTGGACGAGAAATCCTCCTTCCCGATCTTCCGCCACAATGGGCGCTTCGCCGAAATGGTGACCGCCGAACTCGCCGGCGCCTATGAGGCCCCACTTTACGGCATGCTGGCGGTGGACAAGACGCTGGACGAGATGAAATTCCCGGACGGCCTCGCCAAGCCGCGGATCATCTTCCATGGCCAGCCGCTCGACGAATCCAAGCCCGCCCTGCTGTGGGACGGCGAATGGGAAGTGACCTGGGTGACCTTCCGCGACATGGGCGCGGCCTTCATGGTGGCCCTGGTCGGGATTTACATTCTGGTGGTGGCGCAGTTCAAATCGTTCAAGCTGCCGCTGGTGATCCTGACGCCGATCCCGCTGACCTTCATCGGCATCATGTTCGGGCACATGATTTTCCGCGCTCCCTTCACCGCGACCTCGATGATCGGCTTCATCGCGCTCGCAGGCATTATCGTGCGCAATTCCATCCTGCTGGTGGATTTCGTGCGCAACTCCAACCCCAAAAAGGGGCTGCGCAATGTGCTGCTGGAGGCGGGGGCCATCCGCTTCAAGCCGATCCTGCTGACGGCGCTGGCGGCGATGATCGGCGCGGCGGTGATCCTGTCCGACCCGATCTTCCAGGGCCTGGCGATCTCGCTGCTGTTCGGCCTCGCCTCATCCACGGCTTTGACCGTCCTGGTCATCCCGGCGATCTATGTGGTGATGCGCGGCGGCCCGCACTTCGACGAGAGCTGAAGGCGCGCGGGCCAAGCCCGCCAAGTCGAAGGCTCGGCGTCGGAGAGGATGACCGCGTTTGTGAAGGGTTTCGGTCGCCGGCCCCCACACGCGTGATCGGGTCGGCGCGGGGCCGGCGACCGAAAGCCTCCGAAGGAGGAAACCGCGGGCCGGAAAGGCTCCGTTGCCGCGAGGCTCGCTATGGGGATTTGAAGACGGCGGTCAGGGCAACGGGGCGTCTGTTTTGCGCTTTGGCGCCGGTATTTGACGGTGTGACGTGCGGCGAGGAGGCGATTTGGGCGATCCGCGCGTAGATTTTTCCGAAGGTCATGGGGCTGAAGCAGCTTTGGGCGGGCGTTTCGGGCGCGGCGCGCCCGGGCCAGAACGAGGTCGGCGGCGAAGGCAAGCAGAACTGGGGAGCGGGAAGTGGGGTCATGGTCATGAGGTGTCGATCCTGATCCGACAGGGCGAGGCCGGCGGCGCGGGGCGCACGCCTTCAAACGTTTCGATGATGATCATCCGGCCGCCGCAGCAGGGGCATTTGTGCGCGCCGTCAACGGGATCGGCGTCGCCATCCGTCTCGGGCTGTTGTTGCGGCGGGGTCTCGGCGACGGCCAGTAACGCGCGGGCGCGCTCGATGTTGCGGGCTCGCGCCGCGCTGGCGAACAGGCCGTAGTGGCGGATGCGGTGGAAGCCGCTTGGCAGCACGTGCATGAGAAACCGGCGGATGAACTCAGGCCCGTCGAGCGTCATGGTCTTGAGCTGGTCGCCTTCCTTGATCCGATAATCTTTCCATTTGAAGGTGACGCCCGCGTCGTCGAGCGCGATGAGCCGGGAGTTCGAGATGGCGACCCGATGGGTATAGCGCGACAAATAGGCGAGCACAGCCTTTGGACCGGCGAAGGGCCGCTTGGCGTAAACGACCCATTCGGAGCGACGCAAAGGCGCGAGGGCTGCGGCGAAAGCCTCTCTGTCGGCGAGCGGCGCCAGATCGCCGAAGAAGGTGAGGCGGCCGGCGGCGTTCAGCGTGGCGAGACCTTCGAGGAACAGCCGCCGGAACAAGCGCGAGAGCACGCGCACCGACAGGAAAAAGCCCGGCTTGCAGGCGATCCAGCGCGATCCGTCCGGCGACAGGCCGCCGCCGGGAACGATGATGTGGACATGGGGATGATGGGTCAGCGCCGAGCCCCATGTGTGCAGGACGGCGGTGAGGCCGATGCGGGCGCCGAGATGTTTGGGATCGGCGGCGATGGTGGTCAGGGTCTCGGCCGCCGCCTTGAACAGCAGATCGTAGACGACGGCCTTGTTCTGGAAAGCGATCGCCGCGACCGCGGCCGGCACGGTGAAGACGACGTGGAAATAGGGAGCCGGCAGCAGTTCGGCTTCTCGTTCTGCCAGCCATTGTCGGGCGGCGGCGGCCTGACACTTGGGACAATGGCGGTTGCGGCAGGAGTTATAGGAGATGCGCGTATGCGCGCAGTCCTCGCAGCGCTCGACATGACCGCCGAGCGCGGAGGTGCGGCAGTTTTCGATCGCCGACATCGCCTTCAATTGGGCGAGGCTGACATGACCGGCGTTGGCCTTGCGCCAGTCCGCGCCATGGGCGTGAAAAATGTCGGCGACTTCAAGATGAGGCCGCGGCATGCGGCGTGCGTCAAACGGGCGGCGCGCGCCCGGTGAGGTTCGCGGTGAGCTTTTCCAGCGGGCTGGTGACGTCGCGGATCGTGTTGACGGCGACGCGGGTGTAAAGCGCCGTCGTCTCCAGCTTGGCGTGTCCGAGCAGGACCTGGATGACGCGGATGTCGACGTTCTGTTCGAGCAGATGGGTGGCGAAGCTGTGCCGCAGGGTGTGGGGCGACACGCGCTTGGCGATGCCAGCTGTCCGCGCCGTTTCGCGCACAACGCGGCTCAACTGGCGCGCCGACATCGGGTTGACCGGGTTCTGCCCGGGAAACAGCCAGGCCTGGGGCCGCGCCGCCCGCCACCAGTCGCGCAGCCATTCGAGCAGTTGCGGCGAGAGCATGACATAGCGGTCGCGCTGACCCTTGCCCTGCTCGACCCGCAAGGTCATGCGCTTGCTGTCGATGTCCGACACCTTGAGCGCCACGACCTCGGAGACGCGCAATCCCGCGCCATAGGCGACGCCGAAGGCGGCCTTGTACTTGAGGCCGGGCGCGGCTTCGAGGAGGCGGGCCACCTCCTCCTGGTTCAGCACCACCGGCGCCCTGCGCGGCTTATGCACGCCAGCGAGATGGCGGGCGAGTTCAGGCCGTTCGAGCGTGACGTTGAAGAAGAACCGCAGCGCGGCGACGGCGGCGTTGATGGTCGGCGCGCCGATCTGCCGATTGGCCATATGCAGCTGGAAGAGCCGAACGTCCTCGGCCGTGGCGGCGTCCGGCGAACGGCGGAGAAAGACCGCGAAGTTCCGCACGTGGCGGATGTAGTCCTTCTGGACCTTCTCGGTGAAGCGGCGCGCCGTCATGTCCTCGGTCATGCGCTGGCGCAATGGGCTGTTTGGCTTGTCGATCATCGCGAAAGCTCCTGTCTCGCATGGGGTTGAACCCCACGATTTTGAGACAGGTCAGCCGCGTCGCCTCAGGAATTGCACGATCACGAATCTCGCCGCTTCTCGCCGCCCCTACCGCGAAAGCGGTTTAGTCCAACGGCTCGAAGGAGGCTTTCGGTCTGATGTCGTGACCGGCACCTCAGGAGCGCGAACCAGCCATTCGGCTTCGTCGACCGGTCTGCCTGCGTCATCGCAGCTAGACGTCTGGTAAGGGTATCCCGGCGCGCCCTTGGCATTGGCGTTGATTTGCGCCAACAAAACGTCAAAGGCCGACCATTCGATGGTCTTGAGCGAATCGTCCAGGAAGCCGCCAGCCTTCGAATAGGCCCTCACGAAAGCGTCAGCGAGTGAAGGTTGGTCAAAGCAACGGCGCGACATGGCGAATCGTCCCCGTGGAGACCCCACAGAATCACGCAATGCAGACTTTTGCAAAGCGCTCCAGTGACAATCTTGCCCCGACCGAGACCTCGATCGGGAGAATCTCGGATAAAGGCGTTTTTCGGGAATCTTTCTCTTCTCGCGACAGCTGCCGCAACGTTGTCGATAGCGAATTAACTTGGCCGGTTTTGGTAGCACATCAAATGTCCGCTACTTCTGGTTTTGTTCTCCTGTGGGACTGTGGTCAAGGCTCTTGCCTTGTCCACATTTCCACAGGCGGCTCGCCGAGCGGATTCAAGCGGCCTTTTTTGCGTGTTCCGTGGTTTCTTCGATTGCTTCGCCTTCGGCGCCGTAGCGGCCAAGGCGCCTTTGGCCATGAAAGATCGCATAGGTTGCGTCAGGATAACGGCGGACCTTGACGCGCGCCTTGACGAAATGGGCGCGCAGCGGGCTGGCTGGGATTTGAAGTTTCAGCCGATTGAAGGATACGCAATTGTCGTTGCCGACCTGGCGCTCCTCCTGGACACAGAGAATCTCTCTTAGATCCACGCCCGGGATCGCCACGAAAGCCGAGCCTTGCTATTCGGCCTTGACGGCGAAACGCGCGTTGTAGTCTGGAATAAAGACATCGCGGATGAAGACGTCGGCGGCCGCAATCGTCGTGATCCCGGCCAGCGCCAGTTCCTTGACCAGACGATCCTGCAACGTGTGAAAGGGGCGTTCCGAGCGTCCGCGCGCCTGCGGCGAATAGGCGGCGATATGTTCGACGCCCAGATGATCGAGGGCGCGGCCAACCTGGGTGAGATTGGCCCGGTCAACCTTGCCGCCCGCTTCCGGCGTGTGGAAATAATGGCTGCCGCGATCCGTGTAAAGACTCAACGGCAGGCCATGCGCGCCGAAGACCTCCGCCAGCGCCCGGAATGTCGAATCCGTGCCTTCCTCCTCAACCAGAAACGCCGATAGAATCGCGCCCGTGGCGTCGTCGAGCGTGACGATCAGATCAAGCGCCGGCTGACCGGAAAGCCATTCGTGCCGCGAGCCGTCCTGATGCAGCATCATTCCGGGCAAGGGCCGGCGCGGACGCTTGCGCCGATGCGCCCCGCGCCGCTTGGCTCGCTTCAGCAATCCGCGCGAATGCAGGAAGGCCTTGGTCCAGGTGTAGCCCCAGCTGAACCCGTGATCGCGGATCAGGTGCTCATGAAAGTGCTTGGCCGTGAAGCCGGCGTAGCGCGTCCGGTAAAGCCTCTCCACTTCGATCTCCCGATCAACTGGAACCCGTTTGCCCGACGCTTTGCCGAGACGTCGGTCCAAAAGGCCCGCTTCGCCATCATCTTCAAAGCGTTGCCGCCAGCGCCGAAACGTGCGCTCGCCCACCCCCAAAAGCTCGGCCGCCTCCATCTGACTAAACTCCGCCGCTTCGTAACGGCTCAAAATGCTCAAAAACTTGATCATCCGCACACCCTGTCGGGCTTCCGTCCGGCGCATTCCAAATCCCCAAAACGCAGGAATTTACCGGACAGATCGTGCGCTACCTAAACCGGACATATCGTGTGCTACCGACACAGCTGCCGCAACGTTTGACAATTAATGTGTTTTTAATTATCGTTTAGCTGGTCGCCATACGTTCTTCGGCGCTCCCAATGTCATTCGCAAATCGGTCGTGTCGAAGACGGGGGGGGCGGGATTTGATGAAAACGACATCAGCAATTCTCAGCGCGATATCCATCGCCAGCGCAATGGCGTCAACGTCAGTCAACGCTGGGACCATCGTCGTGACTTCGATTTCGGCTTTCAATTCCGCCACGACCGGAGTCATCGACGGCGATTTTTCGGATGTGCCCACGCCATATTCCGGCAATCCAGGCGAGGGGCACCTTCGGGTCTTACAGTACGCTTTCGGGATACGCCAGCCTTCAGGGCGTTTCGTTTAGCACGCCGAATTCGGGCGGCGCGGTCAATGTCAATTCGGCTTTTTTTTTACAGCTCGAGCGATCTTTCGGCGCCCTATGCAGTGAACTCCGTCTATTCGGGCTCCGCGCCGGACGTTATCACAATCACGCTGCCTGTCGCCGAGACGGCTTTCGCTCTGGACTTTACGACACTGTTTAGTTCGACAACCGCCACATTTGCCTTGGGTAATGGCTTTACGACGAGCGTATCCGATACGGTCACCTATCCGAACACGCCAGAGTTTATAGGATTTGTGTCGAACACGCCGTTCACCACGCTCACGATAAGCGTGCCCAGCCAGCAGTCGATCGTCGTGGCCGATTTTGCCCTCGGCAGTTGGAACGGAATCTCTGCGGTTCCCGAGCCCAGCACTTGGGCGATGATGCTGGCTGGTTTCGCCGGACTCGGTTTCGCTGGCTACAGGCGGAAAACGAAGAACGCGGCATTGCTGGCCGGCGCATAATTGACGTCGTCCTCTCGACCCAGCCAAGGACCGCCGCAAGGCGGTCCTTCCTTTTGCCATCAATTCATCCGAGCGGCTCCTTCGAGCCGCAACCGCCCGCGGCGGTGCAATCTTAACCCACCTATTCGTGACGCGCCAGGTTGACGCGGTAAACCCAAGCCTCGCTGATGCAGGCTAACGAGGGGGATTCCCATTAAAGGGCTCTTCTTCGCTCTATCAACGCCGGAGCGAAATTCGGCCATCGGGGCGGAGTAAAATCCGGCCAGTTGACGGCTAGGTAAGAGACGGCTGGGAGATCAAATTGGCCCGGGCGCAATGGCCCAAACGAGAGCGGCGATTTCGGCGGATTTCTCCTTTTGATGCGCCAAGCGGCCCGTACCGCCGACGCTCAGAAACTTCCGCTCCCTGCCGTTGGACTAAACCGCTTTCGCGGTAGGGGCGGCGAGAAGCGGCGAGATTCGTGATCGTGCAATTCCTGAGGCGACGCGGCTGACCTGTCTCAAAATCGTGGGGTTCAACCCCATGCGAGACAGGAGCTTTCGCGATGATCGACAAGCCAAACAGCCCATTGCGCCAGCGCATGACCGAGGACATGACGGCGCGCCGCTTCACCGAGAAGGTCCAGAAGGACTACATCCGCCACGTGCGGAACTTCGCGGTCTTTCTCCGCCGTTCGCCGGACGCCGCCACGGCCGAGGACGTTCGGCTCTTCCAGCTGCATATGGCCAATCGGCAGATCGGCGCGCCGACCATCAACGCCGCCGTCGCCGCGCTGCGGTTCTTCTTCAACGTCACGCTCGAACGGCCTGAACTCGCCCGCCATCTCGCTGGCGTGCATAAGCCGCGCAGGGCGCCGGTGGTGCTGAACCAGGAGGAGGTGGCCCGCCTCCTCGAAGCCGCGCCCGGCCTCAAGTACAAGGCCGCCTTCGGCGTCGCCTATGGCGCGGGATTGCGCGTCTCCGAGGTCGTGGCGCTCAAGGTGTCGGACATCGACAGCAAGCGCATGACCTTGCGGGTCGAGCAGGGCAAGGGTCAGCGCGACCGCTATGTCATGCTCTCGCCGCAACTGCTCGAATGGCTGCGCGACTGGTGGCGGGCGGCGCGGCCCCAGGCCTGGCTGTTTCCCGGGCAGAACCCGGTCAACCCGATGTCGGCGCGCCAGTTGAGCCGCGTTGTGCGCGAAACGGCGCGGACAGCTGGCATCGCCAAGCGCGTGTCGCCCCACACCCTGCGGCACAGCTTCGCCACCCATCTGCTCGAACAGAACGTCGACATCCGCGTCATCCAGGTCCTGCTCGGACACGCCAAGCTGGAGACGACGGCGCTTTACACCCGCGTCGCCGTCAACACGATCCGCGACGTCACCAGCCCGCTGGAAAAGCTCACCGCGAACCTCACCGGGCGCGCGCCGCCCGTTTGACGCACGCCGCATGCCGCAGCCTCATCTTGAAGTCGCCGACATTTTTCACGCCCATGGCGCGGACTGGCGCAAGGCCAACGCCGGTCATGTCAGCCTCGCCCAATTGAAGGCGATGTCGGCGATCGAAAACTGCCGCACCTCCGCGCTCGGCGGTCATGTCGAGCGCTGCGAGGACTGCGCGCATACGCGCATCTCCTATAACTCCTGCCGCAACCGCCATTGTCCCAAGTGTCAGGCCGCCGCCGCCCGACAATGGCTGGCAGAACGAGAAGCCGAACTGCTGCCGGCTCCCTATTTCCACGTCGTCTTCACCGTGCCGGCCGCGGTCGCGGCGATCGCTTTCCAGAACAAGGCCGTCGTCTACGATCTGCTGTTCAAGGCGGCGGCCGAGACCCTGACCACCATCGCCGCCGATCCCAAACATCTCGGCGCCCGCATCGGCCTCACCGCCGTCCTGCACACATGGGGCTCGGCGCTGACCCATCATCCCCATGTCCACATCATCGTTCCCGGCGGCGGCCTGTCGCCGGACGGATCGCGCTGGATCGCCTGCAAGCCGGGCTTTTTCCTGTCGGTGCGCGTGCTCTCGCGCTTGTTCCGGCGGCTGTTCCTCGAAGGTCTCGCCACGCTGAACGCCGCCGGCCGCCTCACCTTCTTCGGCGATCTGGCGCCGCTCGCCGACAGAGAGGCTTTCGCCGCAGCCCTCGCGCCTTTGCGTCGCTCCGAATGGGTCGTTTACGCCAAGCGGCCCTTCGCCGGTCCAAAGGCTGTGCTCGCCTATTTGTCGCGCTATACCCATCGGGTCGCCATCTCGAACTCCCGGCTCATCGCGCTCGACGACGCGGGCGTCACCTTCAAATGGAAAGATTATCGGATCAAGGAAGGCGACCAGCTCAAGACCATGACGCTCGACGGGCCTGAGTTCATCCGCCGGTTTCTCATGCACGTGCTGCCAAGCGGCTTCCACCGCATCCGCCACTACGGCCTGTTCGCCAGCGCGGCGCGAGCCCGCAACATCGAGCGCGCCCGCGCGTTACTGGCCGTCGCCGAGACCCCGCCGCAACAACAGCCCGAGACGGATGGCGACGCCGATCCCGTTGACGGCGCGCACAAATGCCCCTGCTGCGGCGGCCGGATGATCATCATCGAAACGTTTGAAGGCGTGCGCCCCGCGCCGCCGGCCTCGCCCTGTCGGATCAGGATCGACACCTCATGACCATGACCCCACTTCCCGCTCCCCAGTTCTGCTTGCCTTCGCCGCCGACCTCGTTCTGGCCCGGGCGCGCCGCGCCCGAAACGCCCGCCCAAAGCTGCTTCAGCCCCATGACCTTCGGAAAAATCTACGCGCGGATCGCCCAAATCGCCTCCTCGCCGCACGTCACACCGTCAAATACCGGCGCCAAAGCGCAAAACAGACGCCCCGTTGCCCTGACCGCCGTCTTCAAATCCCCATAGCGAGCCTCGCGGCAACGGAGCC